>JBKPHM010000034.1:0-58725 GCA_046729855.1 Actinomycetota bacterium | reverse complement strand
CGGTGCCGACCCAGATCGCGTGGGTTCCCGAGTCGATCGCGATCGCACCGATCGCGATCGAGGCCGCGGCCTGATCGAAGACGGGGGCCCAGGTGGCTCCGCCGTCCGTCGTCTTCCAAACGCCGCCGCCGGCGCCGCCGGCGTACGCCTCCAGACCGTTGGTCCCCGGCATCACCGCGAGCCCCGTCATCCGACCGGTGACGTGAGCCCAGCCAGCACCTGAGTTCGAGATGAAGGGATCGCGATAGTCGGTGTCGTCGTTGTCGTAGCTGCGGTCCTGGACCTCCGTCCACGATCCGCCCACGACCGGGAGGTCGGCGGCGCTCGCGTACGCGTCGATGTAGGCCGCGGCATCGACGGACGCTGCCGGCGCCGTTGCGACCGCCGACAGCGAGTAGGCGATCCCGAGGATCTCGTCGGCGTCCTCGGCTGCTTCGGCCTCGGAATCGAGGCCACGCTTCGTCGTGGCCGAGCCGCCCTTGCTTGCGGCCTGACCAGGGACCGCGCCGATCACGAGCACCATCGCGCCGAGAATCGCTACGGTCAGCTGCCATCGCGGTCGCAACGGCTGCATGGGCTTCCCCTCCCTCCCGGCGACGGCCCACGCCCCGCCTTCGCCGGTCGGTCGGGGCCCGCCGCGCTGGTTACCCAGGCCCGCAGCCTATACCCCCCGTTCCTCGCCCCGCATCCGCCCGCCTACCACGTTGTGAAGGTGACGGAAGGGCCCTGACTAGGACCACCGATCCGGTCGTCGCGGCCGTGCACTCGGTCTCGGCCTCGGCTCCGCACCTTTTCGTAGACCGCCGTGCCGCCTTCGAATCGGATCTTCGTCGCCTGCTGGCTGAGGTCTCACCTACAGAAACGTTCTCCCAGCAGACCGGCGATACCGCGCTACACATCTGGCGAGCCTGACACGAGCGCGGCATCCTTCGTCCGTGGAAGAGGAGAGGGAACTCGACCTGTGGGCTCACTGGCTCCTGCATGGCCGGCAAGCCGGAGCACCGCGAACCTCAATGAAATCTTGGCCGGCCGCCACGCTGCGCGAACATCTTCGAGATTCACGACGCTGTGCGGAAAGGAGCCGTGATGGCGAGGGACCCGTAGATAGCGGCGAGGCCGAGGTATTCCGACAACTCGAACGGTCCGATGGCTCCCACGATCTGGTCGTACACCATTGCCGCGCCGTAGCCGATCGTGTTCCCGACGAGCAGCGCCCACCATGCCCAACGCTCACCACGTCGGAAGGCCGTGGCCGCGATGGAGACCGCGAGCAACGACAAGCCCACACCGTAGATGCCGTACATGCGGAAGAGCAGGGTGGTGTAGTCCGCCGTCTTCGGAGCCGTGGCGACGAGCTCCTGCCACGAGCCCCCGGTGAAGCCCTCGTACCCGGCGGTCAGGATCGGTGTCGAATCTGGCCCCGGCAGACGCTCGGGCGCCAGCGCCGCCATCGCGGCCCACGCGAGGAGCCCTACATCCGCGATCACGATGACGACCCAGGCGACGCGGCGCCATCGCGCCATCGCCGTCGCCCAGGCTGCCGAGCCATGCCGACCTTCGACACGCGTAGCCATGATCCCCCTCCTTCGTGTGCTCGTTCGACGTGCGGCACTCGATGTGCCGTCTCTTGCCCTTCGACGAGCGATACGTGGATCTTGCCGTGCGCGCGGCTCGGCCAACATCGGGGCGTCACCCTGAACCCGACCCTGATTTCCCGAACACACCTATCGCGGTCGTCCGCTCGCTGCTCGATCGGCGCGTTCGACGGCACGCGCGAGGGCGGTGCGAGTCGCGACGCCCATCTTGTGGAAGATGTTGCGCAGGTGCGTCTCGACGGTCTTCCGGCTCAAGAACAGCTCCGCGGCGATCTCCGGATTGGTCTTGCGGTCGACGACAAGGCGCGCGACCTGCATTTCGCGTTCGGTCAACGACTCGATGCCAGATCCGTCGGACCTGCCCGGTCGCGTGCGTCGGTGGGGGCGGTGGCCGAGCTTCCCCAGCTCTCGCTCCGCCTTTTCTCGGTAGCGGAGCGCGCCGCAATCGTCAAGCGCCGCCGCGGCGCGCTGAAGCTCCACCACCGCACGGTCCGCCTGGCCGGCTTGGGCGAGCGCGCGGCCCGCGAGCGTGCGCGACAACGCGGCCTCGATGGGGGCTCCGGCCTCGTCAGCGGCATCGGCCGATGCCAGTGCTCGTTCGGCGGCGCGGGCGGAATCTCCCCCGTGCAGAGCCACGGCGGCGGCGGCACGATCGGCCCAAGCGGCCGCGAGCGGGAGCCGCATCGCCGCTGCCGTGACTCCGGCGATGGCGGCTGCGCGCTCGGCCTCGGCGCGGCGATCGTCCGCGAGCCAACATCGCGTGAGCAGCTCGAGGCCATGAACCCTCCAGCCGCCAGGGATGAGCGTCAGCGCCTCGCCTCCGGCGCGGCCGAGGAGCAGCTCAACGGCTCGGACCGGTTGCCCGGTTTCGAGCAGGACGCCGGCCAGCCTCACCGCCGCCCAGGCCGTGACGAAGCCCCCGTCGAGATCGCGCGTGAGCTGGACCGCCTCCTGCGCAGTGGCGAGCGCGATGTCGAGATCGCCAATCGCGAGCGCAACCACGGAGCGGTTGAAGAGGTTCCCGGCGAGAGCCGGAGGGGTCCCGAGCAAGCGCGCAGCCTCGATGGCACCGTCCAGGAGCCCGGCGGCCTCCTCCAGCTTCGCGCGTACGTACCAGACCCTGGGCAGGATCTGGTACGGGCCGAAGGGATCCCCTCGCCGGGCCGCCCGAGCGAGCGTAAGGGCACGGCTCGCGTGAGCATCGGCCTCGGCGTAGAGGTCGAGGTAGAGCTCGACCGCGGCGAGCCACGCCGCCGCGTCGAGACGAAGCGAGAGCTGTTCGTCGGAGAGTCCGTCGACCAGCGCTGCGGCTTCGGCGCGGTGGGATCGAGCGGTTTCGATCGGTCCCGTCATGGCCTCCGCGAGCGCCGACATCGCGAGCGCTGCCGCCATCAGGGCCCCCTCTCCCAGAACCGTCGCGGCGCTCACCGCGCGGCCGGCCCATTCGTGCATCGCGTCGTATCTCGAGCGATAGAACTCGTTCAGCGTCAGCTCGATCAGCACCCCGACTGACTCGACCGAGGCCGGCTCCGGCGGGCCGCGAAGAACGCTCACGAGTCGAGCATGGGCCTGCTCGTATCGCCCGAGGAAGCGCTCCACCCGGGCGCACGCCGTCGCAAGGGTCGTGTGAAGCACCCTCGACCGCTCCGGGACGATCGCGATCGCTTTCAGCAAGGTCTCATGGCTGTCGGCGAAATGGCCCGCCGCCGCCAAGGCTCCGGCACGGGCAAGCAGGAGCTCGACGCGGTCGTCCGCCGGCGCGGTCTGCGGCAGCAGCCGTAACGCCCCACCGAACCATCGCGCAGCGGTCTCGGGCGCGAGGCGCGCTGTAGCCTCGCCAGCCTTGCGCAGGACCGCAACGGCACCCACGTCGCCCTGGCGCGCAGAGCGCTCGACGTGATGCGCTCGCGCCGCCACGGGGGCACCTCGTGCGGCGAGCGCGTCTGCGCACCGCTCGTGCGCTCCCAGCCGCCAGCCGCCGCGCGTGGTCTCGTAGACCGTGCGGCGCACGAGCGGGTGCCGGAATCGGAACCGCCGCGGCACGTCCGTCTGGCGGATGACATCGAGCTGCAGAAGCTCGTCGATGGCCCCCATCGTCGAGTCCTCCGAGATACCCGCGGCGACCGCGACCAGCTCAGGCTCAAAAGGATCGCCCGCCACGGCCGCGCCTTCGAGTACCAGACGCGCCGGCTCGGATAGCAACGCGAGCTCCTCGGCGAGCGCGGCAGCAACGGCAGATGGAACGCCGATTGACAACGACAGCTCGACCTCGCCCGAAACAGCCCCGCTCGCGCGGTCGAACGCGCGCGCGAGCTGCTGGAGGTAGAAGGGATTCCCGCCGCTTTCCTCATAGAGCACTGCCGCGTCCGACGCTTCAACGGCTCCGCCGAGGAAGGCGCGCGCCTCCGCGGGACTCATCGCCCCGAGCTCGATACGAGTGAGCACGGCCTCCCGCCGCGCCCGCTCGAGCGCTCCCAGCAAACGCTCGGGGGTTTGGTGCGGCCGCACCCCAAGCGCCATCAGAACGCGCGAAGCCGGTGGTCGGCGCAGGAGCGCGCCGAGCAGTTCGACCGACGCGGAGTCGCCCCACTGGACATCATCCAGGACGAGAACCAGCGGCCTCGGCTCCGCGAGCTGCTCGAGGAGCTCGCGGACTGCGCGATGGCTGCGATAGCGCTCGTGCTGGAGCGCGACCGCGCGACCGTCGGCGAGCGCCCACAGCGACGGGAAGATATGTGCGAGCTCCGCGCGAACCTGTTCGTCGAGCACGGCGAGGACCTCTGGGTCCAGGCCCCGGAGGTACTCATCGAGCGCATCGACGAAGACAGAGAACGGCAGGTCTCGCTCGAACTCCGACGCCGACCCGCCAAGCACGAGGTGGCCGCGGTCCTCGGCGCGAGCGGCGAGCTCCCGGAGAAGACGTGTCTTGCCTATCCCCGGTTCGCCCGCAACCTCGATCGCGCCCGGGCGACCTCGATCGAGCTCATCGAGGAGGCGCTCGAGCGAATCGAGCTCGTCCGCACGTCCGACGACGTGCTCGCTGGCACGGACCATACGCTCCGGTAAGCCAAGTAATCCGCGTACTGTTGCGGCCAGGGTCGAAGGTCCTGCCGGCGGCGGGACGCTGCAGGAAATTCAGGGTCCGGCTCAGGGTGATACCCGGATGTCGGCCCCGCCGTCGGACGGCAAGCTGGCCGCATGTCTCGTTACCTCCTTCACCACCGGCACGCGCCCGATGAGTGCGGCGTCGTGTTCACCTCGTTCAAGGGACACGAGAGCCCGCTTCGCCACCGAGAAACGCTGGCCTCGTGCCGCTCGGGCGGGCACGCGATCTGGTGGACGGTGGATGCCAAGAGCGAAGAGGACGCGCTCCGGTTGCTGCCGTTTTACGTGGCTGAGCGCACCACGATCACGCGCGTCAGCGAGGTTCAGATCCCATGAAGCGAGCCCGGAAGGGGTGGTATCGGTGAACGAGAGCCAAGCTTCATCAACGGCGCTGTCTGCAGCCGAGGCAGCGCGCCGCGAAGGAAGGGGGTCGGTCTCGGCGGGGATACCACCCCGACCGCAAGCCGCCGCTGGGCCGTCGGGATGGACCGCAGGCCGCATCACGGCGCTCGTGATTGGCACGATCCTCGCTCTGGTCTCGATCGGCTTGCTCGGCGCGGGAGGAACCGTGCTGTGGGCCGACCTGACGCACCGCGACGCGGCCGGCTACGTGACGACCGGCGACCACCGGTTCTCCACGGCGGGATCGGCCTTGGCGACCGAGCCGGCCGAACTCGACTCGCCAGGGGTCGGCTGGCTGTACTCGTCGGTCCTGCTCGGCGACATTCGTATCCGGGTCACTCCGGTGAACCCTGACTCGGAGTTATTCGTCGGAATCGGCCCCTCGAACGATGTCGACCGTTACCTCGCCGGGGTCAGCCATACGCTCATCTCCGATTTCTGGAGCGATCGCGTGCAGTCGGTCGCCGGTGCCATCCCCCGTTCTGCTCCTGGAACGCAGGACTTCTGGGTCGCCTCCGCCAACGGTACCGGGACCCAGACCCTGACATGGGATCCGGCCAACGGCGCGTGGACCGTGGTCGTGATGAACGCCGACGGACGACCGGGGGTCGAGGTGGTCTCAGACGTTGGGGCCACCTATCCCGCCCTGATGGGAATCGCCGTCGGCTCGCTCGTGTTCGGAGGGATCCTCCTGACCGTTGGGGCACTCTTGATCGTGGGGGCGATCCGCCGGAGCCGCGCGCGCGGGGCGGGGACCGTCTGAGGTGCTGGCGACGGGCGGCTCCGGTCGCCGACAGGCGTGAATAAGGAGGCAAGGAGCTATGCAGAGCGTGAAGGAAGCCGCATCCGCATTCCTGGCCAACAAGCGGGTGGCGGTCACGGGAGTGTCGCGCACGCCCAAGACGCACGGAAGCAACAACGTGTACCGACGGCTGCGTGAGCGTGGCTATGAGGTCTTCGCGGTCAATCCGAACGCCGACGAGGTCGAGGGCGACCGCTGCTACCAGGACCTGAAGTCGATCCCCGGCGGGGTCCAGGCGGTGGTGATTGGAACGCGGCCCGAGGTCGCCGAGGACACCATGCGCGAGTGTGCGGACCTGGGGATCAAGCACGTGTGGATGCACCGGGGCCCCGGCGCAGGCAGCGTCTCCGACGCCGCCACCGCCTACGGCCGTCAGCACGGCATCACGGTGATCGACGGAGGCTGCCCCCTGATGTTCGCGCCCACCGCCGACTTCGGGCACAAGATCATGAGACTCGTCTACGCCGGGCACGTGCCGAAGCAGGTGTGAACCAGAGCGGAGAAGACGAGATGGCCGAGAAACGTCGCCTTGATCGGTTGACCGCGTCGGATCTGTTCCTCCTGCTGTGGGACGACTACGGCTTGTCTACCGACATCGGCGGGGTCGCCGTCCTCGACGGCAGCCGCCTGCTCGACCCCGACGGTCGCGTCCGGATCGAGGAGATCCGCCGACACCTCGAGTCGAGATTGCACCTGGTGCCCCGCTTCCGGCAGCTGCTCTACCGACCGCCGCTGGGTCTGGGCTGGCCACTGTGGGTCGACGCTCCCACCTTCGACCTCGCCGACCACGTCCGGATCCACGCGCTCGACGTTCCGGCCGGCGAGGCCCAGCTGCTTGAGGTGTGCCGGCGACTGGCGCGCCAACGACTCGACCCGGCCCGGCCCCTCTGGGAGCTGTGGCTGCTGCCCGGCGTTGCAGACCGACGCGTGGGCGCGTTCCTGAGGCTGCATCACGCCTTTGCCGACGGCGCCGCCGCGCTGGCCGCTTTCGGAGCGCTGCTGGACCTGACCGCCGACGCGCCCACCCGGCTCGCACGACCCCGGACGACAGAACCCATACCGACCGCCAGCGAACTGCTGCGCGACAACCTGCGCCGGCTCGGGCAGGAACTCGGTCGCGGGTGGTCGGGCCTTGCCCACCCGCGCAGGACGCTGCGCCTGGCGCGACGGGCTCTGCCGGCGTGGCGCGGAGTCCTCACCGAGCAGCGCGCCCCACGGACCAGCCTCAACCGTCCGGTCGGCCCCGACCGCCGGCTGGCCATCATTCGCGGACGCCTTGAGCTCACCAAGCAGATCGCCCACTCCCACCACGCCAAGGTCAACGACGTGGTGCTGGCGGCGGTGGCCGGGGGCCTGCGCCAGCTGCTGGCGAGCCGTGGCGAGGACGTCCAGGGGCTGGTGCAGCGCGCGATGGTGACGATCTCCCTGCACGAAGAGCTGCCCCGGCAGGCTCTGGGCAACAAGCCCGGGTGGATGATGGTGCCGCTGCCGCTTGGCGAGCCCGACGCGGTGCGCCGGCTTCAGCTGATCGCCGCCGCGACGGCCGCGCGCAAGCACAAGGTCCGCCCCCAGGCGGGCAGCGGGATCTTCCGATTCGTCGCTTTCCAGCGGGTTTGGTACCGGCTGTTTCCGCGGCAGCGGTCGGTGAACCTGGTCGTGACCAATGCCCGGGTCCGCCGGTGCCGCTGTACCTCGCCGGTGCGCAGCTGCTAGAGCTGTTCCCTACGATGCCGACGATGGGTAACCTCACGCTCGTCGTCGCCGTGCTCTCGTATGCCGGGCAGCTCAACCTCACCGCGGTCGCCGACCGGGACGGTTGCCCCGACGTGGAGGTGTTCGCGCAGGGCGTGCGCAGCGCGCTCGACGACCTCGGTCGATCGGTGCTCGTGCCTGCCTCTGTTGAGAAGGCATCTCCTGCTGGATGGGTGGGGAGGGAAGGAGGGCAAGGATGATCATCACCACGACGCCCGGCATCGAGGGCCGTAGCGTCTCCGACTACCTGGGCGTCGTCGCCGCTCAGGGCGTCCTCGGTGTCAACGTCTTCAAGGATGTGACCGCCGGCGTGCGCAACATCTTCGGTGGTCGCTCGAAGTCCTACGAGAACGAGCTCGCGTCCGGTGTGAGCGATTCGCTCGCGGAGCTCGAGCAGCAGGCCAAAGAGCTCGGCGCCGACGCTGTGATCGGAGTCGACATCGACTACGAAACCGTCGGATCACAGATGTTGATGATCAGCGCGTCCGGCACGGCGGTGAAGCTGCGCTGACCCATCAGGTCGCGTAGTAGCGGGCTCTCTCCCGCTGTGCGGCGGCGTCGGCGGGACGGCGCCAGTCCGATTTGACGCGCCAGATGATGTACGTGAGCCCGCCGATCGGGATCTGGATGATGTACGTGAGTGCTCGGAAGATCAAGACCGCCGCGACGATCGCGGCCTTCTCCTCGGCGCCAAAGGCCGTCAGCCCACCGATGTATCCCAGATCGATCACGCCGACGGCGCCGGGCGTGATCGGAACGGCAGACAGCAGACGTGAGAACGCGTACACGGCGAACGCCTCCGCGGTGGATACGTCCTGCTCGGAGACGCCGAGGTGGCGCAACGAGAGCAATAGCACGAAGAACAGCGCGACCTGACTGAGCACGGTCATCAAGGTCAGGCGGAGCCATCGGTGTTCGACCAGTACGATCGTGTCACGACGGAAGCGCGCCGCACCCTCCCCCCACGACGTGACGGGCGGCTTTCGCAAGAGTCGGAGGAACCACGACGCGACGCGACCCAGCCAGCCTCCGATCTTGATCGCGACCTCCTCGCTTCGGAAGACCAAAGCGAACAGTCCGACCCCCACGGCCAAGACGATGACGCCTAGGATCGCGGCCAGGACATACGTCGTCGTCAGATGGCCGCTTATCGCAAGGAACACGAGCGACAGCAGCGGAAGCGCGAGCTTGGTGAAGATGTTCCAGATGCCGGTCACGCCGACGTACAGCGCCACGCTCGTGCCGGTGAACCCCCAGGAGTCCAGCATCGAATAGCTCAACCCAACCGCGATCGCGCCACCCGCAGGAAGTGTGTTCGCGACCGACGTCGTCGTCTGCGTGAGCACGGCGGCCTTCCCGATGCCGAGGCCCGGCAGGGCCGCCTGGTTCGCCCACCAGTAGGTCAGGAGGTTGAACGCCGTCGCGGCCACGAGCGACGAGGCCTCGATCGGAGTGAGCGTGGTCATCTTCGCCCAGACATCCCGGTAGTCCGCGAACTTCGGGATCGCCCACCAGAAGATTGCGACCACGATCAGGACCGAGATGACGTAGCCGACGATCCGCTTCCAGCTGAGAGCCTCGCGGGCCTTCCCGGCCGCATTCGCCGACGCCATCGTGTGACCATACTCCGGTTGGGCGACCCGTTCACGACCGATCGCGGGGTGGCTGACGGCGGCGTTCGGCGGTCCACGTCGCGAGAGGTTTCCAGGGCCTCTAGGATGCGGCCTGACGATGACCGCCGGCTTGCGTTGGGACGATGGGGCGAGCGGATGACGTCGCGTCTCGTCCGGCGTAGGCCACTCGACTTGGTCTTGATGATCGCCGGCGTGGCGGTGCTTCTTGCCGGCGCGTTCCTGGCGAGACGTGGTGTCCACGAGTGGGAGATCGTCGTCTTCACCGCCATCAACGACCTGCCTGGGAGTGCCAGCAGACTCCTTTGGATCCTCAACCAATATGGAACGGCTGTGACGATCCCGATCGCCGCGGCGGTCGCCCTCGGATTCAAGAGGTGGATGCTGGCCTTGTCGCTCGCGGTCAGCGGCGTCGGTGTGTACCTACTTGCGAAGGTCATCAAGGAATTCGTGGGGCGAGGCCGTCCCGCGGCGTTGCTGGAAGGCGTCGTGCAACGGGAGACGTTCGCCCCTGGGAGCCTCGGATATCCATCCGGTCACGCGGCTGTCGCCTGGGCTATCACGCTCCTCATCGCGCCGTACGTTCGACGTGGGTGGCTGATCGCGGCCTTGCTCCTGGCGATCGCGGTGCCGTTCATCCGCATGTACGTGGGGGCGCACCTTCCGTTGGACCTGATAGGTGGAGCGGCGCTCGGTGTGGCGACGGCATCCGCCGCGAACCTCCTCGTGGGAGTCCCCGCACTCCGCCGAGCCGAGGACGAGCGACCCGACCGAAGCGAAAAGGACGATATCGTTGCGGACTGAGGCAGCTGCATCGTGTCTCACCCCTTCACGTGGCCGCTCACCCGTGGCCGTCATCGATATTGGATCGAATTCCGGGCGGATCGTCGTTTTCGAGGTGACGACGCTTGGTCACCTGGAGATCGTTGCCGAAGGTCGCTCCCCTCTCCGCTTGGCCCGGGACATCGCCACCAGGCCTCAGCTGGGAGAGGACGCGATCGCTCGGGTGATCGCCGCCCTCAAGGACTTCACGGCAATCGGCAGGGCTTCGTTGGCCAGCCGCGTCCTTGTGGTGGCCACGTCCGCGGTCCGTGACGCTGAGAACGGCGCCCAGCTGCTGGAGCGCGTCCGCCGAGCCGCGAACGTCGATGTCTCCGTGATCGACGGCGAGCAGGAAGCTCGATACGGGTTCTTAGGCGCCGTCTACGGTGTGAACGCCGAGCACGGCATGCTGATCGATATCGGCGGGGGGAGCGTCGAAGCATCCTCGTTCCGGGATCGACGATCCGTCCGATCATGGACCCTTCCGCTTGGCGCCCTCCGCCTGAGTGCGACATACCTTCGAAGCGACCCGCCTGCCCTCGGCGAGCTCGAGGCGCTTCGGGATCACGTCCGGGAAGCGCTCCGGGACGCGGGCGTTCCCACCCTCGGGTCGGACGAGCGTCTGATCGGGACGGGCGGAAGCATTCGAAACCTTGCCAAGATCGATCGGCAGAGTCGCCCGTACCCCATCCCGCGGATCCATGGCTACCGACTGACCCGCGAGCGAGTTCGCGACATCGAGGACCTGCTCCGCTCGCGCGCGAGCTCCCGGCGCCGGACGATCCGAGGCCTGAACGCCGATCGCGTGGACTCGATCGTCGGTGGCGCCGTCACCACCCTTCTGATCATGGAGACCGTGGGCGCACTGGACCTCATCGTGTCGGGACAGGGCGTCCGGGAGGGCGTCGTTCTGGATCTTCTGGGGAAGTCGCTTCCGGCTCTGGAACAGGTTCGACATGCCTCTGTCGCAGCCCTGGTCTCCCGATTCGCTTCGTGGGACGCGGGCCGGTCCGACCGTCGGGCGGCCATTGCCGTCGACCTCGTAAAGGCGCTCGATACGGAAGCGGGTCGCAAGGTCAGGGAACGCATCGAGCAGGCTGCCACCATCCTCGACATCGGGCGGAGCATCGACTACTACAACCGGCACTCCCATGCGGCGGATATCGTCATCGAGTCCGACCTGGCCGGGTTCTCACACCGGAAGCTGGCGCTGCTCGCAGCGGTCATCCGTGCGTCTGGCGAGGATGGCTCCGTCCTTCGGCTGTACCGTCCGCTGCTCCGACCGGAAGATGTGCCCGGTGTGGCGAGGGCCGCTGCGATTCTCGCCCTGGCCGACGAGATCGAGCGTCGGATGCCTCCGGAGGAGCGCCTTGCCGTCCGATGCGTCGTGAAGAAACGCGAGGTGGTGCTGACGGCCCCGATCTTCGATCCCTACAGGCAGGGCATCTTAGGCGAGCAGTTCCGCCGGGCCTTCGGGAAACGTCTGGTCATCGAGCCGACGATGCCGGTGCCCGAATGATGGTCGGGCTGAGAGTCCACAGAGACCTTGCCTAACCCCTGTCAGCTCGCACAGCGAGCCCCGGCTCCACACAACACCTGGTCCTCGTGTTCCTCGACGTACGCGACGAGGTCGGCGCGGGACTCAAAGGCGAGCGCCTCGTCGATGTCGAACAGCAGGGCGGGAGGCGTCCCAGGGGCGAACGCATAGCGGTAGCGGATGCACCCGCCCTCGAACAGGTAGAAGCGCTCGCCGGACAGCTCGGGGCTGAGACTACTCGGCCGTTCGAACCGGCGCGTTCCGACCTCGTCGCTCGGAACCTGCATCCCCCCTGCGTCCGGACACGTTGCGGCCAGCCGGACCTCGACCGCGCGGGATCCGGCGCGATCGGAGTTCAGCCACACCGTCGCCTCGCCCGCATGGATCTGAGCAGTGCCGAAGGTCCATCCGGAGGGAAAGGCATCGATGCATGGGACTTTCGTCGCCGTGGGCACGGCCTGTGCAGCGAGGATCAGCGCCGGGCTCTTCCCGCATCCCGGAGGGGTGTACACCGGGAGGTCCTGCACCGGTACCAGCAGACCCCCGCCCGCGAACACACCGACGACGAACGCAGAGAGCAGGCCGAGGGTGAGGGCCACGCGCCGCACGCTCCATCGCTGGATCGCAATGGGCCGTCGCTCCGGAGCAAGCCGGCGGAACTGGGTGAGCAGATCACGTCCGTCTTTCTTCAGGGCGACACGGAGTTGCGTCGGGCTGGCAAGGCCTCGCGTCGCAGCGAAGGCCTCGGCGATCTCGTCGGCGGTGAAGTGATCGAGGGTGCGTCGGTACACTCGTTCCGCGTCGGAGCGAACGGCGAGCACGAGCATCATGTTCCCGAGGTCGACCGCCTGCCGCCACGGCGACGGTCGAACCTGAACGAAGAAGACGTCAATCAGGAGGAGCTCTCCGTCGCGCACCATGAGGTTGGCCGGCTTGATGTCGCGGTGGGCGAGGCCTGCCTCCCACATCTTCGCGACGAGCCCCACGCCCTGGTCGATGATCCCGTCGTCGACGGCCGCGTCGCCGAGCTCGACGGCACCGTTGAAGAACTCCATCGCGATCAGGTACTCGGCCTCGGGCGTGATCTCGACGATCCCGTACGGCTCCGGTACAGGGAGGCCGGCGCTGCGCAGCAGCCGGAGCGTGTAGTCCTCGTACTGCACGAATCGCCGCACCGTCTGGAACGGCGTCTCGTCCTCCAGACGCCCGTAGAGCACCGTCCGCAGGAGCTTGTACCAGCGGTCCGCCTGCACGTGACTCTTCGCGTACAGCTTGGCGAAGATGTACCGGTCCGGATCACCGGCCACGGTCAGCCGAAGCGGCGTCGAGCCGCCCGAGCCCGCCAGACCGACGGGCTTGACGTCCACAACGGTCAGTCCTAGCTGATCCTGGATCGCCCGGCGGATCGCCTGCCCCCGCGGACCGGTCACGTCGAGGTGGGCGGCCTTGCCCCGTCGGTACCGCACCGGGAACGCTTCGTTCGGTGCGAACAGCCGGTACGAAAGGAGCGGGACACCCACGGCGAACGAGACCCCCAAGACGACGTCGGACGGGTGGTCCACGGCGAGGTACAGGCGCGAGAACGCCACCAGGACGATCGCGACGCCGGCCGACCATTTGGCCACGCTCCTAGGGCGCCCGGCGGGAACGAGCGTGTAGCAGACGCCGAGCACCACCGCCGCGAACAACATCAGCGGCGGCGAAAGCAACGAAGATCCTCCCCAACCGGACAGGATCGAGACGTCGAAGGGCCGTGGCCGGGTATCCGACTTGATGATCGCGGCGACGATGTTCTCGAGCACGAACAGGCTCAGCATGAATACGAGCAGGTGCCGGCCCCGGCGGAGGATCACGAGCGCGATCACCATCGCCCAGGCCGTGGCGACCACTGCCCAGCCAGATCCCGCCACCTTGATCGCGCGCATGATCTCGGTCAGCCACGAGATCCTGATCTCGGCGATCGCCTGCAGGATCCGCGCGTCGATCCGGTGGGCCAGCTCGAGCAGCGGTTCGAACCCGAGCGCCGCCGCTCCGACCACCACGAGCGACGCGAGGAGCAGGAGCCAGATCAGTCCGCTCAGGCCGAGCTTGAGCGGTAGTGGAGGCGGCTCGCCGCTGGGGCGGCGTCGTCTGCGGGTCCGTCGAACCGCGTCCGGATGAGGCCCCTGCCCGATGCGCTGGCCAGCGAGCTGGGTCTCGTCCCTCACCTCAGACCCTCCTGGCCGAGCCACTCGGCGGCGACGCGAGATGGTGACGCGCCCGCGAGCAGCTGGCCGTTCAATGCCACGAGGACGCCCGTCGTGAGTCGCGCCGAGACCGCGTCGGTCGCTCGCCGAAGCGGCTCGCCGAACCGCTCGAGGGTCTCCGACCTGATCAGGGGCGTGACGTTCTCCGCCGGTTGCAGTCCGCGGTCGTCGCGAAGCTCGACCAGGTCCCGTTCGCCGATCGTCGGATCGCTGGTGAACAGCAAGCCCACGTCTATCTCGTTCGAGACAAGCGCTTGGACGGTCAGCGGGCCACCCGCATCGAGCGGCACGAACGTCGCGAAGTCCAGGTCGTACGTCCGCTCGTAGCCGGGCAGGCACAGTGGCCGGCGCGGACATTCGGGCGGGCCACCGAGCACGGATCGGGACGCCAGCGGCGCGAGGTCGCTGACGGTCTCCAGGCCGTAACGGCGTGCGGTTACCGACGTTACCACGAGCGTATTCGCATCCTGTGCCCGTGCCGGCGACAGCGCCGTGACCGAGGTGCCAAGAAGCTGGCCGACGAGGTTTCGGTGCGTGACGTCGGGATCGGAGGATGCGGGGACGTCTCCGCCCGCCAGGAACTGAACCGCCGTGCCAGCGTATTCGGGAAGGAGCTCGATCAGACCCTGATGCAGCGCGGGCTCGAGGATCTCTCGTGGGCCCGCGGACGTGACAAGGTGGACGCGGATCCCCTCTGCCCGGATCGCCCCGGCGTAGATCCTCGCCAGGAGCTCGCTCTCGGGAAAGTCGAACGATGCGATCGTGACCGCGGAATCGTCAAGCGCGGAGACGGTGCGCGTGCTCGCTGGGTCACCGCACGACGCGAGCGAGATCGTCGCGAGCGCGATGCATGCGACGGTCGAGCGTCTCCCGATCACGGCCCCCGATCCCCGTGCCTCAGGATATGCGGTGTGGAGCTCCGAGCGATAGGGCCACGATCGCTACGACCCAGACCGAAAGGCGTTCACGCAGTTCTCTGGAACTTCCCTCAGGCCTTCACCCACGTCTCCCTGGTGAACACGGCGTTGAACCTGTCGGACGCTCGTGGCGCGGCGCACCAACCGGCCGGCGCGCTGACCGCATCCCGGGACGCCGACCCGGGTCAAGCTGCGGAGCGACGGACCCGACCTCCCTCTCATGGAGTGTTTCGTGCTCGGCACGGAGAACGTCGTCTGGGAGCGCCAACGAGGGACCGAGATCCGGGCGTTCGACTTCTGGTACGAGGACTCGGTGCCCGATCGTCCGGCCGGGCCGCGGCACCGGCTGACCTGCGCCGTGGTTCCGCTTGGAGCCTCGGCGCCTCGACTCCGGATCTCACCGCGCGATCTCGACGACGATCTGAGGGACGTCCTCGGCCTGCGGGAGATCGAGCTCGAGCTCGAGGAGTTCAACCGGCGCTTCGCGGTTCGGACAGAGGACGAGCGGTTCGCGATCTCGTTCTCGAGCAGCGGATGATGGAGGCGCTCCTCGCCCTCCCCGAGCGGGTCGCCGTCGATGTGAACGAAGACGTCGTGCTCCTGTCGGCTCCGCAGCTTCCTCCGGAGCAGGTCTTACGGCTGTACGACGCCGCCGCGGCGATCCACCGTCGAATCCCCCGCTCGCTCGAGGGAGTGTTTCCGCGCCGCGCCACCGAAGGGCCGCACGAGCATCGCTGGCTGAGTGGCCACTGAAGTCCCGATCCCACCGAGGGGCGTGGCGCCTGACGGCCCGAGTGTCCCCTGGCGGGGCCCGTGCCCAGCGGCTCGCTCCTCAGCTGGCTAGGGCTTGGAAGACCTCATAGATCATGAAGGCCGGCCAGAACAGACCCTGGAACACAGCGAGGACGTATTCAAAGAAGCTGTCCGCCTGCTGGAAGAACCACACCCAAGCACCGAAGATCCCCAGACCGTAAATCGCGCCTCCGCCCGCCGCTGCGCTGGCGCTGCCGCCGCTGCTCATCGCACACCACCTTCCTTTCAACGTGGAGCGGCCGGCCCGGTCCGAGCCTCGATGACCCGCGGGCACCACTCCGCTCTTCACCCCAAGCAGAACACCCACCACGGCAGCGAGACGCCGACGAGGGTCCCGCATCCGCCGGTACGAGGGTCTCCTCGATCGGGCCTTCGCGCTCACACGCTCGATCCACTCGTGGCGAGCCCATGCACCGGTAGCAGTCCGCGGGAACCGCCGCCGAAGCTTCGATTCGCCTGGATCGCCGGTCGATCTTAACTAGGCCGGCAGCCGCACCCTGCGGAACGTCGCGAAGATCAGCACGTCATACACGATCTTCAGGGCTCCCGCGATGAGGAACGGCGCTGCCGTTGCGGTCTGCATCAGAGAGCCAGCGATCGCCGGCGCGATTGGGCGAGACACGTATCGAGCCGTGTTGGTGTACGCGCTCGCGGCGACTCGTTCCTCGGGATCGACGAGCGCGACCACGTACGCCTGTCGGGCAGGCACGTCCATCTGCGAGATCGATACGCGCGCGAGCCAGAGCGCGATCGCCAGCACCACCGTGGGTGCGAGCGGAACCGTCATCAGGAGCACGTTCGAGGGCAGGTGCGTGAATACCATCGTGTTGAGCAGCCCGAAGCGCGCCGCGATCCTGGATGCGGCGACGGACGATGCCGCTTGCAACAGACCCGAAACGAAGAAGACGAAGCCCATCAGCTCGGTCGATGCCTCGAAGGTGCGGCCGAACCAGTAGACGACGAACGACTGCACGACGAAACCGCCGGCGAACGAGTCAAGCGCGAACAGCGACGCGAGTCGGAGCACGACGCCACGCGAGCGACCGAGCGGCGCCCTCGAGCGAGCGCGGATCGCTGCGTCGACGTCATCCCTTACGCGCCGGGCCTCTACCGCCGGGCTCAGCCGTGCCGCGAGCACGACGGCAACGCTGGCGAGCACTGGGTACGTGAGCAGGAACCGCTGCTCGCTGACGTCGAGAAGCGCTGGGAGCGACGCCGTCAGGGCCCCGACCGCGCCTGCGAGGAACGCGATGGCGTTGTACCGGCCGAACACGCGAATTCGCGTGCCCGAGGGCGCCTCGCCGATCATCGCCTGCTCGAGCGAGGTGATCGGGCCGGACTCGTTCGGATCGGTCGACAGCGCCCCCGTGAGCGAGGCCGCGATGAGCGCGGGGAACGAGAGCGTCAGCGCGAACACCGTCCCCGCCACTCCGACGAGCACGAGCATCGCGGCGTACGCTCGGCGGCGCCCCAGGCGTTCCCCGATCGTGCCGACCACGAAGGAGCCAACGGCCATCCCGATCAGGATCGCGGTGAAGATGATGCCCACCTGCCTGTCGGTGAGCCCGCCCTCCGCGAGCGTCACACCGATCAGCACGCTCCCCAGCCCGTAGAGGAACGCGCGGAGCGCCTGGATACGCAGGATCGCTCGGAGATCGCGCTCCGCGCCGTCTCGGGGGTCCTCGACGCTCATACGTGCCCCGCCCTCAATCCGGACGGGCTACGAGCTGTAGAGGTCGGCCACGAGGTTGACCGTGGTGGCGATCACGCCGGTGCCGAAAACGAACGAGAGGAAGGCGTGGTGGAGCGCCGCCATCCGGATCGCTCTCGACGTGATGCTCGTGTCGGAGACTTGGTATGTCATCCCAATCGTGAACGCAACGTAGGCGAAATCGAGGTAGTCGGGGGCTTCGTCGTCGTTGAAGTCGATCCCTCCACCCCCGCGGTAGTAGAGGTGTGCGTAGCGCAGCATGTAGACGGTATGGATAGCCGCCCACGACAGCATGAGGCTCAGCACCGCGACGGCCGCGACCGCAGTCCTCGCCGCGCCGGGCATGTCCGCTGCTTGGACGAAGACGAGGCCGACGATGAGCAGGCTCGCGACGGTTGCGGCGATCAGGACCACATCGGCGGCGAAACGCGAATCGTCCTCGGCCGACGCCAGCTCTGCGGTGGCCCGACTGTCCTTGCCAGCGACCGTCGCCCACACCCAGACGAGGAACGTCGTCGCTGCGCCGTCCCAGCCGACGAGGGCCGCCATCTGCCATGGAACGATGGTCGCCGCGACAGCGAACGTGACGCCCGCCACCGCCAACACGGCGAGGACGCGGGTCAGGGCGGACCGGCGCTTGATCCCGGGCGGCCTCATCGCATCCAACCCTGCTCCGCCATCGCGTCGTCACGATACGCCGCGCGGGCGTCTCGCTCACCGACGAACCGCTACGCCGGGGACAGCGACCGTGCGACGGCGGCTCGCGTCGCCGCAAGGAGCGTCCGATCGGCGCTGCGTGAGACGAACGCGATCACGTAGAAGTCGCTCCCCGCGTCAACGTAGTACGCGGTCACGTCGACGCGGCCGCGTTCCGCCGTGAAGCGCGCTAGGACGCAGGGTCCGGCCGGAAGCATCAACCGGGAACGGCTGAGCCACTCGAGCCCTTGCGACGTCGCCCGAGCGATGTCCGAGTTCACCGAGCCGATGAATGAGCCGGTTGTCGGTCGGTGCTCGACATACATCCGGATGATCGGCCGGCCGAAGGCCTCGCCCGAGGCGACGAGGCTCGACGCTGTGCGCCGCCGCTCCCTCCAGCCCGGCGGCACCGTCACCCGGAAGTCGGACGCCGATCCGAGCTCGGTCCAGCCGTGGGCCGCATCCGCTCGAGCGGTCGCAATCTCCAGCGAGTCCAGGATCCGCTGGCATGTCCGTCGCATCTCGTCGGCCAGCGCGGTCGTGTACTGACACTTCACGACGTACCACGATGTGCCCTCGAACATCTCAGTGACCTCGCTCGTCACGGCGTGACCCTCCGGTGTGTTGGACCGCCAAACGACGCGGTAGCCGTCGAGACGTCCGACGTCGATCGGGTCCGGGCCGTCGCTCAGCGTCGTGTCCGACGGGACCCGCGCGACGCTCTGCTGCACGACGGCGTCGGCGTTCGAGTCGTCGCTGATGAATGGGAGCCGGACCTCCGCCACGACGACCACGTTGTCCCGGTCACGTACGAGCGCGACATGCCACTCGGCCGTGCCGAGGAAGCGGTCGAACGACGCGGACGACGGCTCCACCTCGGAGCGCGTCAGCACCTCCGGATACGTGAACTTGACGCCGTGGTCGGCGAAGGTTCGGAGCGAGGGGGCGCCGCCAGACGACGCAACCGAAACGATGAGCCACACCGCGGCGCCCACGATGGCGGCGCCCACGACGATCGCCGCGATCAGCGGCCACCGCCGACCCGCACGGACGTCCACAGGTGGTGGCGGGGGTAATGTGACCATGTTCGGAATCCAAGCGTCGATCCACGCGAACGGTTACAGGTCGAACGTATTGAGACCCTCGTTCATCGCGCAAGAGGTTGGAGGTGCGGCCCGGCTACAGCGGCGGGCCCTCTTTCCGACGCAGCCTCGTGACGACGAGCGCCACGCCGAGCATCAAGGCGCCGCCGGCCAGAAGGGCGAGCGGCGCTCCGACCGTCTCCCCGAAGTAGTGCAGGATCGCGCCGGTCAGGTAGCCGAAGAGGCCGAGCGCGGCAACCACCATCACCGCCGATCCCGGCAGACGAACCCCGGCCAGGAGCAGCCCCGCTGAGACAGCCGTTCCGACGAGGAGCGAAGGCCCTGTCTGCCCGCCCTCCGCGAGGGCAAACAGGGGCGCGATCTCGACGGCGATCGAGCCCAGGACGGCGCCGACGCGAGACGGCGGGAGCCGTCGCTGCGCGTCCAGCCCGAGCCACGCCGCTCCCGCCGACAGCAGCGCGACCACGATCGCCCACGAGTGGGTCTCCGGATCGTCGATCAGCCAGACGGGGAGGCCAACGAGGGTGACCACGAGACCGAGGAAGGCCGCGACCTGGGTCGCGGCCTCCCGTCGAAGCAGGTAGGTGCCGCCCCCAACGATCAGCCCGGCGACCCCGACGGCTAGCGTCGTCACGTCGGGGAGACCGCCACCGTCGGTGGCAACGCGGTAGCCGTCGAGCGTCACGAACCCGGCCGCGATGGCGGCAAGCAGCCACAGCGTGGCACCGAGCCGGCGCGTCGCGCGCTCCTCGCCGCGCCCAACCGCCCATCCGACCAGCAGCAGGACAAGGACGAAGCCGCCGGAGAGCCACAGCCGGGTTGGATCGCCTTCGTCCTCCGCGAGCTGCGTCCAGAGGGCGTACGCAGCCGCGACCGCCAGCAGGATCCCGAGGTAAGCAGCTGCCTCGGCAACCGGCGGCAGGCGCACGGGCGGTGCCTCGGCACGCTCGAAGCGCCGGATCGCGTCGGCCTGGTCCGCGGTGATCAGGCCGTGCTCGACCCAGCGGTCGAGCTGCCTGCTCACCGACTCGGCCGGGGTGCTCACTCGTCCTCGTCCTCCTCGGACAAGGTCGGAACGGGTACGTCGATGGCCGCCAAGTACGCTCGGAGCGCCGCACGGATCGTCTCCGCTCCGGGCGCGGAGAGGTCGCCGTCTTCGGTGCGTTCGTCCAACTCCTTCAGGAACTCCTCTGCATCCTTGGAGATGTCGTCGGTCTTTCCGTCCAGCAGATGCTCACGGAGCTTGAACGCCTGTTCACGCACCTTGTCCTCAGAATCGGCGGACATCCCGGCGGCGTCGATCGCCGCCATGAGGTTGTCGAACGCCTCCTCGGGAGTCGAGGCCTGGGCGCCCGCGGAGGATCGCTGGCTCGTGTCGACGCCTCCATCCTGGGGCCGGCCCTCGCTCGGCCGCTGCTCCGGTCCGCCAGGTGAACCGACGACGAGCCACGCGATGGCGAGGACCACCGCTCCGGCTAATAGAAGCAGTGGCATGAAGCGCGGATCCCGCCGACGAATCTCTGCGGGAGGTGGCGGCGTCGGCAGTGGAGCCACGCTCGGGATGGCAGCCTCGAGCGCACGCGTTTCCGTCGCGGCGGCCGGCGGGACGAGCGTCGCGTGCTCGACTGGCTCCGTCGTCGCAGCCTCGAGCGACGACCGCACCTCCTCGCCCGTCTGCGGACGACGGGCCGGATCCTTCTCCAGCATCGCCGCCACGAGTTCGTCCATCGCGACGGGAGCAGCAGGGTTGACGGAGCGGACACGTGGCGCGGGCGTGTGCACGTGCGCGTGCGAAAGCGCCACAGGGTTCCCCTGGAACGGCGTTCGGCCCGTGAGCATCTCGAACAGCACACAGCCCAAGGAATAGATGTCCGATCGACCGTCGAGGCGCTCGCCTCGCGCCTGTTCTGGCGACATGTATCGCGCGGTGCCAACCGCGCTCAGCGTCATGGTGAGCGCCTGCTGAGATAGCAGTCCTGCGATCCCCATGTCGACGAGCTTCGTGCGGCCGTCGGGCGGAAGCAGAACGTTCGACGGCTTCACGTCCCGGTGCACGACGTGATGGCCGTGGGCGAACCCGAGCGCAGCGGCCAGGCCGCTCGCGATCTCCCCTGCACGCTCGGGCGCGAGCGGACCCGCGTCGTCGAGAAGCTCGCGAAGCGTGGGTCCGTCAACCAGCTCCATCACGATGAATCGATCGTCACCGTCGACCCCGGCGTCGAACACGCTGACCACGTTGGGGTGGTGCAGCCGCGCGAGGATCTGCGCCTCCTGCTGGAACCTTTCGATCGAGCGGCGATCCCCATCGTCGCGTAGCAGCTTGATCGCCACGGCTCGTTCGAGACGCGTGTCTTCGCCCCGACGGACCTCGGACATGAGGCTCCGTCCGAGCACGTCGCCGAGCCGGTAGCGCGCCGCGATGAGTCGATGAGTCTCGATGACGGTGTCGATCTGTCTGAGAACCGAACGCCAACGAAGTGTAGACGTCCGTCGGTGCGGAACCCCGTCTCCGTCGTTCCAGGATTGTCGGCCGGATGGGGGAGGCAATCTGGCCGGTGCCGGCGGGGTAAAGGTGCACGCCGTCATCCGCCGATGCATCCAAGCGCGGGGTTTGGAGCCTCATCGTGAGGACAAGGAGGAAGGCGATGTTGGGAGTCGAGAGAGCTGATGCATCGGTGAACGCGGCGGCCCATCGTCTGCAGGGCCTCGATCGCTTCACACCGTCCGCTCCGATCGGAAGGGCCGAGCTTGCGACCATCGTGCTTCAGGGCCTTGCGGAGCTCGGCGCACACGCCGAGTGGACGATCGCGCCGGCCATCACGAACTCGATCCTTCACCTCCTGAACGAGGAGGAACAGGAGAGGTACGAGGAGTTCGAGGCGTCCGTCCGACGTGCGGCTGAGAAGGCCGGCGCCGGCGACGGGCACATGTCTTCGACGGATGGCATCCCGACGTATGGCACGATCGAGATCGATCCCGCGCCGCCGGGCGATTCTCGCACGGCGACCCTCGAGGACGTCGTCGCGGATGAGGAGCTAGCAAGGAGCGCGGCCGAGGCGATCGTGTATCACCTCTATCACGAGATCGTGGAACCGGCCGTGATCCTGGTCGATCGCTCGCCCGCGGCCCGTGAACGTCTGTGGCCGCTCGTGTGGGCCATTGCGGCTCTCATCCCGCCGCCCGATGTCTCGTTGCGTCGCTGATCCGAGCCGCGCCTCGACCTTCGCTCAACGGGCGACGTCGGAGCGGCGGGCCTCCTGGGCGAGGCGGCCGGCGAGCATCCGCATCACTGCGAGGGCGATGTCAGGTCGTTCGCGAAGCATGCTCTCGAAGTCGCGCCGATCGAGCCCAACCGTGCGCACCGCTCCTTCGGCAACGAGCGAGGCGACCCTCGGTTCCTCGGTGATGATCGACAGCTCACCCACGACTTCTCCCGCGGATCGTCGCGCGAGATGGACCTCCGAGCCGTCGCGATCCTGCACAACGCGGATCGAGCCATCGATCACGATGTGAAGCTCGTCACCGAGCTCCCCCTCGGCCGCGATGACCTCTCCGTCGGCGTAGCCGTGCTCCTGCGCGATCTCGGCGACCCGCTCGAGATCCGCGACCGGAAGCTCGGCGAACAGGGAGACCTTGCGCAGGTAGAGCACGCGTTCGACCAACGAGAATGCTTCGACGGTGTCTGGCACGGGACCTCCTTCCAGCCTGGCACGGGCGAGCTCGGCGCATCGCCTGATGAACAGATCATCGTCGTGACGAGCGAGCGGCAGCCACGCGTCGTCTCGCTTCGGGGCGGCGAGCGGCTCCCACATCGCCAGCAGCGGGCGCACCAACGCCTTCTCGCCGGCTGCCTCGATCGTCTCCAGCGCCGTCGCCGACACCTGCGAGACGCCGTTGAGGTTCTCGATCGCAGTCTGCATCTCGTCTCGACGTGGTGCGAGAGCGGCGGCCGCCCACAGGGCGGACCGAGCGACACGGCGTCCTCGCTCCAGCAGCGCTTCGCGCAGAAGCTCGGCGACATCGTCGCCTGGAGGGACCGCGGCAGCGAGGCGGCGGTCCCGGGCCGCGCGAGCCGCCGATGAGCCAACGAACTCCCTGACGAGCTCGCCGTCGCCGTTCGGCTCGAAGCACCGGATCGCCTCGACCGCGGCGTCCGAACAACGGGGGTCGCCGAGCGCTTCGAGGATCAGCGGCATGTGGTGCCCGTCCGCCAACCCCAGCGCCCGCCCGGCGGCGATGCGAACGGCCGGATCCGGATCGCGGATCGCGGCCGCCGCCCGATCCGCGACGCCCCTGGGGTCCACCGCGGCGAGCCGTTCGAGCGCGGCTGCGCGAACGGCACCGGAGGCGTCGGTCAGCAGTCCGGCCGCGAGAGGAGCCGCTCGCTCGGGCGGCGCCAGCTCCAACTGATCCAGTGCGATGCGCCGCGCGCGATCGTCCGGATCGGCAAGGAGGTGACAGAGCCGCCGCTCGGGACGCGAGTCGTCGGTCGCGCCCAACAGTCGCGCTGCCGCCGCTGCGGCGACGGCCGGGTCGTGGTCCCCGATCAGCGCCAAGACCGCGTCTTGCATTTCCGCGGTCGCGATGTCGACGGACCGCGTCGCAGCGAGGCGAACGATCGTGTCCTCGTCCTGCAGGCCGGTGGCGATCTGCTCGGGACGAGCCTCCGGCGGAACGTCGGCCAGGAGTTGATACGCGAGACGGCGGACGTGCACGTCCGGTGATCCGATCGACCCCGACAGGACCTGTGCTGCCTCGGCGTCGATGACGGGGACGATCGGTGCCCCGACCGCGGCGGAGCGGCCGAACACCTGCGGTCGAGCTGCACGAAGCGCATCCACCAGGGCGCCCGCATAGGATCGGCGCATCCGCACCGCCGCGAGCGTCGTCAGGGCTGCGGCGACCAACCCGATCACGGCGAACTGCTGGAGGGTGAGCACGTCCTGACCGACGAGCGCGATCACGCCCGCGATCACCGTCCCGATCTGGGTCGGGCCTCCGTTGAGGAACGCACGCGTCTGATCACGCCGCGACTCCGGCACCACGTTGGTCAGGGTCTCCCAACCCGGTGAGGCCACGCCCTGGAGCCACACCCCCATCACGAACCTGATGAGGACGAGCGTCGCGAAGCCCGACCGAACGAGCAGGATCCCGAACGCCCCCAGGTACATCACCGGGAGCAGGAGCACCATGGCCGCGACTCCGAGCCATGCGAACAGGCGGTTGGTGACCAGCACCGAAACGAGAAACGCCGCTCCGGTCACGGCCGCCCAAAACAGCCCGAAGAACGCGGCCAGCTCGTCCGGATCGGGGTAGCGCTCGCTCGCCGCCCGGGCGTACGGCAGATACAGCGAGTAGAACAGGACAGAGAACAGAACGGCCGCAACCGTCATCCACACGAGCAGGCGAGACCGGCGGACGAACGCGAACCCCTGCGTCATGTCGCCGAGCGCGGAACGGCGCCGGCGAGCGGGTCGTCGGCCTCGCGACGCA
The DNA here is from genome assembly GCA_046729855.1 of Actinomycetota bacterium. Taxonomy (GTDB): domain Bacteria; phylum Actinomycetota; class UBA4738; order UBA4738; family HRBIN12; genus DATHSY01. The sequence goes on along the minus strand of JBKPHM010000034.1, from coordinate 34,100 downwards.
GGAGCGCCCAGCACGAGGCGGGCGAGCACGAACGCGCCGCCGAGGCCTGCAGCCCACACGAACAAGAGGTTTTGGGCGCCGAGCAGCGACGCGAGGGGCCGCGTGAGCAGGCCCCCGAGGACGGCCCCGAGGATCCCGCCCGCGGCGAAGATCGGAAACAGCCGCTTGGCCTGTCTCGTGTCGACCACGGCACCGGCGGTTCCCCACAGGAACACGCCCTGCACGAGCGTGCCGAGTCCGACCGTGATCCACATGGCCTGGTAGATGCCGGCCACGTCAGCGGCGATCAACGCCCGTTCGGCGAGCACCAGCACGCCGAGCGCGACGGGCGCCGCAAGGTACCCGCGTCGCGGCCCGAGCCGTCCGAGCGCACCGGACAGGCCCAGCATCGCCATGAACGTCACGCTGCCCTGGAGCAGGTACATGACCGGGAGCGCACGGGACCCCACGCGATCGAAGAACAGTGCGTCGATCCCGCTCTCGCCGATCGTGATGGCGGCCATGGAGACCAGCATGAGTCCGACGACGAGCACTGCGACGCGCCCCTCGCCCTTGCGGATGCGAAGGAGGCGGGCGAGCAGATTCATCGTTCAGGCTGTCGTCGTGCCTCGAAGAGGACGACGGGTCGCGCGATGCCCTTGAGGTCGAACGGGCCGACCTCGACGACGCTGAATCCACTCGGATGCACGTTGCGAACGAGGTCCTCGCCGACGAAGACCTGGTTCGCGGACGCCTGCGCCGCGATGCGGGCCGCGATGTTGACGGTCCGGCCGAAGTAGTCGCCCTCGTCGTAGATCATCGGGCCGGCGTTGACACCGACGTGTGCGGGCGGGAGTCCCCTGGGACCGACACTCTCTACGACCTCCAGGGACGCCCGTACGGCGTCGGCGGGATCTCGGAAGTGGAAGTGGACGCCGTCGCCGAGCATCTTCACGACCTGTCCGCGATGCCTCGCGGCGACCTCGTTCACGAATTGCGCCAGCGCGAGCGATACCTGCGCGGCCCGCTCGTCACCGGCCTCCTCGGTGAGAGCCGTGTACCCCGTCAGGTCTGCGAACGCGGCGGCCTCGACCCCGCGGGGCGCCTTCGAACGCACGCCGGCTTCGTCCAAGGCCGTCTCGACATGCTCGTACTGGTGCTCGGTAAAGAACTCCTCCGCGTGGCGACGGAACAGCCAACTCAGCATGTCCTCGCCCCGCGGCCGCAGGCGGAGCGCCACCTCCCGGATGGCGGCCTCGAACGCCTCGTTGTCCCGGAGCCCCCGATCCCGGAACGGCCGCTCGATCGTGTGATGGAAGTAGTGGGTCTGGAACTGGGCCACCCGCCGAGCGCTCTCGCCCCACACGCGCACCGCCCGGAGCACCTCTCCCTCGCCGACGCCCACCCCGAACAGAAGCGGAATCGCTTCGAGCACCGCGAGGTCCTCCTCGCGCACATGTTCGTCCGGCTCGGGGCGGGGCAGGCCGAAGGCCACGTACAGCATCTGGAGCGTCTGCACCGGAACCCCGAGATCCTGGGCCAGCCGGATGAACGTTCGGTCAGACCGGGGGAAGCGCCGGCCCGCGCTTTCGAGGTAGCCCAGCGTCAGATGACCGGACGCGAGTGCCGCGGCAATGTCCTGCCGGTCGATCCCTTTCGCTTGAAGGTCTCCTACCACGCGGACATGCATGACGTCGGCGCGCGAGAACGTCGCATCCCTAGGCTTCAGGATCCCGAGATCGACGAGCTCGCGGATGCGCTCGACGCTCTCGCCCGCACGATCGGCGAGATCCTCCTCGCGTAGCCGGTCGCGATCCATTCTCCCGCTGCGTCAAGCGGCGTATGAGCTGGGGTTGGCCACGAACGCATCTCGACAAGCCTGGGAGCAAAAGAAGTAGGTCTTCCCCTCATGCTCGGCCGTCGCGGCGGCATCCTCGGTGTCGATCCTCATCCCGCACACAGGATCGGTGACCATGGCCATGACGCCCTCCTTCCCGACGACGTCTCGAACCACCCTCCCGAGGCAGCATGACACCTCTTACCCTCGGTGCGTTCTGCGTAGCTCCCGCGGGCAGGCGGGGATCGGCCGCGGCATCGTACCGTTCGTTCGCACGTCGGAGGGCGCAGCGCCGATGACTGATTACGGTCACGATCTCGAGTTCGGGACGTTCATCACCCCGTTGAACCGGCGACCCCAGGACGTCGTCGCGCTCGCGCGGCTGACCGAGCGGGCGGGGCTCGACATCGTCACCTTCCAGGATCACCCCTACCAGGCCGCGTTCCTCGATACATGGACGTTGCTGGCGTATGTCGCTGCGAAGACGGAGCGCGTTCATCTATCGGGCAACGTGCTCAACCTCCCGTTGCGACAACCGGCGGTGCTCGCGCGGGCGGCCGCGAGCCTGGACCTCCTGTCCGGGGGTCGCTTCGAGCTCGGGCTCGGCGGGGGCGCGTTCTGGGACGCGATCGAGGCGATGGGTGTGCCGCGCCGCTCGCCCGGCGAGACGGTGAGAGCGCTGAGCGAGGCGATCAACGTGATCCGCGCGATCTGGGACCCATCGGAGCGCCGCGGTGTCTTCATCGACGGCGAGCACTACCGCGTCCACGGGGCCAAGCGCGGTCCGAAGCCCGCGCACGACATCGCGATCTGGGTCGGCGCGGTGAGACCGCGCATGTTGCGGCTGATCGGCGAGAAGGCCGACGGCTGGCTTCCGAGCTACGGGTACGTACAGGACGCCGGTCTCGCGCGCGGCAACCGCATCATCGACGAGGCCGCGGCAGCAGCCGGTCGCGACCCGCGCGACATCCGCAGGCTGCTCAACATCTCGCCCGAGCTGGCGAGCGTCGAGGGGCTGCTGCCCCGGGCGCTCGAGAACGGCGTGAGCGTCTTCATCCTCGCCTCCGACGACGCCGACACGATTGTCCGCCATGGCGCCGAGCTCGCGCCCGCGCTGCGCGAGGCGGTCGCCCGCGAGCGGCGGTCGGCAGAAACACAACGTTGAGGTGGTGCGGTCGTGCGGGGTGGACATCACTGGTATGGCGGTTCAGAGTCCAGCGGGGATACGAGGAGGGCTCGATGACCGAACGCGCGAAGTCCGGGTCGACCGGCGAACGCCCGCGGGGACCGGCACCGCCGCCGCCGCCTCGTTGGCAACGATGGCTCCTCCCCATCGGCTTGCTGGTGACGATGCTGATCCTCTTCTGGCCGGTCCGGATGACCACGCCGACCGAGCTGAGCTATTCCGATTTCCTCGATCGGGTGAAGGCCGGAACGATCGCCACCGCGACGATCGATCCGTCCGGCGCGGTCACGGGCACGCTCGAGGGCGGCGGGGAGTACACGACGCAGATCCCCACCGCGCTCCAGGACACGCAGCTCGCCGCCGAGCTCGAGGACAACGGCGTCCAGATCCGCGGCGAAGGCGAGGCGGGGACGACATTGCTCGACGTGGTCCTCAGCTTCCTGCCGTTCATCCTGCTGATCGCCCTCTACGTGTGGATCGGAAGGCGAACCCAGCGTCAGCTCGCCGGCGGGGTCGGCGGGTTCCTCGGCTCACGCGCGAGGGTCTACGACGCCGAGCGCCCCACGACGCGGTTCTCCGACGTCGCCGGCTACGAGGGCGCCAAGCAGGAGATCAGCGAGGTCGTTGATTTCCTCAAGAACCCGCAGCGCTACGCGAGGGCAGGCGCGATGGGGCCGCGGGGCGTGCTGATGGTCGGACCGCCTGGAACGGGGAAGACGCTGCTGGCGCGAGCCGTCGCCGGGGAGGCGGACGTGCCGTTCTTCGCCATCACGGGCTCGGGGTTCGTCGAGCTGTTCGTCGGCGTCGGCGCCGCCCGGATGCGCGATCTGTTCTCGGACGCGAAGAAGCGCGCTCCCTCGATCATCTTCATCGACGAGATCGACGGGATCGGGCAGCGCCGGGGCGCCGGGTTCGTCTCGAACGACGAGCGGGAGCAGACGCTCAACCAGCTGCTCGCCGAGATGGACGGCTTCGACCGGACGACCGGCGTGGTCGTGCTCGCGGTGACGAACCGTCCCGAGGTTCTCGACCCGGCGCTCCTTCGCCCGGGCCGGTTCGACCGACAGATCGAGATCCCCCTCCCCAACCAGACCGAACGCGCGGCGATCCTTGCCGTGCACGTGCGGGGCAAGCCGCTCGCGCCCGACGTCGACCTCGACGTCGTGGCCCGAGGAACGCCGGGGTTCTCCGGCGCCGATCTCGCCAACCTCGCCAACGAGGCCGCGATCTTCGCCGTGCGCGCCGGCCGCGAGATGATCACGGCTGAGGACTTCTCGGAGGCCCGAGACCGGATCCTGCTCGGACGGCGGGAAGCCTCCAACGCGCTCACCGGAGACGAGAAGCGGACGGTCGCGGTGCACGAGGCCGGCCACGCGGTTGTCGCCGCGCTCTCCGAGCACGCCGACCCGATCGCCAAGGTCACGATCCTGCCGGCCGGCAGGGCGCTGGGTGTGACCGAGCAGCTGCCGGAGGACGAACGGCGGATCTACCAGGAGGGCTACCTCCTCGACCTGCTCGCGATCCGCCTCGGCGGCCGGGCGGCCGAGCGGCTCGTGCTCGGGGAGGTCTCGACGGGCGCATCGAACGACCTCACCGGCGCGACGCAGGTGGCGACACGCATGGTCCGAGAGTTCGGCATGAGTGACCGACTCGGTCCCGTCGGCTTCGCCGACGAGTCGCCGCAGTACCTCGGTCCGCAGCAGCTCACGACGCGGCCGTATGCGGAGGAGACGCAACGCGTGATCGACGAGGAGGTTGCGCGACTGCTGAAGGACGCCGACGATCGTGCGAGCTCCGTCCTCGGATCGCGCCGCGAGGCCCTTGAGAAGGTCGTCGCGCTGCTGCTGGAGCGGGAGACGATCGATGGCGAGGACGTGCTGGCCGCGCTCCGATCCGACGGCCGCGAGGAGCCGGTCGTGATCGAAGAGGCCAAAGCCTCCTCTTGATCCTCGGTCGTGCTACGCGGACGAGTCTCGAGGAATGCGCGATGCCAGTCCTTCGTCGGGCGCCTCAACGCTCGGCGCTGCGTTCGCGGACGCCGCGGTCGGTCGGCGAACGCGATGCCGATGGCGACGATCTCGTCACGTGTTCGTGTGAGGACGTCCGCTTCCTGACGCGCATACGGCCGACCTCCTCGACGTACGCATCGAAGCCGCACCGGATCGCCGCGCTGTACTTCGCCCATGCTTGTTCACGCGTCTCGTACGTGAAGCGCCGGGCGTACCTGGTGCCGTCGTTTCTGCCGATGGGGTCGATGACCTCCATCGCGAAGACGATCGTCATCTCGGCGTCGGGCGACGCGTCGGGATCCCGCTTCGCGGGCGCGGGTGGTTCCGAGATGACGTCCACAGGCGGCTCCTTGCCGACCGGTGTCATCAGTATCGAGGCGGTCGAACCGCCGGTGGATGCGTCGAAAGCCCGAATCTGCCCGTCGGTTTGCCCTATGACGGGCTCACCCCCGAGCTTCGTGGAGGACCGGTGTCATCGGTCGAGCCGGTCCTCCATCCGGCGGACAAGCCTCGCCCTCGGCTCGGACCGCGACCGCGAGGGTCAACGCGCGGCCATGGTCAGTCAGGCGGTCGGTGTGCCGACGAACGCGCCGACGCGACCGGGTCGGCGCCTCTCGAAGTCGTCGATCGTCACGACCTCCCCCGTGGGGAGCCACAGGCAGAAGACCGAGCCCGACTCGTCTGATCGATCCAGCCACACCCGACCGCCGAGCGACTCCGCGGTCCGCTGACAGATGTGCAGGCCGAGACCCGCGCCGCCGTTGGATCGGGTCAGCCCGCGTTCCACCTGGTAGAAGCGGTCGAAGATCCGCTCGCGTTCGGATTCGGGGATCCCCGGTCCGCGGTCCTGGAACGAGATCCGTACACCTGCCCCATCGGGCTCCGCCCAGACCGTGACGGACCCATCGTCCGGCGAGTACTTCAGCGCGTTGTCGAGCAGGTGCGAGACGACCCGGCGGACGTCATCCTCGCTCGTCCACACCGGGGGCACCGACGAAGGGAACCGCAGGACGATCCGGTCGGGTGCGACCTGATCGACTCGCTCCGCGACGACGCGTTCGACGAGTCCCGCGAGCCCGACGGGGCCCATGCGGTTGCTGGCCGCCGACGACGACGTCTCGACCCGGGACGTGAACAGGAGATCCTCGATGAGCGAACGCAGCCGCTCGCCGGCCCGGTCCGCGCCGGCGAGGAATTCCTCGCGCTCCCTCTCGGGCATCCCGGCGCCCGCGCCGAGCATCGTCTTCACGTACCCCTGGATGCTCGTCAGCGGGCTGCGGAGCTCGTGCGAGATCGTCGCGAGGAAATCGTCCTTGAGCTTGTTCGTCTCCATCTCGCGAGCGAGCGCCCCTTCGAGCCGCTGCATCACGCGCCCGTTCCCGACCGTCACGCCGATCTCGTTCGCCAGCGCCTCCAGCAGCTCCAGGTCCTCGGCGTTGAACGTGCTGAAGCCACCGACCCGATTCGCGACCATCAGGACTCCGACGGGCCCGTCCTCGGACGTGACGGGGGCGACGATCGCATCCGCGATGCCGAGCGAGCTGAAGTGCTCGGCTAGCTGTGGGTTGCCAATCGGGCGAGCGAGGAGAACGCCTTCGCCCTCCGCCGCCACGCGGGCCCACACGCCGCGCGTGGGATCGAGGGTCTTGGCGGCGAGGATCTCGACGGCCTCGCCGGGCCCGACTCGGGACACCTGATACTGGTTGGGCACCTCGTCCGGCATGACGAGTTCGCTGATGTCCGCGTGGAACATCTCGCGGAGGTGCTCCAGCACCAACGGCAACATGTCCTCGGGGTGCAGCGATCGCTGTGCGACCCGGGTCGCTCGCTGCAACAGAACGACGTCGTCGTGCTTCCGCTGGACGTCAACGTATGCCTGGCCCGCGAGGTAGATCCCGGCCGCCGGGATCGTGAGCAGGATGAGACCGGCCGGGTACTGCATCAACATCATCGCGGCGACCAACGCGAGGGCCGTCTTCGCGAACGTGAGTGCCGTTCCGACGCCAACGACGTGCTCGAACCGCATCCGCTCACCGCCGGAGACGGCGATCGCGGCATTGGCCAGCACGCCGCCGACGATGTCCGCGATCAGGGTTGCAGCGAAGGCGGCGAACCAGACGCTCGGCCACGAGGATCCGGCCGCCCGGACGATCGGCACGAACACGAAGACGGCAACGAGGGTCGTCACGGCTCGCTGAGCGATCTGGAAAGCGCTCCGCAGCGGCTTCTCTTGGCGCAGCGCGAGCGCAGCACCGAGGCCGACCGCCTGCGCCAGTACGACCGTCGCGGCCGGCGAGAACGCGAGCCCGATGACCAGCGGCACCTCCGACAGCGAGAGCGAGCGCGTGTCGCGCGCGATCCTCACGCGAAGGACGAAGACCTCGGCCACGGCGAACCCGGCGGCGAGCGCCCACCAGGGAACATGGACGCCTCCGAGGGGATGCGTCATCGAGCGCGCCGCCGTCAGCAAGGCAACCATGGAGATGCCGGCGAGCGCGCCCGCGAAGCCCCAGACGCGGGCCGCGCCGCTGAGCCGCCGACGCGACGATCTCAAGTGGGCGAGCACGTTCACACCCCCCACAGACGCTCGACGACACAGGAAGCCGCTGCAGTATCGGTTCTCGCCTGGCTCACGTGGTCCTCCATTCCGCCTTCCTTCATCTGGGGAACGATTGTGACCAGCCGGCCGTAGCGCTGAATCGGTCGGGAGGTCGTTTCTCGCGATGTCCCGAGGGAGGACCTTTTGGCTGAGCCGTCGTGCGGCGGCCTACTCCATCGGGCCGAGACAAACGGCGGCCAGACGGCTCCTCAGGGCAGTTTGCGCTGACGGAACGGGATCGATCACGTCAGGGTCCACTCCCCCGTCGACCCCGGGACGATCTCCACGACCTGGTCCCCGAACCCGACGTAGATCGGGGCCACATCGCTGGGAATCGTGCTCAACCGCAAGGTCTCCTGCGTTATCCGCACCCGGAGCCGGTGGCCTCGATAGCGGATCCCGAACTCGAGCATCTCGAGCTCCTTGGGGAGGGCAGGGTTGAACCACAGCACGTCGCCCCGGACCTCGAGCCCGGCGTACCCGCGCTGCAAGAGGTCGACGGTTCCGGCCATCGCCCCGAGGTGGATGCCCTCGGGCGTCGTGCCGCCCTGGACATCAGCGACGTCGCTCTCGAGGGCCCGTGAGAACAACTCCCACGAGCGCTCGCGATCGGAGCGGGCGAGCACCCAGGAGTGGACGATGCCGGACAGCGTGGATCCGTGCGATGTGCGCGATAGGTAGTAGTCGACGTTCCGGGTGATCGCTTCCGGAGACAGCTCGTAGCCGAGACGCGCGAAGAGCTCGCGGAGCTCCTCTGCAGAAAGGAGGAAGAACAACATCAGGACGTCCGCCTGCTTCGAGACCTTGTAGCGGTTGGGAGTGTCGCCCTCGGCCTCGAGGATCCGATCCAGCCTGTGGATGTCTCCGTACTTCTCACGGTACGACTCCCACGCGAACTCCCTGAGGTCCTCGTAGCCCTCGAACTGGCTGATGATCCCGTCGTGGTGAGGAACGAGCATCTTGCGGCTGATGTCTTCCCAGCGGTCGAGCTCTTCCCTCGAGAGTCGGAGCGTTTCCCACAGCTCCTGACGATGATGCTCGGGCAGCCGTTCCAGGAGCTCCAGCGTTCGGCAGAGGTGCCACACGACCATGACGTTGGTGTAGGCGTTGTTGTCGAGGCCGGGCTCCTCCCGATCGGGATACGCATCGTGGTACTCGTCCGGCCCCATGACGCCGCGGATCTGGTACCGCCCGGAGGCCCGATCGTAGGTGGCGACGCTCGCCCAGAACCGAGCGAGCTCGATGAGCATGGGTGCGCAGCGGAAGCGAAGGAACTCGATGTCCTCGGTGACCTGGAAGTACTGCCACACGTTGTACGCGATGGCGATGTTGATGTGCCGTTGCAGCCGCGAGTTGTCCGGCACCCAGCGCCCCGAACGTGGGTTGAGATGCAGCGCGGGGCTCTCCTCGCGCCCGTCGCTCCCCGACTGCCACGGGTACATCGCGCCCTCGCGCCCGGCCTGCGCGGCCGCCCACCGTGCCTCTCCGAGTCGTCGAGAGCGGTAGTTGAGGAGCGATCGCGTCAGGACGGAGAGTCGGAGGTTCAACAGGGGGAAGATGAAGAGCTCGTCCCAGAAGATGTGACCGCGGTAGGCCTCGCCGTGGAGCCCGCGGGCCGGAACCCCGACGTCGAGGTCGATCGTGTTGAGGGACACGGTCTGGAGCAGGTGGAGGATGTGCAGCCGGAGGATCATCTGCGCCCGCTCCGGATTCCCGGTCGTCTCGATGTTCATGTCGAAGCGCTGCCACAGATGGCTCCACGTGAGCTCGTGTCGCTCCAAGATCCGTTCGAGAGGACCCGCTCGCTCGACCGCCTGGACCGCGGCCTCGCCGGGCTCATAGACCGCAGGTACTCGCGACGTCACCACCGAGACCACCTTCTCGATCGTGATCGCCTCTCTCTCCCGCGCATCGATCACGACATGGTGGGCGATCGACCCCTCGCGCTCGTCCACCGTCCGCTCGGCCTCCACGCGATCCTCCCCACGCAGGAGGCGTGTCCTCGCGGCCTCGCCGATCCGAACATGGGAGTCGCGCGTCTCAACGACGAGGGAGATCACGTCATCGTTCACGGCCCGGGTCGCCGACGGGACGAGGTGATCGCCGCGCAGGCTCCGATATCGGGCGACGCCGGAGTTCGTCACGGTGCCGTCGAGCCCAGAGAGGACCTCCAGCCGCCCCGACCAGTCCTCCGGCACGATCGTCGTCTCGAGCGCTGCGAGGCGTGGTTCGGCCATGCTCACCAGCCGCCGCTGCGTCATGCTGGTCGTCCGGCCGGCGTCGCGGAAGCGGAGCGCGCGGGTGAGCACCCCGGTGCGGATATCGAGCTGCTGTCGGTACGCGAGGATCTCGACGCGTCGCAGATCGAGCCAGCCGCCGGCGGGCGTTCGGATCGTGAGGACGAGCCAGTTGGGCAGGTTCACGAGGTCCTCGTTCTCCACCGTTCGACCGGCGACCTCGGTTCGCAGCCGGTCGTAGACGCCGGCGGCGTACGTGCCGGGGTAGTGCACATCGTCGGCGACGGCTTCAGGTGCCGCGCCTCGCGTGGCGAATACGCCGTTGCCCAACGTGCACAGTGCCTCCCGGAGCCCCTCCTGTTCCGGGACGAAGCCCTCGTAGGACAGCACCCACCCGTTCACGTCTGTCTCCGCGCCGAGGTCATGTCGATCAGGAGCTCGAGGAACCGGTGGACCTCGCCGGTATCGCGAAGGGCGTATCGGGCGAGGGTTGGCCGGTCGTCGCCCTCGCCGCGCGCGACGATGCCCAGCCCACCCTCGCGCACGACGCGGAAGGCGTCCTCATCGGTCTCGTCGTCCCCGATGTACGTGGGGAGGACGTCGGTGCCCAGCCGCAGCTCCTCGACGAGCCGCTCGAGCGCCCTGCCCTTGTCCCACTCGACGTTCGGACGCAGCTCGAACACCTTCTTGCCGCCCGTCCGCCGCAGCCGTGGATGCGCCGCGGCGACGCCGTCCACGAGGGCCTCGACCGACGGCACGAGGGCGTCGCTCAGCTGACGGACGTGCACGGCGATGCCGAACGCCTTCCGCTCGATCCGCGCGGCCGGGAACGCCTCCAGACCATCGGAGAGCTCCGCCGCTGCGGCCTCGAGATCCGGGAGGAATTCCGTCGCGCGCTGCTGCGCCGAACCGTCCGGCAGGACCAGGTCGAACCCGTGGCTCCCCGCGTACGCGATCCGCTCGACGCCGACGAGGTTCCGAACGTCCGCCAGGTCACGGCCGCTGACGATCGCGACGGGCACGAGCGCCCCGAGTCGCTCGATCGCCATGCGGGTTCGGTCCGGCAGCAGCGCATCCTCGGGACGTTCGACGATGGGCGTCAGGGTCCCGTCGTAGTCGAGGAAGACGGCGAGGTGGCGGCCGGGGAGGAGCGACCGGATCTCGTCCGCGCGGTCGAGGGCGTCGGGGAGATCGCGAACGTTCCGTCGCTCGAAGGGGAGGTGGAGCTCGGCGAGATCGGAGACGACGATGTCCGCCCCGGCGGCTCGAAGGGCGTCGGCGTGTCCCGTGCGATCGACGCCGACGACAAGGCCGAACCCGCCGCGGCTGCCCGCCTCCACCCCCGCGAGCGCGTCCTCGACCACGGCCGCGTGGGCGGGCTCCTCCCCGAGACGCCTTGCGGCCTCGATGAAGATCGCCGGGTCGGGCTTGCCGGGCAAGCCGAGCTCCGCGGCCAGCGCGCCGTCCACGCGCACCGCGAACAGCCCGGTGAGCCCGGCGGCGTCCAGGACCTCGGACATGTTGCGGCTCGCGGATACGGCGGCCGTCCCGATCCCACGGGCCTGCAGCTCGCGGACGAGGGTCACCGTTGACGGGTAGGGGTCGGCCCCGTACCGGCGGAGATGCTCGAGGAACAGCTCGTTCTTCCGGTTCCCCAGCCCGGTCACGGTCTCTCGATCCGGCTGGTCGGTGGGATCTCCCTCGGGGAGCTCGATCCCGCGGGACGCCAGGAAGCCCTGGACGCCGGCGAAGCGAGGCTTGCCATCCACGAAGCGCCGGTAGTCGTCCTCCTCGAACGGCACGAACGGCTCACGCGTCCGATCCGCGCGCTTGCGTAGGTAGTCGTCGAACAGACGCTTCCACGCCGCGGCGTGAGCGGACGCGGTGTCGGTGATCACGCCGTCCATGTCGAGGATTACGGCGCGGATCGCCTCGGGGAGCACGGGAGGGGCGGTGGACATGGGGTTGCCCTACAGCATCGTCCGAGGTATCGGCGGCAGCAAACACCTTCGCCCGAGCGGTCGTGTCTCAGACCAACAGGCCGATGCCGAGCGAGATGACGCTCGCGGCCAGCACCGCCGCCCCGATGTAGAGGAGCCAGATCAGCCGGTTCGGCTCCGTCCGCCCCTTCCCGATCGAGGAGAGGAAGAAGCCGGCCGGGAACAGGATCGCGGCGAGCGGAACGCCGCTCCGCGCGAGCGCCCCCGGGAACCCGCGCAGGTCCGCCGCGTCGGCGAGGAGCTGACAGATCAAGGCCGCGACCACCAGCACCCCGGCGTGAGCGTGCCCGGCCCTCGCGAAGGCTTTCTGGAACGGCGTCATCGAAAGTCGACCGCGGACGACCCGCAGCATGAAGGTGCCGCCGTACTCGACCGCCACGATCGTGAGCAGCAGGATGCCGGCCGTCGACCGGGCATCTTGCGACAGAGCGACCCTCATGCGAACCTCCTCTTGTTTCGTACTGGATAGTTCCACTATCTTTTATAGATAGTGCTACTATCCGTACTGACGTGTCAAGCCCGCAGGTGGATCGATGAGGATCTCTGAGCTCCGCGACGCGTCGGGCGTGTCGATCCCGACGATCAAGTTCTACCTGCGGGAGCGCCTGCTTCAGCCGGGCCAGCTCATCGCGACGAACCAGGCGGAGTATGACGAGGAACACCTCCGACGTCTTCGCTTGATCAGGGCCCTCGCCGACGTCGGCGGGATGCCGCTCGTAACCGTCCGGGCCGTCCTCCAGGCCGTCGACGACCCCGACCTCCCGATGCACGAGGCCCTCGGCATCGCGCACCGCGCGCTCGGTCCGGACCTGGGGCAGGAAGGCGACCCATCGGTGGCGCAGGCTCGAGTGGATGTCGACCGCTTCCTCGACGAACTCGGATGGAACGTCTCGTCGAGCAGCCCGGGACGCCACGAGCTGGCCGTCGCGCTCGCCACGCTACGGAGGCTGGGTTGGCCGAACGCTACCCCTCGGCTCTTCGAGAGGTACGCGAAGGCGGCCGACCGACTGGCGGGCGTGGAGGTCCCGAAGACGACCCCGTCGGGTGCCACACGCGCCGAGACGATGGAGCGGGTCGTGATCGGCACGGTGGTGTTCGGCGTCGTTCTCTCCGCGCTCCGCAGGCTCGCGCAGGAGCGGCACTCGGCGCTCCGCTTCCGTTCGTCTCGTGCCGCGTCTGCGTCCGATCGGACCGCGCGTGAAGGAGGCGCGTGATCGCTAGGGAGGCTTTCAGCTCATCTCGTAACCGTGGGACCGTTGAGGGCCGCATCGACGGCGGCGAGCGCGTGCAGGCGAGTCGTCGGGAAGTACGGGCACTCGACGTCGTCAGGGGCGACGAGCAGCTCGATCTCGGTACACCCCGCGATCACGCCCTCAGCCCCTTCGGCCACGAGCCGGCCGATGATGTCGAGGTAGGTCCTGCGCGAGCCCTCACGGACGAGGCCACGGACGAGTTCTCGATAGATGACGTCGTGAACGACGGCTCGATCCGCCTCGGCAGGCACGATCACGTCGATGCCATGTCGCTGCTCCAACCGCCCCCGGTAGAAGTCCTGCTCCATCGTGTATCGGGTGCCGAGGAGACCGACCCGTCGGAGGCCCGCTCGGCCGACCGCACGAGCTGTTGCGTCCGCGATGTGCAGGAACTGTACGTCGATGGCTGCCTCGATGACGTCCGCCGCCCGGTGCATCGTGTTCGTGCACAGCAGGATCAGCTCGGCGCCGGCCTCTTGCAACCGCAGAGCGTCGCCCGCGAGCAGCGCCCCGGCGGCGGCCCAGTCCGCGGCCTCCTGGAACGCCTCGATCTCGGCGAAGTCATAGGAGCGGATGAGGAGGTCCGCCGAGTGGTTCCCTCCGAGGCGACGGTGCACCTCTTCGTTGATAAGGCGCTCGTATTCAATCGACGACGCCCAGCTCATCCCTCCCAGAAGACCGATCGTCCTCATCCGTGCCAACCACCCTACCGTCGAGCCGATACGGGTACGCGGCAACCATGCGCGCATCGCCTCCGATTCGAGGTTGAGACGATGTACCTTCTTCGCATGCAGACGTGGGATGCGCTCCGGTCACGCCGGAACGTCCGTGCATACAGGGACCGGCCGATCCCGGACGAACACCTCGAGCAGATCCTGGAGGCCGCACGACGCACGCCGTCCTCGATGAACCAGCAGGGGTGGGACTTCGTCGTCGTGACGGACCGTGATCGCCTGCGGGAACTGTCGCGCGCCTGGCGTCACGCGGCACACGTCGCGACGTCGGCGGCCACCATCGTCTTGGTCATGCCCGCGCCCGACGATCCGGACGAGCGCGACACACTCTGGTACGACCTCGGCCAGGCGACGATGTCGATCTTGATCGCGGCCGCCGATCTGGGGATCGGCACCGGGCACGCGTCGATCGGGGACCAGGCCCTGGTCCGTGGCGTCCTGGGCCTGCCCCAGGATCGGGAGCCCGCGATGTTCGTCGCGCTCGGCTACCCGGCTGACCGGCCGCTCAGCCCGATGGCGCATCCTCATCGGCGCACCTTCGACGACGTGGTTCACCGCGGCGACTGGTGAGTCGCAACCTGCGGACGATCTGGGCGCCCGTCCTGAGCCGTCCGGTCGGAGCGACGGACTGGAAAGACACGTCACCCGAGGTATTCCTCTTCGAAGACGCTGACGCTTCGCCCGGCGCAAAGGAAAAGCCGTCAGACTGTGCGGGTGCCGGCGCGCCCGCCCAACGAGGTCGAGGTCTCGAGGCCCGACAAGCTGTTATGGCCCGATGCCGGGGTGACGAAGGCCGTCTACCGCGAGTACCTCGACGCGGTCGCCGACCACATGCTGCCGTGGCTCCGGCGCCGGCCGCTCACGGTGGTCCGCGCGCCCGACGGCGTAGACGGCGAGCGCTACTTCCAGAAGGCCGCGTCGTCGTACGCGCCACCGTGGATCGCCACGGTCGAGATCCCTGCGCCCAGCGCGCGCCGCGACGTCCGGTACGTGATCTGCGATCACCGGCAGACGCTCCTATGGCTCGGCAACCAGGCGGCCCTGGAGTTCCACCCGGCTCCCGTCCGCGCCGACCGGCTCGACCGACCGGACTGGCTCGTGTTCGACATCGACCCACCGGAGGGGCGCTTCGAGGACGCCGTCGCGGTCGCCCGACTCGTCCTGGACGAGCTCGGATCGCTCGGGCTGGAGGTCGGTCTCAAGACGACCGGCGGCAAGGGCCTGCACGTCCTCGTCCCGATCGAACGCCGGTACGGCATGCGCGAGCTCCGCGGTGCCGCGGCGGCACTCACGGCGCGCGTCGCCGCGCGCGAGCCCGACCGTGTCACGGACGCGTTCCGGAAGGCCAAGCGCGGCGATCGCGTCATGCTCGATCCGTCGCGCAATGCGCCGGGGTCGACGGTCGTGGCACCGTACTCGCCTCGAGCCCGTCGATCGGCGACCGTCTCGTTCCCGGTCCTCGTGTCGGATCTCGACCGTGTCCGGCCGGAGGACTTCACGATCCGCTCGGCGCCCGGTCTGCTGGACGGTCCCGCCGTCCGCGCATGGCTCGCGCTCGCTGAGCGGCGCTTCAGGCTCCCCGCCGCGGTGCTCCGCGACACGGGGTAGCGGCGCCCATCACCAGAGCTGCCACTCGGGGTGCTCGGCGAGCGGGTGGCTCGCCGTCTCACGAGTCGCGGTAACGATCGCGTCGGGATGGCGTTGTAGCAGGGTGATCGGGTACTCGGGTGTCGGTTCGGAGAACAGCGCCACGCGGAACGCCGTCTGCTTCCATGCACCGGTGTCGCTGTACACGCGCACACGCGCGGCCGAGAGGCACTCGCGCAGGCCGAGCGTGATCGACATCGGCGGGACGAACTGGTACGCGCCGCCGAACGTCCGGTGCCCCAGCGCGATCACCGTGTCGTCGCTGTTGTCCTGGATCCGGATCGTCGACCCGGCCAGCTCGTCGACCCCGACAGGGCTGTACGCGCTACGCCGAGCCTGGTTGTACGCGAGGTGGCCGTCCTGTCCCCATCCGCCCACCGTCAGGTCGATCGGCGCGCCCGCGATCGCCTCCGCGACGGCGTCGGCCGTGGACGGGAGCAGCCACATCCGCTGCGCGTCCGGAACGGCGAGCTCGCGATCGATTCCGCCGTAGAAGTGCCGATCCATGAAGGAGCGGAAGTTGTAGGGATGCCCCTCGGGAAGCGGACGCCCCTGCCAGTCCAGGCACTCGTCCATGTGGAACACCGTCAGCCCGCGCAGCGAGATCCGCCGCGTGTTGACCTCCTCGACCCAGGGCACATACCAGCCCGACGGTCCGCACGGCACGATCGCACGTGTCGGGCGTCCCTCCGCGTCGTTCGCCTCGACCAGGTCGGCGAGCTCGCGCGCCATCAGTCGGCCCATCTCGTCGGCGTCGGCGACGATGCGGAACGGGACCCGTGGGCCGTGCCGCTCGAGCTCATCGACCGGGACGCGGCACCAGCGTTCGAGTTCGCGCGGGTCGACGTGTTCCATCAATCCTCCTGGCTCAGAGACCGCGCGAACCCCATCAGGTCACCTGCCCGTACGTCGCGTGGTACCGCGTCCACCACCTCTCGATCTCCTCG
This sequence comes from Actinomycetota bacterium, assembly GCA_046729855.1. GTDB lineage: Bacteria > Actinomycetota > UBA4738 > UBA4738 > HRBIN12 > DATHSY01. The sequence continues at coordinate 17,672 of JBKPHM010000034.1, read as the reverse complement.
GGCGGGAGCGGGCGAACCTCGCCAAGACCCATCGCGATCGAAAGCGTCTTCGCGGCGTCCTCGACCATCGCCGCCGCCTTCAACGCCTTGGTCGGAGTCTCGTCGAAGGCGAACACGCCGTGACCGGCCAGCAGCACGGCAGGGGCCCGGGTCCGTGCCGCGAGGATCGCCTCGCCGATGTGGTCGCCCTCGTTGTCCGCGTACGGCGCACACGGGATCTCGCCGCCGAACTCGTCGGCCATCGCGGTGAGCGCGCAGGGGATCGCTCGCCCGGCCGCCGCCCACGCCGTCGCGTGGTTCGAGTGCGTGTGGACGACGCCGCCGATCGACGGATCAAGTCGGTACACGGCCAGGTGGTGCGGAGTGTCGACGCTCGGCCGCAGCGTGCCCGGCACGCCGTCCGGCACTCGGTCGGTCTCGACCGGGCTTCCGTCGAGTGCGACGACGGCCAGATCCTCGGGCCGGAGCGCTTCGTAGTCGACGCCGCTCGGCTTGATCAGCACGAGCCCCGTATCCCGGTGCACGCCGCTCACGTTGCCGCTGTGCATCACGACGAGGCCGAGCGTCGGCAGCTGCCGGTTCGCCCGCCAGACCGCCTGTCGCAGGTCGGCGAACTCCAATTAGCCCTCCCGTGGGTCGAGCACGTCCGCGAGACGGCCGGCGAACGCGATGCCGCTCTGCCGAGCGAGCTCTCTCATTGCTCCGAGCGTCGCCCCCGGATGGATGGTGTGGGGCGAGGTCGCGTTCAGGCTGGCAAGCAGCACGCCCAGGCCGATCGCGTCGTCGACGGCGGGCGAATCCGCCTCGCCCACGAACGGCACGCCGGCCGCGAGCGCCGCAAGGACGCCGGCCAGCAGCGCGTCGCCCGAGCCCGCGGTGGTGACAACATCGACCCTCGGGGCGGGGCGGTGCCGCCACCGGTCGCCCTCGATCGCGTAGGCCCCCACCTCGCCAGCGGTGACGACCATCCGCGTGCACCCGTCGCGCATACCGGACGCGTCGCGGAGCGTCCGCAGGGACGCGCCGGCGTCCGAGGGATCGAAGTGACCGCGGACGATCGCCGCGGCCTCGCCCACGTTCAACGCGACGAGGTCCAGGGCTCCGAACATCCCGGTCTCGCGTGCCTCCTCCAGCTCGAGCGAGGTAAACGACGCGGCGCGCAGCGAGCCGCGCTCCCCGGCCAGCTCCAGAAGGCGACGCCGCGGGCCGAGCGGGACCTCAGGCTGCGCCAATGCGATCGTCCGCTCGTCCAGGAGGTGAGCGACATCTTCGACGCTTTCGTCGGAGAGCGCCGAGGCGGCCGAATCCGAGGTCGTGATGTTGCCGCCGTCGCCGTCCGGATACTGAAAGCAGACACTGAACAGCGTTGGCCGGTCGTGGTGCGTCCGGACGTGCCCGACATCGATGCCCGCAGCCGTCATCTCCGCCACCAATCGGGTACCGGCGTCGTCGGGGCCCACGATCCCCACCGGCACCACGTGGAACGGGCGGCCCGACGGCGCCGCTCCGAGCAGCGTCGCCACGTGGTGCGCGACCGTGTGCAGCTTGCAGTAGTCACGCACGTCGATCAGCCGGGCCGGACGGCTCTCCGTCCGCCCGATCGTCCGCTCGCCCTCGACCGCGAGGAACATTCCGGACCCGATCCCGCCCACGCCCACGAGACGCCGGTACGGTGCGTCGGTCGTCAAAGCGATGGTCGACGACCTCACGGCGACAGCACGACCTTGAACCGCTCGGTCGTGTCGACGAGCTCCTCGAACATCCGTTGCCCCTCGGCGAACGTCCCATGCGTGAACCACCCCGTCGTGTCGACGGCGCCCGCCTCGATCAACTCCGCAGCGCGCGCAAAGTCCTGGTCTGTCCACGCGAACGACCCGGTGATCGTCGCCTCCTTGGCGATCACGCCGAAGTAGTCCACGTTCCCCGCCGGCGCGCCGAGCCCGACAACCTCGATCCTGCCGGACGGACGGACGGCCCGCAGCGCCAGCCCCCACGTCGCCTCGACGCCGACGGCGTCGATCACCACGTCGAGGCCGCGGCCGCCGGTCGCGTCGCGGACCGAGTCCTCCGCGGTCTCGACGCCGACCGGCGTCGCCCCCTGTCTGCGGGCGAGCCCGAGGCGCGCGGGGATCCGGTCGGTGATGAGCACCGTCCGCGCGCCGCGCTCGACGGACATCCTCGCCATCAACGCACCGATCGGCCCGGCGCCGATCACCAGGACGTCGTCGCCGTCGCGCACGGCCCTCGAGGCGACGTGGACGGCGTTGGCCAGCGGTTCGATCAACGTCCCGGCGTCGTCGGAGACCGTCGCCGGAAGCTCGGCCGCCGCGGTCGCCGGAACCGCGAACCGCTCGGCGAACCCACCCGTCAGGTCCCGACCGATCAACCGCCCCGCCGCGCAGACGTTGGTGCGTCCGGCCAGGCAGGCCTCGCATCGCCCGCACGAGACGATCGGCTTGAGCACGACGCGCCGGCCGACGAGACGCCCGTCGGTCCCGTCGCCGGCGTCCGCTACCTCGCCGACCGTCTCGTGGCCCATGATCAGCGGCGGGATCCGCCTGGGGCTCGCCTCGCGGAAACCGTGGAGATCCGAACCGCAGACGGACGAAGCGACGGTCCGGATCACGACCTCGCCCGGACCGGGTCGCGGCTCCGGAACCTCCTGCAGCTCCATCCGCCGCGGGCCGAGGTAGACGAGCGCCTTCACCGTGACCTCGCCGGCGCCCAGACGAACGGGACGTCGCGCTCGGGCACGAGCACGTGCACGCGGGGATGGTCCCGAAGCACGCTCTCGACCAGCCACTCGGGGTAGCCGCGATTTCGCGCGAACAGGTCGTAGTGCATCGGCACGATGACCTCCGCCTCGATCGCCGCAGCCAGCCACGCGGCCTCGCGCTCCGACAGGTTGCCGACGATCCCGCGCGCCTCGCGGACGGGGTCGCGCCCGTTGATCGGCAGCATCGCGACATCGATCGCGAGGTCGCGGAGCGTCACCTCCATCCCGTCGTAGTGGATCGTGTCGCCCGCGTGGTAGAGGCGCACGCCGCCCGCGTCCACGACGTAGCCGAGGAACCGCACCAGGCCCCCCGAGACCTCCTCGCCGAAGCCGTAGGCGTCGTCCATCGTCACGCCGTGCATCGCCGGCACGGCGCGGATCGTCAGGCCCGCGAGCTCGACCGGCTCGCCGGGCTGCATGCCGACGACGCGGGCCGGATCGACGCCCGACTCCGTGACCATGTCGACGATCGGCGTGGGCACGACAAAGACGGCGCCCGGCGAGGCCGTTGCGATCGCGGGCGCGCTGGCGGCGTCGAAGTGGTCGACGTGCTCGTGTGTGCAGCACACGACGTCGATGCCCTCCGCGGCGGCCGCCGGAAGGGCGCTCTCGTACAGGCGCCCGTCGTACGACGCCAGGAACGGGTCGATCAGCGCCGTCGCGGTCCGCGTGCGCGCCACGAATCCGGCCTGCCCGAGCCACGCGAGCCCGATGCCCGTCTCCGGCAGCGGCGTCCGCCGCAACCGCCCGAGCGGCGACGACCCGTCCGTCACGACGCCTCCCTCACATCGCCACCTGCCCACCGTCGACGACCAGCAGCTCGCCGGTGATGAAGGAGGCCTCGTCCGACGCGAGGAACGCGTACGCGGCAGCGACCTCCTCCGGGGTGCCCGAGCGGCCGAGGGGAATCCGTTCGCGCACGAAGCGTTCCGTGTACGCAGCGTCCTCGGCCTCGCCCTGGAGCGGCGTCGCGATCTTGCCCGGGCACAGCGCGTTCACGCGGATCGCGTGTCGGCCGAGCTCGACCGCCATCGTGCGCGTCAGCATCGCGATGCCCCCCTTCGAGGCGTTGTAGTGCGCGTACCCGGCCTCGCCCTCCACCGCGTTCGTCGACGCCATGTTCACGATCGCGCCGCCACGCCCGCGGTCGACCATCGAGCGAGCGACACGCTGGGCGACCAGGAACTGCCCGCGCAGGTTCACCGTCAGGATCTCGTCCCACCGATCACTCGTGATCTGCAGGAACGGCTCCTGCCGCGCGATCCCGGCGTTGTTGATCAGCACGTCGATGCCCTCCAGGAACGCGACCCCCTGTTCGACGAGCCGGTCAACGTGGCGTTCGTCGGAGACGTCGCAGGCCGTCCCACCTACGGTCCCGTTGCCTCGCAGCTCGTCCACGGTGCCGTCGACCTCCGCCGCGTCGAGCCCCGACAGGAACACACGCGAGCCCTCCTGGAGGAACCTGCGCGCGGCCGCGAGGCCGATGCCACGGCTGCCGCCGGACACGAGCACGCCTGCGCCGTCGAGCCCGCGCATTAGCGGCTCCGTCCCCGTGCGGCGATCGGGAGCTCCTCGACCACACGCCCGCCTCGCACCCCGTACGCGACGTCGAACAGGTTTACCGCCGAACAGACGTGCAGGGGGATGACCTCGAGCCGGTCCCCGATCTCGAGCTCCTCGTCGTCGCCTTCGATGTGACCGACCGCGTGCTCCTCGTTCATGAAGTCGAGCCGCAGCCCGGGATGGCCAGCCACGACGCCGCGACCAGGGAACGGCGGCCCGTCGCCGCCGTCGGAGCTGAACGTCTTCGTCCCCGCGTCGAGGACGAACCGTTCACCGATCCGCGAGACGACCGTCGTCAGCACGCGCGCCGCGCAGTCCGCTTCGGTCGCGACGCCGAGGCGCATCTGCTGGACGTCGTTGAACACGTACGTCCCCGGCCGGATCTCGGTCACTCCGGGCACCTTCGCCACGTACCGGGCGGTGGGCGTGGAGCCGACGCTGATCTCCCGGAGTCGGATACCGTGCTTCGCGCACCGCTCGGCCGTCTCGACCACGTCCTGACCCTCGCGCTCGGCGACGGCCGCGAGCTCCTCGCGGCCGGTGACGCGGTACGCGTGCCCCGCGTGCGTCAACAGACCGACGACCTCGACGCCGTCGACCCGTGCGACCTCCTCGACGAGCGCGACGGTCGGGTCGCCCGAGGGTCGTCCGACCCGGTGTAGCCCGGTGTCCACCTCCACGAGCACCTCGACGTCGCGGCGGACGTCCCGACCGACGGTTGCGAGGCCGTCTGCGACCGCCACCGAATCGAGCGTCGTGCGAACGCGCACGCGCTCCATGAGCTCGCGCAGCCTCGCCAGCTTCGCCTCGCCGACGAGGGGGTACGCGATCAGGACGTCGTCGATCCCGGCCTCGGCCATCACCTCGGCCTCCCCGAGCGTGGCGACCGTGATGCCGGCTGCGCCGGCATCTCGCTGCATCCGCGCGATCCTGGGCGACTTGTGCGTCTTCGCATGGGGGCGGAGCCGGACGCCGGCCGTGCGCGCGACGTCGGACATCGCCGAGAGGTTGCGCCGGAGCACGTCGAGGGCGATGAGCAGCGCCGGCGTGTCGAGGTCGTCGACCGATTGCTTCACCGGCTCGTCCACCGGCGGGATTCTAGCCGCAGAATCGAGTCCATGCGCACATCTGGCGTTTCCGGGTTCCATCCGTGCACGAACGTGCAGAAGTGGGGCGAACCCGACTAGCATCGGACGTGCGCCCGGCGGAACGCCCTGCGCAAGGAGGCGACATGGCAACGGACGGCCCCAGGATCGTGATCAGCGGCGCCGGCGGGTGGGTCTTCCCGCTCGAGCTCTCGCGGGACATCCTGTCGTTCCCCGCCCTCGAGCGCTCCGCGCTCGTGCTGTACGACCTCGTTCCCGAGGCCACCGAGCGGACACGCGGGTTCGTTCGGGAGCTGATCGACCAAGCGAAGCTTCCCACCCGGCTCGAGGTCGCGCCCGACCTGCGCTCGGCGCTCCGCGGGGCCGACGTCGTCATCACGGTGTTCCAGGTCGGTGGCGTGGATGCGTACGCGCACGACATCCTGATCCCGCGCGAGTACGGGATCGACCAGACGGTCGGCGACACGCTCGGGCCGGGCGGCATCTTCCGGGGGCTGCGGACCGTCGAGGCGCTCCGCGAGGTCGCCGAGACGATGCTCGAGATCTGCCCCGATGCGTGGCTACTGAACTACGCGAACCCGATGTCGATCAATTGCTGGGCCACGGATCTGCTCGGCGTGAAGATCGTCGGGCTGTGCCACAGCGTGCAGGGCACGTCGCAGCTGCTCGCCCGCGAGCTCGGCGTCCCGTACGATGAGGTGGCCTTCGAGTGCGCCGGCGTCAACCACACCGCGTGGTTCACGGGGTTCCGCCGCGGCGACGAGGATCTGATCCCGCGGATCCGCGAGGTGATGACGGCTCGGCACGTCGAACGCAGCATCTCCGACCTCCCGCGCTCCGACGACCCGTACGAGCGCAGCGAGCGCGTGCGGACCGAGCTGATGATGCTGACCGGTTACTTCCACACCGAGTCGAGCCATCACGCGAGCGAGTACTGGGCCTGGTTCCGCAAGACGCCCGGGCTCACGGAGCACTACCTCGATCGGAGGTGGGACTACCTCGAGATCTGCCGCGACGCGGTCGCCGATACCTCCAACGAGGAGATCGTCGAGGAGGCGCGCCGGGAGGGTCCGCGCCACGGCGGCGAGTTCGCGGCGCCGATCGTCGACAGCCTCGTCACGGGGACCCCGCGCGTCGTCTACGGCAACGTGCGGAACGGCTCGTCGATCGAGAACCTCGCTCCTGACACGTGCATCGAGGTGGCATGCGTCGCCGACGGCAACGGCGTCCGGCCGACGCGGTACGGGCGGCTCCCGGCCGCCTGTGCTGCGCTGAACCACGTACAGACCACCGTCCAGCGCCTCGCGGTCGAGGCCGCACGGACCGGCGACCGCGACCTGGTCCACGCCGCGGTTGCGCTCGACCCGCTCACCGGCGCCCTGCTCACGCTGCCGCAGATCCACGAGATGACCGATCGGATGCTCGAGGCCGAGGCGCGCTGGCTGCCGCGGTTCGCGGGCTCTTCCCGGGTCCCGTCGTGACGGCCGGCGATCTCCACCTGCGCGACTGGCGACCCGAGCCCAAGGTCGTCGTGCCCGCGCACCCGGTCGGGCGGGCGAGGTTCCCGGCGGTCGACGCGCACAACCACCTCGGGCGGTGGCTCACGGCGTGGGTCGGCGACGACGCGGAGGCGTGGATGGTCGCGGACGTCGCCGCGCTGCTCGACTTAATGGAGGCCTGCAATCTTCGGGCGATCGTCAACCTCGACGGTCGGTGGGGGGACGAGCTCGAGGCGAGCCTCGACCGGTACGACCGGGCGCACCCTGGCCGGTTCGCCACCTTCTGCCACGTCGACTGGGCGGCCGCGGTCGCATCCGGCGACATGGGGCGGGCGGCGGCCGACTCGCTCCACGCGAGCGTGGGCGCGGGCGCGAAGGGCGTGAAGGTCTGGAAGGACCTCGGGCTGCACGTGCGCGATGACCGCGGCGAGTTGATCCTGCCGGATGACGACCGACTGCGGGCCCTCTGGGACGCCTGCGCCGAGGTCGGCGTTCCCGTCTTCATCCACACGGCGGACCCGGTCGCGTTCTTCGACCCGATCGACGAACGCAACGAACGCTACGAGGACCTCCATGCGCATCCCGAATGGTCGTTCGCCGACCCGTCGTTCCCGCGGTTCGACCGGCTGATCGACGCGCTCGAAGGGCTCGTCGCGACCAACCCCGACACGACGTTCGTGGGCGTGCACGTCGGCGGGTACGCCGAGAACCTCGGGCGGGTCGGCGCGATGCTCGGCGCGCACCCGAACTACCACGTTGACATCGCGGCTCGCGTCGCGGAGCTCGGCCGGCAGCCGCGGGCCGCGCGCGCCCTGATCCTGGAGCACCCCGACCGCGTCCTCTTCGGGATCGACGAGTTCCCGCCCGAGCGCGACAACTACGCGATCTACTTCCGATTCCTTGAGACCGAGGACGAGTGCTTCGCGCACACGATCGAGGACGTGCCGCTGATGGGCCGGTGGACGATCAGCGGGCTGGGTCTGCCGGACGACGTGCTGCGCCGGGTCTACGCGGAGAATGCGCTGCGGTTGGTGCCCGGGCTCCGAGCGTAGCTGAGAACCTGGTCACGCGACCGCCCGACCGTCATCCGCGTCGAACACATGCAGGCGCGACGTGTCGACGATGAGCGGGATGGTCTGACCCAGCCGGGCGTCGGCGCGCGGGTCGATCTTCGCGACGAACGTGGACATGCGCTTCTCAACGACTTCGTCGATCTCGTCCGTGTCCTCGCGGTCCTTGACGAGCTCGACGGTGTCCTCGGTGAGCACCGGCGGCGCGTCGACGCTGAAGTGCACGAGCGCCTCGGATCCCAAGGACTCGCGCAGGTCGACGGTCGCCTGGAGCCGGCGTCCGTCGGGATCGAGCCCGGCGAAGCCCTCGTGCTCGATGGTCTCTGGACGGATCCCCAGAACGATGCGCCGGCCCTCGTACGCCTTCATCTCGGAATGGGCGTCGACGAAGCGATCGTCCACGACGAGCTCCGTCGAGCCGAACCGGGCGACGACGCGGCCGTCCGCCCGCACGAGGGTCGCCTCGACCATGTTCATCGCCGGGGACCCGATGAAGCCTCCGACAAAGAGGTTCGCCGGCCGGTCGTACAAGGCTTCCGGGGTGTCGACCTGCTGGAGCAGCCCCTTCTTCATCACCGCGACACGGTCGCCCATCGTCATCGCCTCGGTCTGGTCGTGCGTGACGAAGATCGTCGTGACGCCAAGCTCCGTCTGGATCCGCCGGATCTCGGCTCGCATCTGCACCCGCAGCTTCGCGTCGAGGTTCGAGAGCGGCTCGTCCATCAGGAACGCGCGCGGTTCGCGCACGATCGCGCGCCCCATCGCTACCCGCTGGCGCTGACCGCCGGACAGAGCTTTCGGGCGGCGTTCGAGCAGCTCCCCGATGCCGAGAATCGCCGCGGTCTGGCGGACGCGCTCCTCGATCGCCTTCTTGGGCATCTTGCGGATCTTCAGCGCGAAGCCGAGGTTCTCGGCCACCGTCATGTGTGGGTACAGCGCGTAGTCCTGGAACACCATTGCGACGTCGCGGTCCTTCGGCGGCAGGTCGTTCACGATCTCATCGCCGATCGCGATCGTGCCGCGTGAAACGCCCTCCAGGCCTGCCACCATCTTGAGGCCGGTGCTCTTGCCGCAACCCGATGGACCGACGAGCACCATGAACTCGCCGTCGCGGATGTCGAGGTCGAAGTCGCTGACGGCCTCGGTCCCGTCGGGGTAGACCTTCGTGGCGCCGTCGAACGTGATCGTCGCCATCGGCTACCTCCCACCGGTAAGCGTTAGCCCGCGGACGATCCACTTCTGCGACAGGGCGAAGATGATCAGCACCGGGATGACCATGAGCACGGATGCGGCCATGACGAGGTTGTTCTGGGCCGAATGTTGCGTCGAGTACCACGTCAGGATGATCGGCAACGTCCGCTTGTTCTGCTCGGTCAGCACGATCAACGGCCAGAGGTACGCGTTCCAGTTGAACATGAACGTGAGCATCCCGAGCGTCGCGAGGGGCGCGCGCAGCTGCGGTAGCACGATCGACCGGTAGATCCGCCATTCGGACGCGCCGTCCACGCGGGCGGACCAGATCTCGTCGTTCGGGATCGACAGGATGAACTGCCGCATCACGAAGACGGCGAACGCGTCGATGAAGGACGGGATGATAAGCCCCCACAGGTTGTTCAGCAGGTTCAGCTGGAGCAGGATCAGATACCCCGGCAGCATTGTGACCTGGGTCGGGATCATCATCGTCGCCAGGATGAACCAGAACAGCGCCGCCCGGAAGCGGAACTCGAACTTCGCGAAGATGTAGCCGAGCACCGAACCGGTGAAAAGTGTCGCGATCACGTTCATGACGGCGACGAACGCGGAGTTCCGATAGAACAGCGCCAGTGGCAACTCGGGGTCGTTGAGGATCGTGCGGTAGTTGTCGAGGGTCCCTTCCTGCGGCCAGAAGGTCGGTGGGATCGCGCGGACCTCGGCCTCGAGTTTGAACGACGACAGGATCATCCAGACGAACGGCAGGGCGGCGATCACGCCGAGGAACGTAAGTATCACGTACAGGATCACGCGGCCGGCTCGGTGAGGGGTTCCCCGGGACGGCTGCGCGGCGGCTTCGCGCGGTGCGGCGAGCACCCGAACCTCTTCTTGCGCGGTTGTTGCCATCCCTAGTACTCCCACCTCGTGCGCAGCAGCCGCGCCTGCGCCAGCGAGATCACGAAGACGATCAAGAACAGCACCACCGACATGGCGGCCGCCCACCCCATCTGCTGGTATCGGAATGCGCTGCGGTAGATGTTCAACGACATCGCTAACGTCTGGTCCTCCGGCCTCCCCTCAGTCATCACTTGGAACAGGTCGAAGACCTGAAACGCGGAGATCATCGTGAGGATCGACGCGAGCAGGATCGTCGGCTTCAAAAGAGGCAGGGTGATGTGCCGGAAGATCTGCCACGCGGTCGCACCGTCGACCCGCGCCGCGTCGGTGACCGAGCGTGGGATCGCCTGCAGCGCCGCGATGAAGATCACCATGTTGTACCCGATGTCCTGCCATAGATAGGCGGCGATCACCATCAGCAACGCAACGGGGATGCCGAAATAGACAAGGTCGGGGTCTCCGAGCCAGGAGACGATCGTCGTCTTTCCCGTGACCTTCGAGATGAGCAGGTCCAGCAAGCCGTTCTGCGGATGGAGGATGAACCCCCACATGATCGCCACGCCGACCGAGGATGCCAGCACGGGCAGGAAGAAGATCGTCCGGTAGAGCGGACGCACCCGATCATGCACCGATTCGATCATCGCGGCGAGGGGGAGCGTGATCAGGAGGTTCAGTGGAACGACCAGGAACGCAAACAACAGCGTGACCTTCACGGCGGTGTGGAACTGGCGCACGTTCAAAGTCGCGTCGGACGAGAAGTCGGTCATCTGCCGATAATGCTCCAGCCCGACGAACGGGTTGTCGGCGCCCAGGCCGAGGATCGGTGAGCCGGTCCTACGAGGACTGAAGTCGAAGAAGGAGAGCGCGAAGGCCCAGACGATCGGCAGCACCATGAAGATCGCCATGAACACGACGGCGGGGCTGACGACCGCGGCCACGAACCGTTTCTGCGCACCCTCGCGCCCGCCGAAGAGCCGGCGACGCTGCTCGAGCCGGATCGTCTCGCTCGCCATGTCCGCCGTCTCCCGCGGCGCTATCCGAACGTCTCGTTCGCCTCGGTCTCCATCGCCTGCAGTGCCTCTTCGATCGTCTCGTCGCCGCGGAGCGCCGCCAGCCCATGATCGTAGATGATCTCGTAGTAGAGCTTGTCGCGGTCGGGGAGCTGCCCTACGAACCGCGCGTTCGGTAGCACCTCGAACCAGGTCTCGAAGTGCGGGAACTCCTCGATCAGCTCGTCGCGCGCCGCCCCCTTCGCGTTCTCGACGAGGGCCGGCAGTGTGCCGGAGGTGAGGTTCCACTGGGTCGCGGCCTCTGCGTCCAGCGTCGCGTACGCCGCGAAGTCCCACGCGACCTCGGCGTTCGGGCTGTCCGTCGACACCGTCATCCCCCAGCCGGAGTCGGCGACGAACTCCTCAGAGTCCACGAGCGGCGGAAGTTTGGCGTATACGGTGTTCTCGGCGACCTCGGGGTAATCGGGCGCGTAGTCGGCCACGGCCCAGGGACCGACCAGACCCATCGCGCACAGCTCGGTGAAGTAGCAATCACCGACCCAGTTCTCCTCGTCGTTGAACAGCACGGGATCGATCACCGGCGCGTCCGCCATGCGCTTGAGCAGTCCGAGCGCCTGCTGCCCCTCGGGCGTGTTCAACGTGAACGCCGTTCCGTCCTCGTTCAGGTAGCTGCCACCCGCCTGGAGGATGAGGGAGAGGAACGAATGCGCGAGGCCGTCACCGGCGGTGAAGTGATAGCCGGCACGCGTCATGGCTCCGTCCTCGATCACGGTCAAGTCCTCGGCATCCGCGATGAGCTCGTCCCACGACGCCCACCCCTCGGTGCTGGTGCCGGCCGCTTCGGCCATCTGCGTGTTCACGAGGATCGCGCCGTACTCGACGTTCGATTCCTGCGGCAGGCCGTACAGCGTGTCGTCGCACGTGTAGCCTCCGAGCGGACCAGGGAAGAAGCGCTCCTGAGCGTCCGCGAGCGAGATCACGTCCTCCGGCACCGGTCGTAGGAAGTCGGTGTACGTGCATGCCCACGTCCCGAACATGTGGAGGATGTCCGGCGCGTTGCCGGCGGGCAGGGCGGTCTGCAGCGTCTGGATGTACTCGTCGTACGTGAACGTCTCGAGAGTGATCGTCGTACCGGGATGGTCCTCCTCGTACGCGCGCGCTGAGTCCCGGATCGCCTGGTTGAACGACGGACTCCGGTGCGCCCAGATCGTGAGCTCGACCGATCCCCCGCCTCCCCCACCGTCGCCGTCGCCGTCGTTGCCCTCGCCGAAGGTGCAGGTCGTCGCGACCAGAGCGAACGACCACACCACCACGAGCCATCGCAGCGGCCCGAACCGTACCGACATCATGGCTCCCCCCTCGCCGTTCGCTTGTCCATACGATCCGGACCCTCGTCCGGGACTGTGCGCGGCGACGCCAGCACGACCGAGCGCGTGAGGTGTCGAGGCCGGTCCGGGTCTCGCCCGCGCGCTTCCGCGAGCGCCACGGCGAGCCGCTGGGCGATCACAAGCTCGGCCATCGGGTCGAGCGAGGCCAGGCGCACCGTCGCGCCCGTCTCCGCGACGTCGTCGGCGATCGTCGGGTCCGGCGAGCCGAGGATCCAGACGAACGAGCGCTCACCCGCGAGGCTGATCGGCCCATGGCGGTACTCCATCGCCGCGTACGCCTCGGTGTGGGCTTGCGCCGCCTCACGCAACTTGAGCGCGGCCTCCTCGGCGATCCCGACACTCCACCCGTGACCCAGGAACACGAAATGGTCGAACCGAGCGGACTCGATGGCCGCGTCGATCTCGAGCGCCGCCTTCGCGTCGGCGATCGCCTCCACCAGATCCTCGCCGAGCGACGCACGTAGCAGCGCGAGCGTCGACGTCGCGAACCTCGTCTGCACGACCGAGCGCTCGTCGGCGAAGTCGAGCACGATCGGGTGGGTCGCGAGCGCGGGCGCGGGCGAGCTGCCGTCCGCCGTGATCGTCACCGTCGGCGTGCGGCCGGCGAGGTGCTCGAGCAGCCGAAGCACCTCCGTCGTCGTGCCGCTGCGCGAGATCGCCACGACGCCGTCGTATCGCCGGCCCGCCGGGAACTCCGAAGCCGCGAAGGCGTCCGTCTCGCCGAGCCCGGCAGCCTCGCGTTTGGCGGCAAAGGCCCGGGCGATGAACAGGGACGTGCCGCACCCGACGGCGGCGACGCGCGCCCCGACCCGGGGAAGGACGTCGGTCACGCCTCGGGCGAGCATCGCGGCTCGGCGCCAGCACGCCGGCTGGCTCGCGATCTCACGCGCGATTTCGCTCACTTCGGCGGACTATAGGACAGAAGCAATCACGCGCGCAAACGGCGCTCCTATACTTCCCGCCATGCACCAGGCGGAGCGCCTAGGGGTGATCCTTGAGGAGCTTTCCGCGGTTGGGTCCGTGGGCGTAACCGACCTCTGCGAGCGCCTCGGGGTCTCGGCAGCGACCGTCCGGCGCGACCTCGAGCTCCTCGAGGAGCAGCGCCTGCTGAGCCGGACGCACGGTGGCGCCGTCGCCCAGATGGTGTCGTACGAGCTTCCCCTCCGCTACCGGTCGGCCCGACGTCAGGAGCAGAAGCGACGGATCGGGCAGGAGGCGGCCGGGCGCGTCCACGACGGGGCCGTGATCGGACTGACCGGCGGGACGACCACGACCGAGGTGGCGCGGGCCGTGGCGCACCGGCCCCTGACGGTCGTCACCAACGCGCTCAACATCGCGAGCGAGCTCGCGATCCGCCCGAATATCAAGCTCCTCGTCACCGGCGGGACCGCGCGTCCCGAAACCTACGAGCTCGTCGGCCCGATCGCCGACCGGACCGTGACCGATCTCCACCTCGACCTCGTGTTCATCGGAGCGGACGGGATCACCGCGGCGACCGGCCTCACGACCCACCACGAGATCGAGGCGCACACGGACCGCGCCGTGATGGACAGCGCGTCCAGAGTGGTCGTCGTCGCGGACGGCTCAAAGCTCGGCCGCGTCGCATTCGTCGAGATTTGCCCGATCACCGCCGTCCACGAGCTGGTGACCGACGACGAGGCCGACCCAAGCGAGCTCGCACCGATCCGAGAGGCGGGCGTCAAGGTGACGGTCGTCGCGGGATGGATCTCCTCCCCACGAGAGCGGACCGACCCTTCCTGATTTGCCGTGACAACGGCCGGGGGGCGCTAGAGAAACGGTTGAAGCGGTGGCGTCGGGGCTTTGCCGATCACCGGTGGTCTTTCCTCCAGCGACCAACTGCGGGGCATCGGTTCTCGTCCGAGGATCCGCCGGATGCGACCGGCCGTTTCGGGCACGATGGGCCAACTAGCGAGTCCGAGGACATCGAGAGCTGGCAGCAGGCGGGTAAGTATGCCGTGGCCTTCTTCCTCCGGGAGCCGCCACGGCTCCTGCTCAGCGAGTGCACGGTTGACCGCGGTGCCCACGCCATGCACGAGAGCGAGTGCGGCTCGAAGCTCCGCATCCCGCAGGCTCGCTCCGATCGACTCGAGTGCGGTCGCAGCCGCTTGACGCTCGGAGACGGCGTCCGTCCACGCATGCATGTCGATCCGACCCCCGTAGCGCTTCCACAAGAGGGAAGTGACTCGGTAAACGGGGTTCGCGATGGCGCCAAGCAGCCCTGTCCGCCGAAGTTCGGCGGCGTGCTCCCACGAGAACTCGACGTCTGCGTTCTCGGGGTTGAGCGAGCACAGAGCGTGCCGGAGCCCATCGATCCCGAGTCGCTCGATCCCCTCGGCGACGGTGAATCCGACTCCCCGGCTCGCCGACATCTTCGATCCCGACGTGAGGTAGTGGTTGACCACGAGATCGTCGGGAAGATGCAGCGTCGGATCGGCGCCGGCGAGGATCGCGGGCCACCACACGGCGTGGAACGGCGCGTTGTCCTTCCCGAGGAAGTAGCGATGACGGACATTGCCATCCCGCCACCACTTTCGCCATGCCTCGCGCCTGCCGGACCGAGCGGACCATTCGACCGACGCCGAGAGGTAGCCGATCACCGCATCGAACCAGACGTAGAGGCGACGGTCCTCCCACCCCGGAAGAGGTACAGGGACTCCCCACGTCAGGTCTCGAGTGATCGCGCGGGCGCGGAGCCCTTGCCGGGTCCACCCGAACGCCTCATTGAGCACGAACGGCCGCCACGTCCGCCGTGTGGCGAGGTACCGCTCGACGATGGGCTGCAGCTCATCCAGCTTGAGGAAGAGCTGACGCGACTCGCGGAACTCGGCGTCGGCCCCGCAGGTCCGGCATCTCGGCGTGTCGAGCTCGGTGGGTTCGAGCGTTGTCCCACAGACATCGCATTGATCCCCGCGGGCGCGCTCGTTGCCGCAGATCGGGCACCGCCCCTCGACGTACCGGTCGGGAAGCGAGCGATGCTCACGCGGGCACCAAGCCCCGAGCTGCGTTCGCTCGTCGATGAAGCCGTTGTCGAGGAGTTGGAGGAACAGCTGCTGAACGGTCGCCTCGTGCGTGTCGGTGTGCGTCTTCGTATACAGGTCGAAGGAGATCCCAAGGTCGCGGAAGGACGCGTCGATCGCCTCGTGCTGCTCGTCCGCGAAGCGTTCCGCAGGCAGTCCGGCCGCCTCAGCCGCGACCATGATCGGCGTTCCGTGCTGGTCCGACCCAGACACCATCAGTACCTCGTCACCCACCAGCCGGTGGTATCGGGCGACGATGTCCGCCGGGAGATAGCAGCCGGCGATGTGTCCCAGATGTCGTGGTCCCGACGCGTAGGGCCACGCAACTGCGATCAGCACGCGCACCGTCTCCTCCTGTCTGGTGGACGGAAGGGCCCGGCGCTCCGGAAAGCAGAAAGGGCCCCTCCAGGGGGCCCGAAAAGCGATCGTTCGCGTGCTAGTCGGCAGCCCCCGAGATGGGCCGGGGCATCGCCATCGCGAACGCTTCGTTCATGCGCCGAGCATACAGTGGACACGCGATCTGTCGCCACGGCGCCCGTCCAATGCGCGCCGTCGGGTCCCGATAGGATGACGTCCCCATGGCGGTCATCGCGGCCTCGATCCTCGACGCCGACTTCGCGCGCTTGAGGGACGAGATGTTTCGCGTCGTCGACGCGGGCATCGACGCCTTCTCGCTCGATGTGATGGACGGTCACTTCGTTCCGCGGTCCACGTTCGGCGAGCTGCTCGTCGCGCAGATCCGTACCTGGGTCGACGTGCCGCTCGAGGTCCATCTGATGGTCGAGCGACCGGAGAGCTGGGTCCGGCGGATGTCGGATGCCGGCGCCGACATGGTGATGTTCCATCTGGAGGCGACGGACGACCCGCTTGGGGTCGTCGGCTCCATCCGCACGGAGGGGCGCGTCGTCGGTCTGGCGCTTCGTCACGACACGCCCGTGACCACGATCCCGTCGGACCTGCTGAGGGCGGTCGACGTCGTGAACCTCGTGGCGGTGCCGGTGGGGTGGGGCGGGAGCGCGTCGGCGGCCGATACGTTCGAGCGCATCGGATCGCTGCGGCGGCGGATCGACGAGCTCGGTACTCCGGCCGCGATCGAGGTCGACGGCGGCGTCAAACCTTCGAACGCGACCGGGTACGTGAACGCCGGGGCCGACATGCTTACCTCGGGAACGGGCATCTACCACGCGCCGGATGTCGCGGAGGCGATCGCCACGTTCCATATGTCGACGCGCGGTCCACGCGACGAGGAGGCAAGGCGGCGGCTCGCACGGTACTTGGCGGCCCCGCGCGCCCACACGGCCGGCGTCGAGCGCTGAGCCGACGGATCAGCGCCTGATGCCCGGCGGGATCGGCTCGCCGTGCGCCTCGATCAACTCGTCGCACAGCGCCACAATCTGCGAGGTCGTGAGCGTCGCCCCGGTGTTCGGGTCCAGCAGCGCCGCCTGGTAGACGAGATCGCGGCGTTGCTCCAGCGCCGCCCGCACGGTCAGCTCGACGACGTTCAGGAACGTGCGGTTCAGCGCGAGGCAATGCGCGGGGATGGTTCCGATCCGCTCCGGCTGGACGGCGCCCTCGGCGACGATGGCGGGCACCTCCACGCACGCGTCCTTCGGAAGCCCTTCGATGAGGCCCTCGTTACGTACGTTCACGTAGACCTCATGTGGGACGCCGGTCTCGAGCGCGCGAATGATCTCGGACGCCAGCTCGGAGGTGGGCTCGATCTCGAGCTCCTCACCGGCGTCCAGTCGGGCCTTGGTCTCGTGCCAGTCACGCAGGTTTTCCTCGCTGCGGCGGACGTACTCGTCGATCTCGGCGCGGAACCGCTCGACCTCACCGTCGTCGTGCAGGAAACACGGGACGTACTCGCTCGAGTGCTCGCTGGACTCCGTCGGGAAGTAGCCGAAGCGCTTGAAGATCTCCACGCGGACGCGGCGGCCGCGGCCGCGGGGGTCCGCATCGACGATCTCCCGTAGGCGCGGGTAGAGGTCCTCGCCCGTCGAGCGCCGCCGGAACACGTACACGAAGCACTGGTGGTTGAACCCGGCCGTCCGGAACTCGACGTCCTCCTCGGGTAGGCCGACGGTGGCCGCGAGGAACTCGTGCGTGTCGCGGACCGAATGGCAGACCCCGACGA
>JBKPHM010000033.1:0-59320 GCA_046729855.1 Actinomycetota bacterium | reverse complement strand
CTCGAGCTGCGGCTCCTGCGGGTCGACCCGGAAGCGCTGCACGAACGCCGGATACAGAGCGCCGGCGGTGATCGAGACCAGCACGAGCAGGCCGACCGCGGCCACCGGCAGTGCCCATCCGCGCATCCGGATGTTGACGAGGAACAGGATCGCGCAGACGACCGCGATCACCGTCAGGATGCGAAGCGCCGGCAGGTGCGCGTTGACGTCCGTGTACGTAGCCCCGGCGACGATCCCGCGAGGCGACACGACGAGGGTGAACTGGCCAAGGTAGTACCCCCAGGCCTTCGTGAGGACGATCAACCCGAGCAGCACCGACAGGTGGGCCTTCACCTGCGGCGAGACCTTGTCGACAAGCCCGGGGGCCTGCGGGCGGATCCCGCCCCACAGGTAGTGCGCGGCGGCCGTGATGAACGTGACGCCGACGAGAGCGCTGAACAACCATCCCTGCACGAACCGGAGCCACGGGAGCCTGAAGACGTAGAATGCCGGGTCCCGGTGGAACTGCGGATCGACGTTTCCGGGCCCGAACGTCACGCCGCCCGAGTTCTGCCAGAGCAGGAACGTCTGCCATCGCGTCGTGACCCCGTAACCGACGAACGCGGCGATGACCGCCGCGACGAGCGGGATCAGCCACCAAGCGTACGGCTCGAGCGCGAGCCGGTAGCGTTCGAGGATCTCCTGCTGGGGCGTCATCGCCCGGTACCGCGGCGTCGTGCTCCTGACGATCAGCAGGTTCACGTACAGGATGCCGAAGAAGGCGGCGCCGAAGAGCACCCCCAGCAGCGCCTTGGTCCACAGCACCTTCCAGAAGACCTGCGAGAAGCCCACCTCGCGGTACCACAGGATGTCGACGAAGAAGCCCGAGAGCGCCGTGAAGACGACCAGCACTGCGAACAGCGCGATGCCGCCGATCAGCAGCCACCTTCGGCCGCGGGAGGGCGTCGGAAGGCGTCTGACGTAGGCCGTCTCTTACCGATCCTGTGGCCGGCTCACCGGGAGCGTCAGCCTATCATCGGCGGTACCGTCGGACGTTAGGGAGCGCCGCGCCGCAGGAAGGCGAGCGCGTCGTCGAACGTCTCGACCGGCACGAGCCGCATCCCATCGGGCGGCGCGCCCGTCTCCCGCACGTTGTCCTGTGGCAGGAGGAAGATGTCGGCGCCGGCGCGCGATGCGGCGAGGATCTTCTCCCGGATGCCGACGATGGGTGCGACGGTACCGTCCGGCAGCAGCACGCCGGTGCCCGCGACCGTTCGGCCGTCGGTGAGATCCTCGCTCGTCAAGAGGTCATGCAGGGTGAGAGCCCACATCAACCCCGCGGACGAGCCGCCGATGCCGGTGCTCTCCATGCGGACGGCGAACGGGAAGTTCGCGATCAGGTTGACGCCGACGAGCGGCTCCGCGGAGTCCCCGCACGGCTCTCGGGCCAGCTCGACGGTGTGACGCTCCCCACCCGCGCGGATGTCGAACGCCAGGCTCGACCCCGACGGCGCGGCATCGATGAGGCGGCGCGCGTCGGACATCGTCGATACCTTCGTGCCATCGATCCGCAGAACGAGGTCGCCGGGGAACAGCGCACCGTCGGCCGCGCACCCGTCCACCACCTGTTCGACCAAGACGCCGCGACCGTGCTCCTCCGGATACCCGGTCAGCCCGGACACGACGACGAACGTCGCGTCGAGCATGCTCTGATCCATCTGCGAGACCGCGCGGGCGCGCTCCTCCGCCTCGGTCATCCCCGATGGGTACACCTCCGAGCGATCGATCACGCTCCGGGCGGGGTCGAGCCAAGCTCCCAGCGCGGCCAGCGGCGTGAGCCGCTCGATTCGGACGGAGGTGAGGATGTAGCTTCCCTCGGACGCGTACACGGGTCGTCCGTCGACCCGGATCAGCGACGCGACGTCCCGGGCGGGGCCCGGCCCGATCGAGTACACGGGCAGCCACAGCCGTGTCGCTGCGACCAGCGCCGCGGCGAGCACCACGAGCCAGGCGAGCCGATATCTCATCAGTACCTGGACGACATGCTACGAGCGGCCCGTCCGGCCTCCGAGTGTCTTTCGCGCGTCGCGCCGGCGGGGTACGCTCTCGATGCAGCGATGGACCCCATGGCCATCATCGGCATCGCCCTCGGAGTTGGCGCGGTCGTCTATGCCCTGTCGCTCCGGGCCAGGCCAGAGGACTCGCTGCCCGGCCTTCCCGGCGACGAGACCCTATTGCCCGTCGCGCCCGAGGCGAGCCGCGGGAGTCTGTCGCGCGCGAGGAGCGATCCCGATGCGCTCGGGTTCTCCAATCCGATCGCTCGGGCGCCCGAGCCCGACGTCGCCCCGCTCGTGTACGTCCCCGTGCTCGCCGCGCCCGGCCCGCGATGGCGCGACCGCCTGGCAGGACTGGTGGGGCTGATCGCGATCGTCATCGTGGGCGCCGTTGCGCTGGCGGCCGGCGTGTACCAGGTTGGGCACATGGCGAACCGGATGTTCGAGCAGTTCCTCGGGCCCTGATCGCGTCAGCCCTGCCGGACGACGCGCGGCAGCCAGCCGTCCCCCAGGGCCCTTCGACGGACGAGCTGGAACGACGACCGGTACTCGTCCAGGTGTTCGAGCATCGCGCCGGCACCTCGGACGACGGTCTCGAGTGGGTGGTCGGTCAGGTGGACGGGCACCTCGCACTCCTGGGCGAGCAATAGGTCGATGCCCCGAAGGAGCCCGCCCCCACCGGTCAGGAAGATGCCGGTCTCGAGCACGTCGTGCGTGAGTTCGGGTGGCGAGTCGGCGAGCGTTTGGCGCGCCGCTTCGACGATCCGACGGACGGGCTCCGCGATCGCCTGGCGGATCTGGTTCGCGCCCACGCGCACCTCCTTCGGTGCGCCGCTCGCGATCTCACGCCCGACGACGATCGCCGTCGCGGGCTCCGAGACGGGGAACGCCGACCCGATCGCGATCTTCAGGCGCTCGGCGGCCTTCTCCCCGATCGCGATCCCGTAGTCGTTCCGGAACTGATCCTGGATCGCCGCGTCCATGTCGAACCCGCCGACCCGGATCGACCGCCCGGCGACGACGCCACCCATGGATACGACGGCCATCTCGGTCGTCCCGCCCCCGATGTCGACGATCAGGTTGCCGAGCGGTTCGTTGATCGGCAGGCCGGCGCCGATCGCGGCCGCGAGCGGCTCGTCGACGAGCACCGTCCCGCGACCGCCCGCGAACCGGACGGCCTCCTCCACGGCCCGGCGTTCGACCTCCGAGGTCTCTGTCGAGATGCACGCGAGGACCCGCGGCTTGGGGAACCGAGCGACGCCCACACGGCGGATCACGACCTCGAGCATCCGCTGCGTGACATCGAACTCGGTCATGACGCCGTGACGGAGCGGACGGACCGCGACGACGTTCCCCGAGCGGCCGCCGATCATCTTCCAGACCTCGTCACCCATCGCCTCGACCTTGCCGGACGCCGCGTTCATCGCGACCACGGTCGGCTGGTCGAAGACGATCCCATCGCCCTGGCGGTACACCAGGGTGTTCGCCGTCCCGAGGTCGATCGCGAGGTCGCGCGTCACCTAGCTGCGCACCACCTAGCTGCCCATCACCCAGCGCGACTCTCCGGCCACGAGGTGCTCCTTCTTCCAGATCGGGACATCTTCCTTCAGGCGCTCGATCCCGTGCCGGCACGCCTCGAACGCCTCCGCGCGGTGCGCCGCGGAACACGCGACGACGACCGAGATCTCGCCGATCGCGAGATCTCCCATCCGATGCACGATCGCGACCCTGCGGAGCGGCCACTTGGCGAACAACTCGTCGCCAATCTCCTCGAGCCGCCGGAGCGCGAGCTCCTCCCAGGTCTCGTACGTGAGGCCCGACACCGCGCCGGCGGACGAATGGTCGCGAACCGTGCCCACGAACAGGCACGTCCCGCCGGCGCTGGGGTCCGCGACGAAGCCAAGCGCCTCGGCCGCGTCGATCGGACCCGGCGTGACCTGTGTGAGCAGGTCGGCTCGCACGTCGCCCATCCTACCGATCGGCCCTCCGCATCCCGCGCGGGGACTTACGATGCCTGTATGAGCGAACCGCACGACCCGCTCGGCGGCACAGGCCCGGAGGGGTCGCCCGAGAGTCGGTCGGAGACCTGGCCAGGGGGCCTCCCAGAGAACCTGCAAGACGCGCCGCTCTTCCGCGAGATCCAGCGGGTGCTGCTCTCGAGCAGCGGCCCGGTGAACTGGGAGCTCGCGCGCCAGATCGCGGTCGCGTCGGTCGCATCGGGCGACGACCCGGCCGCAGACAACGAGACCGGCGTGTTCGAGCAGGTCGTCCGGGTCGCCGAGCTCCAGGTCGCGACCTACACCGGCTTCGAACCTCCGACCCAGCTCCCGACCGTGTCCGCCGTGGGGCGGGCGGGATGGATCAAGGCGAACGCCGAGGGGCTTCGCCCCCTGATCGAGCCCGCGGCGGCGCGGCTCGGCGAGGCGGTGGCGAAGGCCCAGGCAGAGGCGCTGCCCCAGGAAGTGCCGGAGTTCGCCGGGCAGCTGATGGCCCAGCTGTCCCCGCTGCTGCTCGGCGCCCAGGTGGGGTCGGTGCTCGGCTACCTCGCGCAGCACGTGCTCGGTCAGTACGACGTCGCGCTGCCGCGCCCCGAGAGCGCCCGGATGCTGTTCGTGGTGCCGAACATCGCCGCGTTCGAGCGGGACTGGAGCCTGGACGCGCGCGAGTTCAGGACATGGGTGGCGCTGCACGAGGTCACGCACCGGTTCGAGTTCACGCGCGAGTGGACGCTCCCCCACCTGCGCGGGCTGCTCGACGATTTCCTGTTGACGCTGCGGGTCGACGCGGAGGGCCTGCGTTCCCGACTCGAGTCGCTCGACCCGTCGGATCCCCAGGCCATGCAGCGGATCCTGGAGGGCGAGGAGGGGCTGTTCGGGACGGTGCTCGACGACGAGCAGCGGATCAAGCTGGGCCGCATCCAGGCGTTCATGGCTGCGGCCGAGGGCTACGCGGACCACGTTATGCACGCGATCGGCCGCACGCTGCTCACGAGCTACCCACGGATCGACGAGGCGATGCGCCGGTACCGCGAGGGCGAGCACGGCGACCCCGTCTTCGAGCGGTTGCTCGGGATCGAGATGAAGCGCGAGCAGTACGCGGCGGGACGCCGGTTCTGCGATGCCGTCGTGGAGGCGACCGACGAGCAGATCCTCGCGCGGATGTGGGACTCGGCCGAGGCCCTGCCCTCGCTCCCCGAGATCGACGAGCCGCGTTTGTGGCTCGCCCGCTCCGCCTGACGGCCTTCGATATGCTGCGGCGGCCATGGCGGTCGGCGAGCTCGTGTTCGCGAACGTAATCGACCAGCGGGTCCTCGAGGCCCAGGGTCAAGATGGACCGGCAGGTGTGTATCTCCTCGGCGTCCCGGGTCGTGCGCTCCCGTTCTCGGTGTTCCGCGCTTGGAAGGTGCCGACGGGGACCGTGAGCGAGGAGATCCGCTTCTGGAGCCCGTCGGGCGAGTTGGTGCATCGCTGGGGCCCGGTCGCGCGGCGGATGCTGGGTTCGATGGACCTGACCCAGGAGACCGACCGGATCGACGACGTGATCTTCACGGAGAGCGGCTCGCACCTCGCGTCGTTCGTGATCGACGACGAGGTCGTGTCCGAGCTCGAGTTCCCCGTATTCCTCCAGGAGGCGGCAACCAAGCTCCCGAAGGACGTCGAGGACGGGCTCAGGAAGTCGGACGTGATCTGGGTCGGCGTCGACCGCGACGGCCGGAGGGTCACGGTGCCCTCGTGGTTCGCGTACAAAAACGGCCGGATCTTGGTCCTGTCGCAGAAGGACCCGGGGCCAGAGGAGCAGACGATCCCGGGCGTGCCGGGCGCGCCGGAGGTGGTCGTCGTTACGCGACGCAAGGGCCGAGACACGTCGCTCGACGAGTTCCGCGCGGCCGTGCGGCTGCTGGAGGGCCAGGAATGGGAGGCGGCGGCGGCCTCGCTGGCCGACCGGCGGCGGAGCCGCGTTGGCTCGCCGGCGGACCGGATCAAGCGGTGGCGTCAGACGGCCACCATCGCGGAGCTCACGCCGGTCCTCTGAACCCTCCGAGCGAGCGACGCCCGGCTACGCCAGCGCGTCGGCGAGCTCGCGACCGAGCGCCGCGGCGAGCGCGTGTAGGTCCCGCGACAGTTCCATGAGCTCGTCGGGCCGGAGCGCCTGCGGGCCGTCGCAGAGCGCGGCGCCGGGGTCGTGATGGACATCGATCATGACGCCGTCGGCGCCGGCCGCGATCGACGCCCGCGCCATCGCCGCGACCAGTTCTTTCTGCCCGGTCGCGTGCGACGGGTCGACGATCACCGGGAGGTGGCTCTCGAGCTGGGCGACAGCCATGCCGGCCAGGTCGAGCGTGAACCGCGTCGACGGCTCGAACGTGCGGATGCCGCGCTCGCACAGGATCACCTCGGAGTTGCCACGCTGCGCGATGTACTCCGCGGCCATCAGCCATTCCTCGACCGTCGCGGACAGGCCACGCTTCAGGAGCACGGGCTTGTTCGCGGCGCCGACCTCCTTCAGGAGCGCGAAGTTCTGCATGTTCCGCGTGCCGATCTGGAGGCCGTCGGCCCACGTCGCGACGAGCTCGACGTCGCGAGGCTCCACCACCTCGGTGACGACCGGCAGCCCCGTCTCTTCGCGGCAGTCCGCCAAGATCTGGAGGCCGCGCGCGCCGAGTCCCTGGAACGAGTAGGGCGACGTCCGCGGCTTGAACGCACCGCCGCGAAGGATCGTCGCCCCGGCGTCCTTCGCGGCGCGCGCTGCGGAAACTGCCTGCTCCTCGCTCTCGACGGCGCAGGGGCCGGCGATCAGGCTGAATAGACCGCGGCCGACCGCGGCCGACCCGACCTTCACGGTGGTCGGCTGGGGGTGCAGCGCCCGGGCGACCATCTTGTAGGGCTTGCCGATCTGAATGAGATGGTCGACGCCAGGGAGGTTGTCGAGGTCGAGCCCGACGAAGCGGGCTGTGTCGCCTACCAGGCCGATGATCGTGTGGACGGTGCCGCGGGAGACGAAGGCCTCCCCGCCCGCGTCCCGGACCTTCTGGGCGACGCGCTCGACGTCGGCGTCGGTCGCGTCCCGCTTCATCACCACGACCATCTCGGCCTCCTGGGTGTCCGAGGGTCGTCCCGGGACGACCCGGCCCGGGAGACACGAAACCCCGGGCCTTCGACCCGGGGTCCCCTTCGCTCGCTTCGGCTCAGGTGACTACGCCGGGTCGCCCCCGCCGTAGAAAAACCAGAAGCCGAAGTGCTTCCGCATGTCGCGGGTATCGTGGCAGCCCCGACCCGGCTTGGCAACCCATCGGTCCCGGGCCTGGGCCGCGGAGCCCCGTCCGACGGACGCCGATAGGATGCCGGCGATGTCGGTCACCCTGGTCGACCATCCGCTCGCCGGGCACCTCCTGGGCAGGCTCCGCGACCAGGACACCGAGCCGCCCGTCTTCCGCACCCTCGCCAAGCGCCTGGCCCTCGCGCTCACTCTCGAGGCGATCCGCGACCTGCCGACGGAGGAGATCAAGGTCGAGACGCCGCTCGAGACGACGACCGCGCGGGTCCTGGGCGATCTGGTGGCCGTGCCGATCCTGCGCGCCGGCCTGGGGATGCTGGAGGCGGTCACCGAGCTGTTCCCCGAAGTGGCCGTCGGTTATATCGGCCTAGAACGGGACGAGGCCTCGCTCCTGCCGCAGTCGTACTACCGAAAGCTGCCGCCGGTGGATCGCCGGCATGTCCTGGTCCTGGACCCGATGCTCGCGACCGGCGGCTCGGGCTCGGCCGCCACAGACGCCGTGAAGGAGGCGGGCGAGCCTGCGTCGATCCGGTTTGTGTGCGTGGTCGCGGCTCCCGAGGGCATCGCCCGGATGCAGGCCGACCACCCCGACGTGCCGATCTACACGGCCGCGATCGACCGCCAGCTGAACGACCATGGGTACATCTTGCCCGGGCTCGGCGACTTCGGGGACCGCTTGTTCGGCACCGAGTGAGGCCGCAGTTAGGCTGACCCTCCGGCGCCCTCGTAGGCACGGCCAACGGCTGCCGGCGGCTGAACGCGCCCCACGAATCCCGCAAGAACCACGATCGTCACGGCGTACGGGATCATCCGGACGAACTGCTCCGGCAGCATCGAGATCACGGGAGCGTCGCCCAAACGCAACGGAATCGCCTGCGCGAACCCGAAGATGAGTGCCGCCAGCATCACGCGTTGAGGCTGCCAGTTGCCGAGGATCAGCGACGCGAGGGCGATGAACCCGAGCCCCTGCGTCTGGCCTTCCTGGAAGAGCTGATTGACCTCGATGGCGAGGAACGCTCCGGCGAGGCCTGCCAGGGCCCCCGAAATCAGGACGCCGGCATAGCGAAGCGGCGCAACGCGGACGCCCAGCGTGAGCGTTGCCTCGGGATTCTCCCCTGCGGACCGTAGCCGTAGGCCGAATCGCGTGCGATTGAGGACGAACAGGACCGGGACCGTGATGACGAAGGCGAGGATCGTGATCCAGGACATGTCTTCGAATGCCCGGCCCAGGCCGAACGGCAGCGCCGACAGCAACGGGACGTCGACCTTGCCGATGGCCGGCAGCCGATCGGATTGGGTCGAGCCGAAGAAGATCTGCGAGAGGAACCGGGCGACGCCAAACGACACGATGTTGATCACGACTCCAGACACGATGTGGTCCACGCGGAACGTGACGGTCGCAACAGCGTGCACAACGGCGAAGGCCATCCCTGCCGCGACACCGACGACGAGCCCAGGGATCGGCCCCCAAGCCTCCGCACCCCAAGCTCCCATCACCGTGCCGACTATCATCAGGCCCTCGAGGCCGATGTTGACGATGCCCGAGCGTTCGCTGAATAGGCCGCCGAGCCCCGTGAGGTAGATGATGGTGAAGTAGGAAAGCGCGATGGCGATCGCCGCACCAAGATCGAGCAACGGCATCAGGCGACCGCCTCTGCCGCCATCGCATCCTCCTCCAACCGCATCTCCTGCTGGCGACGACGTCTCACGACCCGTCGCGTGATCTCGTACGCCACCACGACCGACAGGATCAGCAGCCCCTCGAGGATCACAGTGATCTCTCGGGGCAGCTCCGTCAGCAGCGCGATGCCATCCTCGCCGCGGCTCAGCATCCCCAGGGCGATCGCTGCGAAGACGATCCCGACGGGACTGTTCCGGCCGAGGAAGGCGACCGCGATGCCGGTGAAGCCCAGCTGAGCTTCGTAGTTGATCCCGAGGTAACCGGCGTCCGCGAGCAGGTTGTTGAGCCCGACGAATCCGGCAAGAGCTCCTGAGATCAGGAAGATCTTGAGCTGGATCGCGCCGATCGAGATCCCGCCGGCCTCGGCTGCCCCGGGTGAGATCCCCACCGACCGAACCTCGAAACCGAGTCGCATGCGGTAGAGGAGGAACCAGACCAGCGCGCACACCACGAGGGCGAGTGGAAAGAGCCATGTGAGCTCGATGGAGGAGGGGATCTGCCGCTCGAGCCCCATCGAGGGCGCGAGCCTTGGCATGAGCGCTGAAGTCGGGAAGCGGTCGGTGCGAAGGTCGACGAGACCGGTTTCGGACGTTCGGAGCGGGCCTAGGAGTGCCCAAGCGACGAGACTCACGGCGATCCCGTTCATCATGATGGTCGTCACGACCTCGTGGGCTCCCGTCCTGACCTTCAGTACCGCCGGGACCGCGGCCCACGCCACGCTGCCGGCAACGGCGCCTAGGATGACCAGAGGAAGATGGATCGGTGCCGGGAGATCAAAGCCGACGGCGACCGCGGACGCCGTGACCATCCCGACGAGGTATTGGCCCTCGACCCCGATGTTGAACATCCCCGCCTTGAATGCCACCGCGACGGCCAGGGCCGAGTAGATCAGCGGCGTCGCGTTCTCGAGGACCTGGGCGATGTCGGCCAGACGCGCCGTTGAGAACACCCACACGACCCGATATACGAAGAGTGGGTTCTCTCCGAAGGCTGCGATGATGACGCCACCGACGAGGGCGGTGAAACCGAATGCAGCGAGCAACGCGATGAGCTGGATCCGGAACGCCTCGAGCCATGCGTGTCGGCGACCGATTACGCGCCGTGCCAGGCGCCCCATCACGCAGCCACGCCCCGTCTGCTCGCCAACATGGCGCGACCGATGTCTTCGGGCGGGGCATCCGGTGGGAACTGGCCCGTGATCCGGCCGCCGTACATCGTGAGGATCCGATCGGCGAGCGCGTAGATCTCATCGAGCTCCGCCGAGATGAGAAGGACCGCCCCGCCCGCGGCTTTCTGGTTCAAGATGTGCCGCCACACGGATTCGATCGCGCCCACATCCAGTCCCCGAGTCGGCTGCGCGGCGACGAGCAGCCGCGGATGCGTGCTGAGCTCGCGAGCCAAGACGAGCTTCTGCTGGTTGCCACCGGACAGCGTGGCGGCATCGACGCCGATGCCGCGGGCGCGGACGTCGTAGCGCTCGATTAGTTGGGTGGCGAGGTTCTTGATCGTCCGTATCCAAAGGACGCCGGCCATCCCATGGAACTTCGGGTCGTCCTGCCGACCAAGCAACGTGTTCTCCCACACGGGCATGTCGAGGACCAGTCCTCGAGCATGCCGATCCTCTGGGATGTAGGCGACCCCCCGCCTGCGGATGAAGGCGACGCGACGAGCCGTGATGTCCATCCCGTCGACCGTCACCGTCCCCCCATCCGAGCGCCGGAGGCCGATCAACGCCTCGGCGAGCTCCCTCTGGCCGTTCCCCTCGACCCCGGCCACGCCGACGATTTCGCCGGCGCGAACGTTGAACGAGACATCGGACAGGCGGCCGCCCACGTTCAGGCCGGCCACCTGCAGGACGGGTTCCCCAAGCTCAACCTGCGGCTTCTCGAGTCGGAAGAGGACCGGTCTTCCGACCATCATCTCGGCGAGCTGCTCTTTGGTGGTCTTCGTGGCTGTTGTCTCGCCGACCACAGCACCGCGTCGTAGGACCGTTATCCGGTCGGCGACCTCCAACACCTCGTCGAGCTTGTGGCTGATGAAGACAACGGTCTTCCCCGCGTCCCTGAGCTTGCGCAGGTTCTGGAATAGCTCCCCGGTTTCGCCGGGCGTCAGCACGGCGGTTGGCTCGTCGAGGATCAAGATGTCCACGCCACGGTACAGCGCTTTCAGGATCTCCGTGCGCTGCTCCTGTCCGACCGATAGGTCCTCGACCCGCGCGTCGGGATCGATCTCGAACCCATACGCGTCGGCCAGCTTCGCGACCTTGCCCGACGCGGTCTCGAAATCGATCAGCGGTGCGCCTTCCGCTCCAAGGATGATGTTCTCCGTCACGGTGAACCGATCCACGAGGACGAAGTGTTGGTGGACCATCCCGATCCCGAGCTTGATCGCATCGCGAGGAGACCCGATGCGCACCTGTCGTCCGCGCACGACGATCACGCCCTCGTCCGGTGGGTAGAGCCCGTACAGGACTCGCATCAGCGTCGATTTCCCCGCACCGTTCTCGCCGATCAGAGCGTGGATCTCGCCGGGTGCGAGCGCCAGATCGACGCGGTCGTTGGCGACCACGCCGGGGAAGCGCTTCGTGATGCGTCTCAGATCGACGACGGGCGACTCGCTCGGGGAGCGGCCGCTGTCGTCGGTGGTACCCATCGCGGACGCGTTCGGTCCCGTTACTCGGGGGTGTCTGGGACGATGATGTCGCCGTCGATGATCTTCTTCTTGTACCCGTCGATCTTCTTCTGGATGTCTTCCGTCAACAGGTCCGGATTGCTCTTCGAGTAGTCGACGCCGTCCTCGGCCAGCCCGAAGACCTGCGCTCCGCCCTCGATCGTTCCGTCGCTGACTGCCTTGATCGTGTTGTAGAAGGCGACGTCGACCCTCTTCAGCATGGAGCTCAGGATGTGCTGCTTTTCTTCATCGGAGGCCGTCAGGTACTGATCGGAGTCGACGCCGATCGCGAGCGCGTCCGGGCCTGCAGCGACTGCAGCTTTGAACAGCCCGAGTCCGGACTGCCCCGCCGCGTGGTAGACGACGTCGGCGCCGTCGTCGTACATCTTCGCCGCGAGCGCCTCGCCTTTCGTCGGGTCGGTGAACGCTTGAACCGAGTCTCCGATGTATTCGACGAGCACTGTGCAGTCGGGGCAGACCTCCTTCACGCCGGCCTCGTACCCAGCCTGGAACCGTTCGATCAGACCGGTGCCCTCCTGTCCACCGAGGAATCCCACGATCTTCGACTTCGTCTTCAGCCCGGCCGCGACCCCGACCAGGAACGACCCCTCGTTCTCCCTAAAGTTGACGTCGATCACGTTTCTCGCGTCCGTGAGCGTGGTCGCGAACCCGTCCTCGACGGCGAAGAACTGGTCTGGGCAATCGGGCGCGATCTCGGCGACCGGTTCGGAGAAGGTGTACCCGTTGCCCCAGATCAGGTTGTACCGTGCCTCGGCGAGGTTCTGGACGTTCTCATCGCGGTTCGACCCGGTCGCGTTCGCTTCGAGGATCTTTGTGTTGGACTCATCGACGACGCCGTCCGTGATTGCCCGCTCGAGCCCGGTGTTCGCGGCCTCATTGAACGATTTGTCGTGGAGCGGTCCCACGTCGAGCGCGAGACCGACCTTGACCTCGCTCCCTGGCTTCCCGCACTCGACGCCGCCTGGTGATACTTCGCCGCCACAGGCAGCGCTCAGCATCGCGAGCGCCGCGACGAGCACTACCAGGCGCACCCGCCAAGAACCCATGCCTTCCCCTCCTGATCTCGACAGCCGCCCGGAACGGCGGCACGCGTCAGATTCTTTCCGTGGCTCCATGACCCGTCAATTCGAGGTACGGTCCGCCCGGGTGACCGGGATGGGTGACGCGGACGATCCGCGGATCGACGACATCAGGGGCCGGTTCGAGCGCTCCGAGTTCCACGCCCGCTGGCTCGGCCTGCGTCTGGACGAGGTGGCGCCGGGCGAGGTCGCCGTCTCGCTCCCGGTCGAGCCGAAGCACCTGAACCTGATGGGCACGCTTCACGGCGGCCTGCTGGCGACGCTCGCCGACACGGCGACCGGCCTGGCGCTGCGCACACGGCTCGATCCGTCGACGACGTTCGCGACCACCCAGCTCAACGTCACGTTCCTCGCGCCCGGACGCGATGGCCGCGTGACGGCCCGCGGGCGCGTCCTGAAGGCGGGCCGCCGGTTCGGATACGCGGAGGCCGACGTCGTGGACCAGGCGGGGACGCTGCTGGCGCGCGCGACCGCGACGTTCTCGATCGCGCCCGGCGACGCTCAGTGACTCAGGAGCTCAGTAATCGACGTCCATGTCTTGCATCACGCGTGGGAGCTCGGCGAGCGCGCCCTGGAGCTGCATCAGCACCATCAGGTTCCCGCCGATCTTGAGCTTGCCGCTCATGTAGGCGCCGACGGGGTTCAACTCCCCCCGCGCGAGCGCCGCCGCCGTGTCGTAGTCCTGCGTGATCGTGGCATCGGGCTGTTCGACGTCGCCGGGACCCATGTCGATCGTCCCGTCCTGCGTCCGCATCCAGTACCGCTGTTCGCCGTCTGCCGACGTGATGACCTGTTGGATCCGGGCGCTCGTCGCGCCGACGCCCTTGCGAAACACTTCGCTCGCGTTGAGTCGCGTCTTGAGCTCGCTCGCCCACTCGTCGGACAGGAACCGGACGGGCACGACCCCTCCTCGGCCAAAAGATCGGCCAGTCTAACAAGGGGACCCGCGACCACCGTCAGTCGAACAGGTGCGGGTCCGTCAGGTGCAGAATGTCGTTCAGGAACCGAAGACGGCGCGACGCGCCGTCGTCCTCGACCGAGTTCACGCTGGTGTTTTCCGGGAGGAAGAACATCTCGTGCTCGATCCCGAGGAGCGGGCCGAGCGCCGCGTTGATCACGCCGCCGTGGCAGACGATCACGACGTCGCCCTCAGGGTGCCGTCGCAGGATCTCGTCGATCGCTCCGTTCACCCGCGTCCGGAACGCGTCGAAGGGCTCGCCGTTCGGCGCCTTCTGCCAGATCGGCCGACCCGCGCGAACGAGCGGCAGGATGTCCTCGTCCGAGGAAACGATGTCCTCGAACGGCATCCCCTCCCATCCACCGATGTAGGCCTCCATCAGCTCGTCCTCGTACCGGACGTCGACACCGGCGCGTTCGACGAAGGGGATGACCGTCTCGCGCGTGCGTCGGAGTGGTGAGCAGTACACCGCCGAGGGCGGGGGATCGAGCAGCGCGAGCCGTCGCGCGAGCTTGTCGGCTTGGTCCCGCCCTGTCTCGCTGAGCGGCGGATCGTACTGCCGACCCCTCGGACCATCGAACATCGCGTCGGACGAGATGTCGGACCGGCCGTGCCTTATCAGGTGTACGGCGCGCGGGATCACGACGACGACCTACGGACGCGTCGGATCTCCCGCCGCGTCTGACGTCTGCGAAACGACCTGGCGAACGTCTCGACGTCGGCCCGGAGCCAGACGCGTCCGGCCGCGAGCTCGGCGATGGGCGACGGGAACGAACCGCGATCCACGTACGTGACGACGCGGCGCTTGTCCCAACCAAGGAGCTCGGCCGCCTCCGCGACGCCGAGAAGCGACGGTGCCACCTCGACGGTGAGGATCGCGTCGTCACCGGCGGCGTCGCGCAGCTTGCCGATCAGCCGCTCACGGCTGGGCGCATACAGCGGTTCGCCATCTGGCAGCAAGCGGCCCGACCATCCGCCGCCGGTGACCTGCATCGAAGCGCGAACGTCCCGAGCCGACACAAGGCGATGATAACGATGACAGCGACGACGTCCGGGTGGGTCCGAAGGGTTCGCTCGAGGATCCGATGACTCGACGGCGTTGCGATCGCCGGCCGGCGTCGCCGACGCGCCGGCTCCGGTGGATCAGACGTCGACCGGGTCCAGGCCGCGTTCTCCCGTCTCACGCAGTTCGCGGTCGATCCGGCCGCGCTCGATGAATCCGAGCGCGCCTTCGATATCACCGAGCAGACGGTCCACGGGGGCGCCCGCGACGAACGCGATCCGGACGATCGCGCAGCCGCCCTCGAACGCGTACGTCCGCGTGGCGCTGTACGGGTCGCGAGACCGAACGACCTCGTTCGGCGTTGGTGCCGCGCCGGCCGTCGTCGGTGCCGACGTACACAGGGGGACGAGCTCGACGTCGAGCGCGCCGTCGCCGCCCGCGGCCGAGTCGAGGACGAACATCGCGTGACCATCCTCCACGCGGAAATCGCCCCATGACCAGCCGATCGGCAACGACCGGACGCATGGGATCAGCGACGCGGACGCGATCGACTCGGCCATCAGGATCGTGGGGTTCCGGACCTCGCAGACCGGGTGCAGGTTCTCGCGCATCTCCGCGCAGCCGGTCAGCGACGTGACCGTGGCAGACACGAGGATCGCGCCGGCGAGACGTCTCATGGCGACGAGGGGTTGGCCAGGTTGGCGAGCACGAGCACAGCTATCCCACTCACAACGATGATCGTGCGCAGCGTGATGACGACCCGGCGGACGCTCCATCGCTGGATCGCGATCGGTGGTCTCGCCGGAGCCATCGATCGGAACTCTGCAACGAGATCGCGCCCATCCTCGCGCAGCCGATCGCGCAGCTGTCGCGGCATCGTGACCCCGTGGGTCGCCGCGAATGCCTCGGCGATCTCCTCGGGCTCGAACACCTCGGTCGCCAGGTCGTAGACGCGTCGCGCATCCGAGGCCAGCGCCAGCACCAGCATCATGTTCGCGAGATCGACGACCTGCCTCCACGGCGACGGCCGCATCTGCGCGAACGCGACATCGATCAGGCGTACGTGACCCTCCCGGATCATGACGTTGGACGGCTTGATGTCGCGGTGCGCGATCCCGTCCTCCCACATGAGCTTGACGACCTCCAGCGCGCGACGGATCACTTGTTCGTCGATCCTCGCGTCCTCGTCCGCCTCGTCCGCTCCGTGGAGGAAGGTCATGAGGATCACGTACTCGCGTTCGGCCACGAGCTCGACGAAACCACGCGGACGCACGGTGGGAACGCCCGCATCGTTCATCACGCGCAGCATGTGGTCCTCGTGCTCCACGAGCTGCCGCACGGAATTGAACGCGACCTCATCTTCCAGTGTGCCGTAGCGGATCTCCCTCACCAGCTTGAACCAGCGGTCGGCGCGCAGATGCGCTTCCGCGTAGAGCTTGCCGAACAGCACCTCCTCATCGCCCCGGCTCCTCCGGACCCGGATCCGCAGCGGCGTCGACCCACCCGAAGCTTCCTCCCCGAACGTCTCGACCGAGACGAGTTCCAGCCCGGCCTGTTCGTCGAGCGCCTCACGGA
This sequence comes from Actinomycetota bacterium, assembly GCA_046729855.1. Classification (GTDB taxonomy): domain Bacteria; phylum Actinomycetota; class UBA4738; order UBA4738; family HRBIN12; genus DATHSY01. The sequence continues at coordinate 43,026 of JBKPHM010000033.1, read as the reverse complement.
GGCGCTGTTCTCGCGGGCCGTCGATCTCCACGTGTGCCGAGCGGCCTCCGCGGTACGAGACCGGGAAGACGCCGTTGGGACAGAAGACCCGGAACGCGACGACTGGAGCGCCGAGCCCGATCACCGCGGCGAACAGGACGTCCGAAGGGTGATCGACGCCGAGGTACACCCGCGCCACGGCCAGGAGCCCGGTCGCCGCCCCCGCGACAGCCAACGCGATCCGGCGCGCGCGGCCGGCGGGGATGAGCGAGAAGCACGCGCCGGCAGCGGCGACGGCGAACGCCGCGACGGTTCGCGAGGGGTGCGCGTATCCCTCCCAGCCGTATTCGTATGTCAGTCCGAGCGGTCGCGGGCGCCCGATGGCCTGCGAGAGGGCGAGCATGACGACCCGTACCACGAGCGCCAAGGTGACGAACGTGGCGAGGTGCCGGAGCCGCTGCGTCACGAGCAGCACCGCGATCGTGCCCCACCGCAACGCCAGCAGCACCCAGACCGACCCTGCGGCCGCCGCAACCCGGAAAAAGGCCGTTAGCGGCGCGGTGCGGATCTTCGCGGCGGCATCGAGGATCGCGGCGTCGACGCCCTCGAGCCAGGGCGACGGCGCTCCGGTCGCGAACAGCGAGACCCAGATCGCGAGCACGGCCACGCCGAATGCCAGCCACGTCCACTCCGCCGTGCGGAGGTGGAAAAGGAAGGGTCGCGCCTCGGCGACCGGCCGTCGCCGCCCGCCGAGGATGAGGGGTCGCTCGTCGTCGGCAACGTCCGTCGTCGACCCGCGGTCCTGATGAACGAGCTCGTCCGGCCCGGCGGTCACGACGTGGCCACCTCCCGCACACGCGTTCGCGCTCGTTCCGCCGACGGTCGCCGCGGCCGCTTCCAGGACTCCCGGCGCTGCCAGATCGGATACGTCACCGCACCGATCGGGATCTGCAGGAAGTACGTGACGCCGCGGAACAACAGCACGGAGGCCACGACCGCGGGGCGTTCGCCGCCGGCGACCACCAGGCCGCCGATGTAGCTCAGCTCCACGACCCCCACACCGCCCGGCGTGACCGGGAGCGCGGTGACGAGGCGGGCGAACGCGAACACGCCGAGCGCCTCGATCCAGGTGACCTCGTCCGAGGAGACGCCGAGCGCTCGCAGCGACACGAGCAACACGACGAAGAGCGAGGCATGGCTCGCGACCGTGGCGAGCGTGAGAAGGGTCCACCGCCGCCGAAGGAGCTCGACCGTGCGGCGCCGGAAGTCCACGGCCCGGCGTCCGACGTCGCGGACTCGCGGTTTGCCGATCGCCCGACGCAGCAGCGAGAGCAGGCGACCGAGAAACGTGCCGACCCGTTCGGCGACGCTCTCCTTCCATAGGCCCAGCGCGAACAGCGCGATCGCCGCAACGAGGAGGGCGACTCCGATGCCCGCGAGTGCGGCGATCTGGGCGGTCGCGGCCCCCGTCGCTGCGAGCAGGGCCAGCGCCACGACGGGCAGCCCAAGCTTGACGAACGAGTTCCAGGCTCCCGTCACGAGGGTGAGGAGGACGATGTCGTCCTGCGACCGGCCCCACGATCGCAGGATCGCGTAGGTGATCGCGACGCTCGCCGCGCCGCCGGCGGGGACGGTGTTCGCGATCGTCGTCCCGGTCTGGATAACGACCGCGGCCTGCGCCACGCTGATCCCCGGCAGCGCCGCGACCGTCTGCAACCAATACGTGATCAGGTTCAGGCACGCGGCGCCGAGCACCATCGCGACCTCCGCGGCACTCAGCAGCGAGACGGTCTCCCAGACGCGGGCGTAGCTCGCGATCCTGGGGATCACGGCGAGGAAGATCGCGACAACGATCGCGATGCCGCCGGCGAAGCGGACCCATGTCCAGACGCGGCTGCGCACGTCGGTGCTCTTCGAGGTCGCCACGCGTCTCCCTTCCGGGCCGATCCACGGCCCGCCGAGCGCCGGGCTTGTGGCGCATCGATATGTAGCCCCCTCGGCGTGTCGTAAACGCACGGCTCGGGTACCGGTCAGGCGTCGTGCAACCGGACCCATCGACACGGCCGCGCGTGATCCGGCGCACGGGCGACGTGGTCGCGCTTGGCGCCGCCGTGCTCGTCGCCGCGGGATCGACGCTCGCGCTCGGACGCGTGGACCGGATACCGCCCGCCGAGGCGGCCGTATTCCAAGCGGTCAACGGCTTGCCCGGGTGGGTGAGCGTCGTCGCCATGCCCGTGATGCAGCTCGGCGTGTTCTGGGCGCCGGCGGTGGTCGCGCTCGTCCTCGTGGCGCTCAAGCGGCGCATGGCCGGCGCCGCCGTCCTCACGGCCGGGGTCGCGGCGTACGTGGCCGCACGGCTGTCGAAGATGGCCGTCGGCCGCGCTCGCCCACGGGAGCTGCTCGACGTGATCGTCTTGCGCGACTCCGCCGAGGGTCTCGGGTTCCCGTCGGGCCACGCGGCCGTCGCGATGGCGATCGTCGTCGCGCTCGTGCCGTACCTGGCGTGGCGATGGCGGTGGACGCTCTTCGCCGTGCCGGTCATCGTCGCGTTCGCGCGCGTCTTCGTCGGCGCGCACCTTCCGCTGGACGTCGTGGCCGGGGCCGCGATCGGCGTCGCGACGGCATCGCTCACCCACCTCGCGTTCGGCGTCCCGGCCCAACACAGCGGCGCGCCCGTCGATCGCCCCCGTTCGGCGAGCGCGCGAGCGTCGCCGGCCCGCGAACGCTCCGACGGCTAACGGCTGTTCCGGACCTCCGTCTGCCAGCAGCGCTCGTGCCAGTGGCGCCGTTCGTTCGGCAGGACCTGCGGCACGACGACGAGGTGCCACAGGCCCGGCCGGATCAGGTGGTCGCATCCCGGGCACCGGTACGGCTTCTCGCCGCTGACGCGGCGTATGTCGTACCCGGGCACGAGCGCCTCCGTCGGTGCGGAGCGCTGCGGTATCCGGACGGGCTCGGGCGTGTCCGGCACTCGGCGGTTCTTCCGCGGCACGCTACGCGCCCTTCGCGACGCCCTCGATGAACGGGACGGCAATCCTGGCGAGCTCGGCCGCGACCTCGCGCGGGTCCCGCTTGCGACCGCGGACGTTGAACGAGTGGTCGCCGCCCTCGATCGGATGCAGCTCCGCCCGGTCCCCGAGCTTCGTCACGACCTTCGCTAGGAGCTCGTGCTGCGCGAAGGGATCGGCCGTCCCCTGCAGGAACAGCATCGGCACCGAGATACGGTACAGGTGCTCGTCGCGGATCCGGTCGGGCTTTCCGGGCGGGTGCAGCGGGTAGCCGAGGAAGACCAACCCGGCCGCGGCCATCCCGTCAGCGACGCACATCGAGGCGATCCGTCCGCCGAGCGACTTGCCGGATGCCAGAACCGGCACGTCGAACCGGTTCTCGGCGTCCTCGAACGCCGCGAGCCACGCCGCCCGCAGCGTCGGCTCGGGGTCGGGCGACCGCCGGCCCCGCTGCACGTACGAAAAGTTGAACCGGACCGACGCGACCTCGTGCGCCCCCAGCTCGCGCGCGAACCCTGCGATGAACGGGTGGTCCATCCCGGCGCCCGCGCCGTGCGCGACCACGACGGCGGCGGACGACTCGCGCGGCGAGATCCACGCCGCGTCGACCGGCCTGCCGCCGGCGTCGATCTGCCCTCGGGACTCGGGAGCGGCCATGGGACAATCTTCGCAGGATGGTGGGGACGCTCTGGGTCGGGACCTCCGGGTACTCGTATGACGAGTGGAAGCACGGCGTCTTCTACCCGGAGGGGCTGAAGAACGCCGATATGCTCTCGTACTACGCCAGTCGGCTCCCATCGGTCGAGATCAATTACACGTTCCGTCGGTTCCCGACCGAGAAGGCGCTCACGAGCTGGCGGGAGCAGACGCACGACGGCTTCCGGTTCACGCTGAAGGCGAACCAGCGGATCACGCACTTCAAGCGTCTGGCAGACGCCGACGAGGACGTCCGCGACTTCCTCGATCGCGCGAAGCTCCTCGGCGACCGGCTCGGCACGGTCCTGTTCCAGTGCCCACCGAGCCTGAAGTACGACGAACGGCTGATCGCCGCGTTCGCCGGGTACCTGCCGCCCGACGTGCGCGCCGTGATGGAGTTCCGGGACGCCTCGTGGACGAAGGCCCGTGACGTGCTGCTCAGCCAGGGCGTCGCATGGTGCGTCGCCGAGACCGACGAGAAAGATCCGGGCCCGGACGACCTCTCGTGGGAGCCGCACGGCTACCTGCGGCTGCGCAAGACCGAGTACACCGATGACGAGCTCCGCGCGTGGGCCGACCGGATCGGGCCGGCGCTCGAGAGCGGCCACGACGTGTACTGCTACTTCAAGCACGAGGACGGTGGAGCGAGCACCCGCATGGCGGACCGCCTCAAGGCGCTCCTGTCGTGACGTTCGACGACGTCACCGCCAGCGTGCTCCGGCTGTACGGCGACCGTCGTTACGCGGAAGCGTTGGACGCGGTCGACGATGCCGAGACGTCGTTCCGTGATCACGCCGCAACGCTTACGTGGTGGCGAGCATGCCTGCTCTCGCGGCTCGAGCGCCTTGACGAGGCGATGACGGCGCTGGGAGAGGGATCCGATCGCGGGATGTGGTGGGATCCGGTCATGATGCAGAACGACTCGGACGTCGAACCCCTCCTCGAGCTCGAAGCGTTCGGAGCGCTGACGGCGCGATCCGAGGCCCGGCAGCGGGACACGCTTCGGGGGACGGCGCCTCTCCCCACGATGATTTTGCGACCCACGGCGACGCCTCGGGCGATGATCCTCGCCCTCCACGGGGCGAACGGTTCCACCGAGCGGTTCGCGCCACCGTGGCGATCCACCGCCGACCGTGGATACGTCGTCGTGCTCCCGAACGCGCCCGATCCCTCCACCTCGGACATGGACCGGTACGCGTGGAGCGACCCCGACCGCGTCGCCTCAATGCTCCGGCGCGCCTGGGAGGACGCGTCCGAGGATCGGTCGACCGTCCGCGGCAGAGTCGTCCTCGCGGGGTTCTCGCAGGGCGGAGGCCTCGCGCTTCGGATCGCGCTGCGTCAGGACCCGTTCCCGGCGAGAGGCGCGATCGGACTCGGCGCGACCGGTCATCACCTGCGCGGACTGCTCGATGCGACCATGAGTCCGACGGGGCAGCCGGTTCGGATCTGCCTCATCGTCGGAGCCGACGACGACGCCCGAGACGGGAACGAGGAGTTGCACGCCAAGCTCCGACGCGCCGGGATCGACGCCCGGCTCGACGTCATCCCGTCGCTCGCCCACGAACTGCCACCTGACCTCGGCTCGGCGGTCGACGACGCGATGGCGTGGATCCTCCGTGGGTGACGCGCGAGACGCCAGGCCGACGGGCCAGGCACCGCAGGTCCGCCCGCGGCCCGTGAGCCGCTACGGCGTGACGTCAGGGGTCATCGCGTAACACGCAACCGTCAGCGCGTCACGCGAGAGGTGAGCGCGAGCCACCTTCCTCGTGTGGCGTCGGCGCGAGTCGCTCGCGCAGCGCGTGCTCGATCTGGGCGATCTCCGACGGGTCCTCCAGCTTGCGGCCGAGGGAATCGCGAACGTAGAAGGCGTCGACGACGCGCCCCGCGTACGTCGCGACCTTCGCCAGGTGCACGTCGAGGTCCAGCGCCGCGAGCGTCCGGGTGATGTCGAACAACAGTCCGATCCGGTCGGCGGCGCCGACGTCGATCACGCTGAAGAAGTCGGAGGCGTCATTGTGCAGGGATACCTCCATGGGAAGGTCGGACCGCGGCGGCGGATAGTACCGCCGCTTCTGGTCCACGAGGTGCTCGAGCGAGACCCGGCCCTCGAGCGCCTTGCGCAGCGACGCCCGGAACTCGCGCCACCGGTCCTCGCCGACCTGCGGCTCGAAGACGCCCTCGACGTCGAAGACGTCGACCGCGACGTCGTCCTCCGTCGTGAAAACCTGGGCGGAGAGGATCGACAGGCCGGCCAGCGAGAGAGCCCCCGCGATCGAGGAGAGCAGCCCGCGCCGGTCCGCCGCGACGACCGTCAGCGAGTAGGTGCCTGCGCGCTCGCCGGGGCCCGAGATCGTCCTCACCTCGGTCGGTCCGACGCGGGTCGTGAGCAGCCCCAAGTGCTCGGCGATGCGCTCGACCGGGACGCCGAGCAGGTAGGCCCTGGGCATCCTCAGCAGGAACCGCTCGACCAGCGCGTCGTCCTCGGCGGCCAGCGCCTTGCGGATCTCATCGGCGCGTTCGGTGAGCTGCTCCGCCACCTCGACGCCCATCTGGCCCCGATCGAGTACGCGCTGGACCTTGGCGACCAGCTCGCGGACCAGCGCCGAGCGCCACGGCGTCCAGGCGAGCGGGCCGGGCGCCGCCGCGTCGGCGACGGGCAGGACGTACAGCGCGGCGAGCCGTTCACCCGTCTCGACCTTCGCCGCGACGTCAAGGATGAGATCCTCGTCGCCCAGGTCCCGCCGCGTCGCCGTGTCGGACAACAGGAGGTGGTCACGGACCATCCAGTGCGCGATCGAGCGGTCGGCGTCCGGCACCCGCATCCGCGCGAGCGCTACGCCCGCGAGGCGGTCGCCCTCGGGGACGTGGCGCCCCGCGCCGTTCTTGCCGATGTCGTGCAGCAGCGCGCCGAGCAGGACACCGGAACGATGCCGGATCGCCGCGACCGCCTCGGCCATCATCGGATCGTCCATCTGATCGTCGCCGACGTCGCGGTCGAGCGCTCGCGCGACCCCACCGAACGTCCGGAGCAGATGCAGGTCGACCGAGTACCGGTGGTACGGGTCGCGTTGCGGCCGGCACCGAACGGCCTTCCACTCCGGCAGGAAGCGCGCGAGGATCCCGAGCCGGTCCATCGCCTCGAACATCGCGACGGACGGCTCGCCGGCGTCGACGAGCTCGAGGAACAGGTCGCGAACCCCGTCGGTCCACTCGATCTCGTCCCGAAGGGCGACGGCCTCGACCGCGTCGAGCGTCTGGGGCGCGATCACCGCTCGCCCTCTTGCGGCCGCCACGAACGCGCGGAGCACACCCTCGGGCGACGGGTCGACCGGCTCCGGAGGCGAACCGCGGAGGAGACGATCGAACACGGACCGGAGCGCATGCTCGATGTGCCGCGCGTGCTCGAAGACGTTGCGCATCAACGCGTCGACCGCGCGCAGGTCCGGCTCGTCCTCGAAGCCGAGCGCCCCGGCGATCGCCGGCTGCACGTCCATCACCAGGCGATCGAGCCGCCGACCGGTCTCCAGGTGCAGCGCGCTCCGGGTCCGCACCAGGAACTCGGCGGCAGCCTCCACGGCCCTGCGCTCGCTGTCCCGGAGCAGCCCCTCCTCGGTGAGGCGACGACCAGCCGCCGCCTCGAGCCAGCCGAGCGCGGCTACGTCCCGCAGCCCGCCGGCACCCTCCTTCAGCTCGGGTTCGAGCAGCCACGAGACGGAGCCATGTCGCTCGAGCCGTCGATCGGCCTCCTCGGCGAGCCGCTCCGCGAGGTCGCGCACGTCGCCGACGGCGTCACCGATCCGCCCGCGGACGGTCGTCCACAACGCTTCGTCGCCGGCCAGCGCTCGGCCGTCCAGCATCGTCGTGAGCGTGTCGAGCCGCTCGGCCGCCAACACGACGGCCTCGTCCGCCGTCCGCACGGCGTGGCCCACGTCGAGGCGCGCGTCCCAGAGCGGATACAGCAGCCGGTCGGCGAGCGCCGCGATCTCGTCGGGTCGCCCGCCGTCGTGCAGGATCAGCAGGTCGATGTCCGAGCGAGGAGCCAGCTCGCCGCGCCCGTAGCCGCCGAGGGCGACGAGCGAGACCCGAGCTGGCGGAGCGGCGGCGTCGAAGACCCGAACGAGGTACTCGTCGACGATCGACGCCCGACGGGACGCCGACCACCGACCGTGGTGCCCGCGAGAGTACGCTCGGTCGAGCGCCGCGAGGTCGTCGACGAGGCGGTCGACGGCCTGGCGGGCGTCCATCTCAGAGGGCGTCGGGACCCATCTCACCGGTGCGGATCCGGACGACCTGCTCGACGGACGTGACCCAGATCTTGCCGTCGCCGATCCTGCCGGTGCGCGCGGCCTTCATGATGGCGTCGACGATGCCCTGGACCTGATCGTCCTGCGCGACGACCTCGACCTTGATCTTGGGGACGAAGTCGACCTGGTATTCAGCGCCCCGGTAGACCTCGGTGTGCCCGCGCTGGCGCCCGAACCCCTCGACCTCGGTCGTGGTCAGCCCCTGGATTCCGATCTCGCGGAGCGACTCCTTGATCTCGTCCAGGCGGTGCGGCTTCACGATCGCGATGACGACCTTCACGTGCCGCTCCCGGGCTCAGCCTGTGGCGGCCTTCTTGCGCGGAGCGGCGGCGGTCTTCTTGGCCGTGGTCTTCTTGGCCGCCGTCTTCTTGCCCGTGGCTCGTTTGGCGCCCGTGGAGGGCTTCGTGGAGGGCGCCGGCGACTTCTGCTTCACCGCCTCCACCGACGCCTTGAGCGCCTCCATCAGGTCGACGACGCGGGCCGGCGCGGTCTCCGGGACGACCTCGATCTCCTCGCCGGCGATCTTCTTCTCGACGATCTCCAGCAGCGCCTCGCGGTACTCGTCGCGGTACGCCTCGGGGTTCCAGGCCTCGGTGAGGTTGGCGATCAGGGCCCGCGCCATCTCGAGCTCTTGTTCGCGGACCTTGCCGTCCTCGTGGATGGTGTCGAAGTCCGCCGCTCGGATCTCGTCCGGCCAGAACATCGTCTCGAGCACGAACGCGTCGTCCTTGAACCGCAACGCCGCCAGGTGCTCCTTGTCGCGGAACGAGACCTTGGCGACCCCGACCTTGTTCTCCTCCTGGAGCGCGCGCCGGAGCAGCGCGTACGCCTTGGCGCCTGTCTCCTCGGGGACGAGGTAGTACGTCTTCTTGAAGTAGACGGGGTCGATCTCGTCCAGGTCGACGAACTGGTGGATGTCGATCGCGCGGCTCGACTCGACCGGCACGGCGTCCAGGTCTTCGTCGGTGAGCACGACGTAACGGTCCTTCTCGTACTCGTAGCCCTTCACGATGTGCTCGTACGACACCTCTTCGCTGTCCTTGTCGCAGACCCGCTTGTAGCGGATCCGGCCCATGTCCTCATCGTGGAGCTGGTTGAACTTCAGGGACTTCTCCTCGGTCGCCGGGTAGACCGCCACCGGGATCGTGACGAGGCCGAAGGAGATTGCCCCCTTCCACATCGATCTTGGCATCGCGACCCTCCGAGGAAGCCTGCGCCCGCTGCGCAGGGGGTTCCTATCCTAGCGGCTGCCTGCGACGCGGTGGCGAGCCCGGCCTGTCAGGCGGCGCGGACGTCCATCGTGCGGGCGAGGGCCAGGGCGTCGGACCGCTCGACCGGGCCCGAGGCCGCCAGGACCAGCACGAGGTTCCGCACGCGCCAGGCGTAGATCAGCAGCGGCGAGCCGTCGACGGCGGCGGACCCGAACAAGCCGAACGACTCCTCGCCGAGGCCGCCCGAGGGGACGTCGCTCGCGTCCCGCATCTGGCGCGCCCGAAGGTCCTGCACGTAGCGACGGAGCGAGGCACTCGCCCCGTCTTCCGCCTCGAAAAGTCCGGCGATCGCTTGGAACGAGACGTCGTCCGGAGAGCCCGCCTGCCGCAGGAAGTACGACTCCGGTGGGAAGTACGCGACGTACCCCGCTACGAAGCGGTCCTTCTGGAGGGCGTCGCGTTCCCGCTCGTCGCGCGCGAAGCCGTCGAGGTCGGACGCGCCGCTCAGGCTCGACCGCCGGGTCCCCGCGGGCGCCTCGTCCTCCTGGAGGACGATCCTGGGCAGATCGGCCGGCGTGAACATCGGCTCGCCGCGGCAGCCCGCCAGGAGCAGCAGCGAGGCCACGATCGCGAGGCACGGCAGGCGGGGTCGCATGCGTCCGCTGACTAGTATCGAACGATGCCTCCGAAGACGCGCGGACGATCGCAGGGTCGCGGACGACGGGCCTTCACGGTCGAGCTTCCGCGCGAGGTCCCCGTCGAGCGGAGCGGCCGCGACGCGTGGTTCACCGAGATCGACGGGCGCGAGGTCCGGCTGTCGAACCTCGACAAGGTCTTCTGGCCCGAGGAGGGGTACACCAAGGGCGACCTCATCGCGTACTACGTCAACGTCGCGGACCTGATCCTGCCGCACCTGCGTGACCGCCCGCTCACGATGAAGCGGATGCCCGACGGCATGGCGGGCGGCTTCTTCTACGAGAAGAACGCGCCGCCGTCGACACCGGACTGGATGCCGCGCTGCCCGGTGCCGAGCGAGGACGCGAAGGGGGGCGAGATCGACTACCTCATGGTCGATCACCCGGCCGGGGTCCTGTTCGTGGCGAACCTCGGCTGCATCGAGTTCCACCCGCTGCACTCCCGCTGCGGCACCATTGAGACGCCGGACTACCTGTTCTTCGACCTGGACCCGTTCCCGCCGATCACGTTCGACGAGGTCCGCGCGGTGGCGATGCACGTGAACGCCGCGTTGGACGCGCTCGGGCTCGTCGGCTACCCGAAGACGAGCGGCGCAACTGGTATGCAGGTCTACGTGCCGATCGAGCCCGGCTGGTCCTACGACCGCGTGCGCGAGTTCGTCGGCCGCGTCGGCCGGATGATCAACCGAGCCGACCCCGAGCGCACCACGATGGAGTGGCAGGTCAGCAGGCGGTCGGGGAAGGTCTTCATCGACCACAACATGAACCGCCTCGGGGCCAACATCGCGGCCGTCTACTCGATGCGTCCCGAGCAGGGCGCGACCGTCTCGACTCCGGTCACGTGGGACGAGGTCGCGGCCGGTGTCACGCCGCAGGACTTCACGATCCGGACCGTCTGGGAGCGGTTCGGGGCGCTCGGCGATCTGTTCGCGCCCGTCGGGTCGCAGCCGCAGGACCTCGCGCCGGCCCTCGAAGCGGTCGGCCTCTCGTCGGACAGGGACCTCCAGCCCGCGCGACCGAAGCGTTCCCCGTCGCCGACGGACCGCGAGCGCACGAGCGAGGAGGTGATCGAGGCCTCGCGTGACCCCAGCCTTGGCGAGTACCTCCGCAAGCGCACGTTCGGGCCGGAGGGAACGCCGGAGCCGCCCCCGCGCAAGCCGAAGCGCCCGAAGGGCGACTCCTTCGTGATCCAGAAGCACCGCGCGACGCGCCTGCACTACGACCTGCGCCTCGAACGCCACGGCGCGATGCCGTCGTGGGCCGTCCCGCGCGGCCTCCCGATCGCGCGGAACGACCGGCGGCTCGCGGTCCAGACCGAGGACCACCCGATCGAGTACGCGAGCTTCCAGGGCACGATCCCCGAAGGCCACTACGGCGCCGGCGAGGTCCGGATCTTCGACAACGGCACCTACGACCTGGTCGAGTGGGAAGACAAGAAGGTCAGCTTCGTCCTGCACGGGCGGCGCTACCCGGGGCTCGAGTACCACCTGGTGAAGACCCGCACCGATTGGCTCGTGTTCCTGGCATCGCACCAAGAGGCGTCCCTGATCGCATCGCCGCCCGCGTTCGCGCCGATGCTCGCCGAGGGCGGCGCCAAGCCGTTCGACGACCCGAAGTGGTGGTTCGAGCCCAAGCTCGACGGGATCCGCGCGATCACGACGATGACCACTGGCGAGACGACGCTGCACACGCGGAATGCGCGCGACGTGTCGACCGCCTACCCCGAGCTACACATGATCCACGAGCTGGTCGACCAGGTGAACGCCGTGATCGACGGCGAGATCGTCGCCTTCGACGACGACGGGAAGAACTCGTTCGAGGCGCTCCAGCAGCGGATGAACCTGCGGAACGAGCGCGAAATCAAGCGGATGAGCAAGCAGATCCCGGTCACGCTGGTCGCGTTCGACCTGCTCTGGCTCGACGGCGAGGACCTGGCCGGGCTCACGCTGGAGGAACGACGTCGACTGCTCGAGGGGATCGTCGAACGGGACGAGCGCCTCCAGGTGGTCGCGCACGTCGAGGGCGAGGGCACGGCGTTCGTCGACGCCGCCAAGCAGCTCGGGCTGGAGGGCGTCGTCGCCAAGCGGATGGTTTCGAAGTACCAGCCGGGCCGTCGCTCGCCCGACTGGCGCAAGATCAAGCTCACCAACACCCAGGACTGCGTGATCCTGGGCTGGACGCAGGGACAGGGCAACCGCGACGCGACGTTCGGCGCCCTGCTCGTCGGGGCATACGTCGACGGCTCGATGAGGTGGATCGGGCAGGTCGGCACGGGCTTCACGCAGAGGATGCAGGACGTCTTGATGGAGCAGCTCGAGCCGCTCGTGCGTCCGACCCCGCCGATCCCCGACAGGGACCTCAGGGCGGTGAAGGGCGTGACCTACGTCGACCCGACGCTCGTCTGCGAGGTGGAGTACCTGGAGATCACGAAGAGCACGTACAAGATGCGCGCGCCGTCCTTCAAGGGCCTGCGGCCGGACAAGATGCCCGAGGAATGCGTGCTGGAGCGGGCGGTCGGCTGACCCGGGTCACGCCAGATCGTTCAGCGCGACGAGGACCATTCCGACCACGGCGAGCGTGACGATCAGCAGCAGGACGCCGAGGGTGAGCACGAGCCACGAGACGGCGCGGAGGGTCGGGCGACGCGTGCCAGCGAACGCGAGCAGCGACCCGAGGACGCCGAGCGCGGGGGCCGCCCCAACCAACGCGATCTGCGCATCGTCGGACAGCGCGACGGACCCGCGTGCGGACGCCGCCACGGCCACCGCGACGAAGTAGCCGGCCGCCACGGCGAAGAAGCCGGCCACGGCGCACCAGTTCCGTGCCCGCCTCGACTCCACGGTCCAGCTGTCAGATATGTGTGGCTGCGTCTCGGCCTCCACGGGGAGTCTTGCTACCACCCCGCCGAGCCGAGCTCAAGGACGGAGGCGATCAACGGACCGTCAGAAGGGCTCGAAGCCGGCGCGGACGAGCAGCGCACGGACCTCGCGCTCGTCGATGCCGCGGTCGACGAGCTCCCGGTAGATCCGGACCGCGGCGAGCGACCGGCCGCACCGCGGGCAGAACTGGAAGAACGCGTCCGCCGGCGTCTCGCACCACGGGCAACGCGTGACCTCGATGCGCCGTTCGGGCTCGAGCCCCGAGTCGGCGAGGGCGTCGATGTAGCCCTTGCCGTAGTCCCACTGGATGTACTCGTCCTCGCGGACCTCGAAAGCGGGCTCGTGCATCCGCGGCTCGCCCGTCTGCAGCATGTGCTCGAGGTTCTCCTTGAGCAGGTCCCACTCGTAGAAGTGGTTCTCGCCGCAGTCGGGGCACGCGATCACGACGCCCTTCACGCCCTGCGGAGCGAAGACCTCGCGCATGTCCCCGAGGTCCTCGAGGTCGGCGCGGACGTTCTCCTCCTCGTGCGCATCGAGGACGTACGGGTCGTCGCTCGGATCGCGGTCGCCGCGGTCGCGGTCGTCGTCGGGCTCGGTGGGGTCGTTCATGCTCCTACTCTTCCTCGTCCAGCAGGTCGAAGGTGCGGAAGGCCTCGGCGTGTTCGACGCCGCCGCGCTCCCCCAGCTCCCGCGCTCGTTCGCGGACCCAGGGCACCGACTCCTCGGTGTTCTGTGATCGGTGCTCGGCGAGCGCCCTGATCTTGATGTCGATCGTCTTGCCGATGTCGACGTACGTATCGGCCTCGTCGGCCACCATCCAAAGGTGCGGGATCTCGAACGGCTCGAACCCCTCGTCCAGCAACTCCGGGAACTGCGGGCGCGAGGGTGCGTCCGGCATGACGGCGCAGAGCGCGAGCTCTCCGGCCGCCTTGTGGTCAGCGTGGTTGATGTACTCCCGGCCCGACCACAGCCGCGACGGGTCCGGCGCGATGACGACCTCCGGACGGAGGCGGCGGACCTCCCGAGTCACGGCCAGACGCGTGTCGGCGTTCACCTCGAGCAGCCCGTCCGGGAAGTCCAGGAAGGTGATCGAGCTGATCCCGAGCACGTCCGCGGCCGCCCGCTGCTCCCGCTTGCGGGTGGCCGAGATGCCCTCGCGCGTCATCCCCCGCTCGTTCGATCCGGCCGAGCCGTCCGTGATCACTACGAGGTCGACGCGCGTGCCCTCGCCCGCCCACCGGGCCACCGTCCCGCCGCAGGAGTACTCGGCGTCGTCGGGATGGGCGAACAGCAGCAGGGCATTGGCGAACCGCACGGAAGGCCAGCCTACCGAACGCCCGCGCGAACGCGAGGCCCGCCGCTCCTCAGCTACTCGCTCAGGCTATCCGCCGGACCATCCGCACGTGCGGGCCGATGACCGGCACGTCGAACACCTCGCTCACGACCTCGAACCCGAGCCGCTCGTAGAACCCGATCGCGCCCGTCCGCGCGTTGCACCAGACGACGCGAGCTCCGCGTTCGCGCGCGTGGTCGAGGCAGCGCTCGAGGACGGCCCGCCCGAGACCGGCTCCACGCAGCTCCTCGATGATCGCCATACCGCGCAGCCGCCAGGCGCCCGGGCCGGGGGCCTCGTCGCTCGCGTCCGGCGCGATCGTCGCGATCGCGACGAGCCGGTCGTCGAGGAAGGCGCCCGCGTGCAGCGTGTCTGGGTGGTCGTCCCCTTCGTACTTCAGCTCGTCTGCGCGCTGGTGCGGCCGGAGGAGCCGCTGCCGGAGGACCCGGACGTCCTCGATCGGCGCCGGGCCTACGCGAACGGCCACGGCCTCTCGCCGACCAGCCGCTCGAGCGCGTCGGCCTGGGCCCTGACGCTGTCCGGCGACGGACCGCCGGGCGAACGGCGGGCGGCGATCGACGCCTCTGGGTGGAGGAGCGATGCGCCGTCCGGCACGCCGAACCCCGACCACTCGTCCGCCGTCAGGTCGGACAGGCGCCGTCCCTCTGCCTGGAGGTCCCGGAGCAGGGCTCCGACGCGTCGGTGCGCGTCGCGGAACGGCGTCCCGGCCCTCACGAGCGCCTCGGCCACGTCGGTGGCGAACACCTCGGGGTCCGAGGCCGCTGCTCGCAGAGCCGTCGTGTCGAACGAGAGCGTCTCGACGCAGCCGGCGAGCGCGGCGGCCGAGTCGACGAGCGTGTCTGCGGCGTCGAACAGCGGCTCCTTGTCCTCCTGAAGGTCCCGGTGGTAGCCGAGCGGCAGCCCCGCGAGGACCGTCGTGAGCGCGACGAGGTCGCCGAGGACCCGGCCGGGCTTCGCGCGGACGAGCTCGGCGACGTCCGGGTTCCTCTTGTTCGGCATCATGCTGGAGCCGGTCGCGAACGCCTCGTCGACGGTCGCCCATCCGAGCGTCGGATCGGACCATCGCGCGACGTCGGAGGCCAGCCGCGACAGGTGGGTCGCGGCGATCGCAGCGACCGCGAGGAACTCCTGCGCGAAGTCTCGGTCCGACACGGCGTCGAGCGAGTTGTCGAACGATCGGGCGAACCCCAGACGACGCGCCGTCACCGCCGGGTCGACGCCGAGCGTCGACGTCGCGAGCGCGCCCGCGCCGAGCGCCGAGACGGCGGTCCGCGCGCCCCAGCCGGCGAGCCGTTCGCGGTCCCGCGTGAGCGCCCACGCGTGCGCGAGGAGGTGGTGTCCCATCGTCACGGGCTGCGCGGGCCTAGTGTGCGTCGTTCCCGCCATCGACGTGCCGGCGTGTGCGCGCCCGTGCGCGATGAGCGCGACGATCAGCCGGACCACGCCGGCGTCGATCTCCCGTCCCGCGGACAGCAGCCAGCCCCGCAGATCCGTCACGACGAGGTCGTTGCGGCTCCGGCCCGCGTGCAGGTTCGCGCCGAGGTCCCCGAGCTTCGCGGTCACGCCGCGCTCGATCGCGGAGTGCACGTCCTCGTCCGACGGCGCGAAGACGAACGTGCCGGACGCGATCTCATCGCCGACCTCACGGAGGGCCTTCTCCAGCGCCTGGGCGTCGCCCAGCGCAAGGACGCCCGCCTCCTCCAGCGCCCATACGTGCGCCACCGACACCTCGACGTCGTGCTCCACGAGCCGCACGTCGAACCGCAGGCTCGAGGTGAGCTCATGCGCCTCGGCGGCGGGCGACCCCGAGAACCGGCCGGACCAGAGCGGCGCGGACGGCTCGTCGGGCGTCTTTCTCACCGTGCGCCCTGCCCCGCCGACCAGACCTTCAGCGGGAGGCTCCACAGCCTGACGAACCCCTCCGCGTGCCTGTGGTCGAACAGGTCCTCCGGTCCGTACGTGGCGAGCGAGACGTCGTACAGCCCGAACGGCGACCGTCGCCCGACGACCTCGCAGGCACCCGGCGAGAACCGCAGCCGGACGGCGCCGGTGACGTTCGTCTGCGTCTGATCGACGAACGCGTCGAGCGCCTCCCGGAGCGGGGAGAACCACAGTCCGTCGTAGACGAGGTCCGCCCATCGCTGTTCCACGAACGGCTTGAAGTGGCCCACCTCTCGTTCGAGCGTGAGGTCCTCGAGCGCACCGTGCGCGCGGATCAGCGCCAGCGCGCCGGGGACCTCGTAAACCTCGCGTGACTTGATGCCCACGCGGCGGTTCTCGATCATGTCGACGCGCCCGAACCCGTACGCGCCGCCGATCGCGTCGATCGCGCGGATCAGCTCGGGAAGCGGAAGGCGCGCACCATCGAGGGCGACCGGCAGGCCGCCCTCGAACGACAGCTCGACCTCGCGAGGCTCGGGCGGGCGGTCGACCGGCGGGGCAGTCCGAGCGAACGCGCTCTCGGGCGGCGCCGCCCAGGCGTCCTCGAGCGGCCCGCACTCGACCGTGCGGCCCCACAGGTTCTCGTCGATCGAGAACGAGCTCGCCTCACGCGCGATGGGGATCCCCCACTCCTCGGCCAGGACGAGCGCCTTCTCGCGCGGGATCCCGTCGTCGCGGATCGGCGCCAGCACGTCGAGGTCCGGCGCGAGCACCGCGAACGACGCCTCGAACCGGACCTGGTCGTTCCCCTTGCCCGTGCACCCGTGGGCGAGAGCGTCCGCGCCGACCTCGCGCGCCACGCGGACGACCTCCTCGGCGATCAACGGCCGGGCCAGCGCCGAGACCATCGGGTACTTGCGCTCGTACAGCCCGTTCGCCTTGATCGCCCCGGTAAGCACGTCGCCGGCGAAGCGGTCGACGGCATCGATCACGCGGACGTCGGCGGCACCGGCGAGACGACCGCGTTGGGCAACGCGGCGCAGATCGTCGCGTTGTCCGACGTCGACGGCGACAGCCACGACGTCGCGTCCCTGCTCCCCCAGCCACCTGATGGCGACGGACGTGTCGAGCCCGCCCGAGTACGCCAATGCGACGGTCCCCACTTACGCCTCCATTTCCGCCCGGAGGCGGCGTTCGACGTTCCGTGCCCCGACGCCGTCGTTCGGCACGATGAGGATCGTGTCGTCGCCGGCGATCGTGCCGGCGACGTCCGATAGGTTCGCCCGATCGATCGCCTCGCCCAGCGCGTTCGCGGCGCCCGGTGGCGTGCGGACGATCAGCAGCTGGTTCGCGACGACGAACGAGAGCGCGAACTCCCGGAGCGCGTGCCGGAGCGGGGCGATCGCGGCGGCGACCGGCGCACCCGGCAGGACGTAGCGAAGCCCGCTTTGGTCGTGCACGCGCGCGAGCCCGAGCTCCTCGACGTCACGCGAGATCGTCGACTGGGTCGCCGGCAACCCAAGCTGTCCCAGCCGCGCGCGGATCTCCTCCTGCGAGCCGAGTCGCTCGCGGGCCACGAGCGACAGGATCGTGTGCTGGCGCTTCGACTTGGGTGCCGTGCCGGTGCGGCTCACGTTCGCGCTTCCGCGTCCGGTCGGACCATCGTGCCGACGCCCTCGGGCGTGAGCAGCTCGAGCACGAGCGCGTGCTCGACGCGCCCGTCGAGCAGGTGCACACGCGGGACGCCGGCCTTCGAAGCGCGGACGGCGCTCTCGAGCTTGGGGATCATCCCGCCACCGACGACGTCGCCTGCCGCGAGGAGGTCGAGCGTCTCGGTGACGCCAAGCTCGCTGAGGAGCTGGCCGTCCGCCCCGATCACGCCCGGTACGTCGCTGAGATACACGAGCTTGCTCGCGGCGAGCCCCACCGCCAGCTCGGCGGCGACGACGTCGGCGTTGACGTTGTACGGCTGCCCTGCGTCGTCGGCGGCGATCGAGGCGACGACCGGGACGAACCCGCGGTCCAGCAGCGCGCGGACGAGGGAGGCATCGACCCGTTCGACCTCGCCAACGAAGCCCAGATCGGGCTCGGCCCGTCGACGCACGACGACGAGCCCGCCGTCGACTCCGGACACACCCACCGCGCGCGTCCCCCCGGCCGACAGCGCGGCGACGACGTCCGTATTCAGCTTCCCCGCCAGCACCATCGTGGCGACGTCGAGCGTCTCCTCATCCGTCACGCGATGCCCGTCGACGAACGACGTCGAGAGCCCGAGCCGGTCCGCGGTCGTGGTCACCTGCCGTCCGCCGCCGTGGACGATCACGGGGTGGATCCCGACGTGCTGGAGCAGCGACAGGTCGCGCGCGAACGACGAGGTGAGCTTCGGCTGCTGCATCACGGCGCCCCCGACCTTCGCCACGACGCTCGACCCGCGATGCTCCTCGAGGAACGGCAGCGCCTCCAGAAGCGTGCGCGCCTTCGCGATGGTCCGTTCGCGGACCTGCGGCGGGAGCGCCCTCACGTCGTGTACTCCGCGTTGATCCGGACGTAGTCGTGGGACAGGTCCACGCCGAGCGCGCGGCTCGACCCGGGCCCCTGTCCAAGCCTCACCCCGACGACGACCTCGCGCTCGCGCAGCGCGGCCCGGGCGGCCTGGGCGCCGGCCTCGAGGTACTCCGGCGAGACCTCGCCGCCTTGGATCACGGGGACGTCGCCGATGGACGCGCTGACGGTCTGCGGCAGGAAGTCGGCGCCCGACGAGCCGATCGCTTGCAGGATCCGACCCGGGTTGGGGTCGCCGCCGAACATCGCGGTCTTCACGAGCGGCGAGTTCGCGACCGCCTTGGCGGCCACCCGCGCATCGTGCTCGGTCGGCGCGCCGGTTACCTCGATCAGGATCACGTGGGTCGCGCCCTCCGCGTCCTCTGCCAGCTGGAGGACGAGCGATCGGGAGACCTCCTCGATCGCCTCGGAGACCTGCTGCCAGGCCTCGGTCCCAGGGAGCACGAGGTCGCCGCCCGCGGCGCCACTGGCCAGTAGCAGCACCGAGTCGTTGGTGCTCGTGCAGCCGTCGACGGTGAGGGACTCGAACACCGGCTCGACGACGGGGTGCGCGAGCGCTCCGATCTCGGCGCCGGGGATCGGCGCGTCGGTCGTGAGGAACACGAGCATCGTCGCCAGATCCAGGTCCGGCGAGATCATCCCGACGCCCTTCGCTGCACCGCCCACGCGGTACGACCCGCGTTCGGCGGTCGCCTGCTTCGGCCTCGTATCGGTCGTCATGATCGCCTGCGCGAACGCGTCGCCCGCATCGGCCGAGAGCGAGGCGACCAGGGTCGGTAGCGCGGGGAGGAGCTCGTCCATGTGCAGCGGCTCCCCGATCACGCCGGTCGAGCATGCAAGCACCAGCGACTCCTCGAGGTCGAGCTGTTGCGCGACCGCCTGCGTGACGGCCTCGGCGTCGTGGTCGCCGCGGATGCCCGTGCCCGCGTTCGCTTGCCCGCTGTTCACGATCACCGCCTGCGCAGCGTTCGAGTGCGCGAGCCGCGACCGCGACAGACGGACCGGTGCCGCGGAGAAGACGTTGGTCGTGAACAGCCCGGCCGCGCCGCAGGGCTCATCGGCCACCAGAAGCGCCAGATCCGCGTTGCCGCTCGGCTTCATCCCGGCGGTCGCGCCGGCCGCACGGAACCCGCGCGGGAACGAGACGCTCACGGGTACACCCCCGTGACGGAGAGCGCCGTCGTCTCGTCGAACCCGGCCATCAGGTTCATGTTCTGGATGGCCTGCCCGGCACCTCCCTTGACGAGGTTGTCGATCGCGCCGATGACGACGGCGAGGCCGGCGCGCTGATCCGCGAACGCCTGGAGCTCGACGAGGTTCGAACCGCGCGTCCGTTTCGTGTCCGCCATGTCCCCGGGCGCGAGCACGCAGACGAACGGCGCACCGGTGTACGCATCCGCGAGCGCCTCGGTCAGCGCCTGCGTCGTCGTGACGTCGGAGGAGAGAGGCGCCGAGCACGTGACGAGCACGCCGCGCGCCATGGGGACGAGATGCGGGACGAACGAGACGGCGACGTCGACGCCCGTCGCGAGCTGCAGCGCGTGCTCCATCTCCGGCGTGTGCTGGTGCCGCGGCGCCCGGTACGGACGCACGCTCTCATCGGACGCGGCGAAGGTCGTCGCGTCGGTCGCCGCTCGCCCGGCGCCCGACACGCCCGTCTTGCCGTCGACGACGATCGGCCCGCCGCCGATCAGACCGGCTAGGAGGAGGGGGGCGAGACCCAGCGCGACCGGCGTGGGGAAGCACCCTGGGTTCGCAACCAGATCCGCGCCGGCGATCTGATCTCCGAAGAGCTCGGGCAGCCCGTACACCGCCTTGTCGAGCCATGCGCCGTCGCGCTCGAACCCGTACCACTCGGGATACAACGCGGCGGGCAGCCGATGATCGCCCGATAGGTCCACGACCCGGGTGCCCGCCTCGAGCAGCGCCGGCGCGAGCCGCGCCGCCGAACCGCGAGGCAGCGCGAGGAACGCCAGGTCGGCCTCGTCGGCGGCGGCGTCGGCGTCGACCGGCCCGAGGACGTTCCCCGCCTCGGGGGTGCGCGCGAGGTGCGGGTGCACGTTGGCGAGCGATCGTCCCGACGCCGACTCTCCCCCGAGGTACGCGAGCTTGACGTTCGGATGCGCGCCCAGAAGGCGAACGAGTTCACCGCCAGTGAACCCGGAAGCCCCGAGGACGGCGGCGCGAAGCGAGTGGGCAGACATCGAGGATAAGTATGCAAATGATGCATAGAACCGTCAAGACTCGCGGCGTCAGTCCGCTCGGTCGAACCGGACCTCGGCCAGGAGCGTCTCGGCCTGTTCGATGGCGCTCGCGAGCCAGGTGGCATCCTGCGGACCGCGGATGTCCTGGCGCGGATAGGCGAACTGGTTGAGCGTCTCGTCCGAGCCGAACTGGATCCCCTTCGCGGCCAGGTACTCCCCGACCGCGAACTCCCACGAGAAGAGCGCGGTTCCATCCTCGAACGCCTGCACCATGTACGTCAGGAACCGGTTCGGGTACGCCTCGAAGACGCGGACGCCACGCGGGGTCCGTCCGCTCACCGGCCCGAACCCTCGCTCGGCGAGCGCGTCATCGAAGGTCGACATGGGCAGCCCTCAGCGTTCCGGCGCGACGGGGACCTCGTAGTGGGCGCAGAGTCGCTCGCGATCGACCAGCAACTCATCGTCCCGCGGATAGAAGCGCGCGATGCTCACATCGTCCCCGGCGAAGGCCTTCACCGACTCGAGCGAGTCCCACAGCGACATCACGACGAATTCGGTGCGGTCGTCGGCGACGACGCGATGGAGCACGTACACAGCTAGGTTCCCCGACGTTCCACGCAGCCCCGGCACGCCCGTACGGTTGAGGTACTCGACGTACTCACCCGCGCGGGACGCGTCCGTCCATCCGCGCCAGACCCTCGCGATCATCACAGATGCCCTCCCGAAATCGCGAGGGCATCATGGCACGACGCGCAGCACCGCCTCGTCGACAGGTCCGATCTCGTCCGCCGAACGTGCGCGAGCGAGCGAGCCGCGCGCCTTGCCGAGCTGCGAGCGAAGCTCGTCCGTCCCGTTGGCGATCATCGTGGCGGCCTTGGCGAGCTTGTTCTCGAGCACGACCTCCACCCCGTCGAGCACCGTCGCGATCTCGCGGAGGCACCCGCGAAGGTCGCCGCCATTGCCGTACCGGCTCACGATGCTGTACAGGAAGAGCAGCACCGGGAGCGCGGTCGAGTACGGCACCAGCACGACGCCCCGAGCGAACGCGTCCGCGTGTGCTCGGCGGACCACCGCGTACGCCGCGTCGGGGATCGCCGCCACGGCGACCGGCGCCGTCAGCGACGGATCGAGGTACTGGGCCACCTCCCGCGCGCGAGCCGCGACTGCCCGCTCCACCTCGCGCGCCCGGGCCTCCCGCTCGCCCGGATGGGCCGCGGCCTCGAGCGCCTGGATCTCGGCGACGGCAGGCCACTTGGAATCGATGGGCAGCCGGCGACCATCGGGGAGCTCCAGGGCGAACTCGACCACCTTTCCGTTCACGCGCAGGTCCGTGACCAACATCCCCGGCGGGAGCTGCGCCAGGTGCTCGCGGAGCACGTTCTCGCCGGCGCGGCCCTTCGATGCGCCGCCGGCGAGCACCGTTGCCAGGCGCCGGACGACCTCGGCCGACTCCCGTTCGCGCTCGCGTCGCTCCGTCTCGCGGATCGCGAGCGCCTCCAACGCTCGGCGGGCCGCGGCCACGTCCTCGCCGATCCGCCCCGCGGCGCCATCCCGGACGATGGCCGCATCGGCCAGCCGGCGGAGCTCCGCCGCCTGGAGCTCCAGGCGCGCCTCGACCGCGCCGGTGCCAGGTTCCAGGCGCCGTCCGCGGGTCGCGACCACGGCGACGCCGATCGCAGCGCCGACGGCCAGACCGACGAGCGCGAACCCGATCTCAGCCACCGCGTGACCCCCTTGTGAGGAAGACGCGTCAGACGGTAGCCGGGGGCTGTGACACGCCGTCCCTACGACGCCGAAGACGCCTGAAGCTCTCGGTCGAGCGTCGCGACGTCGAGGTTCTCCTTCCGCACGCGGAGATCGAAATACAGCAGACCGACGACGAGCGTCGTGAACGGCATCGTGATGATCGATGCGATCGACCCGAGGATCCATCCTGCTACCCAGCTGTCGCCGCCAGCCGAGGTCAGGAGCGCGTTCACGATCCAGGCCAACAGCCAGCTCACCAGGAGGGCACCGAAGACCGGCCAGCTGTATCCCTTCACCAGGTTCCACGAACGCCCGAGCGCGTCGGTGCCCCGACGCCCCTCGACGACGACAGCCGGGATCGACGCGAACAGCCGGACCAGGATGATGACGCCGGGGACGATCAGCAGGATGAGTCCCCCGAAGATGGCGAGTCCACTCAGGATCGCCACGAGCAGTATCGACCAGATCCGCCGATACCCGAACCGGTAGGACTCGGCGAGGTCCGGTTCTCGCCCGACCAGGATCGTTGCGACCGCCCAGGCGATCGCACCGAGCAGGATGAGGTTGATGAGGATGCTCAAAAGGCCAACGATCACTCCGCCGCCGATGAGACCGGCCCCGAGTCCCTCGTCGATCGTCGGCTGCCCGTCGGGCCCGATCACGACCTTCTCCGAGAACGCGTCCGCGACCAGGAACTGCACGAACGTCAGCGGCACGACGAGAATGGCGACGAGCTCCATCAACGTCACCCAGTGACGCCGGTACAGGTTGAAGGCGGTCTCCAGGATGTCGGCGACGCTGCGTGGTTGCAACGGAGGTGGTGGCGGCAGCTGCGGTCCTTGCATGGCGCCCTCCGGTAGGCGGTGTCGCGGCCGAAGGTACCCGGCGGCAGGGGCCGGGGGCAAGCAGGCGGGCGCACCGCTTCCCGGCCGCTCTGGCACCACCGGGGCCGTCGGGCGAGGCATTACCATGCATGACATGCCGCCTCGCCGCATCCCGGTGATCCGCGTCGAGGGCACGCACCGGGACGCCGGGCTGACGCTCGGGAGAGCGTGTGCCGACGTGATCCGAGAGGAGGTCGACTTCGACGACCGGATCCCGTGCGGGCGGACGCGATCGGAACAGCTCGAGCTGGCCGACCGGTATCGCGAAATCACGTTCGCCGCGTACCCCTGGTACCGCGACGAGCTCGAGGCGCTTGCCGAGGTTGCCGAGGTGGACTCGCGCGCCGTGTTCGCCTGCATGGTCGAGGAGATCTGGTACGAGCCGTACGCTGCGCGGCTCCAGGGGAAGTGCACGGACGTCGTGGCCGTGCCACCGGCGACGGCCGATGATCGCGTGCTGGTCGGTCACAACAACGACATGCAACGTAGGTACCAAGAGCAGTTGATCGCGATCGAGTGGGCGTTGGAGGGCGAGCCGGCGCAGTTCACGATCGGGAACGGGCTGTGGGTGAGCTGCGGGTGGAACGCGAACGGCGTCTCGATGACCGGCAACGAGCTCGCGCCGCTCGACGAGCGCGTCGGCATCCC
The DNA here is from genome assembly GCA_046729855.1 of Actinomycetota bacterium. Lineage (GTDB taxonomy): Bacteria > Actinomycetota > UBA4738 > UBA4738 > HRBIN12 > DATHSY01. Next base: position 18,975 of record JBKPHM010000033.1, on the reverse strand, counting down.
GCGCGAGATCCAGTTCCGGTCGATGCTGCGCCAATGGTCGCTCGACGCGGTGATCGCGGAGGGGCTGCGGGACGACCGAGCGTCGTCTTACAACCACGTCGTCGTGGACCGGACCGGCCACGCTGTCAACCTCGAAGGATCGGCGACCGACGCGGAGTTGACCCGACCGGACGAACGCGGCCACATGGCGCACGCCAACCACTACGTCTGCGAGCGGATGCTGCGGTACGAGGGCGATCCGGACTACCGGTCGAACTCGTCGGCACGCCACGAGCGCGCGCTCGCCCTGCTCGCCGCCGCGGAGCCCGGCACCATCACGCCCGGCACGGTCCGCGCGATCCTCTCCGACCACGAGGGCGAGCCGAACGCGATCTGCCGCCACCCCGAGCGGTACCGAGGCACGTCCGCGACCGCCTTTTGGTGGATCGCCGACCTGACGGCGAGCGAGGTCTCGTTCGGACGTGGCAACCCCTGCGACTCGGTGTCGCAGACGCACCGGTTCGAGACGGCGGCGGCCGCCTCCGCGTAGCTCAGCCGGCGGCGTGGGCGAGGGCGCGAAGCTGCTCGACGTCCGTGGTCCGGGCGACGATCGTCGTCACGCCGGCCGCCCGCCACGCTTCGAGCCGGTCCCGCACGCGCTCGACCGAACCGACGAGCGCTACCTCGTCGACGAGCTCGTCCGGCACCGCGGCCGAAGCCTCGGCCCGCCGCCCGTCGAGATAGGCCTCCGCGATCGCTGCGGCCGCCTTCTCGAACCCCATGCGCGCGACGAGCCGGTTGTAGAAATTGCGGCCGCGCGGTCCCATCCCCCCTACATACATGGCGATCTGGGGCCGGACCATGTCGCGGCAGGCCTCAAGGTCGTCGCCGATCGCCATCCACACCATCGGCGCGACGTCGAACCGCTCCGGCCGGCTACCGCGCCGCTCGAACCCCTCGACGAGCGATCCCGAGAAGAGCCCGGCGCGCTCGGGAGAGAACAGGAGCGGCATCCATCCGTCGCCGAGCTCGGCCGCCAGCGCAACCATCCGCTCTCCCATGGCGCCGAGGTAGATGGGCATGCGGGCCCGGAGCGGCTTCACGCCGAGCTTCATCGCGCGGCCCTGCCCGATCCCGTCGCGGGCCGGCAGCGCGTACCGCTCCCCTTCGAACGTCACGGGCTCGCGGCGCGCGAGCATCGAGCGGACGAGCGTCACGTACTCCCGCATCCACCCGACCGGATCGACGAACTTGACGCCGTGCCAGCCCTCGGAAACCGCGGGCCCGCTGGTGCCGAGCCCCAGCCTGAACCGCCCGCCCGACAGATGGTCGAGCGTTACAGCCGTCATGGCCGTCGCCGCGGGCGTGCGCGCCGGTATCTGCAAGACGCCAGCGCCGAGGTCGATACGTTCGGTATGTGCCGCGAGCCACGTGAGGACCGTCACCGCGTCGGAGCTCCATGCCTCCGACGCCCAGACGCAGTCGTACCCGAACGACTCCGCCGCACGCGCCACGCCGACGGTATCGATCGGTTGGGGAGGGCCAGACCAGTGCCCGATGTGAACGCCGAGCCGCACCGCGGCCAAGGGTAGTGCCGCCGGACGCGCGCGTCCGTTACCCTTCGGCGAACCCCGAGCCCCACCCCTTGGGGCTGCCTGCTACGGAAGGACACCGCTGATGCTCGACGTCGCCAGGGCCGCGGTCGCCGCCGCCCGAGCGGGCGGCGCCGGGTACGCCGACGCACGTGTCGTGGCACTCGACTCGGAGTCGCTCACCGTTCGGAACCAGGAGATGGAGGGCATCGACCGGTCCAGCTCGCAGGGGCTCGGGATCCGGGTCCTGGTCGACGGCTACTGGGGTTTCGCCGCGACCGCGCGGCTCGCCGAGGGCGACATCCACCGCACGGCCGAGCTGGCGACGCGGATCGCCAGAGCCGCAGCCCGGCTTCCCGGCGAGCCGGTGACGCTCGCGCCGGTCGAGCCGGTGACCGGGCGGTACCAGACGCCGATACAGAAGGACCCGTTCACCGTTCCGCTCGAGGAGAAGGTCGCGTTGCTGATGGAGGCGACGCGGCGGGTCCAGGGCGTGAGCGGCGTGACGTTCGCGGAAGGCGGAATCGACCTGTTCCGTTCGCGGTCGTGGTTCGCATCCGGCGAGGGCTCCGCGATCGAGCAGACGATCGTGCACTCCGGCGCCGGCCTGGAGGCGACGGCTATCGGCGACGGCGAGATGCAGCGCCGTAGCTATCCGAACTCGTTCCGCGGACACATCGCGGCCGCCGGATGGGAGCACATCGCGAAGCTCGGCCTCGTTGAGGAGGCCGAACGAACGGGAACCGAGGCCGTGGAACTGCTGTCGGCGCCGGAGTGCCCGAGCGAGGTGACCACGCTCGTGCTCGACAGCGGCCAGGTCGAGCTTCAGATCCACGAGTCGATCGGCCACGCGGTCGAGCTCGACCGCGTGCTCGGTATGGAAGAGTCCTACGCCGGCTCGTCGTTCGTCTCGCCGGACGACCGCGGTCGCCTCCGCTACGCGAGCGATCTGGTGTCGATCACGGCCGACGCCACGCTCGCGGGTGGCTTGGGGTCGTTCGGCTGGGACGACGAGGGTGTGCCGTCACAGCGCGTGCCGATCATCGAGGACGGGATCTTCCAGAACTTCATCTCGAGCCGTGAAACGGCGCGCGTCCTCGGGCTGCCCTCGAGCGGCGCGATGCGTGCGGACGGGTGGCAGAGCATGCCGCTCATTCGGATGACCAACATCAACATCGAGCCAAGGGAGGGCACGCTCGCCGACATCATCGGCGACACGAAGGACGGCGTGTTCATGGCCACCAACCAGTCGTGGTCGATCGACGACCGACGCGTGAACTTCCAGTTCGGATGCGAGATCGCCCGGCGCATCCGGGACGGCAGGCTCACGCAGGTGTACCGCAACCCCAACTACACGGGCATCACCCCCGAGTTCTGGGGTCGCTGCGACGCGGTCGGCGGGCGCGAGGACTGGACGCTATGGGGTACGCCGAACTGTGGCAAGGGACAACCGACGCAGACGGCGCGCGTCGGTCACGGAAGCGCCCCGGCCCGCTTCCGCGACGTACAGATCGGGGTCCGCGGCTGATGCCCGGCGTGATCGGTCCGGACGACGTCCGCCGGATCGCCGACGCCGCCCTCGGGATCGGCGGCGCCGACGGCGTCGAGGTCCTGTTCATGCACTCGTGGGGTGGCCTGACTCGGTTCGCGTCGTCCGCGATCCACCAGAGCACGTGGAGCGAGGACACCGACATCCGCGTGCGGGTCGTCAAGGACGGGCGCATCGGGGTCGCTTCGGCGAACGGCTTCACGCCCGCGGAAGCGCGCACCGCCGCCGAGAGCGCACAGGAGATCGCGTCCGTCGCCGCGCCGGATCCGCTGTTCCCGGGGCTCGCGCCGCCAGCGCCCATCGAGCGGACCGACCGTTTCGACGAGCCGACCGCCTCGGCCGCACCTGAGCTTCGCGCCGACACGATCGCCGAGGTGATCGGCCGCTGCGATGGGCTCGAGGCGGCCGGAGCGTACGAGACCACGGCCATGGAGCTGGCCGTCGCGAATACCGAGGGCCAGTTCGTATGGGCCCCCTGGACGCAGGCCGCGCTGTCGGCCGTGGTCAAAAGCACCGACGGCGGGAACGGGTTCGCGGAGGTGTACGCGATGGACGACGCGAGCATCGACGCGGTCGACGTCGGCGACCGCGCCGCGCGCAAGGCGAGGGAATCGGACGCACCCAGGGACCTCGAGCCGGGCGCGTACACGGTCGTCCTGGAGCCCGCGGCGGTGTCGACGCTCGTCGGGTTCATGGCGTTCATCGGGTTCGGCGGGCGCGCCTTGTTCGAGGGACGCTCGTGCCTCACCGGCAAGCACGGTGAGCATGTCGCGGCGTCGACGGTCACGTTGTACGACGACGCGACCTCCCCGCAGACGATCGGCTCGCCCTTCGACTTCGAGGGAGTCCCCCGTCGCCGGGTCGATCTGATCCGCGACGGCGTGTTCCTCGACGGCGTGTACGACCGCCGGACCGCGAAGCAGGCCGGGAAGGAGGCGACCGGTCACGCGCTCCCGGCACCGAACCCCGAGGGTCCCTTCCCGCTGAACCTGTTCATGAACCCGGGGGACGCCACGCTCGAGGAGATGATCGCGGGGACGGAGCGCGGAGTCCTGGTGACCCGCTTCCACTACTCGAACGTCGTCCACGAGGTCGAGTCCACGATCACGGGGATGACGCGCGACGGGACGTTCGCGATCGAGGATGGGGAGGTCGCCTACCCGGTCAAGAACCTGCGGTTCACGCAGTCGGTCCTGGAGGCGCTCTCGAACACGACCGCGATCGGCGACCGGCCGGAGCTGGCCAGCGAGTTCTTCTTCTCCGCGTCCCGTGTCCCCGCGCTTCGCGTCGAGGGCTTCCATTTCACCGGCCGGTCCGACCACTGACCGCGCGCCGGCTGCGACCGGCGGGAACCGGGTACGCTGACGGGCCCCGGCGTCGGCGAGGAGGAGCCAGCGATGCAGGTCAGCGACCTGATGAAGACGGACGTGAAGACGGCCACCCCTCGGGACTCGTTTGCGGACGCGGCGAAGCTGCTCCACGAGAACGCGATCTCGTCCGTCGTCGTCATGGACGGTGAAACCCTCGCCGGCATCGTGACCGAACGCGCCCTCGTCACCCTGGTCGCCGCCGGCGGCGACCCCGCCGCGACCACCCTCGGCGAGCGGATGACTCGGAAACTCGACACGGTCGAGCCGAGGACCGACGTGGCCGAGGCTGCCGAGCACATGGCGAGGCTCCGGATCCGCCACCTGCCGGTCGTCGACCGCGGCAAGCTGATCGGAATCCTGTCGATCCGCGACCTGACCAACTGGGCGGTCGAGGAGCTGACCGGCGGGCACGAGCTCGCCGACATCCAGCGCAGCGCGACGGCGCTCACCGCGGCCGCGGAGGTCAACCGGACCACCCAGTAGCGCTACTCGTTGCCCGCCGCGCGCTTGAACGGCTCGCGCGGGTGATGGAGCGACCCGAGTTGCGCGATGTCGCGCGGGAACAGCAGGCCGACCGTCCAGTCCGCGACGATCCGCGACTTTCGCGCGAGCGTCGGCATCATCCAGATGTGGTACGTGCGGTGCAACCACCACGCGGGGAACCCGCGGAGCCGGACGCCGAGGACCTTCGCCGCCCCCTGGTACCGGCCGAGCGTCGCGAGCTGCCCGAGGTTGCGGTGGTGGAATGGCTGGAGCGGGCGTCCCTCGATCGCGGCGGCGAGGTTCCGCCCGAGGCGGCGCGCCTCACGGATCGCGTGCTGGGCGGTCGGCGGCGCCGTCCCTCCTCCGACGAGGTCCGGGATCGCCGCGTTGTCCCCCGCCGCCCACGCGTCCTCCACGTCTCGGACGCGCAGGTACTCGTCGACGATCACTCGCCCGCGCTCGTCGACCGGGAAGCCCGACCGCCCGGCCACGGGCACCGGTGCGACGCCCGCCGTCCACACCAGCGTGTCGGCAGTGAACGCATCGCCGTCCGAGAGCCGGATCGAGCCGCCCTCGGCCGACTCGAGGGTCGTCGTGAGCCTGACGTCGATGCCTCGCTCCTGCAGGTGCCGTCGCACGTAGGCAGCGACGTCCGTGCCGATCTCGGGCAGGATGTCCGCTGCCGCCTCGACGAGGATCCATCGCATGTCGGATCGCCGCAGCGATGGATAGAAGCGGAGCGCCGAACGGACCATGTCCTCGAGCTCGGCAAGCGCCTCCACGCCCGCGTACCCGCCCCCGACGAACACGAACGTGAGCGCCGCCAGGCGGCGCTCGGGATCGGTCGCCGCCGACGCGCTGTCGAGCGACGCGAGGACGTGGTTGCGGAGGTAGATCGCCTCCGACACCGTCTTGAACCCGACCCCGAGCTCCGCCAGACCGGGAACCGGCAGCACGCGGGACCGCGAGCCCGCGCCGAGCACGACGACGTCGTACGGGAGCTCGAGCGAACCTCCCTCGACGCTGACCATCGCGGTCTTCGCGTCGTGGTCGACCCGCGTGATCTCCCCGACCACGACCTCGGCGCCGCGTAGCACCTGGCGGAGCGGCACGACGACGTGTCGGGGCTCGATGCTGCCCGAAGCGACCTCCGGCAGGAACGGCTGGTACTGCATGAAGTTCTCGGGGTTGACGACCGTGAGCCGACACCGATGGCCCAGCGCGCGCTGGACCTCGATCGAGCCGTACATCCCGACGTAGCCGCCGCCGACGAACAGGATCCGTGTCGGCGTTCGGGTCATCGCCGTTCGAGCGCCTCCAGGGCGTCCGGCAGCTCGGCCAGCGTCCGGACGGTCGCGTCGGGCTCTGCGAGCTGCTCGCGCGTCGGCTCGTCGGGCGCCTCGCCCCGGAGGACCCAGACCGCGCGCATCCCCGCCGCCTTGGCCGGACGGACGTCGTAGTCGAGCCGGTCGCCGATCATCGCGGCGCGGTCCGGTTCGACCCCCGCGACCCCCACGGCGTGCGCGAAGATCCGCGGATCGGGCTTGTCGACCCCGACGTCCTCGGACACGGCCCACACGTCGAAGAGCCGGTCGATGCCATCGCGTCGCATCGCGCCCCTCACGCCGCCTGGTTGGTTCGCGAGCACGCCGAGCCGGTACCGCTCGCTCAGCCGTTCGAGGGACGGGACCACGTCTGCCTCGAGCGAGCCGGGACGGTACTGCCAGTATCGGGAGGCTCGGCGCCCGACATCCGCCACGTCCGCTTCCGCGCCGAGGAACGTTCGGGTCAGGCGCTCGCGGAACGACCCCGCCTGCGCCCGACGGCACGCGTCGTACTCACGATCGAACGAGGCCTCGTCGATGTCCGTTCGAAGCTCGCGCAGTGCCGAGAGCAGCGCATCGCGGTACACGCGGTCGTCATACATCACGCCGCCGATGTCGAGGAAGACCACGTCGAGCCTTCGCGTGCTCGTCCGCGTCACCTGATCGCGGCGGCCGCCGCGGCTCGAAGCGCCTCGAATCGAGCCGGCGCGGTCAGTGCGGACCCGAGCCGAACGGGGTCGTAGCGAGTCCCGTGGCAATCGGAGCCACCGGTCGGGATCAGGCCGAGACGATCGGCGAGCCCGCGGTAGTACTCGCGCTGCTCCGGCGTGTGGTCGCAGTGGTCGACCTCGAGCCCGGCCATCCCCGCCGCGGCCATCCGCTCGATCAGCTCATCGGGGACGGACGTCTGATCGCCCCACATCCCCGGGTGTGCAAGGACGCAGACCCCGCCCGCCCGATCGACGAGCCCGACCGCGTCGACCGGATCGAGGGCGTGCTTTGGGACGTGCGCCGGTCGGCCGTCGCCGATGTACCGCTCGAACGCCTCCTCCTCGGTCGCCACGACCCCTGCCTCGACCATCGCCTGCGCGATGTGCGGACGCACGATCGTCGCTCCGCGAGCGATCTCCCTGACGCGCTCGAAGGCGATCGGGAACCCGAGCCCTCGCAGCTCCTCGACCATGAGCTCCCCGCGGCGCAGCCGCGTATCCGCCAACCGCCGCAGCTCAGCGCGGAGGTCGGGATCGTCGACCCGCGGCCAGTAACAGAGGACGTGGACGCTGGTCGCGAGGTATTCGGCCGACAGCTCGACCCCGGGGACGACCTCCACCCCGAGCCGCGCTCCCGCCGCCGACCCTTCCTCGAGGCCTTCGGTCGTGTCGTGGTCGGTGATGGAGAGCACGTCCAGGCCCCGGTCCGCTGCGAGCGTCACCAGCTCCGTCGGCGTGAACGTCCCATCCGAGCGGTTCGTGTGCGCATGCAGGTCGATCCCCGCCACGGCCGCCAATCGTCGCAGAGGGTACGCGGCGCGTCACTCGATGGGTACGATCTCGGTCTCGCGGCGGGACTGCGCCGAGATCGTGACGTAGATCCCCGCAAGGATCACGGCCCCACCGATGAACGCGGTCCACCGCGGCATCTCACCGAAGAGCGCGAATGCGAGCAACGTGGCGCCGACCGGTTCGCCCGTCACCGCGATCGCGACGATCGACGCCGGGACCTCGGCGAGCAGGTAGTTGAACACCGTGTGGCCGAGGAATTGGGGCACGATCGCCATGAGCACGAACAACACCCACACCTCCGCTTCGAAGCCGGCGAAGGGCGTGGAGGAGACGAGCATCGCGAACGCCAGCATCACCGCACACGTCGTGTACGCGATCGCGACGTAGGTGACGAGCGACACGCGCGCGCGGAGCGTCCGTCCGGACAGGAAGTACGCCGCGGCGGCGACCGCGCCGAGGAGCGCGAGCAGATCGCCGAACGCCGCGCGCCGGGACAACCCGAAGTCGCCGCCGGAGATGATCACCGCTCCCACGAGCGACAGCGCGATGCCCGCCGCCGTACGTCGGGTCACCGTCTCGCCGAACGCGCGTCCGATGAGCGCGACCCACACCGGCTGCGTCGTGACCAGCACGGTGCTCGCCGCGACGGTCGTGAAGGCCAGCGACGGAACCCAAAGCCCGAAGTGGAGCGCGAGCATGGCCCCCGCGAACCCGCCGATCGCCCAGTCCCGGCGCGACAGCGCCCGCAGCTCGGGGCGGTGGCGAAGGAGGGCAAGCGTCACGACGACGGCCGCCGCGATCGCGTTCCGGTAGAAGGAGATCGCGAGCGCCGGCGTATCGTCGGCGAGCCGGATGAAGATCGACGAGAACGCAACGGCCACAACGCCCAGCGCGAGCAACGTCACGTGCTTCGGACGCATGGGCGGGATGCTACGGGCTCAGAGCTCGCGGACGGCCAGCCGCCCGGCGCCCATATCCCGAGAGAGGCCCCGCGCGACCTGCTTCACTGCGGAGACGATCGCGGCCGCCGGTTCGCCGGGCATCAGTCGTTCGACCGGGCCGACCGCGCCGATCGCCCCGATCGGGTGCCCGCGATGGTCGAACACCGGCGCGGCGACCTCGGCCTCGCCCACCACGGCCTGCTGATTCTCCGTCGCCACGCCCGAGCGAGCGACGGACTCCAGCTCGCGCCTCAGCGCAGGCTCCTCGGTGAGCGTCCTCCCGGTAAGGCGCACGAGCTCGACGTCGAAGAGCGCGTTCCGGCTCGCCCCGTCCTCGAACGCCGCGACGGCCTTGCCGAGCGCGCACGCGTGCCACGGGATCGTCGCGCCGACCTCCAGGATCTGCACCGAGTCGTCGGGGCGGAAGACGTGATGAACGATCAACACGTTCGGCGAGTGGAGCACGCCAACGCGGACCGCCTCGCCGACGTGAGAGGCCAGCGAGTCCGCCCATAGCAATGACCGCGCCCGCAGCTCGTGCCCGTCGAGGAAGCTGTTCCCGAGCTGAAGAAGCACAGGGCCGAGCCGATACTTGCCCGTCTCAACGTCCTGCTGGACGAGCTCCTGACCTTCGAGGGTCCGCAGCAACCCGTAGACGGTCGCCTTGGGGAGCTCGAGCCGTTCGGCGAGCTCGGTCACGCCCAACCGCGGCGTGCCCGAGCCGAGCGCCTTCAGCAGGCGAGCCGCTCGGTCGACCGACCTGATCACGGGGCCGTCGCCCCTTGCACGGTCCGATCGAGCGCTTCGAAGAGGAGATAGATGGAGGTCGCCCCCGGGTCCTGGTGCCCGACGCTGCGTGCCCCGAGGTACGAGGCCCGCCCCTTGCGCGCCCGCATCGGGATCGTCGCCTTCATGCCACGCTCGGCCGCGTCTCGTGCCTGGGAGGACGCCGCCGCCAGCCCGCGGCCGCTGCGGACCTCGCGTTCGAACGCGGAGATCGCGGGTGCGAAGGCATCCACCATCGTCTTGTCGCCCTCGACGGCGGCCCCCAGGCGCTGGACGCCGTCCAGCCCCGCGCGGAGCGCGGCGAGCAGAGTCTCGTCGTCGAGGGCATCGGTGTCGCCGAGCACGGCGCCGGCGCCGCGGAACGCCTCGCCGAACAGCGGACCGGCCGCGCCTCCGACCCGGTACATCAGGATCCGTCCGGCATGCTCGAGCAGCGCGCCGGGGCCGATCTCGTCGTCGCCTAGCTCGCGGACGACGGCGGTGAAGCCCCGGTCCATGTTCACGCCGTGGTCGGCGTCCCCGATCGCGGCGTCCAGCTGCGTCAGGAAGTCACGTTGGTCGCCGATCGACACGGCGATCTGTGCGATCCACGAGCGGACGAACGGGCCGTCGAGAGTTGCCTCGTGCGCCGTCGGCCCCTCCTACCAGTCTCGAAGTCGAGAAGGACGTCCCCGCGGACGGGAGCGGTGTTTCGGCCCAGCTTGTTTGTGGCCTAGGCGAGTGTCAAACGACCTGCTTGTTCGGTATGACCGAACCGCGTCCGAGAATTGCACCGATTTGACGTGAGGGTCCGAACCCATTTGGCTTGAGAACGGAACGTCGCCCCTGGACGACTCGGGGAAGAGGGGGTGGGAATGACCAGGCGTTCACGCGCGCATCCACCTGCGGAAACGGTCCTTCGAGGCAGAACGGGGGTCTGACAGATGTTCCTTGGAGAGGTGGTCGGGACCGCAACGCTGATCCTCTTCGGAGACGGCGTGGTCGCTGGGGCGTTGCTGAACCGATCCAAGTCCCAGAACGCCGGCTGGGTCGTTATCACGTTCGCGTGGGGCCTGGGCGTGTATATGGGTGTGCTCGTTGGCACGGCCGTGAAGGGTGGGCTCGCGCACCTGAACCCGGCCGTGACCCTCGGCCTGGCCGCGATGGGACCCGAGGACTTCGGGTTCACCTGGGGCGACGTGCCGATACTGATCGCCGGCGAGTTCGTGGGGGCCTTCATCGGCGCCGCGCTCGTTTACCTCGCGTACCTGCCCCACTGGGCGGAGACGGAGGACAAGGGCCTGAAGCTCGCCGTGTACTGCACCGGCCCAGCGATCCGGAACTACCCTGCGAACCTGGTGACGGAGATCATCGGCACCTTCGCGCTCGTGTTCGGGATCCTCGCCCTTGCTCCGGCGAACGAAGCGGTCGGTGGCGCGCTCGCAGTGGGACTGCTCGTCGTGGTGATCGGCATGGCGCTCGGTGGCCCGACCGGCTACGCGATCAATCCCGCCCGCGATCTCGGCCCACGGATCATGCACTTCGTCCTTCCGATCGCCGGCAAGGGCGACTCGGACTGGGAGTACAGCTGGGTTCCCGTCGTCGGCCCGATCATCGGAGGCGTCATCGGAGGCCTCGTCGGCAAGTGGGTGTTCGGGCTGTAGGAGGTCGCGCGGAGGGGGCGACAGATGAAGAAGCTGATCAATAGGCCAGAGGACGTCGTACGGGAGGAGCTCGAGGGACTCGCGGTGGCGCACCCCGATCTCGTGAAGGTGAGGTTCGACCCGAACGCTGTCGTACGCGCCGACGCGCCCGTCCAGGGCAAAGTCGCGCTCGTGTCGGGCGGCGGCTCGGGTCACGAGCCGATGCACGGCGGGTTCGTTGGCATGGGGATGCTCGACGCGGCGTGCCCTGGCGAGGTGTTCACGTCCCCAACGCCCGACCAGATGCTGGAGGCGACCAAGGCCGTGAACGGCGGTGCGGGCGTCGTCCATATCGTCAAGAACTACACGGGCGACGTCATGAACTTCGACATGGCGGCGGAGCTCGCCAGGTCGGAGGGGATCGAGGTCGAGTCGGTGCTGGTGGACGACGACGTCGCCGTTCAGGACAGCCTGTACACGGCCGGACGCCGCGGCGTCGGGACGACGGTCCTGATGGAGAAGATCGCCGGCGCGGCGGCCGAGGAGAAGCGGGCGCTGAAGGAGGTCGCGGAGATCGCGCGGCACGTGAACGCGAACGGTCGGAGCATGGGCATGGCACTCACCTCCTGCATCGTGCCGGCCGCCGGCAAGCCGACCTTCGAGATCGGCGACGACGAGATGGAGATCGGGATCGGGATCCACGGCGAGCCGGGGCGCGAGCGGATGAAGCTCAAGCCCATCCACGACATCGTGGAGATGATGGCGGTGGCCGTCGTCGACGATCTCCCGTACCGGCGCGGCGACAACGTCCTCGCGTTCGTGAACGGCATGGGTGGAACGCCGCTAATCGAGCTGTACGTCGTGTTCAACGAGCTGAAGAAGTTCCTCGACGGTCGTGGCGTCACGATCTCGCGGAACCTGATCGGCTCGTACATCACGTCGCTCGAGATGGACGGGTGCTCGATCACGTTGCTGAAGCTGGACGAGGAGCTGACCAAGCTCTGGGACGCGCCGGTCAAGACGCCCGGCCTGCGCTGGGGTGCCTGAGAAAGGCCAGAAGAAAGGCCAGAAGAAAGGCCAGAAGAGAAAGGCCAGAAAGAGAAAGGCCAGAAAGAGAAAGGAGGGTAGGTGACCGTCCCGTACGAACGGGTCGTCGCGTGGATCCGTGGATTCGCCGACGTCGTCGCCGAGAACAAGGCCTACCTGACCGAGCTCGACTCGGCCATCGGCGATGCCGACCACGGCATCAACATGAACCGCGGGATGCAGGCCGCGCTCGCCAAGCTCGACGGTGTGCCGGACGGCGACGTCGGCGGCCTGCTCAAGGCGGTCGGGATGACGCTCGTCTCGACCGTCGGCGGCGCCGGCGGACCGCTGTACGGCACCCTGTACCTGCAGATGGGGACGGCGAGCGCGGGCAAGGCGGAGCTGACGCCGCCGGACTGGGCCGAGGCACTCCGCAAGGGCATCGACGGCGTCGTGACGCGGGGCAAGGCCGAGCCCGGTGACAAGACGATGATCGACGCGCTCGCGCCCGCGCGCGACGCGCTCGAGGCCGCGCTCGCGGAAGGCGTCGCCTTCGACGAGGCGCTCAAGCGCTCCGCCGCGGCGGCGGAAGACGGGATGAAGGCCACGATCCCGCTCGTGGCACGGAAGGGTCGCGCGAGCTATCTCGGCGAACGGAGCGCCGGACACCAGGATCCCGGTGCGACGTCGTCGTACCTGCTCCTGCGCACGGCCGCCGAGACCTGGGCGGGCGCGGGCGACTGAGGGAGGACGAAGGGGGAGGATCGATGGCCGACTACGTGGCAGCCCTGGACCAGGGGACGACGAGCACGCGCTTCATGATCTTCGACCACGCCGGCCAGGTCGTGGCGATCGATCAGAAGGAGCACGAGCAGATCTACCCCAAGCCGGGGTGGGTAGAGCACGACCCGCTGGAGATCACAACGCGGAGCGAGCAGGTGATCCCCGGGGCGCTCCAGAAGGCCAACATCAAGGCGAGCGACATCGCGGCCGTGGGGGTGACCAACCAGCGCGAGACGACAGTCGTCTGGGAGAAGTCAAGCGGCAAGCCCGTGTACAACGCGATCGTCTGGCAGGACACCAGGACCGACCAGATCTGCAACGAGCTGTCCAGGGACGGCGGTCAGGATCGGTTCCGCCCGAAGACCGGTCTGCCGATCGCGACGTACTTCTCCGGGCCGAAGATCAAGTGGATGCTCGACAACGTCGACGGTCTGCGCGATCGGGCCGAGCGCGGCGAGGTCCTGTTCGGCAACATCGACACGTGGTGCATCTGGAACCTGACCGGCGGCCCGGACGGCGGCGTCCACATCACGGACGTCACGAACGCCAGCCGGACGCTGATGATGAACCTCGAGACGCTCGAGTGGGACCACGAGATCCTTGGGATCCTCGGCGTCCCGCGGGCGATGCTGCCGGAGATCAAGGCCTCGAGCGAGGTCTACGGTGAGGCCAAAGGCGAGCTGGCGGGCATCCCGGTCGCCGGAGACCTCGGCGACCAGCAGGCAGCGCTGTTCGGGCAGACCTGCTACTCGATCGGCGAGGCGAAGAACACCTACGGGACCGGCTGCTTCGTGCTGCTCAACACCGGGAACGAGCTGGTGCCGTCCAAGAGCGGCCTCATCACCGGGCTCGGGTACAAGATCGGCGACCAGCCCGCGGTGTACATGCTGGAGGGATCGATCGCCATCACGGGGGCGCTCGTGCAATGGCTCCGTGACAACCTGGGGATGATTCAGTCCTCGCCCGAGGTCGAGGCGCTCGCCTCGACCGTCGACGACAACGGTGGGGTGTACTTCGTCCCGGCGTTCTCGGGCCTGTTCGCGCCGTACTGGCGGAGCGACGCGCGTGGCGTCATCGCGGGCCTGACCCGGTACGTGAACAAGGGTCACATCGCCCGCGCGGTGCTCGAGGCAACGGCGTGGCAGACCAAGGAGGTCGTCGACGCCATGAACGCCGACTCCGGCGTCGAGCTGACGTCGCTCAAGGTCGACGGCGGCATGGTCTACAACGAGCTGCTGATGCAGTTCCAGGCCGACGTCCTCGACGTCCCTGTGATCCGGCCGACGGTGGCGGAAACGACGGCGCTGGGAGCCGCGTACGCCGCCGGGCTGGCCGTCGGGTTCTGGAAGGAGGTGGAGGACCTCCGGGCCAACTGGGGCAAGGACAAGGAGTGGGATCCCCAGATGGACCCGGCGGAGCGGGACAAGGAGTACCGGTTCTGGAAGAAGGCGGTCCAGAAGTCGATGGACTGGCTGGAGTAGTAGGACGCGGCGCGGCGGGGAGGCCGGCGCGAAGCGCGGCCACCCCTCGGACGCGAGCCGTTCGGAGGCGCAGATGGGCGAGCGGGAGGAGCGCGAACACCACAGGGGTAGCTTCGCCGAGGGGCAGGCCGAGGAGGAGGAGCACCCGGAGCACGAAGAGGGCCCTGACTTCGCGCGCGGGCAACAGGACGAGCCTGAGGAGAAGCAGGACGAGGAGCATCACGGGACCTTCGCCGAGGGGCAGGAGGAGGAAGAGCACCACCCGGAGCGCGAGCCTGGCCCGGACTTCGCGAGGGGACAGGACGAGGACTGAGGTCAGGCGCAGATGGCGTCCGATGCCCGCGACGCACACGTCCTGATCGTCGGCGGCGGAGGGACGGGCGGCGCCCTCGCGCACGACCTGACGCTCCGCCGCGTGCGCGTGACGCTCGTCGAGCGAGGCGAGTTCACATCCGGGACGACCGGCCGCCATCACGGCCTCCTCCACTCCGGCGCGCGCTACGCGGTCGGCGACAAGGAGTCGGCGGTCGAATGCATCGAGGAGAACACGATCCTCCGTCGGATCGCGCGCGGCTCGTTCGAGGAGAACGACGGGCTGTTCGTCGCCGTGACCGACGAGGACATGGCGTACCACGACGACTTCGTCCGCTCGTGCAAGGAGTGCGGGATCCCCGTGCAAGAGCTGCGTCCCGACGAGGCGCTGCGGCTCGAGCCGCTGCTGAACCCGGAGCTGAAGGCGGCGGTCCGCGTGCCGGACGCAACGATGGATGCGATGCGGATGCCGCTGCGGTTCTTCGCGACGGCTCAGCACGGCGGCGCCGAGCTGTTCAACTACATGGAGGTCATCGACCTCGTGCGCACGAACTCGACGGTCAGCGGGGCCGTCGTCCTTGATCGCGTCACGGGCGAGGACCGGGAGATCCAGGCGGACGTCACCGTCAACGCGACGGGGCCGTGGTCGGAGGAGGTCGCCGCGATGGCCGGCCTGGACGTGCCGATCCGGCCGTCGCCGGGCGTTCTGCTCGCGCTCCGCGGCCGGCTCTGCAACATGGTCGTCAACCGCATGCACAGGTCGGGGGACGGCGACATCGTCGTGCCGCAGCGCGCCCTCTCGATCGTCGGCACGAGCTCTTGGACCGTCGAGGACCCCGACGACCTCGACGTCCCCGAGGAGCACGTCGAGAAGATGTACGACGAGGGCGCGAAGCTGATCCCGGCCATGCGGCAGGCCGACGTCCGCGCGGCGTGGTCCGCGGCGCGACCGCTCATCGGCTCGAGGGGCGACGCCGATACGGGCCGCGAGCTGTCACGGACGTTCAAGACGTTCGACCACGCCCAGACCGATGGGGTCGAGGGGTTCGTGACCATCACCGGTGGGAAGGCGACCACCCTGCGCGGCATGGCGGAGCTGTGTGCCGACGTCGTATGTCGCAAGCTCGACATCGAGGCCGAGTGCCGCACGCGCGAGACCGTCCTGCTCCCCCACACCGCGTTCTACGCGCCCGCGAGGTAACGATGCAGCCCACCGAGGAATCGCACGCCAAGGTCGAGGGTCCGACGACGGTCACGGAGACGCGCCGCTTCAAGGTGTTCCGATACAAGCGCGGCGACCCGGAGTCGCACTACGACGAGTTCGACGTCCCGGTCGGTCCACGGACCAGCGTCCTGGACGCGCTCCGCTGGATCGAGGTTCACGCGGACCCGACGCTCGCGATCCGCCATTCGTGCTTCCACGCCTCCTGCGGCACGTGCGGGATGCGGATCGACGGACGCGAAGGGCTCGCGTGCGTTACGTTCGTGAACGAGCTCGGACGGGCGATCACGATCGAGCCCGAGGCGAACGTCCCGATCCTCGCTGACCTCGTGCTCGACATGCGCGAGTTCTACGCGCGGTTCCCCGACCAGCATCCGGTCGTGCGGGGCAGCGAGTTCCTGGCGCGAGCCGCCCCGCCGGACGGCATCGAGGCGTTCGAGCGGTTCGAGGACTGCATCGAGTGCGGGCTATGCCTGTCGGCCTGCCCGATCGCCGCCACGACCGACGAGTACGTGGGGCCGGCCGCGCTGGCGGCCGCCCAACGCTTGATTGAGGAGCCTCGCGGCGCGAACACCCCCGAGCTGCTCCGGTGGGCCGACCGGCCCGACGCGGTCTGGCGGTGCCACGCCGCCTTCGAGTGCACCGAGGCGTGCCCCTCAGGCGTGCGTCCCGCGGAGCGGATCATGGCCCTGCGCCGCGTCCTGGTCGACGGTGGCGAGCGGCGCCGCGCCCACGTCGGGACCCCGGCGAGAGAGGACGGGCGGTGAGCCGCCCTACGCGGGACGTGCGCGCCGACCGCGGCCCGATCCTGCGCAAGGGCGTCGGGGCGGCGCCGACCGGCTGGTTCGACCCGCGCGGGCGGACGATCGGGGGCTGGGCGTTCGCCGCGAACCGGATCACGGGGCTCGGGTTGGTCTTCTACCTGTACCTGCACCTCGGCGTCATATCGATGTTGCTGGGCGGGGCCGATGCGTGGAACGATTTCCTGCGGATCGCCACGACGACCGTGTTCCTCCTGCTCGACGTGCTGCTCGTGTTCGGGCTGCTGTATCACGGTCTGAACGGCATCCGGGTCGCGCTGGTGGGGACGGGCGTCGCGCCGAACCGGCAGCGCGCGTTGTTCTGGGCCGGCGCCGTGATCGGGACGATCGTGCTGATCGCCGCGGCGCTGCACATTCTGGGGGATGCGTGATGGCCGTCGTCGAGACCCGCCCACCCAAGGGCGCACCGCGGCGCGCCCGCGAGCACTACCAGCCGAGCGTCCGCTTGTGGCGGCTGCTCGCCGGGACCGGCACGGCGTTGCTCGTGCTCATCACCGTCCACATGATCGCGCACCACTTCGTCGTCGAGAGCGTCGGCGGGCTGCGGACGTACCGACAGGTGCTCGAATACATCGCGAACCCGGTCATCTTCACGATCGAGTGCTTCTTCCTGCTCGTGGTCACGGTGCACGCATTGCTCGGGCTTCGGAGCGTCATCTACGACATGGCGTTCAGCACGCGGGCGCGCCGGAGGATCGACGCCGGGCTGTGGGTGCTGGGGATCGCGACGGTGGCGTATGGGTTCTTCCTGATCGGCACGCTCGCGTCGCGCGCCTGACGCGATGGTCGGGCTGGTCCTGGTCTCGCACAGCGCGACGCTCGCGGACGGCGCGGCGGAGCTCGCCCGTCAGATGGGTGGTGATGACGTGCCGATCGAACCCGCGGGCGGGCTCGACCTGCCCGACCGTCCGATCGGGACGGACGCCGTGGTGGTCCTCGGAGCGATCGAGCGCGCCTGGCGGGAGGAGGGCGTCGTCGTCCTGATGGATCTCGGCAGTGCCGTGCTGTCGGCGGAGATGGCGCTCGACATGCTGCCGGACGACCGGCGTGCGCACGTGCGGCTCACGGCTGCTCCCTTCGTCGAGGGTGCGGTATCCGCCGCCGTCGCGTCGCGGCTCGGACGACGGCTCGACGAAGTCGCGGAGGAGGCACGAGGCGGCCTCGCCGCCAAGGCGGCGCACCTCGCCGAGCCGGCGGCCGAGCCGGGGCCCGAGGCCGGCGTCGCTCCGCCCGGGCCGACTGCTGGCGGGGTGTCCATCCGACTCCCGGTCCGCAACCGCCTCGGCCTGCACGCCCGGCCGGCCGCGCGACTGGTCGCCCTGGCCGGTGGCTTCGACGCGGACGTCAGCATCGCGAACGCGACGACCGGCCGCGGACCCGCCAGCGCGCGGAGCCTCAACGCGGTCGCGACGCTCGGCGTCCTGGAAGGCCACGAGATCGACGTCGTCGCGAGCGGTCCGGAGGCCGCGGTCGCGCTCGACGCGATCGCGGTGCTCGCCGAGGATGACTTTGGCGACGAGCCGGAGGAAGCGGAGCCAGAGCCCGCCACGCTCCAGCCATCCTCGGTCCTGACGGACGTGTCGAAAGGCATGCTCGCCGGGCTCCCCGCGTCCCCGGGTGTGGCCGTCGGCGCGGCCCGGCACGTCCGCCGGGCCGACGTGGAGGTCCCGGACGAACCGGCCGCCGACCCGGCGACCGAGCTCGAGGCCTTCGGAGCCGCCCTACGGGCGGCCGCGGACGACATCCGTCGAACGCGCGCGGCCGTGGCTGCGCGGGCAGGCGCGCAGGCCGCGGCGATCTTCGACGCCCACCTGCTGATGCTCGAGGACCCTCTGCTGCAGGACAAGGCCGTGGCCGTGATCCGCGAGGAGCGGGTGAACGCAGAGTGGGCGCTGCGCTCGGTGGCGGAGCAGCTGCACGAGATGTTCGGCGAGTTCTCCGATGCGTATTTCCGCGAGCGCAGCACCGACCTGGACGACGTGCTGGGCAGGATCCAGCTCAACCTCGCGGGAGCGGCCGATGCCCCCAGCCTCTCGAAGCTGCCCGGCAGCTTCGTCCTGGTGGCCTCCGACCTGACGCCCTCCGAGGCCGCGGAACTCGACTGGGAGCGCGTGCTCGCCCTGGTGGTGGATGGAGGATCCGCCACCGACCACACCTCGATCCTGGCCCGCTCCTCCGGCG
>JBKPHM010000032.1:0-37376 GCA_046729855.1 Actinomycetota bacterium | reverse complement strand
CCGCAAGGGGCATCCGGGCCTCGGACGAATCGTGTCGACTAGCGGACGACGACCGCGAGCACGTCGCGGGCGGACAGCACGAGGTAGTCCTCGCCGCCGAACTTCACCTCGGTGCCGCCGTACTTCGAGTAGATGACCTTGTCCCCGACCTTGACGTCGAGGGGAACGCGGTTGCCTTCCTCGAAGCGGCCGGGCCCGACCGCGACGACCGAGCCCTCCTGGGGCTTCTCCTTGGCCGTGTCGGGGATCACGATGCCGGAGACCGTGGTCTCCTCCTCCTCGCTGGGCTTGACCACGATGCGGTCCTCCAGCGGCTTCAAGCTGAACTCCGCCATGCGTCCTCCTTGCAGCTTTCCCTTGCCTTAGCACTCAACGGTCGTGAGTGCTAACACGATAACCGCGAGAGTGCCAGCGGTCAACCGACGAGCCACCCGGAGCGGCCGCGGCAGGCGCTCGTCCGATAGGCGACCGTCACCGGCCCCCGCCGAGCGATGCGAGCGGGCGGGAACGGTGCACGAAGGCGGCGGCCTCGAGCCGTGAGTGCACACCGAGCTTGCCTAGCACGTTCTGCACGTGTGTGCGCGCCGTCTGGGGGCTGATCGAGAGCTCCCGTGCGATCCGCTGGTTGTTCGCGCCCGCTCCGACGAGCCGAAGGACCTCGAGCTCTCGCCGCGTCAGGCGTACGACGCGCTCGAAGGTCTCCAGCTGCTCGCGCTCGCGAGCGAGCAGCTGTCGGACGAGGGGGCCGAGCATGGCTGGAGGAACGACGGTCTCACCCCGCACGACTGCCCTCGTCGTGCTGACGAGGTATTCGAGGGGTGACAGCTTCGTCATGTACGCGGCCGCTCCGGCCTCCAGCACCGTGACGAGCAATTGCTGGTCCTCCTCGCCCGCCACGACGATCACGCGGCTGCGGCCGCCCCGCCGAGCGCGGACCGTCGAGAGCTCGTCCGTCATCCGGCCGACGTCCCTGCCCGGCAGGTCGGCATCCAACACGACGACGTCGGGCGCGTGCTCGCGTGCGGCCGCGATCGCAGACTCGGCGTGGCCGGCCTCGGCGACGACCGTCAGATCCGGTTCGCGATCGAGCGCGGCATGGATCGCTTGCCGGAACAGCGAATGAGGATCCGCAACCAGGATGCGGATGCGTCCGAGCCTTGAGTCGCTCTCCATACGGCCGTCCAGCAGTGCCAGGCCGTCGATGCTACGGAGGCTTCCTCTCCCGGGCACCCCGCACGCGGCGTACTTCGGCTACGCCGGTTGCATCAGATGCCCGACGACCTCGGTCGTCGCGGCGGACGCACGATGCCGTGGCGAACGGCGAACGACGCGGCCTCCAGCCTGGAGTGCACCTGCAGCTTGCTGAGGATGCTCTGGACGTGCGTGCGCACCGTGTTCGGGCTGATGCCGAGCCGTTCCGCGATCTCGTTACTGCGGAGCCCGTCGACGAGCAGGGCAAGCACCGCTCGCTCGCGCTTCGTCAGCTGGTCGGCGAGGAACGCGACCTCGTGATCCGTCGAGCTTCGACCCGCGGCGGCAGCACGAGCGACCCCTGTCGCCATCACGATCTGACCCTGGACGGCCGCCGCGATCGACGTCACGAACCGCTCGACAGGCGTGTGCTTCGTCAGGTATCCGTGGAAGCCGGCCTCCACGGCCTCGCGCGCAAGCAGCGGATCTTCCAGGGCGGTCAAGGCGATGATCTTCGCCGACGGATCCGCGTCGAGAATGTGCTTGCCGACGTCGAGACCACTGCCGTCCGGAAGGCCGATGTCGAGCAGGATCACATCGGGCGAGTGCTCCGCTGCGGCGTTCACCGCAGCCCGTCCATCACGAGCGACGGCGACGACCTCGTACCCGTGCTCGTCGAGGGTCGCACTGATCGCCTCGGCGAAGAGCTGGTGATCGTCGACGATCAGGACGCGGATGCCCGTCTCTCCACGGATGCCCGTCTCTCCACCTCCGCCACGGGCAGCTCGAGGCAGAACCGAGCGCCGGACGGGCTCGGCTCGAGCCGCACGACGCCGCCATGCGCTTGGGCGATCCGCCGCGCGAGGAACAGCCCGAGCCCTGCACCGGCGCGTCCGGCCGCGGCTGCACCTCTGACGAACGGTGCGAACAACGTGTCGCGTTCACCGGCTGGGACACCGGGTCCACGGTCCTCGACGGTGACGCGCGCCGACGACCCCGTGACCTCCACCGCCACACGCACGGGCTCCGGCCCGGGAGAGTAGACAACGGCGTTCCGGATGAGGTTCGAGATCGCGCGCCGGAGCAGGACGACATCGGCCTCCACCGGGACCGGCCGCGCCGGGGTGAACTCGATCCGTCGAGCCGGAGCATCGAACCGGCACGACGTGATCGCCTCATGCGTGATCTCCACGAGATCGACCTGCTTCAGATCGAGCTCGGACGCTCCCGCCGACCAACGCAGCACGGGCTCCACGAAGCTGCTCATCTCGTCCAGCTCGATCTTGGCGCGTCGGAGCAGCTCGAGCTCATCGGGCCCCTGACCCGACGAGATCACGTGCTCGAGGACGGCGCGGGTAGCCGCGAGCGGCGCTCTGAGCTCGTGCGCGGCCCACACCATGCCGATGTCGACGCGGGGATCGGGATCGGTCAGCCGCTCCGATGCAACCGTGAGCAGCTTCAGCCATGTACCGAGCATCGACGCGGCGAGCCTCAGGAACGCGGCGTGTCGCTGCCGTTGAACGGCCAGCAGCGCGGCGGGCTCGGCGTCGAACACCTCCGCCGTCCGGCCGATGCTCGTGGTGAACGCCCCGGCGAGCGTCGGGGCGGCCCCGGCGCCCTCGGGGGCGCCGGCAGCGGACCGGATGGCGGCCCGGAGCTCGGCCCTCTTCCTCGGGCTCAGGCCGGCGGACGCCGCGAGGTACCACCCGGGCTCCGGCTGCGAACTCCGGGCGATCGCGACGGGGCCTTGGATGTGCCCGGAACAGACGGCGGCCGTGACGCGGGCTGCCTCGATCGGCGAATACGTGTCGGTCAGCTCGCCGGTCAGCTCGGACAGCGCCTCGAGGGCACCCTCCGTCGAGCGCTCCCGCGCCTGCGCCTCGGTCATCGCGAGGACGGCGGCCGACTGGCGAACGAGGGCCAGGATCGCGGCTCGCTGCGCCTGGACCCGCGTCGCCGGCGCGACGAGCTCGACGACCCCAAGGGTCTCGGCGCCGGCTGTAAGGGGGAGGATCGCGAGGGTGTCGCCTCCGTCCGATCGCAGCGGAACGGTGATGTCTCGGCCGGTCTCGAAGACCTGCCGCCTCCGGGACGATCGTCTCCGTCCGCTGCCGTCCGGATCGCCGGCGGTGGCGAGGACGCGTAGCCTTCCCGCCCAGTCTGGGAGCACGACGCGTACCCACGCCTCGTTGACGCCCAGGGCAGCGTGGATGGTGCTCGCAACGTCAACCGCGGCGCGTCCGACGGATGAGGCCCGCGACGCTTCTGTGCCTCTCGAAGTCCCCAACCCCTCCCCCTCAGCGGCCTCTGGAGCCTTCCCTCCCAGGCTCTGCGAAAAACCGCTTGTAGCCCGATCGGCCTACGATGGAGTCTCGGACGCGCACCGCGTTCCTGTCAATCGGCCGTAGTCACTAGATGTAACGACGCGTAGCCCCCCTACGGCATCCGTCTGACGGGCATACGAGCCCGAAAAGGTGCATGATGGCCCGACCCGCGGCGGAGACCAACCCCGACCCGCGGCGAAGACCAACGAGGAGTGTGTGCGTGGCCGGCGATATCGCAGCGGAGATTGGGCGCGCCCTCCGGACAGCCCGCCGGAGGCGCGGATTGCGTCTCAAGGAGGTCCCCGCCGTTTCGAATGGCCGGTTCTCCCCCACGACGGTGGCGGGCTACGAGCGAGCCGAGCGCGCCGTGACCGTGCAGCGGTTCTGCGATCTCTGCGAGGTGTACGGAGTCCGGCCGGAACGCCTCCTCGCCCAGGCCCTGCGCGCCCAGGAGGGGCGGGAAAGCGTCCAGATCGACCTCACGAACCTCGACCGGCTCGATCCCGAGGAGGCGCGGCTCGTCGGCGGCTTCCTGCGGCGCGTCGCGGCGTCCCGCGGCCGGCCCGGAGCCGACGTCGTTACCGTCCGGGCGGGAGATCTCGAGGTTCTCGCCACGGCGGCCGACCGATCGGTCGACGAACTGCTGGCCGAGATCGGGACGGAGCCGCCGCCCTCTAGACGCCCTTGAGGTACGCGACCGTCTCGCCCATCCCGTCTTCGAGGTGCGTCCATGGCTTCCAGCCGAGCGACTCGGCCGCGGCCGAGTTGTCCAGCGCGCACCTGCGCAGCTCCCCCGGCGGCAGCGGCCCGTGGCCGGGTGCTCCGGTGAACCCGATGATGTCGGCGAGCATCCGGTAGATCCCGTTCACCGATGTCTCGAGGCCCGTGCCGATGTTCAACAGCTTGCCGTTGCCCCGCTCCGCGGCCAACGAGAAGGCGTGCACGACATCGTCGATGAAGACGTAGTCGCGCGTCTGGTTGCCGTCGCCGAAGATCGCCGGCGCCTCACCCTCGAGCATCCTCGACGCGAAGATCGAGATCACACCGGCCTCGCCGCTCTCATCCTGCCGTGGGCCGTACACGTTGCCGAGCGCGAGCGCCGTGAACTCCAGGCCGCGGTACCGCGCGTAGTACTCAAGGTAGTCAAGCACGACCTTCTTGCTGATGCCGTACGGTGACAGCGGCCGCGAGCCGACCGCCGCCGTCTCTTTCACCGGGATCTTCCGGGGCTCGCCGTAGATCGTGCCGCCACTCGCCGCGTACACGACCTTGCGCGCGCCGGCCCTGACGGCGCACTCGAGGACGTTGAGCGTGCCCATCACGTTCACGCTCGCGTCGAAGACCGGGTCGCGCAGCGATGGCCGCACGCCGGCCTGGGCGGCCAGGTGCATCACGATCTCGGGCTCGTGCCGCTCGAACATCTGCGCGATCCCGTCGCCGCGGATGTCCATGTTGAAAAACGTGAACTCCTGGCCGTAGCCGCGCGCCTCGCCGAGGTTCGCGATGCGCCCCGTCGTGAGGTCGTCGACGGCCACGACGCGGTGGCCCTCGGCGAGCAGCCGGTCGGACAGGTGCGAGCCGATGAACCCGGCGCCCCCGGTGATCAGGAACGTGGTCACCGCAGCTCCATCGCGGGGTCGGCCGCCACGTCGAACGGCGTCCGCTCCCCTCGCGCGATCCGCGATGCCCCGGCGGCCGCGATCATCGCGCCGTTGTCCGTGCACAGCGCCGGCGACGGGAACAGCACGCGTAGGCCGGCCTCGGTGCCGTCCCGCTCCATCCGCTCGCGCAGGCGCGAGTTCGCCACGACGCCGCCACCGAGGAGGACGGTGCCGACGCCCTTTTCCTTCGCCGCCGCGATCGTCTTTGCGACCTGCACGTCGACGACGGCCTCCTGGAACGACGCCGCCAGGTCCGCGGCGTTCACCTCGCGACCGGCATCGTGTTCGGTCCGGACGTACCGCAGCGCGGCCGTCTTCAGGCCCGACAGCGAGAAGTCGTAGTCGCCCGATCCGATCATCGCCCGCGGGAACGCGATCGCGGACGGGTCCCCCTCGCGAGCGAGCCGGTCGAGCGCCGGGCCGCCTGGAAACCCGAGTCCGATGAACCGAGCGATCTTGTCGAACGCCTCGCCGGCCGCGTCGTCGACGGTCTGGCCGAGCACCTCGTACCGATGCTCCTCCGGCATGTAGACGAGCATCGTGTGGCCGCCGGAGACGATCAGACACACGTACGGTGGTTCGGGGCCGCCGTGCTCGAGGAAGTTCGCCCAGACGTGGCCCTCGAGGTGGTTCACGCCGACGAACGGCACGCCGGCGGCCAGCGAAACGCTCTTGGCTGCGGACATCCCGACCAGCAGCGCCCCGACCAACCCCGGCCCCACCGTGACCGCGACCCCGTCGAGCTCCCCGAAGCGCGTCCCCGCTCGCTCGATCGCCTCGTCCATCAGCGGGGTCAGCGCCTGGACGTGCGCGCGCGCCGCGACCTCCGGGACCACGCCTCCGAACCGTGCGTGCATGTCGGTCTGGCTGGCGATCAGGTTCGACAGGACGGTCCCGTCCTCGACGACCGCGATGGCGGTCTCGTCGCACGAGGTCTCGATCCCCAGCACCCTCACGGACACCGCCTCACGGGCGGATGCCCTCGGGCAGCTGCTGCATCAGGTCGCCAAGGCGGCGGTCGTAGTCGCGCGTGCGGATCCCGTCGACCCACATGATCAGCGCGTCCTCGTTGATCTCCTGGTAGTAGTTCTTGCGGACCCCCACCGGACGGAACCCGAAGCGCCCGTACAGCCGTTGCGCGCCCCAGTTCGTCACGCGGACCTCGAGCGACATCGCCTCGGCTCCCATGTCGACCGCCTGGCGGAGGAGGTCGTGCAGCAGACGCGAACCGATCTTGTGGCGCTGGTGCATCGGGTCCACGGCGACGTTCGTGACATGCGCCTCCTCGCCGTAGCAGATCATCCCGGCGTAGCCCACGACCTCGCGGCCCATGCGGGCCACCAGGTAGCAGCGGTTCTGGCTCTCGGCCATCTCGGACAGGAACAGGTTGGGGCTCCATGGCCGCGGGTACACCTGCCGCTCGATCGCCATCACGCCGCGCAGGTGACGGCGGCGCATCCGGGTGACCTCAAGCCGAGGCGCCTCGGGCTCGCTGATCCCAAGCGATCTCCGCATCCGATCTCCGAAGGTATAGGGGAACGACGCCGTAGAGCCGGTCGGTCTCCTCGCGAACAAAGCGGGGGACCGACAGCTCGACGAGCGCCGGCGCCAGCGGGAAGGCATGCGCCGGCGAGGCGAACTCTACCCCGGCGTCGACGTCCTCCAGCGACCGCCTGTACAGGATGGCACCGTTGCCCACCAGGAGCACGTCCTCCCGCGTGGCCTCGAGCTCGGCGGCCAGGCGCTCCGGTCGCGCGACGGCGTACTCGCCGACGCGGATCACGCCGCCGGGGACCGAGCGGTAGAACGCGAAGAACACCTCGCCGCGGCGGGCGTCGATCACGGCCGAGATCAGCCGGCGCGAAAATCGGACGGCGAACGCGAGCACGTCAAGCGACGGGATGCCGACGATCGGGACCCGGAGGACCTGCGCGAGCGCCTTCGCCGAGCCCACGCCGACCCGCAGGCCCGTGAACAGGCCCGGGCCCAGACCGACCGCGACTCCGCCGACCTGTCGGAGCTCGAGATCGCTCCAGCGGAGCAGTTGCTCGAGCGCCGGCACGACGGCGTCGCGCCGCTCCTTGCCATGGAGCTCGACCGACGCCAGCGTCCCAGCCTCGCTGCCGAGAGCGACCGACGTCTGCGGCGTCGACGTCTCGATCCCGACGACGATCACGCGGCCGCTGCCCAGGGCTCCACGACGCGCTCGAGCTGCTCCCAGCGGGACCGCCACGACGGCCCGACGGCCCGCAGCAGGATCCGTCGTCGGTCATCCTCGTCGAACTCGCCGACGACGGTGAGCTCGACCAACAGATGGTCGTCGGGCAGCAGCCCTTCGACCGCATCACCCCACTCGACCAGGAGCACGCCGCCCGATGCGGCGATCTCGTCGAGGGCCAGATCGAGGACCTCCTGCACCCGGTCGAGCCGGTACACGTCGACGTGGTGGATCGGCAGCCGGCCGTCGTACTCCCTCACCAGCGTGAACGTCGGCGACGCGACGTGGGCCGGCGAGCCAAGCCCGCGCGCGATCCCCTGGACGAACGTGGTCTTGCCGGCGCCCAGGTCGCCCGTCAGCGCCGCCGCATCGCCGTCGCGCAGGACCTGGGCGATCGCTTCCCCGAGGGCGCGCGTGTCGTCGGCCGCGAGGGTCTCCAGCTCGACGCGCATCGTCCGCGGGACCTCAGACGTCCTCAGAACAGACCGAGCTGCTCCTCGACGGGCTTGGGCAGGTCGGCGAGCGCCGTCCGCACCTGCTGGAAGTCCGCGCGCAGCGACGCCATCTGCCGCGACGCCTCGCCTCCCCCGCGCAGGATCGCGGCCGGGTGGAACGTCGGGATCACGATCCGCCCCTCGATCGTGAACCGCTGCCCGCGCACCCGACTGATCGAGACCGGCCTGTCGAGGACGACCCTCGTCGCGAAGTTCCCGAGCGTCACGATCACGCGCGGGTCGATGAGGCGGATCCGCTCGCGCAGGTACGGCGCGCACGCGTCGATCTCGTCGGGGAAGGGATCGCGGTTTCCCGGCGGCCGGCACATCACGACGTTGTTGATGTACACGTCCTCCCGCCGCAGGCCGATCTCGAACAGCAGTGTGTTGAGCAGCTGCCCGGCCGCGCCCACGAAGGGCTCTCCCTGCTTATCCTCGTGGTACCCGGGGCCCTCCCCGATGAACATCAGGTCGGCGTTGGGGTTCCCGACCCCGTACACCACCTGCGTCCGGCCGTTCGCCAGCCGGCACAGCGTGCACGTCGACGCCTCGCGCGCAGCCTCCTCCAGCGTCCTCACATGCGCCCTCCCCCTGTGTGCGAGCCCTGGCCCACGGTGGGCACGCCGCCCAGCGACGTGGCGGCGCGCACCCCCCGGCGGATCGCCTCCGCCACGACCCGCTCGGCCAGCCGCTCGACGGTCGCCTGCTCCGCTTCCACCTCGCCGGTCACGAGCGTGAAGACCGTATCGCCGTCCCAGAGTGTATGCGCGGGCCGGACCGCGGCGGGGATGCCGTCGTGCGCGGAGACCGCGAGCAGGTGGGCGCGCTCCTTGGACAGCCGCGCGTTCGTCGCAACGACGCCGATCACGGTGCTGGTGGCCGGCGTCGGGAACGGCGGCGCGATCGTTCCCTCCTCGTCCGGTCCCTCGTCGCCGGGTCGGGCACCGGCCAGGACCTCACCGTCGTCGTCGAGGATCTCGCCGACGGCATTGACGGCCATCAGGGCGCCGACCACGAGACCTCCGTCGCGAGCCGAGGCCGTCCCGATGCCGCCCTTCACGGCGCGGTGTGGACCGTGCAGCTTGGCGACGGTCGCGCCGGTCCCGGCCCCGACGCTCCCCTCGGCCACGGCGTTCGACGCCGCCTCGCACGCGGCACGTCCCTCGTCGCGGCCCGGCCTCGTGCCGGCGGCGCCGACACCCAGGTCGAACAGCACCGCGGCGGTGACGATCGGGACCCTGGCGACGCCGGTGTCGAACCCGACGCCCCGCTCCTCGAGCCACGCGACCACGCCTTCAGCGGCGGCGAGGCCGAACGCGCTGCCGCCCGAGAGCAGAACGGCGTGCACCTCTTCGACGAGCATCCCGGGCCGCAGCAGGTCGGTCTCGCGGGTTCCGGGCGCGCCGCCGCGGACCTCGCCCGAGCCGATCGTGCCGGGGGGCGGCAGGACGACCGTGCACCCGGTCACCGCGTCAACGTCCGTCCAGTGCCCGACCCGGATCCCGGCGATGTCGGTGATCACGCCTGTGCCTCACGTGCTGGTGGCTTCGGCTTGGTGGCTCGGCGTTTCGGCTTCGCCACCGTTGCGTTCGCCGACGCGAACACCTCGTGCGCGAACCTGGCGAGAAGCTCCGTGACGACGTCGTGCCGTTCGAGCATCGCCTGGTGGCCGGCGCCGCGGACGACCTCGAGCCGGCCGAACGGCAACGCGCCGGCGAGCTCGACGGCCGTGGACGGCGGCGTGACGCGGTCGTGCTCCCCCACGACGACGAGTGCGGGCACGCGGACGTGCTCGAGCGCATGTCGGAGGTCCATGGCGAGGAGCCCAGCGAGCCCGTCGGTCCAGACGTCCGTCGGCGCACGTCCCGCGAGCGTCACGACGTAGTCGACGAGGCGAGGCGAGGCGTCCGGTCCGAACTGCGTCGCGCGGGCGATCAGGACGGCCAGGTCGCCGGGGCGCGAGACCACCAACCGCCGCAGCCGGTCCATCCGGCGCGCCGCGTCGGACAGGGATCCGAGACGGGGCCGCAGCACGCCCGCGATCGTGCCCATCGCGCCGCGCAGAACGTCGAACGCGGCGGATCCGACGATCGCGACGCCGGCGATCCTCGTGCCGAACAGCTCGGGGTGCGCCTCCGCGAGGGCGACGATCGCCATCGCGCCCATGCTGTGCCCGACGACGACGACCGGGCTGCCCGCGGCAGCGTGCTCGATCACGGCATGGAGGTCGCGTCCCATCGCCTGCACCGTCAGCTCGCCCGACGCCGCGGGCGCGCTCCGCCCGTGCGAGCGGAGGTCGAACAGCACGCACCGGTAGCGATCGGACAGGTCGCGCCACTGGTAGTGCCATGTCGTCAGGTCGAGGCTGAATCCGTGGACGAACACCAGGACGGGCAGGCCGACCTGGCCGGCCGCCCGCACCGCGATCGCGGTCCCGTCGAACGAACGCACGGCGCCGAGGTCGTCGGGCGGGAGCTGCGCGAGGTACTCCGCCGCCTCGGGGTCGCGGCGACGGGCCCGAAGGATCACCCGACCGGCGATGCCGGTCGCTATGGCGCCGGCGGCGACGCCCGCCGCCACGATCGCCGTGCGGCGCCGGCTCACCCGACGTACTCCCGCGGCACCCGTTTGGAGATCGCCGTGACGACCTCGTATCCGATCGTGTCGAGGTGCGCGGCCAGCTCCTCCGCGGTGATGCGCTCGCCCCCTTGCTCGCCGATCAGAACCACCTCGTCGCCCGGCGCGACGTCGTCGCCGTCGCAGTCCACGAGGAACTGGTCCATCGTCACGGTTCCGGCGACGGGGTATCGCCGGCCGCGGATCAGCACGTCCGCCCGCGACGACAGCGCGCGGGCGTACCCGTCCTCGTAGCCGACGGGGACCGTCGCGACGTTCGCGTCGCGTTCGAGCGTGTACCGCCACCCGTACGAAAGCCGCTCGCCAGCCGGCAGCCGCCGCACGAACGACACCGCCGACCGCCACGTGAGCGACGGCCGGAGCCCGGCGCGCGGCCCGAGCTGCTCGCCGGGGTCGATCCCGTACATCGCGGCGCCCGGCCGGACGAGGTCCAGGTGCGCCTCCGGGTGCAGGATCGTGGCCGCGCTGTTCGCCGCGTGCGCCAACCGCGGCCAGACGCCCGCGGCGCGGACGTCGTCGAGCGCCCGCCTGAACCGGGCGAGCTGCTCGCCCGTCCCCTCGGCGTCCGACTCCGAGGCGGCGAAGTGCGTCCAGAGGCCGTCGACCCGAAGGCCGGCGTCGAGCACGTCGCGGCAGAAGCCTGCGGCCGCCTCGGGCGGCCAGACGCCGACGCGATGCATCCCCGTGTCCACCTTCACGTGTACGCCGACATCGCGGCCGGCGGCGGCCTCCTGAAGCGCGCGCACGCCCTCGCGCCCGTACACGCTCGGCGTGAGACCGGCCTCGAGCGCGTCCTTCTCCGAGCCCGGCGGAAACTCGGACAGGACGAGGATCGGCGCCCGGAGCCCCGCATCGCGAAGCCCGATCCCCTCCTCGACGAGCGCGACCCCGAGCCAGCTCGCGCCGGCCTGCAGCGCCGCGCGGGCCACGGCCGCGTCGCCGTGGCCGTACCCGTCTGCCTTCAGGACCGCCATCAGCTCGGTGTCCGCGGGCTTGAGCATCCGCACGTTGTGCCGGATCGCCTCGAGGTCGACCTCGACCACGGTCGGACGGAACCGCCTCACACGGCGACGACCTCCCGGATCGCCTCCGACACCCTGGCGAGCACATCGCCCGCGGTCGCGCCCTCGCCGCGCTCGCGCCCGGCGAGCTGCCCAGCGAGGCCGTGGACGTATGCGGCGGCCGCGGCAGCATCGGCCGGCTGCACGCCGCGCGCGACGAACGCCGCGATCACACCTGTGAGGACGTCGCCCGTACCACCGGTCGCGAGGTACGGCCCGCCGGTCGGGTTCACCACCGCGGAGCCGTCCGGTGACGCGATCACGGTGCGACTGCCCTTCAGCAGGACGATCGCATCCGTCTCGGAGGCGAGCCGCCGTGCGTGGGCCACGCGATCGGCCCCGACGACGCTCGCGGTCGTCCCGGTCAGCCGCGCGAACTCGCCCGCGTGCGGGGTCATCACGAGCGGCGACTTCCGGTCCGGCAGATCGCCGACGTGGCCGACGAACGCGTTGAGGCCGTCGGCGTCGAGGATGACCGGAGCTGGCGACGCCCGCACGAGCGACCGGACGAACGATGCGGTCCGATCGTCGGTGGTCATGCCCGGACCGACCGCGACGGCATCGGCGTTCGCGAGGACCCGGTCGAAGAGCTCGCCGCCGGACGCGACCGTGCCGTCGTCGGTCTCCTGGAGTGGGACGAAGGTGGGCTCGCGCAGAACGGTCTGCACGACCGGCAGGATCGACGCGGGGACCGCGACGGACACGAGCCCCGCGCCCGCCCGGTACGCGGCCTCTGCCGCGAGCGTCACGGCGCCGGTCATCCGGCGCGAGCCCCCGACGACCGTTACGACGCCCGCCGCACGCTTGTGCGTGTCCGCGGCACGCGGCGGCAGCGCGGCGGCCACGTCGCTCGCCTCGAGCAAGGCGAGCCGGCTCCGCAGCAGCTCGCCCGGGAACCCGATGTCGACCACCTGCACCAGACCCGCATGCTCCGCGCCCGGGAACAGGACCGCGCCCGGTTTGGCCGCGCCGAACGTCACCGTCACCGTCGCGTTCACGGCGACGCCGTCGACGACCCCGGTCTCGCCGTTCACCCCCGAGGGGATGTCGACGGCGACGACCGGCACCTCTGCCTCGTTCAGCGAGGCGATCGCCTTGGCGAACACCTCCTCAGGCATCCCACGGAAGCCGGTGCCGAAGATCGCGTCGATCGCCACGTCGGCGCGTGCGAGCTCCCGTTCCAGGACCGGGAGGGCAAAGGCGCGGGCGCGGACGTCCGTCTCGTCGAGGCGCCGGAGGTTCGTCGCGGCCGGGTCGCGAAGGTCGTCCGCGCGCTCGAGCATCACCACCGCGACGCGCATCCCCCACCGCGACAGGTACCGCGCCGCGACCAGGCCGTCGCCACCGTTGTTGCCCTTCCCGCAGACCACGACCGCCCGACGGCCGTACAGGCCGCCGGCGACCGCCGCGGCCGCGCGCGCGACCTCGCGCCCTGCGTTTTCCATCAGCGTCTCGACGGGGATGCCGCGCGCCCGGCTGTCGCGGTCGAGCGCGCCGGCCTCCGCCGGCGTCAGGATCGGCCTCATCGCTCGGCGACCGCGACAGCGAACGCGACCGCGTTCGCCCGCTCATGAGTGAACGTGATCAGCACGCGGTCGACGCCGAGCCGGTCGGCCCGGACCTTCGCGTTGCCCTCGAGCCGGATCGCCGGCGCGCCGGCCGGCGACCGCGTCACGCTGACATCCTGCCACCGCCTTCCGCGGTACCCACCGAGCGCTTTGATCACGGCCTCGCGCGCGGCGAACCGACCCGCGTAGCTCTCGGCAGGCCGCGCCCGAGAGTCGCAATAGGCGCGCTCCTCGGCCGTGAACACGCGCTCTCGCATCGCCGAATGCCTCGTCAGGGCCCGCTCTATCCGTGCGATCTCGCAGATGTCGACGCCGAGCCCGACGATCTCCACGGCCATAGGGTAACGGCCGCCGGGCGTGCCGCCGTCACTCGACCGTGACGCTCTTGGCCAGGTTCCTCGGCTGGTCCACGTCGCAGCCGCGGCGCTTCGCGACGTGGTATGCGAACAACTGGAGCGGCACGACGACCACGACCGGCGCGAGCAGCTCGGGCGTCCTCGGCACGAACAGCACGTCCTTCGCGAGGTCGCCGATCTTCCCGTCGCCCTCGGTCGCGACGGCCAGGACGGATGCGCCGCGCGCACGGACCTCCTGGATGTTCGAGAGCATCTTCGGGTAGACGTGGCACTCGGTCGCGACCGCGACGACCGGGACGCCGGGCTCGACCAGCGCGATCGGCCCGTGCTTCAGCTCCCCAGCCGGGCAGCCCTCGGCGTGGACGTAGCTGATCTCCTTCAGCTTCAGCGCCCCCTCGAGAGCCGCGGGGTATCCCGTGTGCCGGCCGATGAACAGGACGTCCGGGCGATCGTGGTAGCGCTCGGCGAGCCCGCGGATCTGCCCGTCGAGCTCCAGTGCCCGCCGGATCTGCGCGGGGAGCTCGTGCATCCGCTCGACGACGTCGCGGATCTCCTCGGGGAACATCGCGCCGCGCACCTGCGCCAGGTAGAGCGCCACCACGTGAAGCGCGACCATCTGCGTGGCGAACGTCTTGGTCGCGGCGACGCCGATCTCGGGCCCCGCGTGCGTGTACAGCACGCCGTCGGCCTCGCGAGCGAGCGACGAGCCGACGGTGTTGGTCACCGCGATCACCTGCGAACCCTGCCGACGCGCGTGGCGCGTCGCCTCCAGCGTGTCGATCGTCTCGCCGGACTGCGACACGGCCAGCGTCAGCGTGTCGGGGCCGAGGACCGGGTCGCGATAGCGGAACTCGCTGGCGATCTCGATCTCGACGGGCAACCGCGTCCAGTGCTCGATCGCGTACTTCGCAACGAGCCCAGAATGGAAGGCGGTGCCGCACGCGACGACGAAGACCTTGTTGACGTCGCGGAGGACGTCCGCGGGGACGTGCAGCTCGTCGAGCGCGAGCAGGCCGTTGGCACCGACGCGGCCGACGAGCGTGTCGCGCACGGCATCGGGCTGCTCGTGGATCTCCTTCAGCATGAAATCGTCGAACCCGCCCTTCTGCGCGCGGGTGACGTCCCAATCGACGTGGAGCGGCAGCATCTCGACCGGCGTGCCGTCGAGATCGAGCATCGCGACGCCATCCCGCGAGAGCGACACGACGCGTCCCTCCTCGACGGGGAAGATCGTCGGCCGCTCGCCGTCGTCGCGGCCGCGCTCGAGGAGCGCCGGGATGTCGGACGCGAGCATCGCCTCGCCGTCGTCCCACATCCCCAGGACGAGCGGCGAGGACACGCGGACGCCGACCAGCTCGTCGGGGCGATCCAGCGCGAGCACGACCATCGCGTACGCGCCCTCCAGGTCCCTCGCGACCGAGCGCACCGCCGAGGTCAGATCGCGGCCGTCGAGCCGCTCCTCGAGCAGGTGTGCGACGCACTCGGTGTCGGTGTCGGAAACGAGGCCATGCCCGCGCTTCTCGAGCCCGGCGCGGAGCTCGGCGAAGTTCTCGATGATCCCGTTGTGGATCACCGCGATCCGCCCCTCGCAGTCGGTGTGCGGGTGCGCGTTGACGTCGTTCGGCTCGCCGTGCGTCGCCCAGCGCGTGTGTCCCATGCCGATCGTCCCGCCCGGCCGCTCTTCGCCGTCGAGGGCGTCCTCGAGCTCGGCCAGCTTGCCGGCCCGCTTGAGCACGAACAGGCCGCCGTCGATCGTCGCAACGCCCGCGGAGTCGTAGCCGCGGTACTCGAGGCGGCGCAACCCGTCGACGACGATGGGGAGCGCCTCGTCGGGCCCGACGTAGCCGACGATGCCGCACATGGGGGCGTCAGCCTAGCAGCGGGAAGGCACTAGCCGAGCGACTGCCGGACGCACTCGGCCAGCGCCTCGGCGTGCGTGCGAGCGAGGTCCTCGGTCTCGGCCTCGACCATCACGCGGACGACGGGCTCCGTTCCGGAGGCGCGGACAAGGACCCGGCCGCTGCCGTCGAGCTCGGCCTCGGCCTGGCGCACGGCCGCCCAGACGTCGGTCGCGTCGCCCAGCGCGTCACGCCGCGTGACGCGGACGTTCTCGAGGACCTGCGGGAACTTCCGCATCGCGGATGCGAGCTCCGCGACGCTCGCACTGCGCGCGGCCGCGAGCGACAGGAACCTGGCCGCGGTGATCAGCCCGTCGCCCGTCGTCGCCCGGCTGCGGAAGATGATGTGGCCCGACTGCTCGCCACCCAGCTCGGCACCCCGCGCGAGCATCTCCTCGAGCACGTATCGGTCGCCGACCTGTGTCTGCACCACGGCGATTCCCTCGCGTGCCATCGCCTGGTGCAGGCCGAGGTTCGACATCACCGTCGCGACGATCGTGTCCTTCGGGAGCTGGCCGTCGGCCTTCAACGCGGTCGCGCACGCCGCCAGGACGTGGTCGCCATCGATCACGTTGCCGGCCGCGTCCGCGAACAATGCGCGGTCGGCGTCGCCGTCGTGTGCGACGCCTGCATCGGCGCCGTGTTCGACCACGGCACGCGCGACGACCTCTGGATGCAGGGCGCCGCACCCCGCGTTGATGTTCCTCCCGTCTGGCTCGTCGAAGATCGCGATCACGTCGGCGCCCAGGCGGCGCAGCACGTCCGGAGCGGAGCGATAGGCGGCGCCGTTCGCGCAGTCGACGACGATCCGCATGCCGGCGAGCGAAGACTCGGCCGCGGCCTCGACGTGCTTCAGGTACCGCTCGGCGATATCGCCCGCCTCGCGGACCGTTCCGCGCGGGACGGCGAGCGGGGTCGGCTCGGCGACCTCTCGCTCGATCTCCTCCTCGAGCTCGTCGGTCAGCTTGAACCCGAGGGGTCCGAAGAACTTGATCCCGTTGTCGTCGGCCGGGTTGTGCGACGCGGAGATGACGGCCCCCGCCGACGCTCCCAGCTCTGTCGTGAGGAACGCGACCGCCGGCGTCGGCTCGATCCCCGCCAGGATCACGCTCGCGCCAGCGGACAGGATCCCGTCGGCGAGCGCCTCCTCGAGCGGTTCCCCCGACGCCCGCGTGTCGCGCGCGATCACGATCACCGGGTCGCCGGCCTCGTACCGTCGCAACACGGCCACGGCCGCGCGGCCGAGGTCGCACGCGAGCTGCGTCGAGAGATCGACGCCGAAAACGCCACGCACGCCGTCCGTCCCGAAGAGGGTGCCCACGGCGCGAAAGGCTACCCGGGACGGCCGAGATGGGTCGGGCGGGCTACCAAGCGGGATCAGCTCGTCGAGCAGGTCCCCCTCATGACCTGCGGGCGCGGACGATCGCCGAGTGCATGCCGTCCGCGACGGCGTGCGTGGGGACGATCTCCACGTCGGTGAGACCGACGGCCTCCAGATGCGAGCGGAACTCGGAGAACGATAGGGCGCCGGCGATGCAGCCGACGTAGCTGCCGCGCTCCTCGCGCTCCTCCGGCGTCAGCCGATCCTCGGCGACGATGTCGGTCACGCCGACCCGTCCGTCCCGGCGCAGCACGCGAGCGATCTCCGCGAACACCAGCGGCTTGTCGCCCGACAGGTTGATCACGCAGTTCGAGATCACGACGTCGACGCTTTCGTCCGGCAGCGGGACGTCCTCGATGAAGCCCTTCAGAAACGTGACGTTGGCAACGCCCGCGTCTCGCGCGTTGCGCCGCGCGAGCTCGAGCATGTCGTCGGTCATGTCGAGGCCGTACACCGTCCCGGTCGGTCCGACGCGCTTGGCCGAGAGGATCACGTCGATGCCACCACCTGACCCGAGGTCGAGCACGGTCTCGCCCTCGCGCAGCTCGGCGACCGCGATCGGGTTGCCGCAGCCGAG
Organism: Actinomycetota bacterium; assembly: GCA_046729855.1. GTDB lineage: Bacteria > Actinomycetota > UBA4738 > UBA4738 > HRBIN12 > DATHSY01. Next base: position 20,010 of record JBKPHM010000032.1, on the reverse strand, counting down.
GCTCGCGAGCACCGCCGCGTCGGGCACCTGGTCGAGCTCGGTCGTGCCGTACAACGCCGTCGCGGCACCCCCGTCGGGGCCGCACCCATCGGGTCCGCAGGCGCCCCCGTCGCCGCAACAGCCACCCGCACCGACGCTTCGCGCGGTCTCGGCGTAGTGCTCGCGAACCCGTTCCCTGACGTCCTCGATCATGCCGGCACCCCTTCCAGGTCGAACACCTGCCTGAGTCGCTCCAGCGCCTCACGACGAACGGAGAAATAGACCCACACGCCGCGCTGCTCGCGTTCGAGCAACCCGGCCTCCACGAGCTTCTTCAGATGGAAGCTCACGGTCGGCTGGGACAGCGCGAGCTGCGGTGTGAGGTTGCACACGCAGACCGGCCGCCCCGAAGTCGCCAGCACGTTCAGGATCCGAACCCGCGACGGATCGCCGAGCGCCTTGAACACCGCAGCGGTGACCTCGGCATCACCGGGCGACATGGCCGGCGCGGCGAGCGGCGAGCAACACACCGCCGGTGGCTGGGCCACCTCGAGCTCCCGGACCCGCGCCATCAGACGGCCCCTGTGCTGGGCGTATCGACGTTCATCGATGCGAACATCGCAGACATATCGATGGATGTCAATACCTCAGCGGAACCCTTCCCGCCGGCATGCGCGAGGATGGACGCGTGCGCGAAGACCGCGAGGGGCTCGTTCTCGTCTTCTCGTCGCCCTCAGCGGCCGAGGGTTACCTCGCCAAGGGTCGTCTGGAGGCCGAGGGGATCCCAGTCTTCATGAAGTCCGCCGACGCGGGCCCCTACCCGCTCGGCGGAGCGCGCCTGTGGGTCCCCGCCGGCTTCGAGGTCCAGGCGAAGATCGTCCTGGACGAGATCTCGTCGGAGGAGACCTCCTTGCCGAGCGCGGATGCATCTTCGTGGTAGGCGGGAAGACCTCGACACGAAGTTCACGGAGTCACGATCGCGAGCTCTACCATGGCCTGATGCCGATCACCTATGAGTGGCGAGGGGAGTTCACGAACGGGGAGATGAATGCACTCCACGCAGAGGCGTTCGACACCCGCCTCTACGACGAGTCGGAGTGGAACTGGCTCGAGCAGGCGCACGGACACAGCTTGGGGTGGGTCGTGGCGAGGGAGCGGCCCGACGAGCCGCTCGTCGGCTTCGTCAACGTCCCCTGGGACGGTCTCGTCCACGCATGGATCCAGGACACGATGGTCGCCCGGCGCGCCCGCCGCCAAGGCATCGGGAAGCGGCTCGTGGCGATCGCGGTCGACGAGGCACGAAAGGCCGGGTGCGAATGGATGCACGTCGACTTCGAGGAGCATCTTCGCCCGTTCTACCTCGACGCCTGCGGGTTCAAGCCGACGGATGCGGGCCTGATCGCGCTGTAGGAGGCACGAACGGCCTGGTAAGGCGCGGGTGGTGGCCCGGCCCCTACGCCGCCGCCTCGTCGGGACGCGAACGCGCCGGTGGTGCCGGCCCGGCGACGTAGCGCGTACCGTCCGGCCGGAGCCATCCCACGACACCATCGTGGCCTCGGCGGACCGCCCACCGATGCTCGTGCACGAGCCGGTGGTGGAACCCGCAGACCAGGACGAGGTTGTCCAAGTCGGTTCGACCTCCCCGTTCCCACCAGACGAGGTGGTGCGCGTGCGTGAAGCGGCGCGCACCGCACCCGGGGAACGTGCAGCCACCATCACGGTAGCGGAGTTGGCGAACCATCCAGGGAGGCGGCTCGCGCGTCAAACGACCCAGCCGGACGGGGTTCCCGTGCTCGTCCTCGATCACGGTCTGGATCCGCGCGTTGCACATCAGCCGGCGGGCGGTCTCCTCGTGGATCGCCGGGCCGTCCTCGATCTCAGTCGCGTGCACGCCCGACAATGCACCGATCTGCGCATGGATCACGATGGTCGCGCGGTCCGGATCGGGATCGCAGGCCAGGCTGCCCGACGCCATCGCCACCAACGCATCGGCGCGGCGGGCGTCCGCGTGCACCGCGTCCTCCTCGCCGGGCATCACCGGGATGCGGTCGTCGAGCCGCTCGAGCGCTCGTGCGACAAGCGCCCCTCCGGTCGCCGGCAGCTCCGCCTCGAGGCCGAACCTCCGGCCGTCGTCGAAGTACCACCAGGACAGGGTTCGCGCCTTCTCCGCCTCGCGGGCGTCGGCGAGGGTGCGTCCGACCTCCCGATCGGCGCGGCGGCGGACGCACGCCGGGGCCACGCGCCCTGCCCACGCGACGAGCCCCTTCTCGGTCTCGGGCGTCGCGAACCGCGCGAGCTCGACGACCTTGTCGACGCCGAGCGTTCCGGCCGAGAACGCCGCGGACAGCGACGGCAAGAGCTCGAGCGCGTGCGCCGCGGCCACCCACCGCCTGGCCTTCCACTCCGAGATGCCGTACCGGATGGCCAGCCAGTGCGCTGTGTCGCGAGCGCCCGCGGCGCGCCAGACCTCGGCGCGGTCGGCCTCGACGATCAGCCGGAACATCCCGCGCTGCGCGGCCGCAGCGGTCGCATGGAATACATCGATCCGCCCGACGAGCGGGTCGATCCGATCTTGGTGCCGCATCCGAGACCTCACAGTTCGACGGTCTCGGGGGAGGAACCCAAAGCATATCGAACATACGTTCGGATGTCGACCGGCAGCGCCGAACTCGGACGGAGTTCCACCGACTGGCGCGGGCGGGTCAGCGCTTGGAGAACTGAGGCGCCTTGCGGGCCTTCTTGAGGCCGTACTTGCGCCGCTCCTTCTCGCGAGCATCGCGCGAGAGGAGTCCCTCCTTCTTGAGCTGCGTGCGCAGCTCGGGGTCGACCTCGATCAGCGCCCGGGCGATCCCCAGGCGAAGCGCCCCGGCCTGGCCGTTCACGCCGCCGCCCTCGATCCGGGCGATCACGTCGTAGTCCTTGTCGCGGCCGACCATGCGGAGCGGCGAGGCGACCACCATCCGGTGGGCGCGCGCCGGGAAATACTCGTCGAGGCTGCGGCCGTTCAGGTCGAAGTTGCCGCTGCCGGGCACCAGGCGGACTCGTGCGACCGCCTCCTTGCGACGTCCCGTCACGATCTGCGCCACCTACTCCTCCCTCTTCTTCCTGCGGAGCGATCGCCGCGCAGTGGTCTTCTTCGCCGGCGACTTCGCCGTCGTCGCCTTCGCAGAGCTCTTCGCCGACGTCGTCGTCGCCGTGGACCTCGCGGTGGTCTTCTTCGCCGTCGTCGCCTTCGCGGAGCTCTTCGCGGTCGACCTTGCGGTGGTCTTCGCAGCGCGTTTGGCGATGGTCTTCTTCGCGGCGGACCTCACCGCGGTGCGCTCGCCTGTCGAGGGCTTGCTCTCGGTGCGGGAGGCAGCCTTCGGCTCGGGCGCGGCTGCGGCGCGCGGCGCCCGCACCGGCAGACCTTCCCACCTCGGAACCTCGCCGAGCTTGAGTGGCTGCGGCTTCTGAGCTTGGTGCGGGTGGTCGGGCCCCGGGTAGACCTGGAGCTTCTTGCCCATGGCGCGACCCAGACGGTTCTTCGGGAGCATGCCCTTGATCGCCTTCTCGACCGCCCAGTGGGGCCTCTGCTCCATCAGGCGGGAGTATCGGGTCTCCGTGAGGCCCCCGGGGTAGCCGGAATGGCGATAGGCGATCTTCTTGTCCTCCTTGCCCCCCGTGAGGCGGACCTCCTTGGCGTTGACCACGATCACATGGTCGCCCGTGTCCATGTGGGGGGCGAAGATCGGCTTGTGCTTGCCGCGGAGGATCGCCGCCGCCTCAGACGCCAGGCGACCGAGAATTGCCCCGCTGGCGTCGATCACGTACCAGCGGCGCTCGATGTCGCGCGGCTTCGGGCTGTAGGTCTTCATACGCGAGAACGCCGGCCGGAGCCGGCCGGCGAGCCATGCTACCTGCGCCTTTGAGCGCCCGTCAAAGGCTCGGTGGGGGTGGGTCCCCCCGTGCGCGCCTGGCGCCCTCCTTTCAGCTTCTGCCCGCACTGCGCGCAGAACGCAGGAATCGTCTGCACGTGAACCGAAGCCCGGCCCCCAGGGGCCGGGCTCTCGGCATCTCGGAACGATCAGCTCACGAGGATGTGATCGTCGTCGATCCAGCTCTCGATCGTCCCGCTGCTCACGAACCGCATCTCACCGGTTTCCAGATCGTAGACGTGGGTCCCGAAACCGTTCTCGTCCATGTCTGCCACGAACGCGATCCGCGTGCTGTCGGGCGACCATTCCTGGTACCCGTCATCGCCGTCGAACCGGGCGATGACGCGTCGCCCCGATCCATCGCTGTTGGCGAGGATCAACCGGATCTGCGGCTTGACCCAGGAGTTGAAGGCGAGCCGAGCGCCGTCGGGCGATAGCCTGGGAGTGCTTCCGTCCGGCACGATCAGCTTCGTCTGTCCCGTCCCGAGGTCGAGGGACAGAGCCGAGTAATGGCCGATCGAGAGGTCGAGCATCGAGAAGACGAGCGACCCACCGTCGGGCGCCCAGCCGCCGGGATCGACCGCGGCTTGCGGTTCGTTCGTGACCCTGGTCGACACCCCGTCGGAAACCCGAACGGTGAAAATCTGGGGGCCGTCCTCCGTATCCCGATTGTATGCGATCATCGAGCCGTCGGGGGACCAATCCACGGCGTTGTGAGTGCCAAAGCCAGGCAGCCCAGACAGCCGGACGTCCCCCTCTCCGTGGGTGAGCTGCCTCGCGTTCGAGCCGTCGGCAGCCATCACGAAGACCTGAGCGTCCCCGTTCTCATCGAGGTTGGTATAGGCAACCATCGATCCATCGAGGGAGAAGTCGAAGTCCGACGCACCGGAGGGCGCCGTGAACGCGGTTGCCGTGCCAGAACCCACGTCAACGATGGATAGAGTCTGCCCCGCGCCTGACTCGGCGGGGGGCGTCGACTCCGATCCAGGGGTCATCTGTTGGCCGTCATCACTGCCCAGTACGCTCACCGCGACCACTACTCCGGCGATCATGAGCGCCGCCGCCACCGCGATCGCACCGAGCTTCCTTTTTCGGGTCACGTTGCGCTGGCGCCTCTCTTGCTCGCGCCATGAATCCAGGTCGGGTTCACCCATCTGCTTGGTCGTCACCTCGAACACCTCTCTCAGCTCAGGCATGCGGGCCTCCTTGTCGGAGTACGGCACGGCCCTGCGTCGCGAGCGCGCGGACGGTCGACGGACGGATGCCCATGATCCGAGCGGCGTCCTGGGAGCTGTAGCCGTACAGGTCCAGCAGGGCGAGGGCGGCGCGTTGGCGCGGCGAGAGGCCGAGCAGCATCCTTCGGATGTCCTCCCTCAGATCCACTTCGTCGAACGGGTCGTGCGACGAGGCGATCGGTACCAACTTCCGCGCGGCCCGGAGGGCGGTGCGCGCCCGCCTCCGGGACCCGTTGAGCGCCACGCGGAACAGGTACGCCCGGGGATCGGCGATCCGCTCGACCCGGTCCCACCGCTCCCACAGCTTCAGGAACGCGTCCTGCATCAGGTCCGCGGCATCCGCCCGGCTCCCCGTCACGAAGCACAGGAGCGTGAAGAGCGCTCGGTGCTCGTCAGCGAAGAACGTCGCGAAGTCCAGCGGGCCCTCCTGCGCGACCGGGAGCCGCACGACGTCGCCCTCTGCCTGCATGTCGGATAGGGCCCGCCGGGCGGGCAGACGCTTAGGACCGAGAGCATGGACCACTCCGCGCCGCGATGCACTCTCGCATCGGCGCCCAGACGGATCGGCAAACGCAGACGAAGCGCGCGCCAGTCGATAGGAAAGGAAGGCCCTTTCGTCGCGTCCGCTCCGGCACCGGCCGGCGCGTTGCCCAGGCCGCATTCGCGCATTACGACGCCCAGGCTCCGCCGCGTGGTCGTGATCTCGAACCGGCCGGATCGCTCTGCCTCGCGGCCGATCGGTGGATCGAGGATGTCGGGGCTCGCTCGTCGTGATGAGCGGAGCGGGTGACGTGCCGCCGACGGACGGAAATCTTGTCTCTCCGGGTGTTGCCTGAACCGTCAACGATTGCAGAGAACTCATAGCGCGTTCCCCGACAGCATTCACGGCGACGGATCCGAACGGTGACGGATCGGTCCCGCGGAACGACCTCGAGCCCGGCTCGTACACCTGTGAGATCGTGATCGACCCATAAGGTTCCTGATCCAGGGGAGATCTCCGAGAGGCCCGGGCCCCACGCCCGGGCCTCTCGGCGTCATCAGGCCCAGGCGAGCGACGAGCGCGTCGTCCAGTAGCTCTTGGCGGTCTCTGTGACGCTCGAGAGCTCTTCGAGGTCGGCGTCAGTGAGCTCCAGGTTCACGGCCCCGGCGTTACTTCGGATCTGCTCGGGCGTGACTGCCCCCGACATCGCCACGTCCGCCCACGGCTGCGCGAGGGCGGCCGCGATCGCGACCATGTCTGCCGACGTGCCCAGAAGGGACGCCGTCGCGACGACCGGCCCGGGCGCGTTCGGTCCGGCGAGGCGGCCGTTCGCCACGGCCTCCTTCACGAGGATGCCCCAGCCCACCTCGTGGGCTTCCGCGAGCGCCTCACCGGCCGAGCGCTCCAGCAGGTTCCACGTCGCCTGGACGACGCCGAACGGGGTCACGCCGTCGACGCGGACGTCCAACGCGCGCCGGATCGTGTCGGCCTGCGTCGGTCCGCTCACCGAGAGGCCCGACACCACGCCGCGTTCGCGCAGACCCACCAGCGCGCGGAGCACGGCCGCGTCCTCCAGCACGCCGCTGTCCAGCGCCGCGGAATGGATCTGGTACAGCGACAGCCGGTCGCCGAGGACCGCGAACGTCTCGGCCCACTGTCGTTCGAACGTCGCGAGCGAGTGGTCCTTCACCTCGTGGACCTCCGCGTCCATCCGCCAGTCGCCCGTGTACGTGTAGCCCCATTTCGAGCCGATCGTGATCTCGCCCGGCGGGACGTACCGAAGCTGGAGCCACGAGGAGAGGAACTCCTCGGCCAGGCCATACGAACGCGCCACGTCGACGTACCGGATCCCCGCCTCGTACGCGGCGTCGAGCACCTCGAACGCGCGGGCCCGCAGCGCGAGCACCGACCGGTCGTCGCCGAGGTCGCGGTCGCGGCGGAGATTGATGTACGCGGGACGCCCGAGCGCCGCGAGGCCCAGACCGACCGACGTTACCCACAGACCAGTCGAACCGAGAGGACGAGCGCGCACGACATCGGAGCGTAATCGGTGTCAGCGGCGCCGGCCGTACACGACGCGCTCGAGCGTCAGACCGTGCGGCGGCGCCACCGGGCCGGCCGCCGAGCGATCGCGGGCCCGAAGGACGACCGGCATCGCGCCGGCGTCCAGCCGGCCGTCACCGACCGCGACGAGCGTGCCGACCAGGCTGCGGACCATCTGATGCAGGAACGCGTTCGCGTGGGCCGAGATCTCGACGCGGTCACCTGCCCTCGAGACGGCCAGCCGCTCGAGCCGGCGCACCGTCGAGCGGTCCTCGCCCGGCGAGCGGCAGAACGACGCGAAGTCGTGCTCGCCGGTGAGCGCGCGCGCCGCCGTCCGCATCGCGGCCAGAGACGGCTCACCCGGGCGGTGCCACACGAACCGCGCCGTGAACGGGTCCGCGACGTCAGCGACGTGGATCCGGTAGCGGTACTCGCGGCCGGTGGCGCTGTGCCGGGCGTCGAAGCCATCGGGCGCCCGTCGGGCGTCGGTCACGACGGCCTCCGGCCCGAGCATCGCGTTGAGGGCCCGTTGCAGCCGGCCGAGGTCGGCAGCGATGTTCGGCCACTCGAACGAGACCACCTGCCCCCGAGCGTGGACGCCGGCGTCGGTCCGCCCGGCCACGGACAGCCTCGGGGCCTCACCCAGCACGCGCTCCAGCGCCTCTTCCAGGACGCCCTGGACCGTCCTCAGGCCCCGCTGGCGCTGCCAGCCCCGGAACGTGGTGCCGTCGTACGCGAGCGTGAGCCGGACGACCGGCATCGCGCCCGCGCGCTACTCGGACTCGACCAGCTCGATCCGGGCCATCGGGGCGCCGTCCCCCATGCGCGGGCCGAGCTTGAGGATCCGCGTGTAGCCGCCGGCGCGCTCGGAGTACCGCGGCCCGATCTCGCTGAACAGCTTGTGCACCACGTCGCGGTCAGGAATCGACTTCAGGACCTCGCGGCGGGCGGCCACGTCGCCCTTCTTGGCGAACGTGATGAGCTTCTCCGCGACCGGGCGCATGGCCTTGGCCTTCGCCTCGGTCGTGTTGATCCGCTCGTTCTCGAACAGCTGCGCCGCCAGCCCGTTCAGCATGAGCCGCTGGTGTGCCGGTCCCGAACCGAGGCGCGGGCCCTTCTTCGGCTTGGGCACGCTACTCCTCCCGAAGGTGCCGACCGAACTCGGCGAGCTTGGCCTTGACCTCGTCGATCGACTTCTGCCCGAAGTTTCGTATGTCCATCAACTCGGCCTCGGACTTCTGCACGAGGTCGCCGACCGTGTTGATGCCCTCCCGTTTCAGGCAGTTGTACGACCGCACCGAAAGGTTGAGCTCCTCGACGGTGATCGAGTAGTCGGACGGCTGGGACTCGTCCTCGGCCGGGAGGATGTTCACGTTGTCCACCTCGCCCGAGAGCTCGCGGAACAACCCCACGAGCTCCAGGAGCGTCCCGCCGGCGGAGGCGACCGCCTCGCGCGGCGCGATGGACCCGTCGGTCTCGACGTCCAGGATCAGCCGGTCGCGGTCCGTCATCTGCTCGACACGGGTGTTCTCGACGGTGTACGAGACCTTGCGGACCGGCGAGAAGATCGAGTCGACCGGGATGACGCCGATGGGGTCGCGCGGCTTCTTGTTCTTGTCGGCCATGCGGTAGCCCACGCCGCGCTCCACGGTCATCTCCATCTCGAGCGAGCCACCCTTGCCGATCGTCGCGATGTGGAGCTCCGGGTTCAGGATCTCGACCCCGGCGGGCGGCGAGATGTCCCCGGCCGTGACCTCACCCGGGCCCTTGGCCTTGAGGTAGACCGTGACCGGCTCTTCGACCTCGGAGCGGATCACGAGCTCCTTGATGTTCAGGATGATGTCGGTGACGTCCTCGGTCACCTTCGGGATCGTCGAGAACTCGTGGAGCACGCCCTCGATGCGGACCGACGAGATCGCGGCGCCGGGGATCGATGACAGCAGCGTGCGTCGGAGCGAGTTGCCGACCGTGTAGCCGAAGCCCGGTTCGAGCGGCTCGATCACGAACCGTGCCCGGGTGAGAGCGACCTGCTCCTCTTGGATCTGGGGCCTTGTGACGGTGAACACGTGAACCTCCTCCGGCGGGGGATCATCCACTCCTGCCCCGCCGATCCTGCTTCGGCCCGCTTCGACGGACGGACCGGGTCGGTGCGCCTGGGTCAGACGCGTCGACGCTTCCTGGGCCGGACCCCGTTGTGCGGGACCGGTGTGACGTCCTGGATGCCGGCGACCTCCAGGCCGGTCGCGGCGAGCGAGCGGATCGCGGTCTCACGACCGGATCCGGGGCCCTTCACGAACACGTCGACCTTCTGCAGGCCGTGCTCCTGCGCGCGGCGCGCGGCGGCCTCGGCGGCGAGCTGCGCGGCGAACGGCGTCGACTTGCGCGAGCCCTTGAAGCCCACGTTCCCGGCGCTCGCCCAGCTGATCGTGTTGCCCTGCAGGTCGGTGATCGTGACGATCGTGTTGTTGAAGGTGGACTTGATGTGGGCCTGGCCGTGGACCACGTTCTTCTTCTCCCGGCGCTTGGTCTTCTTGGCCTTGGGCTTCGCCACGTCAGCTCCTCTTGGTCGCCTACTTCTTGCTCGGCTACTTCTTGGTCGCCTTCTTCTTGCCCGCCACGGTCTTCTTGGGGCCCTTGCGGGTGCGCGCGTTGGTGTGTGTGCGCTGCCCTCGGACGGGCAGGCTCCGGCGGTGCCGGATCCCCTGGTACGCGCCGATCTCTATCTTCCGCTTGATGTCCTGCGCCACCTCGCGCCGCAGGTCGCCCTCGACCTTGTAGGTCCGGTCGATGAACTCGCGGATCCGGCTGACCTCTTCCTCGGACAGGTCGCGAACATTGGTGCCGCCCTCGACGCCCGTGCCGGCGACGATCTGGTAGGCACGAGTCGGGCCGATCCCGTAGATGTAGCGGAGGGCGATGTCCACCCGCTTGTCGCGGGGAAGGTCGACGCCTGCGATACGAGCCATATACGAGCCTCCTACCCTGCCTACCCCTGCCGCTGCTTGTGCCTGGGGTTCGAGCATATGACGCGAACCGTCCCGCGCCGGCGGATCACCTTGCACCGGTCGCACATCTTCTTCACCGACGGCCGAACCTTCATCGCCCCTCGCCCCTCGTCACTTGTAGCGGTACACGATCCGCCCGCGCGTAAGATCGTACGGCGACAGCTCGACCAGCACGCGGTCCCCGGGCAGGATCCGGATGTAGTGCATCCGCATCTTGCCCGAGATGTGTGCCAACACCTTGTGCCCGTTGTCCAGCTCCACCCGGAACATCGCGTTCGGCAACGGCTCGGAGACCGTGCCCTCGATCTCGATCGCGTCTTTCTTCGGCAAGCTCCGGGTTGACCTCTCGACGGACACGCTCGACACGCCGCTTGGCGAGCCGAAACCACCCCCGAACGGGGGCGGCACATCAGTATAGGGGGCCCCGGCCGGCTCCGTCCAGCTCAGTCGCGGGCGGTCAGGACCTCGTGGCCGTCCTCGGTCACCGCGATCGTGTGCTCGAAGTGGGCCGAGAGTGCGCCGTCCGCGGTCACGACCGTCCAGTCGTCGGCCATGACCCGCGTCTCCCAGCCGCCGAGGTTCACCATCGGCTCCACCGCCAGGACCAGCCCGGGCCGCATCTCGGGACCGCGGCCCGGAGGCCCGTAGTTCGGGATCTGGGGGTCCTCGTGCAGGGCCCGCCCGATCCCATGGCCCACATACTCGCGCACCACCTGGAATCCGGCGCCGTCGGCGACCTGTTGCACGGCGTTCGAGATGTCGGACAGCCGGCCGCCGGGCCGGATCTGCGCGATCCCCGCCGACAGGGCCTCCTCCGTCACGCGGACGAGCTTGTCCGCCTCCGACGACGGGGGCTCGCCGACGATCACCGTCACCGCCGAGTCGGCGTGGAAGCCGTCCCAGATCGCGCCGAAGTCGAGCGACAGCAGCGCGCCCGGATTCACCACGCGCTTCCTCGAGGGGATCCCGTGGACGATCTCGTCGTCGATCGACACGCAGATCGACGCTGGGAAGCCCTTGTAGCCCTTGAACGAGGGTGTCGCGCCCGCCCCGCGGATGTACGCCTCCGCGACGCGATCCAGCTCCGCGGTGGTCACGCCCGGCCGCACCGCCCCCAGCACAGTGTCGATCGTCCCCGCGACGATGCGGCCGGCCCGCCGCATCTTGTCCACCTCGGCCGACGACTTGTAGATGATCACGGGCTCACGCTCACGGTTCGATGTCCTCGAGGTCGCTGATCGCCTGAATCGTCCGGTCGAACACGACCTCCTCCGGTGCGTCCGCGTCGATGTCGGTCAGCAACCCTCGCTCCCAGAAGTACAGCACGAGCGGCTGCGTCTGCGACCGGTACACGTCGAGCCGGCGGCGGATCGTCTCCTCGTCGTCGTCGCTCCGCAGCTCGAGTCGATGCCCGCAGACGTTGCAGATCCCTTCGACGCGCGGTGGCTTGAAGTTGAGGTTGTACACGGCCCTGCAGTTCGGGCAGATCAGCCGGCCGGTCAGCCGCTTCACCGCGACCTCGTCGCTGATCTTGAAATTCAGCACCGCCGAAAGCGGCCGCCCTGACGACGCGAGCGACCGCTCGAGGGCTTGGGCCTGGGGAACGGTCCGGGGGAATCCGTCGAGGATGAACCCGTCGCGGGCGTCGGGCCTGCCGAGGCGTTCGAGCACCATCTTCACGGTGATCGCGTCGGGGACGTACTCGCCGCGGTCCATGTACTCCTTGGCAGCCATCCCCAGCTCGGTCCCCCGCGTTACGTGGTCGCGGAAGATGTCCCCGCTGCCGATCACGGGCAGCCCGTACCGGTCGGCGAGCCGCCTCGCCTGCGTGCCCTTGCCCGCCCCGGGAGGTCCGAGCAGGACGACCCGCACCCGTGGCTACCTCAGGAAGCCCTCGTAATGACGCATCAGCAGCTGTGACTCCAGCTGCTTCATGGTCTCGAGGGCGACGCCGACGGTGATCAGCAGGGACGTGCCGCCAAACGGGAACTGGTCGATCCGCCAGAGCGCGAGGACGACGGTCGGGATCAGCGCGATCGTCGCGAGATACAGCGACCCCGGCAGCGTGATCCGGACCATCACGTCGTTCAGGTACTTCGCCGTGGGCGGCCCCGGCCGGATGCCCGGGACGAACCCGCCGTACTTCCGCAGGTTGTCGGCCGTGTCGACGGGGTTGAACGCGATCGCGCCGTAGAAATAGGCGAAGAACACGACCAGCATGCCGTAGACCAGCATGTACACGACGTGTGTCTGGTTCAGCAGGTACCGGTTGACGAACGTCTGGAACCACTCGACGTTCGGCAAGGCGCCCGCGATCAGCGTCGGGAAGTACAGGATCGACGACGCGAAGATGATCGGGATCACGCCGGCCTGGTTGACCTTGAGCGGGATGTAGGTGCTCCCGCCCGTCGTCATCCGGCGCCCGACCACGCGCTTCGCGTACTGGACCGGGATCCGTCGCTGACCCTGTTCGATGAACACGACCGCGACGATCAGCGCCAAGCCGATCAGCACGATCGTGACGAACTTGGCCGTCCCGCCCGTGAGCAGGATCGCTCGGCCGTTCTGCGGCAGCCGCGAGATCACGCTGGTGAAGATCAGCACCGACATCCCGTTGCCGATCCCGCGCTGGGTGATCAGCTCGCCCATCCACATGATCGTCGCCGTGCCGGCCGTCATGATCATCACGATCAGGGCCACGTTCTGCGGGGTAAACGTCCCCTCCGGGAAGACGTCCACGCCGCTCAGTTGCTGCGACCCCGAGTGGAACAGGAACACCAGCGCAGTGGACTGAAGCAGCGCCAGGACAACGGTGACGTAGCGCGTCCACTGGTTGATCTTCTTGACGCCGGCCTCGCCCTGCTTCTGCCACTGCTCGAGCTTGGGAATCACGACCGTCAGCAGCTGCATGATGATCGACGACGTGATGTAGGGCATGATGCCGAGCCCGAACACCGCGACGTTGGTCAGCGCGCCACCCGAGAACAGGTCGATGAAGTTCAGGAATCCGCCGCCGCCCTGCGCCTCGAGGGCGCGCTGGAGGCGGCCGACGTCGACGACCGGGACCGGGACGTGCGCGCCGAACCGGTAGACCGCGATGATCAGCAGCGTGAAGAGGATCTTGTTGCGGAGGTCGGGGACCTTGAAGGCATTGACGAAGGCTCTGAGCACGAGGTCCCTATCCTACCGTCGCTAGCCGATCGTCTCGGCCCGTCCCCCGGCGCGCTCGAGCTTGGTCCTGGCGGTCTCGGAGAACGCGTGGGCCCGGACGACCATGGCGGCCGATACCTCCCCCCGGCCGAGCACCTTCACGCGCTGACCCTTGCGCACGAGACCGTGCGCGTACATGGCCGCGGGGTCGATCTCATTCCCGCGGGCTATCGCTCGCGCGTTCGCGCTCGCTCCCTGAGCCCCCGCACCCCCGCCTTTCCCGAACACCTTCTCCAACTGCTCGACGTTCACGATCGAGTACTCGACCCGGTTGGGGTTGGTGAAGCCCTTCAGCTTGGGCACGCGGCGCTGGAGCGGCATCTGTCCGCCCTCGAAGCCGAGCTTCGGGTTGTGCTTGGCCAGGTACCCCTTGGTGCCACGGCCGGCCGTCTTGCCGCGGGCGCCTGCGCGACCGCGCCCGACCCGGGTGCGGTTCGTCTTGGCGCCCACGGCCGGGCGGAGGTGATGCAGCTTCAAGACGCCACCTCCTCGACCCTCACGAGGTGGCGGACCTTCGCGATCATGCCGCGGATGTCCGGCCGGTCGTCCTTGACGACCGAGTCGTTGATGCGGTGCAGCCCGAGCCGACGGACGGTGTCCTTCTGGTCCTTCGGGCGGTCGATCACGCTGCGGACCTGGGTGACCCTCAGGCGCGTCACCGGCGCCCACCTCCCCCGCGACCGCGGCGGGTCTCCTGCGGCGGGGCCGACTGCTGGGCGTAGACCTCCTCGAGCTTGGCTGCGCGCGTGGCGGCCAGCCGGTCCTGCGCGGTGGCGACGGCCTCGAGCATCGGCTTGGGCGCGACGTCGTGGACGTCGCGGCCCCGCAGCCGCGCGACGTGCTCGGGCCGGCGGAGCGACCGCAGCCCCGCGACCGCGGCCTTCACGATGTTGATCGCGTTCGAGGAGCCGAGCGACTTGGAAAGAATGTCCTTGATCCCCGCGCACTCGACGAGGGCGCGGACCGGGCCGCCGGCGATCACGCCGGTGCCCGGCGCGGCGGGCTTGAGCAGCACGACGCCGGCGCCGTCCTGGCCCACGACCTCGTACGGGATCGTCCAGCCCATCATCGGGACGTCGAACATCTTGCGCTTGGCCTCCTCGACGCCCTTGGCGATCGCCGCCGGCACCTCCTTGGCCTTGCCGTAGCCGACCCCGACGCGGCCGGCGCCGTCACCAACCACCACGAGCGCGGCGAACGAGAAGCGGCGGCCGCCCTTGACGACCTTGGCCACGCGGTTGATCGCGATGACCCGCTCCTCGTAGATGCTCTTCTGGTCCCCCGCGTCGTACCGTCGCATCAGATCGACAGTCCTCCCTCCCGGGCACCCTCGGCCACCGCCGCGACCCGGCCGTGGTACAGCCGTCCGCCGCGGTCGAAGACCGCCCGCTCGATGCCCGCCTGCTTCGCCCGCTCGGCGATCAGCCGTCCGACCGCCTTCGCGGCCTGCGTCTTGTCGCCCGACGCCTGCACCTCTGCGTCCGATGCCGCCGCGAGCGTACGGGCGGCGGCGTCGTCGACCAGCTGGACGTAGATGTGCCGGTTCGACCGGAACACGGCCAACCGGGGACGCTTGGGCGTGCCCGACACCTTGCGCCGGACTCGAACGTGGCGCCGCATGCGCGCCTCGCGCTTGACCTTGGCCTGCATCACGCCCCGCCCTTCGCGGCCTTGCCGGCCTTCTTTCGGACGAACTCGTTCTCGTACCGGATCCCCTTGCCCTTGTAGGGCTCGGGCTTGCGGATCTTCCTGATGTTCGCGGCGATCTCGCCCACCTGCTGCTTGTCGCTGCCGCGAACGACGATGCTGGTCGGCGTCGGCACCTCGAACTCGATGCCGTCGGGCGCCGGGACGCCGACCGGGTGCGAGTAGCCGACCGCGATCTCCAGGCCGGTCCCCTTCATCGTGGCCCGGTACCCGACCCCCACGATCTGGAGCCGCTTCTCGTAGCCGTTGGTGACGCCCTCGACCATGTTGGCGATCAGCGTGCGAGTGAGGCCGTGCAGGCTGCGATGGAATCCGTCGTCCGCGGGGCGCTCGACGCGCACCGTCGCGTCCTCGCGAACGATCCGCATCTGCGGATGCATACGCTGCGACAGGGTGCCGCGCGGGCCCTTCACGGTCACGACCGAGTCCTCGCCGACCGTGACGTCGACGCCGCTCGGGACCTCGATGGGCTGCCTGCCGATCCGACTCATCCCACGCCCTTCACCACACGTACGCGAGGACCTCGCCGCCGATGCCTCGGCGCGCGGCCTCCTTGTCCGTCATCACGCCCTGCGACGTGGACAGCACGGCGATGCCGAGGCCGCCCATCACGCGAGGGAGCTTGGTCCGCGGCGCGTACACACGCCGGCCCGGCTTGCTGATGCGGCGCAGGCCCGAGATCGCGCGCTCGCGCTTAGCACCGTACCGCAGCGTGACGCGGAACGTCTCGAAGGGCGCCTGGCCCTGCCGCTCGAAGCCGGCGATGAAGCCCTCGTCCAGCAGGATCTTCAGGATCGACCCGTTGAGCCGCGAGCCCGCGACCGGCAGGTCGTCCTTGTACGCCACGTTGGCGTTGCGGATCCGCGCGAGCAGGTCCGCGACCGGGTCGGTCACGTTCGTGCGCACCGGGCGCGCCCGTTCCGCTGTCCGTTCCTCTGGGCGGGTCACCATGAGGCCTTCGTCACCCCCGGCAGCTCGCCGGCGTGGGCGAGCTCGCGTACGCAGACGCGGCAGAGAAGGAACTTGCGATAGACAGCGCGCGGCCGGCCACACCGGCGGCAGCGCGTGTAGCCGCGGACCCCGAACTTCTGTTGCTTCTGCTGCTTCTCGACCAGCGCCTTCTTCGCCATTCCGTCACACCTCTACGAGGCCTGCGCGCTCACCGCCGGCGCTCCCTCGAAGGGGAACCCCAACGTGGACAGGAGCGCGCGCCCCTGCTCGTCGTCCTTCGCCGTCGTCACCACCGTGATGTCCATGCCCCCGACCCTGACGACCTTGTCGTAGTCGATCTCGGGAAAGATCAGCTGCTCGGTGAGCCCGATCGTGTAGTTGCCGTGCCCGTCGAACGCGCTCGGGTTGAGCCCGCGGAAGTCGCGGATCCGCGGGATCGCGATCGAGATCAGCCGGTCGACGAACTCCCACATCCGGTCGCCGCGCAGCGTCACCTTGGCGCCGATCGACATGCCCTCGCGGAGCTTGAATC
Source organism: Actinomycetota bacterium (assembly GCA_046729855.1). Taxonomy (GTDB): domain Bacteria; phylum Actinomycetota; class UBA4738; order UBA4738; family HRBIN12; genus DATHSY01. Next base: position 3,454 of record JBKPHM010000032.1, on the reverse strand, counting down.
CCGCGATCGACTTGCGCGCCTTGGTCACGACGGGCCGCTGCCCGGTGATGACCTGCAGGTCGTCGACCGCGGCCTCGAGCAGCCGGCCATCCTTGAGCGCGTCGCCGATGCCCATGTTCACGACGACCTTTTCGAGCACCGGCACCTGCATCGGGTTCTTCAGGCCGAGTTCGCGCTGCAGCCGCGGGCGAAGCTCGTCGCGGTAGCGCTGCTTCAGCCGGGGCGTGTAGCCGTCGTTCGCCATCACAAATCCGCCTCGCACTTGCGGCAGATGCGCACCTTGTGGCCGTCGGCGTCGGTCCGATGGCCGACGCGCGTGGGCTTGCCGCACGAGCCGCACACGATCTGGACGTTGGAGATGTCGATCGGCAGCTCGGTGTCGATGATCCCGCCCTGCTGGAGCTGCTGCCCCCCGGTCGACCGCTTGCCGGTGGTCCGCTGGTGCTTCTTGGCCATGTTCCCGCCCTCGACGAGCACGCGAGCCTCGCGCGGGAGGACGCGGATCACGCGGCCCTCGTGGCCGCGGCTCTTTCCCGTCATGACGCGGACGGTGTCGTCGCGCTTGATGTCGACCCCTGGCATCACAGCACCTCCGGAGCGAGCGAAATGATCTTCATGAACCGCTTGTCGCGGAGCTCGCGCGCGACAGGACCGAAGATGCGGGTGCCGCGCGGGTTCCTCGAGTCCGGTGTCAGCAGGACCACGGCGTTGTCGTCGAACCGGATGTACGAGCCGTCCCGCCGCCGGCGCTCCTTGGCGGTGCGCACGACGACGGCCTTGACGACCTCGCCCTTCTTGACGCCACCGCCGGGCAGGGCGTCCTTGACGGAGCCCACGACGACGTCACCGACGCCGGCGTACCGGCGGTGCGAGCCGCCCAGGACGCGGATCACCAGGACCTCACGGGCCCCGGTGTTGTCCGCCACCCGGCAGCGCGTCTCCTGCTGGATCACGTCGTGTTCCTTCTTCCTTCCTTGGCCTCACTTGGCCCTTGGCCTCACTTGGCCCGTTCGACGACCTCGACGACGCGCCAGCGCTTCGTCTTGGACAGCGGTCGGGTCTCCATCACGCGGACGCGGTCGCCCACGTGAGCGTCGTTGGTCTCGTCGTGCGCCGCGAGCTTCTCCGAGCGCCGGACGATCTTGCGGTACAGCGGGTGCCGCATCTGGCGGTCGATCCGCACCAGGACCGTCTTGTCCATCTTGTCGGACACGACCAAGCCGGTGCGGACCTTCCGCCGGCCGCGGTTCTGCTTCGGTTCCGTGCTCACGACGCCTCACCTGTCCCGGCCGCAGCCTGCGCCTGCCGCTCGCGGAGGATCGTCAGGATCCGCGCGACGTCGCGACGGACCTGCGTGATCCGCATCGGGTTGTCGAGCTGTCCCGTCGCCAGCTGGAAGCGCAGGTTGAACAGCTCCTCCTTGTTCGACTCGAGCCGCTCGAGCAGCTCGTCGTCGGTCAGGTCCCGCAGCTCCGCGACGCGCGTCACTCGCTGCCTCCCGCGCGCGTGATGAACTTGGTCTTGATCGGCAGCTTGTGCGCGGCGCGCAGCATCGCCTCGCGGGCGAGCTGCTCGGACACGCCGGACAGCTCGAACAGCACGCGGCCGGGCTTCACGACGGCGACCCAGCCTTCCGGGTTGCCCTTTCCCGAGCCCATGCGGGTCTCGGCGGGCTTCTTCGTGAAGGGCTTGTCGGGGAAGATGTTGATCCACACCTTCCCGCCGCGGCGGATGTGCCGCGTGATGGCGACTCGGGCCGCCTCGATCTGGCGGTTGGTGATCCACGCCGGCTGCATCGCCACCAGGCCGTAATCGCCGTAGTGGATGTCCGTCCCGCCCTTGGCCTGTCCGCGCATGCGGCCGCGGTGGACCTTCCGGTGCTTGACCTTCTTGGGCGCGAGCATCAGGCCTCGCCCTCCTGGCGCTGCGCTTCCTCGGCGACGGCTCCGGGCTCGGGCGCGGCCTCTGGCGCCGCCCCGGCCCCCGGCTCGGCCTGAGGCTCGGACTCGGGTGCGACCACCGGCTCGGGCTCGGACAGCTCTGCCGCCTCCCGCTCGTCGGTGATCAGCGCACCGGTCGAGGCTCCGCCGCCGCTCGTGACCTGCGCGAGCGCCCGGGCGCGGGCACGCTCCGTCTCCTGCTCGGCGATCGGGATCTCGTCGCCGTGGTACACCCACACCTTCACGCCGATCTGCCCGAACGTCGTGCGGCCCTCCGCCTGGCCAAAGTCGATCCGTGCGCGCAGCGTGTGCAGCGGCACGCGGCCCTCGCGGTACCACTCGCGGCGGGACATCTCGGTGCCACCCAGGCGCCCGCCGCACTGCACGCGCACGCCGAGGGCGCCCGCGCGCATCGCGGTCTGGACGGCGCGCCGCATCGCCCGACGGAACGACACCCGCCCGGCGAGCTGCTCGGCGACACCCTGCGCCAGCAACGTCGCGTCGGTCTCGGGACGCAGCTCGCTGGCCGCGGAATTCATGTCCTCGACCTTCACGTCGACGCGCTTCTTCGTGACGCGTTCGACGTCCTTGCGGATCCTGTCGACCTCGGCGCCCTTGCGGCCAATGACGATCCCGGGGCGCGCGGTCCGGATGAACACCCAGATCTGGTCGCCCTTGCGCTCGATGTCGATCGAAGAGATGCCGGCGCGAGAGAGCCGCTGGCGGATGTGCTTGCGGATCCAGATGTCCTCGTGGAGCGCATCGGCGTAGTCCTTGCCGGCGTACCAGTTGGACTTCCAGGGGTAGATCACCCCCAGCCTGAACCCGTACGGGTTGACCTTGTGTCCCACTAGCCTTCCTCTCCCAACGACCTCACGATCACCGTGATGTGCGACGTCCGCCTGCGCACGCGCGCCGCCCGCCCGTAGGCCCGAGGACGCCAGCGCTTCAGCGTGGGCCCCTCGTCGACGAACGCGTGCTCGACGACCAGGTTCTGAGGAACGGCGCCGGGCTGCTGCTCGGCGTTGGCGACCGCCGAGGCGAGCGCCTTCTCGATCGTGCGGGAGGCCGCGTGCGGCGAGAACCTCAGGATACGACGCGCCTCCTCCACGTGGCGACCTCTGATCAGGTCGATCACGCGCCGCGCCTTGGGCGGGCTGATCCTCACGAACCGAACCGTGGCTTTGGCTTCCATGGAATCGAGCTACCTCACCGAGGAGCTGCGCTCGCCTCGCGCGTGGCTCCGGAACGTCCGCGTGGGCGCGAACTCGCCCAGCTTGTGGCCGACCATCGACTCGCTGATGTAGATCGGAACGTGCTTGTGCCCGTCGTGCACCGCGATCGTGTGCCCGACCATCTCGGGGATGATCGTCGAGCGCCGGGACCAGGTCCGGATGACCCGCTTGTCGCCCCTGCGGTTCATCTCGACGACCTTGATCATCAGGTGGTCGTCGACGAACGGCCCCTTCTTCACCGACCTCGGCATCAGCCACGCCCCTTCCCGCGTCGCCGGA
>JBKPHM010000031.1:0-95171 GCA_046729855.1 Actinomycetota bacterium | reverse complement strand
CGTAGTCCCAACGGGATTTGAACCCGTGTCTCCACCTTGAGAGGGTGGTGTCCTAGGCCACTAGACGATGGGACCGAGAGGGCGCATCGCAGCCCGACGAGTGTAGCAAGCGCTGCTCCGGCCTAGGCTGAGGCCGTGACGGCCGAACGCACGAGGCCCCGGGTTTACACGATCGGACATGGGACACGACCGCTCGACGAGCTGTTCGACATGCTCTGCGGGGCCGGCGTGGGCGTTCTCGTCGACGTCCGCACCGCACCGGGCTCACGCCGCAGCCCGCAGTTCTTCGCCGAGTCCCTTCGCGGGGCGGCCGCCGAGGCTGGGGTTCGGTACGAGTGGGAGAGGGATCTCGGCGGGTTCCGGCGCCCACGGCCGGATTCGCCGCACGTCGCGATCCGCAACGACGCCTTCCGCGGCTACGCGGACCACCTGGGCTCCGAGGCTTTCGCCGGCGCGCTCGAGCGCCTGATGGCGCTCGCGACGGCCGGACCGGTCGCGGTGATGTGCGCCGAGACCGTGTGGTGGCGGTGCCACCGGCGCATGATCGCGGACGCGCTGACGGTCCGGGGTTGGGAGGTCATCCACCTGCTCGGACCGGGTCGCGCCGAGCCGCACCGACTCCACCCGAACGCACGCGTGGAGGGAACCCAGATCATCTATGACGCTGGCGTTCAGCCGGCGCTCCGGGCCTGAGCGTTGCCGTCGCCGGCTGGGACGACCGATCACCAGGTACTCTCCCTCGTCGCGTATGAAGAGAGGGAGACCAAACCCGGGGGTGGTGACTTGCAGGAAGAGCTCGACGTGAAGCGTGCGCCGCGCCGCTGATCCTCCCGCTCCGACCAGGGCCGGGTCCCGCGTCGGGGGAGGAGACGTGAGCCTACGCCGCGCCGCCGTCGGCCTCGCCGCGGTGGCCGCGCTCGCCGCCGCGTGCAGTGCGGCGGCCAACCCCGCCCCGCGCACCTCCGCGAGCACCTCGACCGGGAGCACCAGCCCGACGGCGTCCGCGACCGCCCAGCCGACCAAGCTCGAGCTCGCGCGCCAACACATCGAGCACCTGATCTTCATCGTGCAGGAGAACCGCTCGTTCGATCACTACTTCGGGACGTATCCGGGTGCGCGCGGCATCCCGATGAAGAACGGCAAGCCGACCGTCTGCGTCCCCGACCCGATCCTGGGGAAGTGCGTGCCCCCATACCACACCAGCAGCCAGTTGCAGCAGGGCGGCCCGCACGGGCAGCGGCACTCGCGCGCGGACGTGAACGGCGGGCGCATGGACGGGTTCATCCGGATGGCGATCGAGAGTCCCGTCTACTGCGCCGACCACCGCAGCGACCCGTCGTGCCGGTCCTTCCTGGGGCCGCAGGGGCAGCCCGACGTGATGAGCTACTTCACGCGGCGCGAGATCCCCAACTACTGGAGGTACGCCGATAGGTTCGTCCTGCAGGACCGGATGTTCGCACCGGCGGACTCGTGGACGCTGCCGGCGCACCTGTACCTGGTGTCGGCGTGGGCCGCGCACTGCACCGACCCGCGCGACCCGATGAGCTGCGAGTCGAACCTCGAGCTGAATGACGAGCACGCGATGATGAAGGATCACCTCGACCGTCCGATCTGGGCGTGGACCGACATCACCTACCTGCTCCACCGCGAGGGCGTCGACTGGGCGTACTACGTCGGCGACGACACCTGTCTGTTCGGCGATTGTCCGAACGACAAGGACTCGCACCGGACGATGAGCCAGCAGAACCCGCTCCCGTGGTTCACGACCGTCCGGACCAACGATCAGCTTGCCAACATCAGGCCGCACAGCGAGTACTTCGCGGCGGCAGCGGCCGGCACGCTTCCGCCCGTGTCCTGGATGATGCCGTACAGCGGCGTCGGTGAGCACCCGGGCTCCGGCGAGCCGGTGTGGAAGGGGATGCGCCACGTCACGCGCGTCGTCAACGCGGCGATGCAAGGGCCCGACTGGGGTTCGACCGCGATCTTCCTCACATGGGACGACTGGGGCGGGTTCTACGACCACGTCGTCCCGCCGCGCGTAGATCGCAACGGCTACGGCATCCGAGTGCCCGGACTGGTGATCAGTCCGTGGGCGCGGCCGGGGTTCATCGACCACCAGGTACTGTCCTTCGACGCGTACCTCAAGCTGATCGAGGACCTGTTCCTCGGCGGGCAGCGGCTCGACCCAGAGGCGGGAATCTCGGACCGGCCAGACTCGCGTCCGACGGTGCGCGAAGACGTCGACATCCTGGGCGACCTGCTGCGGGCGTTCGACTTCTCGCAGGAGCCGCTCGAACCGTTGATCCTGGATCCGACGCCGCTGTCGTGAGCGGCGCCGGACTAACCGCTCACGCCTGAACTGGAAGCTGGCCCGCCTGGATTCGAACCAGGACTAACTGATCCAGAGTCAGTCGGGCTACCGTTACCCCACGGGCCATCGTGTGACTGGACGTTCCCAACTGAGTTGGCCAGCATAGCGCTCGTCCAGCCAGTAACTCCGAAGGGCAATGACCAAGAACACGCACAAGAGCCTAGCAGCGACCGACGACCTGCCGAACAACACAGCTCGATCTTCTCCCGTCGTTCGCCGACTTGCATCGATCGACCCAGCCCGAGCCGCCCGCCCCGCTATCTCGTAGAGGCCGCCCGGCGCTTCCCATCCGCGCCTATCGCTACGAGTCTCAGGACGGGTCTTTCATGACGAGGCGTCTACGTCAAGTTGGACCCGGGCGAACGCCCGAGCCCTCGAGCAGCTCTGACGGAGCCTCCAACTAGCCCGGTCCATTTCGGTTCGTTGCGCAGCCGCGTTTCATCAAGAAGGCACCGCATTCGCTGGCGGGTACTCCAGAGTCAGTCGGCTGCGTCTCTCCACCGGCCGTCTGTGGCTGGACGTTCCGACCGCCCGGTCGCGTACCGGTTCGCGGGCGAACGAACCGAGAGGGGGACATCCGGATCGACCCGGGCCGCGCCGGAGCCCCGACGAACGGCCCGGGCCAGGATCCGAATGCGGCCGAGCGTCTACCCGGGATTGCAGATGACGACGAGGAAGAAGCCGCCGTCGGCCGCCGCCCCGGCGGCGTCGTAGACCCTCACGCGGACCTCCTCGACGGGCCCCCCGTATCGCTCGTTCCCGATCTGCTGAACGATCTGTGCGCCGTCCCCGGCCGTCGCGACGTTCGCGCAGCCCCTGACGTTGCGTGGGAACGTGACGTTGTAGAGGCCTATCCCGGTCCTCCCGGAGCTGACGCCGCCCGAGGACGCCCCGACGGTTCCCGTCGAGGACACGCTGGCGTACAGCACGGTGTTCTGGCCGAGCCACCGGTTGTCACCGAACGTTTGGACCTTGGGCTTGATGTGCTTGTTCCAGTTGTGGGCCCAGCTTCCCACGTGTGCGAGTGCCGGCGTGATCAACGTCGCACCCACGACGACCCCCACGAGAAGCAGCGCCGCGCCGCGCCAGCTGCGTGACACGATCCTGCCGATCCGACCCATCGACCGATCCTCCTTCCGTTCCGCCGCGGAGCCGCGCCTCACCGCTCAACGAGTCCGGATGAGTGGCCCCCTCCGGATCTCTCGCCCCGATCCCGCTGGCCTGCCTTCCCTCAGGCCGTCGTCGATGTCGGACGCCGAGGATTATGACCGGGCTTGCGCCGGAACACATCGAACGGGCCCAGATGGGGTAGCTATGGTGGCGAAAGGTCCGTGGTCGTCCGCACGGGGCGGAGGTTCGGAGGGCGGGATGAACAAGAGTGGCCTGATCGCAGAGATCGCGAAGCGGACGGGGACCAGCAAGGCCGAGGTGGGGCGGGCGACCGACGCGATGATCGCCGTGATCCGGGAGTCGGTCGCCACCGGCGAACGGGTCTCGCTCGTCGGGTTCGGGACGTTCGAACGCAAGCGCCGCAACCAGCGGATCGCGCGGAACCCCCGACAGCCGAAGGAGCCGATCGTCGTCCCGGCGCGCGACCTGCCGTGGTTCACGCCGGGCAAGGAGTTCAAGGACGCCGTCGCCTCACGGCGAGCGCGCGTGGCGGCGCGGCCGGGGCGCCGGTCCGCGTAGGCCGACGCTACAGCGTCACTATCCGCAGCGTCCGGGCGAGCTTGCGCCCGGCCTCGTCGGCGAGGTCGAACCGTACGCGCTGCCCGATCCGCAGGTCGATGATCCCGGACCCCTCGACGGAGGTCGCATCGATGTGTACCTCGGTCCGGTCGTCCATCAGCAGGGTGCCGGTCCTCGTACGCTGGTCGAACTCCCTGATCGTGCCCTGCGGCATGTTCCGACCCTCCGTCACGCGTAGAGCTTCAGGCGTTCGGCGAGATCCATCTCCAGGCAGACGTCCCGCGTTCGCCCACGGCGGCCGCTCCGGAGCAGCCTGAGGATATCCTCGGGCGCGTCGACGTCGAACGCGATCTCTGGTCGCTCCACGACCGACAGCGGCACGTCTCTCGCGGTAGCCAGCTCGCGATGCTTGCGGAGCGAGTCGGGGCCGAACCGCGCCGGGATCGCGCGCGGCGGCCGGCGCAGGAGCAGGTTGGTCCCGGTCCCGTCGTCGGCGGCGCCGAGCACGACGGCGCCGAGGGTATGTAAGGCGGCGGTCAGCGCGTCCGTTGTCACGAGCGGCAGGTCGCCATGGAGGACGGCGAGGGCGGATGCCTCCAGCTCCTTCGCCTTGACCTCCGCCTGACGCACGGCGGCCGACAGCGGCGGCTTCTCCTCGGGAACGGGCGTCGCGCGGCGCTGCGCGGCGATCTCGAGCACGACCTCGTCGGGGGAGACCACCCAGACTGTCCAGCCCGGGATCTCCATCGCGACGTCCAATAGGTCCTCGAGCATCGCGAGCGTCAGGGCGCCGCGTTCGAGCGGCGTCAGCTCGGCGGAGAGTCGAGACTTCGCCCGGGCGAGCGACTTCACCGGGATCGCGAGGATCCGCATGGCCGTCAGGCTACCCCGAGCGGGTCGCCGCACCGATGAGCGGAGTAGCATCCCGCCCGACCTGGCTCGTCTCCCAGGCGACGCCTGGCACGGCGTCCGGAACGAGGAGATCCCGCTGGAACCGTGGTACCGGATCGCCAAGCCGGTCCTGATCACGCCGGCCAAGCTCTGGTTCAACTGGCATCTCGAGGGAGTCGAGCGGGTTCGGTCCGAGGGGCCGATGCTCGTCGCAGGCAACCACGTCAGCTACCTGGACCCGTGGGCGCACGGGTACTTCGTCGTGGAGGCGGGCAGGCGCCCGCGGTTCCTCGCCAAGCAGGAGCTGTTCGACAACTGGTTCACCGGCATGGTCCTGCGCGGCGCCGGGCAGATTCCCGTCCGTCGAGGCGGCGGCGACAGGCGAGCGGTCGAGCAGGCGGCCGCGGCGCTTCGGGCGGGCGAGGTCGTCGTCGTGTACCCGGAGGGCACCAGCCAGAGCTCACCCCCCGACTTCACCCCCGGGACCGGCAAGACCGGCGTCGCGCGGCTCGCGATCGGCACGGGGACGCCGATCCTCCCGGTGGCCAGTTGGGGAGGGCAGTGGGTGTGGCGGCATTCGGGGCGGCAGAGCCTGAAGTTCGGGCGGCCGATCTGGGTCGTCGCCGGGGCGCCGATAACGCCCGACTCGGACGACCCCTCGGACGTCGAGGCGGCGCGCAAGCTCACGGCGGCGGTGATGCACGACCTGGCGATGCTCGTGCGATCCTTGCGCGAGCGGTACCCCGAGCGCTGGACGCCCCGGGTAGGGTGAGGCCGATGACGGCGGACCGGCGGCTCGGCTTCGCGACGCGCGCGATCCACGTGGCGACTCCGCCGGTTGAGCAGGCGACGCCAAGCGTGCCGATCTTCCAAACGGCGACGTTCCGGTTCGACACGTCCGAGCACTACGCCGAGACGATCGCCTTCCGCCGTCCGGGCTACACGTACACGCGCGGCTACGGGAACCCCACGCTGCTCGCGTTCGAATGGCAGATGGCGGATCTCGAAGGAACGGAGGCGGCGTTCTCGTTCGCCTCCGGGATGGCCGCGATCCATACCGTCGTCACGTCGCTCGCCGGCGCGGGAGATCGGATCGTCACGAGCAGGGAGCTGTACGGCGGCGCGCACTCGCTATTCAAGAAGGTGCTGCCGAGGTTCGGCGTCGAGGTCACGTGGGTCGATCCGCACGATCCCGACGCGGTCCGGGCCGCGCTCCCCAGCGCAGCGCTGTTCTACGTCGAGACGATCTCGAACCCGAACGTCGGCGTCGCGGACCTCGAGACGCTCGGCCGGATCTGCGCGGAGGCGGCCGTGCCCGCCGTCGTCGACAACACGTTCGCGTCACCGTACCTGTGCCGGCCCGCGGAGTTCGGCTTCCGGTTCGTGCTGCACTCCACGACGAAGTACGTCGGCGGGCACCACGACTCGACCGGCGGCGTCGTGTGCACGAGCGAGGAGGGCCTGCGACGCCTGCGCGAGACGGTGATCGACACGGGCGGCACGATGGCGCCCTTCGAGGCGTGGCTCGCGATGCGCGGGCTGATGACGCTCGAGCTGCGGATGCAGCGGCACTGCGCCAACGCCCTGGAGCTCGCGCGTGCCCTGGAGGCGCATCCCAAGGTCGAGCTGGTCTGGTACCCGGGGCTTCCGTCGCATCCGCATCACGCAGTCGCCGCACGCGAGCTGCCGCTCGGCACCGGCGGGATGCTGGCGTTCGAGGTGATGGGAGGGATCGACGCCGGTATGCGGTTCTGCGACGCGCTCGAGGTCGCCTGGGTCGCGACGAGCCTGGGGGGGACGCACACGCTGGTCGGTCACGCCGCGTCGACGACGCACCGGCAGCTCGACCCGGACGCGCGGCGTGCCGCCGGCATCACGGATGGCCTCGTCCGCGTGTCCGCGGGCCTCGAGACGATCGACGACCTGGTAGACGACTTCACGCGTGCGTTGGAGAAGGCGTGAAGCGCCGCGTCGTCCTCCTGTTCGGCGGTCGCTCGGCCGAGCACGAGATCTCGGTGATCTCGGCGCGCTCGGTGATCGATGCGCTCGACCCGCAGCGGTATGAGGTGGTCGCGATCGGCGTGACGAAGGAGGGCCGCTGGCAGCTGATGCCGGGCGGCCCACCTGCGTTGAACCCGAGCGGCGCACCGGCGGCGCTCCCGGAGGTGACGGAGGCCTCGGGCGGCGACGTTGCCCTCGATCAGGAGCCCGGGGCGCAGGCGCTCGTCGCCGACGATGGCACCCGCATGCCGGTCGACATCGTGCTGCCCATCATGCACGGCCCGTACGGCGAGGACGGCTCGATTCAGGGGTTTCTCGAGATGGCCGGCGTACCCTACGTCGGCTCAGGGGTGCTCGCCTCGGCGGTCGGGATGGACAAGGCCGTGCAGAAGGTGTTGTTCGCGGCGGCGGGGATCCCGGTCGTCGACCATGAGGTCGTCAACGAGCGCGACTGGGAGGCGACGCCGGAGGCCGTCGCCGCCGCGACAGAGCGGCTCGGGTTCCCGCTGTTCTCCAAGCCGGCGGCGCTCGGATCGTCGGTCGGCGTCGTCAAGGTTCACGACGCGTCGGAGCTCCGCGGCGCGCTCGAGGAAGCGTTCCGGTACGGCCGCAAGGCACTGCTCGAGCGGGCCGTCGAGGGCGCTCGCGAGGTGGAGGTCGCGGTCCTGGGCAACGACGAGCCGCTCGTGTCGATCGCCGGCGAGATCGTGCCGCGTGGGCACGAGTTCTACGACTACGACGCGAAGTACCTCGACGAGACCGGCGCGGAGCTGATCATCCCGGCACGGATCCCGGACGCCACGCTGGAGCGGATCCAGCGGCTGGCAGTCGATGCGTTCCGCGCAATCGACGGTTCGGGGATGGCGCGCGTCGACTTCTTCGTCACGGCGGGCGACGAACCCATCCTGAACGAGATCAACACGATCCCGGGGTTCACGAAGATCTCGATGTACCCGAAGCTCTGGGAAGCGTCGGGCGTGTCGTATCCGGAGCTGATCGATCGCCTGATCGAGCTCTCGATCGAACGGCACGAGCGCGAGGCCAAGAAGGGGACGGGTGCCTGAACGCGCCGGCGCCGCGGGGGCCCGCGGCGTCGATCAGAGGTGGACGACCGGACAGGTAAGCGTGCGCGTGATGCCTTCGACGGACTGGATCCGTGCCACGACGAGCTTGCCCAACTCGTCCACGTTCTTCGCCTCGGCACGCACGATCACGTCGTAGGGCCCCGTCACATCCTCGGCATCGGCAACGCCTTGGATGTCACGGACCTCCTTCGCTACCTGCGCCGCCTTGCCGACCTCGGTCTGGATGAGGATGTAGGCGTTGACCACCGCGAGCCTCCCTCTGCCCTGTGTCGCGAACGACGGCCCATGCTAGCCGTCCGTTTCGAAGCCCGGCAAGCCGCCGCGCTCGGTGTGATCCGCGGCGGCACGGGCGAGCGCCATGAGGCCATAATCGAGGGATGACCAAGCGCAAACGCAGGAGCGGCGCGGACACATTCCTCGACGCGTATCGGAAGATCCGCAAACCGATGCCGCCACCCGAGAAGGTGATCCGCGATCGGCGCCGCGGGCTCGAGGAAGACGCGGCGCGCCGCGAGATCGAGGAGGGCGAACGCGCGCGCGGCGGTTCGCCGGACGAGTGATCTTCGAGGATCGTCGCGAGGCGGGCGCCAGGCTCGCCGACGCGCTCGCCGACCTCCGTGGCTCCGACGCCGTCATCCTCGGGATCCCGCGCGGGGGCGTCGTCGTTGCCGAGATCGTCGCGTCGACGCTGGGATTGCCGCTCGACGTCGTCGTTCCCAGGAAGGTCGGCGCGCCCGGTAACCCGGAGCTCGGCCTGGGTGCCGTGGCGCCCGGTGTTCGGGTGCTTGACCAACCGATGCTGGAGCGGCTGCGCGTGAGCAATGATTACCTGGAGGCCGAGATCGCCGCGCAGGAGCGCGAGATCGAACGACGCCTGGAACGCTACCGTTCCGGACGTGCCGCGGTCGACGTCGCCGGACGGACGGCGATCGTGGTCGACGATGGCGTGGCCACGGGCGGGACCGCGATCGCCGCGCTGCGATGGGCGCGGGCGGCAGGCGCCGACCGCGTCGTGCTCGCCGTGCCCGTCGCGCCGTTTGCCACCGTCGAGCGGCTACGCGAGGAGGCCGATGACGTCGTCGCGCTTGAGACGCCCGAGCCCTTCTACGCGGTCGGCGAGTGGTACCGCCGCTTCTCCCAGACCACCGACGACGAGGTGGTCCGCGCCCTTGCGGACGGGGGAGATCGGACAGCGTGAGCGTCGTCGAACTCGGCATCGCCGTTGTTCTCGCCGCGGTCGGCGTGCGCTCGCTGTGGCGGTGGGTGCGACACCCGCTGCAGGAGGGGACGGTCGTGGACCACCTGCTGTTCGCGCTGTTCGCCACCGCACGCGTCGGCCTCTGGTTCGTGTTCGCAGGCGTCTTCGTGCTCTACGCGCTCACGAGCGGTGACGCGAAGGCCGGCAACGCGTTCGACCGCTTCCGGTGGGCGCTGGTGGTACCGATCCTGCTCGCCGCTGTCCAGCTCCTGGCCGGGTACGCGCTTGGTCGGCGTTCGTCCGACTGAGGTCAGGCCGCCCGCTTGAGCTCGCTGGTGCAGTTGGGGCACCGGCTGGCGTCGATGGGGATGTCGAGCGTGCAGAACGAGCACTTCTTCGTCGTGGGGTCGCTCGGCTGCTGGCGTCGCGCTCGTGAGATCAGCGCGTTGACCGGCTTCACAACGAAGAAGAACAACACCGCGGCGATGAGGATGAACGAGATCAGCTGTGTGAGGAAGATGCCATACATGATCTCGCTGCCCGAGACCGTGATCGTCCACTCGTCGAGGTTCGGCGCGCCGCCGAACGCCGCGATGATCGGGTTGATCACGTTTTCGACGAACGAGGTGATGAGTTCGGTGAACGCGACGCCGATCACGATCGCGACGGCCAGGTCGATGACGTTGCCGCGTAGCACGAACTGTTTGAACTCCTGGAGCAGCTTCATGGACTCCTCCCTCGCCCGCAGACGAGGAGGGAAGGTACCCGCTTTAGCCGACGGCGGCCACGATCTCCCGCGTCAGGTGCGAGAACCGATCCAGGTGCTCGCGGCGCTCCGCCTTGAAGCGGTCCACGAGATCGCGATACTCATGCATCCGACCTTGCGCCTCGTACAGCCGTCGCGGCTGCAGCAGGTGGGTGTCGTCGAGCCCGGGAACCTCGGATGCGACTTGGTAGCCGAAGTCGGGATCCGCATCCCACTTGATCGTGCCCTCGGCGATCGCCCTGACGATGGCCGACGAGTGAGGGATCTTCACCTTCTTCGAGTGCTCGTCGGGCTCGCGCCCGCCGACGCGTCCGGTGTTCATGAGGAACGTCTCGATGGGGTGCGAGCCGAGCAGCTCTAGGATCCGGTTGCCCTGCAGCCCATGGGGCATCGGGAAGAAGGGGTTGGTCCCGGGGACGCGGAGGAACCTGCCCTCCTCGGCGGCGCCGCCGGCGCTGGTGCCGGTCGTCTCGCCGAGCATGAAGTATGCCGCCGCCTGTTCCTGCGTGAGTTTGGCGACGGCGGGGATGATGTTCTCGTTCCAGTTCAGGATCAGCAGATAGTCGACCGTGCCGACCCGACGCGGGTCCCGATACCGTCCCAGCGCCGCCATCCCGAACACCGCCCGTCCGTTCTTGGTGTACGCGGTCTCGAAGAAATCCACCTTGCCGCGCTCGTCCTGGTAGACGTTTTCGAGGTACGCCTCGGGCTTGGTCACGGCGTTGAAGATGTTCGGCTCGAAGTCCGGGTCGAGGCTAAACGTCTTGGCGAAGCAGCCGTTCTCCGTCCCGTGGATCTTCCCGCCTCGCATCAGGGCGACGAAGTCGTCCTGCACCGGCAGCGAGTCGTTCTGTGTCGTGAACGTGGTCGTCGTCTTTCCGGTGCCGGACAGGCCGATGATCAGGAAGACCTTCTCGCCCCGGGCCGTCGGGATCACCTTGCAACCGGCGTGCAGCGCCAGCCCGCCCCGGTCGTACACGATCCGGTTCCACATCCGCAGTCCGCCTTTCTTCGACTCGCCGAAGTAGTCGGAGTTCAGGACGCGCGTGACGCCGTGTTCGAGGTCGACCGCGATCACGCGGTCGTCGGGATACCCGGGCGCGGTCAGGTTGGGCGTGTAGATGACGTGGACCTCCGGCTCGTCGCCGTCGCGGGGGAAGTAGAGCTTCTGCTGCATCCCGGCGATGTTCGCGTTGGCCCTCTCGATCGTGAGCCGAGCCGGCGTCCGGAACGCGTCGTCATTACCGATATAGCCGTCGATCACGATCATGTCCTGGCCGACGATGTACTCGTCCTGCATCCTCGCGATGCGGTCGTACTCCTCGCGCGTCATCGTCTTGCCGCTCGCCGTGGACGGATCGTCGGTGACCACGTGTGTGCTGCCGGCGCTCCGCGACGTGACGAGCGTCTGCACGTTGACGTTGTCGTACTCGGTGACGCGGCACTGCGGCATCTCCTCGGTGAACTTGCGGAGCTCGTCCGCCGAGGGGTTGTCGAAGATCGTTCGGGCGTCTCCCTGCACGCGTTCCTCCGAAGGTCGCTGAGTGCCCGTCCGACGGTCCGACCGGCGAGCGCTATATCCTACCCGACGGCCGCAGCCCGACCGTTTGCGCCGCTCTCGTTTCCGGCTGCGGCCGTGCCGACACATGGAGCTTTCGGAAGATCAGCTCGTCGCCGCGCTCAGGCGCATGCTATCCGGCGACGCGCCCGGCGTGGTGATCGGGGTCGGCGACGACGCCGCCGTGGTCGAGGCCGCGGCGGCGGACCAGATCATGACCACCGACATGCTGGTCGAGGGTGTGCACTTCGAGCGCGAGACGATCTCGCCGCACGACCTGGGCGCGAAGTCGATCACCGTCAACGTGTCCGACGTCGCCGCGATGGCCGGGAGCCCTCGGTACGCGCTCGTGTCCATCGGGCTGCCGGACAGCCTCGACGCCCCTTGGCTCGTCGAGCTCTACGGCGGCATGCTCGCCGCCTGCGACGAGTACGCGGTCTCT
Organism: Actinomycetota bacterium; assembly: GCA_046729855.1. Lineage (GTDB taxonomy): Bacteria > Actinomycetota > UBA4738 > UBA4738 > HRBIN12 > DATHSY01. The sequence goes on along the minus strand of JBKPHM010000031.1, from coordinate 83,170 downwards.
CTCGTGGGCGGCGACACCAACCGCTCCGAGGCGGTGATCCTGTCCGTCACCGTCGTCGGCGAGGTCGCGCCCGGCCGCGCCCTGACGCGCGCGGGCGCGCGGCCCGGCGACCTCGTCGTGGTGACAGGATCGCTTGGCGCCGCGGCGGGTGGCCTGGTGCTCTCGCACCAGCACCCGTCCAGGCTGGGCGAGGGCCTGCGCGAGCCCTGGGGCCGCGTGCTGCTCGAGGCCCTGCACCGGCCTGTCGCGCGCGTCGGCGAGGGGCTGACCCTGGCGCAGGCGGGCGCGACCGCGATGATGGACCTGTCCGACGGGCTGGCGCGCGACCTCTTCCGGCTGTGCGGCGAGAGTGGGGTGGGCGCGCGCGTGGACCTCGCCCGCGTCCCGGTGGCGCCGGCCCTTCGCGACGCCGCGGATTGGCTCGGCGTCGAAGCGCTGGAGCTGGCCATCGCGGGCGGCGAGGACTACGAACTGCTCGCGACAATCGACGCGACGGCGCTGGATCGCGCGCGCGCCGAGCTCGACCAGCGCTTCGGCGTGACGCTTACGGACGTCGGCGTCATCATCGACGAGGGGTACGTCGAGGTGGACGGGGACGGACGCGAGACGCCGCTCGAGCCGAGGGGATGGGATCACTTCGCACCGGATGAGGCCTGAGACGATCGCGCGCGCGCTCACGATCGCGGGGTCGGACTCGGGCGGCGGCGCCGGTATCCAGGCAGACCTCAAGACGTTCTCGGCGCTCGGCGTGTTCGGGATGACGGCGATCACGGCCGTGACCGTGCAGAACACGCAGGGCGTCACGGGCTACGAGGAGCTGTCGCCCGGGCTCGTCGGCGACCAGGTCCGCGCGGTCGCGAACGACATCGGCGTCGACGCGGCCAAGACGGGGATGCTCGCATCGGGCGCGATCATCGGCGCCGTGGCCGACGCCATCCGGGACACGGGCATCACCAACCTGGTCGTCGATCCCGTGTCGGTGTCGAAGCACGGACACCGATTGCTCGCCGAGGACGCGGTCGACGCGCTTCGTGAGCGGATCCTGCCCTTCGCGACGCTCGTCACCCCGAACCTGCCTGAGGCCGCCGCGCTGACGGGGTTTGGCGTCGAGGACCGGGACGACATGCGTCGGGCGGCCGACGCGATCCGCTCGCGCGGCCCGTCCGCCGTCCTGGTGAAGGGCGGGCATCTGCGGGCCGGGGGCGCGGACGACCTGTTCGTGGATGCATCGAGGGAGGCGTGGATCGAGGGCGAGCGGATCGACACCGTGAACACGCACGGGACCGGATGCGTCCTCTCCGCCGCGATCGCCGCCCGCCTGGCCCTCGGCGACGATCTGCTCGCCGCGGTCCGTCGCGGGAAGGACTTCGTCACCGAGGCGATCCGTCACTCTCTGCCGATCGGTCACGGGATCGGACCCGTCGACCCTCTCTGGGAGGGCGTTCGGTGAACGCATATGCGGACGGGCCGCAGGGGGCGGTCAGCCGGCGCGGTGGACCTTGCCGGCCTTGATGCAGCTCGTGCAGACGTAGAGGCGTTTGGGCGTGCCGTTCACCAGCGCGCGTACGCGCTGCACGTTTGGATCCCACCGGCGGTTGGTCCGTCGGTGCGAGTGGGACACCCGCTTGCCGAAGAACGGCTTCTTTCCGCAGATCTCGCAGACGGCTGCCATGGCCGGGCCAGGGTAGCAGACGCCCCCGTCGGCTCAGCCCTCGGGCACGATCCGCCGGATCCCGTTCTGTAACGCCTCGGCGGTAAGCGGGCCTTGCCACGTCCGCACGAGCGTGCCCGACGCGTCGTAGAAGAGCGTGTTCGGCTGGCCGAGGAACCCCAGCTCGGCGCGGAACCGGCTCGACGACGCTGCGTCCACGATGCTCGGGAACCGCCAGTCGAACTCGCGGATGAACGCGATCGCTCCGGCCCGGTCGTCCTCGATGTCGATCCCGAGGAACTGGATCCGCTCGCCGAACTCCCGGTGCGCGTCCGCGAGCATCGGTGCCTCGTCGCGGCACGGCGGGCACCAGGATCCCCACATGTTGACGACGACGGGCGTCCCGCGGAGCTGTCCGAGCAGCATCTCGTATCGCTCGACGGTGAACTCCGGGAGGGCGAACACGTCTGTCGGCAGCAGCGGCGCCGTGGTCGCGTTCACGGCCGCCCGGCGCTCGACGTCGATCATGGGGGAGGCGCGTCCGTCTCCGCCTCCCGTGTCGCAGCCGCCCAACATCACGAGGAGAGCGCTCGCGAGGACGAGGAGGGCGGGAGCGGGCCGGAACGGCATCATCCGCATGGTAGAACGGCCGCATGGCTCGGCCCCGTCCCGGCGCTGCGAGCGCACCATGCCGCTAAGGATGTCGTCGCCGGTCTCGGCGATCGACGCACGTCTGGCCAGGCGACGCACGGGGTTCCGCACGAAGGGGCCCGAGGCGGCCGTCGTCCTCGCGGAGTCGCTCCAGATCGCCAACGTCGGGGACCTCCTGCACCACTACCCGCGGCGGTACATCGACCGCTCGGCCGTCGCCGCGATCCGCGAGCTCCGGGTCGGCCAACAGGCGACCGTGATCGCCCGCGTCAAGAACGTGACCAAGCGTCAGACGCGACGGCGCCAGTCGATGGTGACGGTCACTCTCTACGACGGGTCCGGCTACCTCGACCTGACCTTCTTCAACCAGCCGTGGACGGCGACCACGTACCGCCACGGGCACGAGCTCGCCGTGTCGGGGACCGTGCAGCTGTATCGCGGGCGGCTGCAGCTCGCGAACCAAGAGGTCGAGCTCCTCACGGGCGACGAGCACGACCTGGTCCACACCGGTCGCATCACGCCCGTCCACCCCGCGGCCGAGGGGATCACCACCCGCACGATCCGTGAGCTGGTCCACCGAGCCCTCGAGCAGCTGCCCCCGATCGCGGACCCGCTGCCCGCCGAGATCGTCGCGGCCGAGTCGCTCGGGTCGTTCGACGCCGCGATTCGCCACATCCACTTCCCGAGCGACGATCGCGACCTGGCCACGGCCCGGGAGCGGCTCAAGTTCGACGAGCTGTTCACCTTGGAGCTCGGCGTCGCCTTCCGCAAGCACCGCGTCGAGGCCGCCGAGAAGGGCGTCGCCCACGGGGCGGAGGGGCCGCTCGTCGAACGGTTTCGCGCGACGATCCCGTTCGAGCCCACGGGCGCGCAGCGCCGCGCGATGGAGCGGATCGGCGAGGCGATGGAGCAGCCGAGGCCGATGAACGTGCTCTTGCAGGGCGATGTCGGGTCGGGCAAGACGCTGGTCGCGCTGTACGCGGCGCTCGTCGCGATCGGGTCCGGGCACCAGGCCGCGATCATGGCGCCGACCGAGGTGCTCGCGGCCCAGCACGGGCGCTCGGTCGAGACCGTGCTCGACGGGCTCGCGGTGCCGTACCGTGACCCCGCCGCGCCGACGCGGCGGGCCGCGGACGACCAGCTCTCGTTGCTGGCGGGCGACCGGGACCAAACCGACCGGGACGAGCCCGATCGGGACGGGGGCGCGCGAGTGACCTTCGCGCTGCTCACTGCCGCGATCACGGGCAAGCAGCGGTCCCGCCTCTTGACCGCGATCGAGACGGGCGACGTCGACCTGGTCGTGGGGACGCACGCGCTGGTACAGGAGGGCGTCGGGTTCGCCGACCTCTCGCTCGCCGTGATCGACGAGCAGCACCGTTTCGGCGTGCACCAGCGGATCGCGCTGAAGGGAAAGGGATGGTCGCCGGACGTGCTCATCATGACGGCCACGCCGATCCCGCGGACGCTCGCCCTGACCTACTACGGCGACCTCGACGTCGTCGTGCTCGACGAGATGCCGAAGGGCCGCCGCCCCGTCGAGACCCGGGTCGCCCGAACGGCACAGGAGCGTGCGGACGCGTACGCGCTCGTCCGGCAGGAGGTCGAGGCCGGGCGCCAGGCCTTCGTTGTCTGCGCTGCGATCGACGAGGCGAACCGGACGGAGGTCCGCGCCGCCGAGGCGGAGGCCGAGCGACTGGCAACCGATGTCTTTCCGGATCTGTCGCTGGCGCTGTTGCACGGCCGTATGCGCCCCGCGGAGAAGGAGCGAGTGATGGAGGCGTTCCGGTCGGGCGCGCACCACCTGCTGATCTCCACGACGGTGGTCGAGGTCGGCGTCGACGTCCCGAACGCGACCGTGATGCTTGTGGAGAACGCGGAGCGGTTCGGGCTCGCGCAGCTCCACCAGCTGCGCGGCCGGATCGGACGCGGGGGGCACCGGAGCTACTGCGTCCTGTTCGACGAGGCGCGGCCGGACAACGAGGAGGCGCGGGCCCGCCTGGCCGCCATGGTCCGGACGACGGACGGGTTCGAGCTGGCGGACGACGACATGCGGTTGCGGGGCGAGGGGACCCTGTTCGACGTCCGGCAGTCGGGCCTGCCAGACCTCAAGCTCGCCCGCCTGGCCGACGACGTCGACCTCGTGCGGCGCGCCCGCGCCCGCGCGTTCGCCGTGATCGCCGGGGACCCGGAGCTGCGACGTCACCCGGCGCTGATGGCGGAGCTGCGCTCCCGGTTCGAGCGATCGATCGACTGGCTGTTCCACTCGTAGGCCTCGTAGGCGCACGTCCGGTCCACCCTCCCGGTGCGCGCTCCGGCTACGGCCGGCCCCGCGGTGTGCCGAAGAACCAGGAACGATGTCCGTTCGGGCCCGCCTCGAGCCACGACTGGAGACGGCTGCCGACCTCCGCGGTCGAGACGCCACCCCCGGACGAACGCCCGTCGGCGTCACACGCGCGGCTCCGTCATACCCTGAGGCCGTGCGCGTGATCGCGGGCAGCGCGAAGGGCGTCAGGCTGGCGCCCGTCCCGGGCGGTGTGCGGCCGGTGTCGGACATGGCGCGTGAGGGACTGTTCTCCAGCCTGACGGGGGAAGTCCCGGGCGCGATCGTCCTCGACCTGTACGCCGGGACTGGCGCCCTGGGGATCGAGGCGCTCTCGCGCGGCGCCGACCACGCCGTGTTCGTCGACCGGTCGCCCGGCGCTGTGGCGGCGATCAAGGCGAACCTCGAGCGGACCCGCCTGGCCGACCGGGCCGACGTGGTCACGCACCGCGTCCCGCGCTTCGTCATATCCAATGACAAGTCTCCTGGACCGTTCGACCTGGTGCTGATCGACGCGCCGTACGCGACCGGGCCAGCGGAGCTCGACGGCGTCCTCGCCGCCCTTGCCGACGGGTGGCTCGTCCCCCAGGGGTGGAGCGTGGCGCTGACCCGCGGAATCCGGAGTTCCATGCCTGTCATTCCGGTAGACTGGCTGCTTTCGAGGCGCCTGGAGTACGGCGACAGCCTCGTTCTGGTGTTCCGCGAACGCTAGCCGGGAGGTCTGGATGGGCGTGAGCGCCCTGTGTCCGGGGACGTTCGACCCGGTCACCAACGGTCATCTCGACATCATCGAACGCGCAGGTCAGCGCTTCGATCCTGTGATCGTGGCCGTGCTGGACAACCCGGGCAAGCAGCCGCTGTTCACGGTGGACGAGCGGGTCGCCATGCTGAAGGAGGCGACGGCCGGCCTCGCCAACGTCGAGGTCGATTCGTTCTCGGGATTGCTCGTGGAATACGCAAGACGAACGGGCTCGGAGGTGATCGTCAAGGGCCTCCGGGCGGTGACCGACTTCGAGTTCGAGATCCAGATGGCGCAGATGAACCGACAGCTCACCGGCGTGGAGACGCTCTTCATGACCACCGACCCGAGGTGGTCGTTCCTGTCGTCCTCGCTCGTCCGCGAGGTCGCCCGCTTCGGTGGTGACGTCTCGGCGATGGTGCCCCGAGTCGTCGTGGAGCGGCTCGCCGAGCGGTTCGGGAGCGACCCCTAGCGATGGACTTGTCCGGCCAGATCCAGCAGCTCGAGGACATGGTCCGCGACGCCAAGTCGATGCCGCTGTCCTCCTCGGCGCTGCTCAACAGGGACGAGGTGCTCGAGCTGATCGAGCGGATGAAGGCGTCGTTGCCGGAGGAGGTGAAGCAGGCGCGGTGGGTCGTGCGCGACCGCGAGGAGCTGCTGGCCAAGGCGCGCCGCGATGCCGAGCGCATCGTCGAGGACGCGCGCGCCGAGCAGCTCCGGATGGCGCGCAAGGAGGAGGTCTTCCGTCGGGCCGAGCAGGAGGCGGAGCGGATCGCCTCTGAGGCAGATGACGACTCGCGCCGGATGCGGCAGGAGGCCGAGGACTACGTCGACGCGAAGCTGGCGCAGTTCGAGATCGCGCTCCAGCGGCTCTCCGAGGACGTCGTCGTGACGCATGAGGCATTGTCGAGGACGCTCGAGCAGGTGGAGGCGGGCAGGCAGAAGCTCCGCGGCGCGACGCCGGTACAGCAGGAGCTGGGCGGCGCGCAGGCGTTCGACGAGGAAGGTGGTGAGTCGTGATGAACGTGATCGACGTCCGCGATCTCGTCGACCAGCCCGGCTCCGCCAGGCGTGTCCGCGTCGACGAGCCGATCGAGGGCCTGCACACGGAGCTGGCCGCGGTGCCCGACGACGAGCGGCTCGAGGCCGACCTGCTGCTCGAGAGCGTGCTGGAGGGCATCCTCGTGCGCGGGAGCGTCGGCGGTCGGATGCGCCTTCGGTGTGCTCGGTGCCTGAAGGAGTTCGAACGCGACTTCGATGTCCGCATGGACGAGCTCGTCGCGCGCGAGCCCGGGCCGGACGACGACTACGTCCTCCTCGACGACCTGATGCTGGACCCCGAGCCGATGGTCCGCGACGCGGTGGTCCTGCAGATGCCGTTCGCGCCCGTGTGCCGGCCCGACTGCCTGGGTCTGTGCGAGCGGTGCGGTGGCGACCGCAACCTTGGCGAGTGCCTCTGCGGTCCCGACGTGGATCCGCGATGGGCCGGGCTCGAGGCGCTGTTCGAGGCGCGATCGAACGGACGCGACGAACGATGAGCGACACGTGATCGAGACACTAGAAAGCTAGGCCATTGAAGCTGAGTGGCCATCAAGCCTAGAAAGGAAGGAACGAACGATGCCGGTCCCGAAGCGACGCCAATCTCATACCAGGGGTGCCAAGCGCAAAGCCAACTGGAAGGCACGGCCGTCGACGTACGCCGAGTGCCCGCAATGCCACCAGCCGAAGCTGCCCCACCGTGTGTGCGCCAACTGCGGCTTCTACGCCGGCCGCCAGGTCCTCGAGGTCGAGTGAGGTCGTGAGCGCGGACGCGGCGAAGGGCCGGTCGCCCGCGGCTCTCGAGCGGGCGCTCGGCATCCGGTTCGGCGGCGCTGCGCTGCTCGAGGTTGCGCTGACACACCGCTCGTTCGCGTTCGAGCACGAGCTCGATGTCAACAACGAGCGGCTGGAGTTCCTGGGCGACGCCGTGCTCGGGCTTGTCGTCACGGATATGGCGTACCGGGCGTTCCCCGATCTCGCGGAGGGCGAGCTCGCCAAGCTTCGCGCCTCGATCGTCAACATGTCGGCGCTCGCCGAAGTGGCGCGCACCCTCGGGGTGGGCGACGCGGTCCGGCTGGGGCGGGGCGAGGAGATGAGCGGCGGCCGCGACAAGGCGAGCATCCTGGCCGACGCGCTGGAGGCGCTCTTCGGGGCGGTCTACCTCGACCGAGGGCTCGACGTCGCCCGCTCGCTGATCGAGCGGCTGTTCCTTCCGCGGATGAACGCGTACGTGCGCGGCGAGGGAGAGCGTGACTACAAGACGATCCTCCAGGAGCTCGCCTCACAGGACCTGCGCGCGCTTCCCGAATACCGGATCGCGGAGAGCGGTCCGGACCATCAGAAGGAGTTCACGGCAACCGTCTACCTCGCCGGCAAGCCGTGGGGCAACGGCGTGGGTCGCTCGAAGAAGGAAGCGGAGCAGCAGGCGGCGCACGAGGCGTACCGACGGCTGTCGCGGCGCACCGTGGGGACCGGGTCGTCGTCTCCGTAACGGGGGGAGAGGGACGGGTGGAGCTACCCGAAGTCGAGGTGATGCGCCGCGATCTCGAGAAGGACGTCGTCGGTCGCAAGATCGCGTCTGCCGAGGTGCGTTCGTCGAGGAACGCCATGCGCACGATCCGCCGGCACGCGAAACGCAAGGAGTTCACCGACCGCGTCACGGGCCGCAAGGTCACAAAGGTCGAGCGCCGGGGGAAGTACATCCTGCTGCACCTGGACAACGGCGGCGTCATCGTCGTGCACTTCGGGATGAGTGGCCAGTTCGTGCGCGGCAACAAGCGTCAGCCCCCGCCGCCGCATACGCACGTCGTCCTGACGTTTCAGCAGGGCGGCGACCTCAGGTTCGTCGACCCCCGGACCTTCGGCGAGCTGTTCGCCACCACGGCGGACGAGCTTGGGAAGGTCAAGGAGCTCCAGCACATCGCGATCGACCCACTCGATCAGGTGTTCACGTGGCAGACGTTCGGTGGGCTCATGGCGCAGCGGGCGGCCAAGCTGAAGCAGCTCCTGATGGATCAGAAGTTCATCAGTGGCCTCGGCAACATCTACTCGGACGAGGTGCTGTTCGCGGCGGGGCTCCGCTACGACCGGATGTCCGACACGCTCTCGTCGCAGGAGGTAAGAAGGATGTACCGGGCGCTCCAGGAGGTCCTTCAGGACGCGATCCGGGCCCGCGGCACGACGCTCGACGACGAGGCGTACGTCGACCTGTTCGGCAAGCCGGGCGAGTACCAGAACGAGCTGAAGGTCTACGGTCGCGTGGGCCTGCCGTGCCGCCGCTGCCGCACGCCGGTACAGGTCGTCAAGATCTCGGGGCGGAACTCGTACTTCTGCCCCCAATGCCAGAGCTGATGCGGTCGGGGTGATGCGGCAGGAGCAGAAGCGACAGGGCTACCCGACCGTCGCCCCAGCCTCCCGCATCCGTTCGATCGCCCGTTCGCCGTCCCCTGGCTTCAGCTCGACGGCGCGAATCGCCTCCGCCCGGACCAGTGCTTCGAACCCGAGCCGCCGCGCGTCCAGGACGGTCTCGAGGACGCAGTAGTCCGTGGCGAGCCCGACCACCACAGCGCGCTCGACGCCGTGCTCGCGCAGGATTCGTTCGAGCGTCGTTGGCTCCGTGTCCCCGCTGACCGGATCGCGGACGCTGAACCCGGAGTAGCCGTCACGGCCGTCGACCCCTTTGCGGACCACGTCGCCGGCGACGCGGAGCGAGGGGTGCAGCTCGGCGCCCCACGTGCCGCCGACGCAGTGCACCGGCCAGATCCCGCCGTCCTTGTGGAAGTGCGGCGTCGCCTCTGGGTGCCAGTCCTGCGTGTACACGATGAACGCGCCCGCGTCGAGCGCAGCCTCGATCTCTGCGTCGATGAGCGGGACGACCTTCTCGCCGCCGGCAACGTAGAGGCTCCCCCGGGGATCCGCGAAGTCGTTTTGGACATCGACGACGATCAGCGCCGTCCGCCCGTCGTACTTCGCGCCGTGCTGGGACACGCGCGCGATGTTATCGCCGGCGGTGCCGCCCGATCAGCTCAGGCCGGGCCGACAGCCGGAGCGCCGCCGTCCCGAACACCAGCAGGATCGCGGCCGCCGCCACGAGCGTGCCGAGCCCGGAACCCGTGAATGCCAGGTTCGTGGGCGGCCGGACCGTCGTCGACATCACCGTGGGCGAGTGCGTGTTCGGTGTCGTCGGCGGCTTCACGGTGGTCGGGCCTTCCGAGGGCGTCTCCGGGGGCGTTGACGGTCCAGGCGAAGGCGCGCACATGACCCAGAACATCTTGTGCTTGACGTCCGCGCCGATCGAGCCATCGGCGTTCACGGTCAGCCGGACGTGCCATCCCTGGTTCGGGTGCGGGTCGAACCCGCTGCTCAGGACCTCATCCTTCAGGTCGATCGTCACGCTCGCGTCGTGGTCCGTGCCTCCGCCCGCGGGATCCTCGCCGATCGCCGTGGAGCCCGTGACCAACTCGGCGGAGCCGGTCGGCGACCAGAGCTCGAACAAGTATTCGCCGACCAGGTCTCGCCCATCGTCGTAGCCATAGAAGTCCAACTGGAACTCGCACCCGACGTGCGGCTCGTTGTTCGGGTCGTTGTCCCACGGCTGGCCGTCGATCTTGACCGTCCCGTTGTTGCCGGGCGGGTGCGTCGAGCCGGATGGCGCCGACGAAGCGCCCTCGGCGTCGATGGCCGGGTCCTCGGCCGGATCGTCCTCGGGCGGGGTGGGAGCGGTCTGCGGCGCCGACGGCGTGGTGGGCGTGGAGGCATCGCCGGTCGGCGGAAGCGAGGCGGTGGGTGTCGGCGCGGTTGCCGTCGGCGTCGCCGTGGGGGTCGCGTTCGGCCCGCCCTGTCCCTGCCCGTGGCCCTGCCCCTGTGCGCCCGGATCGTCTGGCTTGATGGCCCCCGCGAACGCAGGGATGCCGAAGATCGCCAGCGTTAGGTACGCCACCAGCAGCAGGGAGGTCGAACGTCGTTTTTTCTGGACGGTATGCCTAGTCCCCATGTCGGTCCCCGGATCCCCCTGCCCCTGCCTGGTCCATGTCCCTGGTGGACTGTAGATCAGCCGGAGGATGGAAGAGTAGGCCGTTCGGGGGAAACTTGGTGTGCATTCGGTGCCGATCCCGCGGGGCGGGCTACATCGATAGTCTCAGGCCGTGCGGACGAGGGTTCGCGTCGTTGTTCGGGGTCGGGTGCACGGCGTGTTCTTCCGGGCGAGCTGCGCCGAGGAGGCCCGGCGCCGGGGCGTTGCAGGATACGTCCGCAACATGCCCGACGGGGCCGTCGAGGCTGCCTTCGAGGGGACCGACGACGACGTGCGGGCGATGGTCGAGTGGTGCGCGACAGGCCCGCCGACGGCCAGCGTGGATGCCGTCACGCCTGCGGCGGAAGATCCCGTCGGGGATACGACCTTCCGGATCGGCTGAGCCAACTTTTCGGCCCACATCCCCGGGCCTCGGGTCCGGCGCAGCTACTATCGCGGCACATGTTCCTCCGCTCCTTGACGATCCGCGGGTTCAAGTCGTTCGCGGACAAGACGAGCCTGGAGTTCGCCCAGGGCGTCAGCGTGATCGTCGGGCCCAACGGTTCCGGCAAGTCGAACCTGGTCGACGCGATCGCCTGGGTGCTGGGCGAGCAGGGGCCGCGGGCGCTCCGCGGCGGGCAGATGGCGGACGTGATCTTCGCGGGGAGCCCGCAGCGCCCGGCGCTGGGCATGGCCGAGGTCAAGCTCGTGATCGACAACTCCGCTGGCCTGATCCCGGTCCCGCTGTCTGAGATCGAGATCAGCCGCGCGATCTACCGTAGCGGTGACAGCGAGTATCGGATAGGTGGCCGGGTGGCGCGTCTGCTCGACGTCCAGGAGCTCCTGGCCGAGACGGGCATCGGCCGGGCCCTCCACACCGTCGTCGGGCAGGGTCAGCTGGAGGACGTGCTCACCTCGCGCCCCGAGGATCGCCGGCAGTACATCGAGGAGGCAGCCGGCATCGCGAAGCACCGGAAGCGACGCGAACGGGCGGAACGCAAGCTGGCCGGTCTGGAGCAGGACGTGTTGCGGCTGCAGGACGTCCTCGCCGAGCTCCGCCGCCAGCTGAGGCCGCTGCGGCAGCAGGCGGAGGTCGCCAGGCGCCACGAGGAGCTGACGGCCGAGGCCGACGCCCTGGCCGTGAAGCTCGCGGCGACCCGGCTGCGCGACCTCCTGGCCGAGAGGGAGCGGCGGACGGCCGTGTGGGACGAGGGCCTCGCTCGACGCACGCGGACCCGCGCCCGCCTGGATGCCCTCGACGAGGCCGTCGCGACCTCGGCCGATGACCACGAGCGGGCCACCGCGGCGCTCCAGGACGTGGAGGAGCTGCTCGCGCACGCCCAGGCGGAGAAGTCCTCCGCCGAGCTCGCCCTCCGCGACGCGGTCCGGGCCGAGTCGGCGGCCCGGGCGGAGCTAGCCTCGCAGGCGGGACGGGACCTCCGCTTCGGCGTCCTCGACCAGGACCTCGAACGGATCCTCGTCCGTCAAGCCGAGATCGCGGCCGAGCTGTCGCTGCGCGAGCGCGAGCTCGACGCGGCGGAGGCCGCGTTCCGAGCGGCGCACGAGCTGCGTCGAGGCGTCGAGGACGAACGTCACCGGATCGGGGAGCAGGCGGCCGCGCATCGCGCCGAGATGGAGACGCTCCAGCGATCGCTGTCCGCGCACGAACGCGACCGGGGGCACATCGAGGAGCAGCTCGCGAAGGCGACCGAACGCCGCGAGACCGCCGAAGCCGAGCGCGCCCGGCTCTCTGATCGGATCGACGAGATCGACGCACAGGTCGCGCCGCTCTCGGACCGGCAGGCCGAGCTCGAGCGCGAGCGCCATGCGATCGCGGACAGGGTGGCCGGGCTCGAGGACGTCCTGCGTCGTCACGAGACACGTCGCGATGTCCTGCTCGCCCGCAAGGCCGATCTGGAGGAGACTCCCGGGTCGCGGTTCAAGCTGCGCCATCCCGGACGCTCGCTCGGCCTGCTGTCCGAGCTGATCGAGATCGAGGACGGCTGGGAGCGTGCGCTCGCCTCCGCGATCGGCCCGTTCGGGGACGCGGTGGTGTACGCGGACGAGACGGTCGCCGTCGAGGACGTGCCAGAGGGCGACGGCGCGATGCTCGCGGTCGCGGGCGGCGGCCCGGTCGCGTTCGTGGTGCCGGGTGAGCGAACCCTACTGTCGCTCGTGACGGTTGTCCCCGAGGCACGAGGGCTGATCTCGACGCTGCTGAAGGACGTCTACCTCTCGGCCACGCTGGAGGAGGCCGTCGAGAAGCATCACCGGTTCCCGAAGGCCTCCTTCGTCACGCAAGAGGGGGTCGTGGTCGGGCCCGCCGTGATACGGACGGCGCCGCACGCCGACGCCCGCGCCGACGAGATCGGCCGCGAGCTCCGCACGGTCGAGCACGACCTCTCCCAGACAAGGGCGATGCTGCGCCCCAAGCGCCAGCGGGTAGACGCGATCGGGCGCGAGCTCGAAGGGCTGATCGTGCGCATCGAGGCGGCCGATGCCTCCATCACGCAGGCGGCGGACGCGATCGGAAGGCTTGCGGCGGACGTCGCGACGGCGGCGAAGGAGGAGGAGATCCTCACCCAACGCCTCGGCGGGATGCACGACGCGGCGGCATCGTGGCGCGCGGCGCTCGAGGCGGCGTCACCGATCACCTTCGAGCTTCCGACACTGCCCCCGGTGGTCGAGCCGCCGGTCCAGCAACGCGTGGCCGTGGAGACGCTGCGTCGCGACCGCGCCAGCCTGGGATCGCGACTGGCGTCCGTGCAGCGCGAACGCGACGGCCTGGCGTCGGCGGACCCGGACGCGCTGCGCTCCGCCGCCGATCGAACGACCGCCGAGCGTGAAGCGGCCGAGGAACGCCTCGGCTCGGCCGATGAGGCGCTCGCGGTTGCCTCGGAGCGGCGCGCCGAGGCCGCCTCCGCCGCTCGCGCGGCGTCGGCCGCCGAGGCAGAGGCCAACCGCGCATGGCGCGAGGCCGCGACGGAGCTCGAGCGGCTGCGCGAGGCGTACGAGGACGAGGATCGCAAGCGCGGGGATCTGGAGCGGCGGATCAAGGACGCCGAACGCTTGCTACGCGACGGACACCAGCGCGACCCGGCGGAGGCCGTCGGGGAGCTGACCGACGAGGACACGAACTCTGGTCTCGAGAAGCGGGCCGAGCTCGTCCAGCGCCGGCTCGCGCTGCTCGGTCGCGTCAACCTGCTGGCGGGCGGCGAGTTCGAGGCGCTCCAGGAGCGGCACGACTTCTTGCACCGCGAGCTCGACGACGTCCGCAGGGCCCGGCGAGACTTGCTCGAGGTGATCCAGCGGATCGACCTGGAGATCACGACGACGTTCGGGTCGGCGTTGCGTGACGTCTGCGCCGAGTTCGAGCGACTCTTCGCGGAGCTCTTCCCGGGCGGCGAGGGCCGGCTCGTCGCGACCGAGCCCGTCGATCTGCTCAACACCGGGATCGAGATCGAGGCCCGCCCGGGGCGCAAGCGCGTCAAGCGACTCTCGCTCCTGTCGGGCGGTGAGCGCGCGCTGACCGCGCTGGCGTTCCTGTTCGCGATCTTCAAGGCGCGGCCCTCGCCCTTCTACCTGATGGATGAGGTGGAGCCTGCGCTCGACGACGTCAACCTGCATCGGTTCCTGCGCCTCGTCCAGGGCTTTGCGGCCGACTCGCAGGTCCTCATCGTCACGCACCAGAAGCGGACGATGGAGGTCGCACAGATGATGTACGGCGTATCGATGAGCAAGGACGGGACGACGAAGGTCGTTGCGCAACGGCTCGAGGCACTCGACGCCGACGCGCCGCCCCCGCAGAGCCAGGACGCGATCGCCGTACCCCAGGCAGACCCGGTCCACTAGCCTGTAGCCCGTGGAGCTCCTCGTCGCGATCCTCGTGGTCGTCGTGCTGATCGCGGTCGGCCTGCTGGCGCTGTGGACGCGGCGGCGCTCCATCGCCGGACGTGACACCGGCCAGGTCGAACGCCCGCGCCGACCGCCGCCGTCGCCCCGAGCGGACGGTCTCGCGGCACGGATCCGCTCGGTGTTCGCCGGCGGACCGGCGGGCGACGACGAGTGGCGGCGGCTCGAAGAGCTGCTCGTCCGCGCCGACGTCGGACCGCAGACCGCGAGCCGCATCGTCCGCGACGTGCGAGAGCGGTACACGCCGTCGTCCGACCCGGTCCAGCTGCTGCACGACGAGCTCGTGTCGATCCTCGGCGGCGACGGCCGACTGTCGCTGCGACCCGACGACCTCTCCGTCGTGATGGTCGTCGGCGTGAACGGCTCTGGCAAGACGACCACGATCGGCAAGCTCGCCGCTCGGCTGTCGCGCGAGGGCCGCCAGGTCAGCCTCGCCAACAGCGACACCTTCCGGGCCGCGGCGTCCGAGCAGTTGCACGTGTGGGCCCGTCGCGCGGGCGTCCAGCTCGTCTCGCAGCAACGCGGCGCCGACCCAGGCGCGGTCGCGTACGACGCGGTCCAGGCCGCACGTGCGCGCGACATGGACGTCGTGATCGTCGACACGGCCGGGCGACTGCATACCCGCCAGCCGCTGATGGACGAGCTTCGCAAGGTCAAGCGCGTCCTCGAAAAGGCCGGCGGGAGGGTTGACGAGGTCCTGCTCGTCCTCGACGCGACGACGGGGCAGAACGGGATCGCCCAGGCGAGCGCGTTCACCGACGCCGTCGAGGTCACAGGCGTCGCGCTCACCAAGCTCGACGGGACCGCCAAGGGCGGCGTGCTCCTCGCCGTGCGCGAGCGCCTCGGCGTACCCGTCAAACTCGTCGGGGTGGGCGAAGGGATCGACGACCTCGAGCCGTTCGACGCCGGGGCGTTCGCCGACCGGATCCTCGAGCGCTGATGGCTCGCGCGGAGATCCTGATCGTCGAGGACCACCCGACGATGCGCGAGGCGATGCGGCTGATCCTCGAGCACGAGGGGTTCGAGGTCCGCGAGGCGTCGGACGGTCAGATGGCGCTCGACATGGCGCGCGAGCGGGCGCCCGACCTGATGTTTCTCGACCTCAACATCCCCGGAGCGGGTGGCGCCGAGGTCCTCCGGGAGCTGAAGTCGGATGGGCGGACCAAGGACGTCCGCGTGATCGTGATCACCGCCGTCGGCGAGGAAGGCCGCAACTACGTGCTGTCGCTCGGGGCGGACGAGTACTTCACCAAGCCGTTCAGCCCGCTCGCGTTGCTGCGGACGGTCGAGAAGGTGCTGTCGAGCGGTCGAGCGGAAGGCGAACCGTGAACGTCGACCCGGCGCCGACGACGGATGCCACCTCGATCCGCCCGGCCATCGCCTCGACCAGCTTCTTGGTGATGTAGAGCCCGAGCCCGGCCCCCTCAGCGCGGCGCGTGGTCGCCGCGTCCGTCTGGTGGAAGCGTTCGAAGATCCGTTCGAGGTCCTCGGGCGCGATCCCCACACCGCGGTCGCTGACGCGGAACACGGCCTCGTCGCGATCGGATGTCACCGACAGCAGCACCGGCTCTGGTGGGATCGAGAACTTGAGCGCGTTCTGGAGCAGGTTCGTGACCGGCCGTGGTAACGCTCTGAAGCACGGCGAATGCGAGGGTCAGCCATCGCAGCGCGATCAGGCCGACCTCGAGGCGTTTGGCGTTCGCCAGGTCGTCGGAGGCCGGCCCCTCACCGGGCCCTGCCTCCGTGTCGGTACAATCTGCCTCTCCCGTCCCGGGCGCGCTCGGACGAGGCGCGTCCGCCTCATGCCTATGTTCGACACGTTGACCGACCGCCTGAACGCGGTCTTCAAGAAGCTCCGCAGCCGGGGCAAGCTCCATCCGAGGCAGGTTGACGCCGCGCTCGGCGACATCCGCACGGCGTTGCTCGAGGCGGACGTCGCCGTCGAGGTGGCCGACGACCTGGTCGGGCGGGTCCGAGAGCGGGCGCTGTCGGAGGAGGTGATGAAGAGCCTCACCCCGGGCCAGCAGGTGGTCAAGGTCGTTCGCGACGAGCTCCAGCGAACGCTGGGGGGGACGCACGTCCCGTTCACGCTCCCGTCGGCGCGCCCCGCGGTCATCATGATGGCCGGCGTCCAGGGGTCGGGGAAGACGACCGCGTGCGCCAAGCTCGCCCGGATGCTGAAGGAGAAGGGGAAGCATCCGCTCCTCGTCGCCGCCGACCTGCACCGCCCTGCCGCCGTGGATCAGCTGTTCACGCTCGGCGAGGAGATAGGCGTCCCGGTCGTCTCCGACGGCAAGGATGCGGTGAAGGTCGCGAGGAGCGCGCTGAAGCAGGCGGATCGCGGTGGAAGCGACGTCGTGATCGTCGACACGGCCGGGCGGCTGCACGTCGACGAGGAGATGATGCGCGAGGCGCGCCAGGTGAAGGAGGCGATCGGGCCTCACCACGTGCTGATGGCGTGCGACGCGATGACCGGACAAGACGCCGTCGTGCAGGCGCGGGCGTTCATGCTCGAGGTGGACACGACGGGGTTCATCCTCACGAAGATCGACGGCGACTCGCGCGGCGGGGCCGCGGTCTCGATCACGTCGGTGACCGGACGGCCCGTGTTCTTCGTTGGGACGGGGGAGAAGACGACGGATCTCGAACCGTTCCATCCCGATCGGATGGCATCGCGGATCCTCGGGATGGGCGACGTTCTATCGCTGATCGACAAGGCGCACGAGAACCTGGACGCGGAGCAGGCCGCCGAGGCCGCGAAGAAACTCGCCAACGCCAGCTTCACCCTCGACGACTTCCTGGTGCAGATGCAGCAGATGAAGAAGCTCGGCCCGCTGCAGGACATCCTGGCGATGCTCCCGGGCGTTCCGGGCGGCAAGAACGCGATCAAGGACCTGGCGGCACAGGTCGACGACCGGCAGATCAGCCGCGCCGAGGCCATCATCTCCTCGATGACCAGGGAGGAGCGCCGCAACCCCGCTATCATCGGTGGGTCCCGGCGCCTGCGGATCGCCCGCGGTTCGGGGACCACCACGGCCGATGTGAACGCCCTGCTGAAGGAGTTCGACGCGGCCCGCAAGATGATGAAGTCGTTGATGGGTGGCAAGCGGATGCCTCGCCTGCCGGGCATGCCCACCATCCCCGGGCTCTGAGCCCGGGCGGAGAGGAGAACCACGGATGGCGACGAGGATCAGGTTGATGCGGATGGGGGCGAAGAAGCGTCCCTTCTACCGCGTCGTGGTGGCCGACCAGCGCAGCCCGCGTGACGGCCGCTTCATCGAGAACATCGGCAAGTACCACCCGCTCGACGAGCCCTCGCTGATCGACATCGATGAGGCGAAGGCACTCGACTGGCTTCGTAAGGGCGCGCAGCCCTCGCAGGCCGTCCAGGTGCTGCTGACGAAGTCCGGCATT
Organism: Actinomycetota bacterium; assembly: GCA_046729855.1. Lineage (GTDB taxonomy): Bacteria > Actinomycetota > UBA4738 > UBA4738 > HRBIN12 > DATHSY01. The sequence goes on along the minus strand of JBKPHM010000031.1, from coordinate 65,433 downwards.
TGGGAGAAGTTCGAGGCCGAGCGTCCCGCGAAGCCGTCGCCGAAGAAGGGCGCGAAGGCCGCCTCCTGACGATGAAGGAGCTCCTCGAGTACATCGCGAGGGAGCTCGTCGACAATCCAAACGCCGTAACGGTCGAGGAGACGACCGACGATCGCGGCGTGCTGCTCCGCCTCCGCGTGGACCAGGAGGACATGGGTCGCGTGATAGGCCGCGGCGGCCGCACCGCCCGTGCGATCCGGCAGGTCGTCAAGATCGCTGCGATCCGCGAGGGCGTGCACGCGCACGTCGACATCGCGGACTGATGTGGACCCTCGCGAGCCGACCGTCGCCGTCGGCCGCATCACCCGTGCCCACGGCGTCAGCGGCGAGGTCGCCGTCCTCGTGCTGTCCGAGGTCCCCGAGCGGTTCGAGGCGGGATCCTCGCTCTTCCTTGAGGACGGGAGGCCGCTCACGGTGGCGGCGTCCCGCAGGCACCGCGGTCGCCTGCTCGTCCGGTTCGAGGGTATCGCGGACCGCACGGCCGGTGAGCGGCTGGTGGGTCGCGACCTCGTGGTCCCCGAGTCGCAGTCGCCGCCCCTGCCCGAGGGGTCGTACTGGGACCACCAGCTGATCGGCTGCGCCGTCGTCGCGCAGTCGGGCGCCGACCTCGGGGAGGTCCGCGATGTGATCCACACGGCCGCGAACGACGTCTGGACCGCGGTGGATGCCGAGGGCCACGAAACGCTGATCCCGGCGATCGCCGACGTCGTCGTCTCGGTGGACGTAGGCGAGAAGCGGATCGTCGTTCGAGAGGTCGCCGGCCTCACGACTCCCGAGTAGGCCGGCAACACTCGAGCCGCGCGCTGCGCGCGGAAGCGCATGGTCTCGCCGGCCGAGGGCCCTGAGGTCGACGCGTTAGCCTGCAAACGTGCGGGTCGACGTCTTCACGATCTTCCCGGAGATCCTCGAGGGGCCGCTGCGCGCGAGCCTGCTCGGGAAGGCGATCGAGGCCGGGGTGGTGGACGTGCACGTGCAGGACCTCCGCGCGTTCGCGGCCGACCGGTACCGACAGGTCGACGACGAGGCGTACGGCGGTGGTCCCGGCATGGTGATGAAGCCCGAGCCCGTGTTCGCCGCGGTGGAGTCGCTCGGAGGAGACCGCGGCCGCGTGATCGTGCTTTCGCCGGCGGGGCGCCGGCTCGATCAGGCGCTCGTCCGCGAGCTGGCGGCCGAACCGCATCTGGTGCTGATCGCGGGACGGTACGAGGGCGTCGACGAGCGGGTGGTCGAGGGTCTGCCCGCGGAGGAGGTCTCGATCGGAGATTACGTGCTCTCCGGAGGCGAACTTCCCTCACTCGTGCTGATCGAGGCCGTGACCAGGCTCGTTCCGGGCGTGATCGGCCGCGAGGAGTCCCACGAGCGGGACTCGTTCGGCCCCGACGGCGTGCTCGATCACCCGCACTACACGCGCCCGGCCGAGTTCCGCGGGATGGCCGTCCCCCATGTCCTGCTGTCCGGCAACCACGCCGAGATCGCGCGGTGGCGCAGGGAGGCGGCGCTCGACAAGACCCGCAGGAACCGCCCCGACCTGCGAGAACGCCGCGGAGGGTAGTCGGAGGCGCCTGCTATCATCGGGTTCCCGCCCATGAAAGCGACCGACCTCGTCGATAAGGCTTACCTTCGCACGGACATCCCCCCGTTCCGCGCCGGGGACACCGTGCGTGTGCACGTGCGCGTCGTCGAGGCCGGCCGCGAGCGCGTCCAGGTCTTCCAGGGCGTCGTGATTCGGCGCCAGGGCGGCGGATTGCAGGAGACCTTCACCGTTCGCAAGATCTCGTTCGGCGTCGGCGTAGAGCGCACGTTCCCCGTTCACTCGCCGACGATCGCCAAGCTCGAGATCGTCTCGCACGGCCGCGTACGGCGGGCCAAGCTCTACTACCTGCGCGAGCTGCGGGGGAAGAAGGCCCGGATCCGGGAGCGGCGGGTCGGTGCCGACGAGCTGGTCGTCAAGACGGCGCCCGCGGTGGGCGCCGCCGACGCGGACGCGGCCGCCGTGGAGCCCGCCGCCAAAGAGCCGACCGGGATTCCCGAGGCCTCCGACCTCCAGCCCGCCGAAGCCGAGAGCAAGGGCTGAGCGTGTCGGATCGTCTGCCTGGCTCCGCAGAGCCGGCCGACGCCGACGGACCGGTCGCTGGAGCGGCCGTCGCCGACCGGGATCACGTCGTCGCCGGTCCGGCGGGCGAGGGCAAACGGGGATCGAGCGAGAAGGTCGGGCAGGTCCTCGGGTTCCTGGGCGAGCTTCCGGTCTTGGTGGTGCTCGCGTTCGCGCTCGCACTCGTGCTGAAGACGTTCGTCGTCCAGGCCTTCTACATCCCGTCGGGATCGATGGAGCCGACGCTTCGGCCCGGCGACCGGGTGCTCGTGCAGAAGCTTTCGGACGAACCGCACCGCGGCGATATCGTCGTGTTCGAGAACCCGTCACCTGGTGCGCAGCCCGACCGCGGGCTCGTTGGCGGGATCCTGCATTGGCTCTCCGAGGGTCTCGGGTTCGCTCGCCCCGAGGACGAGGACTTCATCAAGCGGGTGATCGGGCTTCCGGGCGACAGCGTCGAGATCCACCATGGCGAGCTGTTCGTGAACGGGAGGGAGACCCCGGAGCCGTACCTGCGCCGGCCGTTCGACACGCGTGACTACGGACCGGATGAGGTGCCGTCCGGATCGCTGTTCGTCCTGGGCGACAACCGACTGAACTCGAACGACTCGCGCTTCGGCCTGGGGTTCGTTCCGCTGAACAAGGTGGTCGGGAAGGCGTTCGTCGTCATCTGGCCGCCGTCGAGAACGGGGTGGCTCAACTAGCCGTCGACCTCGGACGCTACGAGCGGCTCCTGCGCGAGCAGGGGTTCGGTCAGCTCGCGGGCGCCGACGAGGCCGGTCGAGGCGCGCTCGCAGGTCCGTTGGTCGCCGCCGCGGTAATCCTGCCGGACACGTTCGACATCACGGGGTTGAACGACTCGAAGGCCCTCACGAGGCTCCAGCGCGAGGCATGCTACCGGCGCATCGTCGACGGGGCGATCGCGTGGATCGCCTGCCGAACGATGCCCAAGCGCATCGACCGCCGCGGGCTGCACCGTTCGAACCTCTCGCTCCTGCGTCGCGCGGTCGTGTCGCTGCCGGCCACGCCCGATTACGTCCTGACGGACGGCTTCCCCGTGCGGCGCCTCGGCTGCCCCGCGCTCGCCGTCAAGAAGGGCGACGCGGTGTGCGCGTCGGTCGCGGCGGCCTCGATCGTGGCGAAGGTCACACGGGACCGGACGATGGACCGGTACCATCGGCGGTTCCCCGGATACGGGTTCGACCACAACCGCGGGTACGGGACGCGCGAGCACTGGGACGCGCTGGAGCGTTTGGGCCCGACCCCGATCCACCGGTTCTCGTTCAAGGGGGTCGGCGGGGACCTCCGCGGAAGCCTCCGCGAGGTGCTCGCAGGCGAGGACGCGGAGATCCTCGAGAGCGACGGCTGGGAGGAACGATGACCGACGACGAGGACATCGAACGGTTCGAAGAGGAGCGCGAACTGGAGCTCTATCGTGAGTACCGCGACGTCGTCCCGATGTTCCAGTACGCCGTCGAGACGGGACGACGCTTCTACCTGGCCAACGAGGTGGACGTGCGCATGCGGGACGACGGGTGGATCGAGGTCGAGCTGGGCGACGCGTGGGTCTGGGACATGTGGCGGCCGATGCGGTTCGTGTCCGGAGCGCGCGTGCTGACGCGTCGCGACGTCAACGTCGAGGAGCTGCGTCGCGACGACGTCTCGTTGCCGAACGACCTCGAGCGGTAACGTCGGTGGCGCGCGCTATCGTTCGCGCGTGGCAACCGACGCACCAAGATCGATCGGCCTCGTCGGCGAGGACGCGACGGCAACGCTGTATCGGAGCCGGGGGTTCGACATCGTCGCGCGGAACTGGCGGTGCGATCTGGGCGAGCTCGACCTCGTCGCCCGGCGCGACGGGCTGCTCGTGTTCTGCGAAGTGAAGACGCGCTCGGGCGATCGCTTCGGCGGGGGATTCGACGGGGTCACGGGCGTGAAGCGCGCAAGGCTGCGTCGGCTCGCCGAGACGTTCCTCCTCCACGAGCGGCCCGCGTACGAACGCCTCCGGTTCGACGTCGCGAGCGTGCTCGTCTCCGGCGAGCGCGCCGACGTCGAGCTGTACCAGGACGCGTTCTAGCTTCGGATGTCGGTGGCGGGCGCTAGCGTTGCCGATCGTGTACGGGCGTGCGGTCGGCGTCACGATCCTCGGCGTCCGCGGCGCGCTCGTCGTCGTCGAAGGACACATCGGCCGCGGGCTTCCGTCGTTGACGCTCACTGGGCTGCCGGGTGCTGCCGTCAACGACGCTCGCGATCGCATCCGGCCGGCCGTCGAGAGCAGCGGCCTCGAGTGGCCGCTGCGGCGGATCGTCGTCAACCTTTCGCCCGGGAACGTCCGTAAAGACGGACCGGGTCTCGACCTCCCGGTCGCGGTCGCCGTGCTGGCCGCGTCGGGGCAGGTCCCGCTCGCCAAGCTCTCGCGGTACGCGTTTACCGGCGAGCTGTCGCTCCGCGGGTCGCTCGTGCGCACGCCGGGAATCCTGTCGGTCGCGATCGCAGCCGCGAGCACCGGTCTCGAGGGGGTGGTCGTCCCCGCCGCCAACGGTGCGGAGGCTGCCCTCGTCGAGGGGATCCGCGCGGTCGCCGCAGATTCCCTGTCCGACGTCGTCGGGTTCCTGCGCGGTTCGTGGAACCCTCCCGACATCCGTCCCGACACGCCCTCGGTCGAGGCCCATGTCGTGGACCTGTCGGAGGTCCGTGGGCAGGCCCAGGCCCGCCGGGCGCTCGAGGTTGCCGCCGCCGGGGGGCACAACGTCCTGATGGTCGGCGCGCCCGGTGCTGGCAAGACGATGCTGGCCCGGCGCCTCGCGACGATCCTGCCGTCGATGTCACGCGACGAGGCGCTCGAGACGACGCAGCTGCACTCGGTCGCCGGGCTGCTGGAGGGTGGGCTCGTGTCCGCGCGTCCGTTCCGCGCGCCTCACCATTCGATCTCGATGGCCGCGCTCCTGGGAGGCGGCAGTGGGTACGTCCGCCCGGGCGAGGTCTCGCTCGCCAACAACGGCGTGCTGTTCCTCGACGAGCTCACCGAGTTCCGGCGTGACGCGATCGAGGCGCTCCGTCAGCCGCTCGAGGATGGACGCGTTGTGGTGACGCGGATGGTCGGTGCCGTCGAGTTCCCCGCGCGGTTCACCCTCGTTGCGGCGGCCAACCCGTGTCCCTGCGGCAACGAAGGCGACACCAAGCGGCGGTGCATCTGCCGGCCGGATCGGGTCGAGACGTACCGGCAGAAGCTCTCGGGTCCGCTGCTCGACCGGATCGACATCCGTCTGCACGTGCCGCGGCTGTCCAAGGCGGAGCTGCTCGGCGGTGCTGCGGGAGAGCCGTCGTCGGCCGTCCGGGCGCGCGTCGACGATGCGCGTGCGCGCCAGCGCGCGCGGTCGGGCGCGTTGGGGTACGCGTGCAACGGCCAGGTCCCAGGTCCGCTCGCGCGTCGAATCGTCGCGCTCTCGTCGGAGGGACGCGAGGCGCTCGCGGGCGCGGTCGACACGCTCGCGCTCACCGGCCGGGGATTCGATCGCGCGCTGAAGGTCGCCCGGACGATCGCCGACCTTGACGGCTCGGAACGCGTGCGCGCGGAGCACGTGCACGAGGCGCTGTCATATCGCGTGAACCCGTCGGAGGAGAGCCTCGCCCGCGCCGGGTGACGCCGACGTCGGTACGCGCCCGGCACGGGTGGCCGACGGCTGGCCGACCGGGTTCGCCGACGGTGAGGACAACCGTCGGGCCCTGCTCGTGCTCGCGGCGCTCCGCGGGATCGATGCGAACGGCCTGCTCGCGCTCGCGGCCACCCAGGGAACGGCGGCCGCCAGCCTGGCCGTCATCCGCGCCGGCGGCGCCGGGAGCGATGCCGACCGGCACCACGCCCGCGTCCTCGATCCGGACTCGATCATGAAGCGCCTCGCCCGCGTCGGGGCGCGGTTCGTCCCCGTCGGCTCGTCCGAGTACCCGCCGCAGCTCGAGCACCTGCGCGATCCACCGCCGGCGCTGTTCATCCGTGGACGACCGCTCGTGGACGTCGCGTCGGCCGTCGGGGTGGTCGGGTCGCGCAGGTGCACCGACCTCGGACGCGACGTCGCGCGCGAGCTCGGCCGCGGACTCGCGTCTGCGGGCGTGTGCGTCGTCAGCGGCGCGGCTCGCGGGATCGACGCCGCGGCTCATCAGGGTGCGCTCGACGACGGCGGACACACCGTCGCGGTGATGGCCTGCGGGGTCGACCGCGTCTACCCGTCACGGAGCCGCTCGCTGGTCGGCTCGATCGTCGCGACCGGCACGATCGTGACGGAGTACGCGCCGGGCGTCCCGGCCGACGCGTTCCGATTCCCAACGCGTAACCGCATCATCGCGGCGCTCGGCCGAGCTGTGGTCGTGGTCGAGGGCGCCGAAAGAAGCGGAACGCTGTCGTCCGCGCGTCACGCGCTCGAGCTCGGCCGCGAGGTGTTCGCCGTTCCGGGGGCCGTCACGACGCCGACGTCGTTCACTCCGCATGCGCTGATCCGCGACGGGGCGACGTTGATCCGCGGCGTCGACGACCTGCTCGCCGATCTCGGTCTCGAGGAAGCGGGAGCGCAGCGCGCCCTGCCGGTCGACCTCTCCCTCGCCGAACGCGCCGCGCTCGAGGCAGTGATCGGTCCCGTGCTGCCCGAGCGCGTCGCCACCGAGCTGCGAGTGCCCTTGCCGGAGGCGCTTGGGCTGCTGATGCGCCTGGAGATGCGCGGGCTCGTCCGCAGCGTCGGGGGCCGCTTCGAACGGCGGCTCGCGGCGTCGGGTGCTCAGTCCGAGGGCACGTCCGCGCCGACGTAGACGACGACCTCGGTCCCGACGAGGACCGCCTCCCCCGGTGTGGGGTCGGTTCGCTCGACGGTCGTCCCGTCGCCAAGCCTGACGACGCGCTCCACGTTCAGGCCCGCCGCCTCGAGCCGCTCCTCCGCGAGGTCGACGTGCATGCCGAGGACGTTCGGAACGGTCGTGCCTTCGATCGTCGGTTGGGGGGACGACGCGGAGGCGGGGGCGGGTGTGGTGGGCGTCGGCGACCGGTCGGTGCCCGCGCCGATCCTCCACAGGAGCGCAAGCACGAGCAGCCCCAACAGGACTATGCCGACGATCCGGGCGATCGCGACGCCGATGTCGCGGAGCCGCGTCCGCAGCTTGTCCTCGTGAGAAACGCCCTCCGGTTCCTCCGACTCCTCCTCGCGTGCCGCCGATGGCGCCGGAGGCTGCGGAGCCTCGACCGGAGCCTCGACCGGAGACTCGACCGGAGACTCGATCGGAGCCTCGACCGGAGTGGCAGCCGGCGCCCGACGTACCGCGATCGGCTGTGGCGCCGCCGGGGGCCGGGGCGGAGCCGTCGCCGTCGTCTCACGCCCCCGGATGGCGGCGCGCGGTTCCGACGACGCGGGCGGCCAGCCGAACTCCTCGTCGTCCGGCGCTGGACCGGCATCCAATGCCTCCTCCTGCGACGTCAGATCCACGACATCGTTCTCGACCTCGACGGGGCCCCGTAAGACGCGCGACGGTCGCGGGGGCGGCGGGGCGGGGGGCCGGGGGTGCGTCCGCCGCGGGCCGCGCGGCAGCAGCCCGAGGAGCTCGACCGGGAAGCCGCCCTCGACGTCAAGAGTGCATCCCATCTCCTGCGCGATGCCCGCGAGCGCGGCTACGTCGTCGGCGGGCGACGGATCCGCGTCGAGGCGTTCGACGACCAGCGGCCAGAGTCCCCAGTCCATGACCTTGGCGCGGCCATGAACGAGCACCACGCCGTCGACGGAGAGCGCCCCGTGCGTCACACCCGCGCGATGCGCGGCCGACAGGCAGCCACCGATCTCCCGGACGATCGCGACGCGCTCCGTGTCCGCCAGGCCGCTCGGTTCAACGAGCCGTTCCGCGAGCGTCGGCCCGCTGATCGGCTCCATGACGACGAACGGGTGCGCTTCGTGAAGGACCTGGAAGTTCAGCGGCGACACGGCGTACGGATCGCGGAAGTGGGGGAACGCCGTCTGCAGGGCGGCGTGGATCGCGCCGGCCCTCGCCGGCTGGCGGGCCGTCGGCGCCAGCAACCGGACGGTGACCGGCTGGCCCATGCCCTCGTCCGCCGCGGACCACACGGATCCGAGACGGTCGTCGGAGGTCTGCTCGAGAAGGCGGTACCGCCCACGCGGGCCGACCGCACGGGGAAGCTCGTGTCGCGGCACGGGCCCGACAGCGTAGACCATGTGGGGAGGCCCGGAATACGGTCATCTGGGCCACATCTCCCGGCATCGGGCCATGCCTGGGCACGGAACGCCTCGGGCATAGCGCGCGGCCGCGCCGCCGCCGGCCCCGCTTCCACGGGAGCGCCGACCGGCTCGGCTACACTCCTCGCCGCCGCCCTCGACCCGCAGGAGGCAGCGTCCCCCGTGTGTCCCTCACGCGCTCCTCATCCGATCGGCCCGCCCGTCTTCGGACGCCGGCGGTTCCTATCGGGCGCCGTCGGCGCGGCCGGGTGGGCGATCGCGGCGGCCGCCGGCGCCTGCACCCCCGTCCGCCGAGGGGAGCCGGAGGCATCGGCGTCGCCGTCGCCCGGGTCCGCCGACTGGTGGGCGGCGCAGCGGCGGGTTGGCCTGCTGAACTTCGCGAATTGGCCGTACTACATCGACCGCCACAAGGGCTCCCGCCCCTCCCTCGAGCTGTTCATGCGCGAGAAGGCGATCACGGTCAATTACTACCGGCCGATCCGCGACATGCAGTCGTTCTACGCCAGAATCCGGCCGATCCTGGAGTCCGGCGGCGACACCGGATACGACCTGATGGTGCTGTCGAACGGACCCGAGCTCGACGAAATGATCGAACGCGGGTGGCTGATCGAGATCGACCACTCGCTGCTGCCGAGCTTCGCGGCTCACGCGGGCCCGCTGGTCCAGGACCCCGCGTGGGACCCCGGCAACCGCTTCACGGTCGCCTGGCAGTCCGGATTCACCGGCATCGCTTACCGCCCCGAGGCCGTCGAGATGCTCGGACGCGAACCGACCAGTGTGCGCGACCTGTGGGACCCGCGGCTCGAGCACCGCGTCGGCATGATGGCGGACACGTACGAGCTCGGGAGCTTCGGTCTGCTCGCAGTCGGCGTCGACCCGGCCGCCTCGACGGCCGACGCGTGGCGGACAGCCGCGGATGCGCTCGACCGCCAACGGCGCGTGGTATCTCCTCGGTACTACGACCAGGGCTACATCGGCGCTCTCGCCCGTGGCGACGTCTGGATCTCGATGGCATGGTCCGGCGACGTGTTCCAGATCAACGCGCTCGGCCATCCCGAGATCGGTTTCGTGGTCCCGGACGAGGGGGCGATGTTTTGGACGGACAGCATGGTTATCCCCGCGATGGCCCAGCACCCGGTCGATGCCGCGATCTACATGGACTTCGTCTACGAGCCGCGGATCGCCGCGATGATCGCCGCCTGGGTTTGGTACGTGAGTCCCGTGCCCGAGGCCAAGAAGATCGTCGCCGAGGACCTGGGGGAGGAGGAGGTCGCCGGCAGCCCGCTCGTGTTCCCGGGGGCCGACGTCTCCGCTGGCGGGCGCGTCAACGACTACTTCGTCTTCGCCGATCCCGCCGAGTTCGACGAATGGGTCGCGACATTCCGACCGATCGTCTACGCGTCGTGACGTGCCCGCGCGCGGGTGGGGTCATCCGCGACCCATCCGTCGCAACGCGCGCGGGATGCCGCCCGGCGTCACGAGCCTGACGGCGAACCCTTCGCGCTGGAGCAGGCTCGCGCCGATCGAGGAGCGGTGGCCGGTCGCGCAGGCCACCGTGAGGTCCCGGTCGCGCGGCAGCTCGCCGATCCGCGGCGGCAGGTCACCGATGAACAGATGGAGGCTCCCTTCCACGTGCCCTGCCTCCCACTCCGGCAGCTGACGAACGTCGAGGATTCCACCGGCGTCGGCGCCCGCCCGCAGCTCGGAGGCCAGATCATCGGCGGACACGGTCGGGTACCGCCGGGTCTCTCGACCGGCATCGATCCACGCCGAGACGCCTCCGCGCAGGTAGCCCAGGACACGCTCGCGTCCGATCCTGAACAGCTGCGCGGCCGCCTCCGCGAGCCGCTCGCCCTCGGGGTCGGGAAGCAACAGCGCGATCGCCGCATCGAACGGCAGCACCCACCCGACGTAGCTCGCGAACAGATCGTCGAGCGGCACGTTCACCGATCCAGGGACGTGCCGCGCGGCGAACGCGGCGCCGCTGCGCCCGTCGACGAGCGCCGCGCCGCGCGTCATCTCGGTCTCGACGTCCTCGACCGTGAGCGGGGGCGGCTGCGGGACGTTCCCGACGACCGGCGGCCCGGAGCGGTTGATCGGGGCCATGCGCGAGTAGTAGCGCGGGAACGCCTGGAGTCCCGAGAGCTGCTGTCGCACGAACGAATCCTCGTCTGGCGCCGCCAGCGCCGGGTTGCGATCGCGCTCGCGTCCGATCGTCGAGGTGCGCTCGTCGACGCCCTCGCCGGCCGTGCAGAAGCTCCCGGCCCCGTGAGTCGGCAGGACGAGCGTCGCATCCGGAAGGGCCGACAGGCGGCGGAGCGAACGAAACTGCGCCCGCGTGAGCTCGTTGGCCCGTTCCTCGCCCAGCAGGTCGGTCCGCCCTGCGTTGCCGACGATCAGGCTCCCTCCCGTGAAGACGGCGGTCGGCTCGTTCCGGTCGCCCTCGTGGAGCGCGTAGGACAGGTGCTCGGGGGTGTGCCCCGGCGTGCGGAGCGCCACGAGTCGCAGATCGCCTAGGCGGAGGTCGTCCCCCTCGTCGATCGCGCGATGTTCGAACCCGAACCCCGCCTCGGCGGGCCCGACGATCGTGGCGCCCGTACGCGCCCTGACCTCGGCGGAACCCGAGACGTAGTCGTTGTGGACGTGGGTCTCCACGACGTAACGGACGTGGAGGCCCTCTGCGAGCGCGTCGTCGAGGAACCGACCGACGTCGCGCTGTGGGTCGACCACCAGGGCGTCCCCGCCCGAGGCCACGACATAACTGGCATCGCCGAGCCCCGGGGTGAAGTACGGTTCGACGTGCACCGCCGCCAAGGATGCCACGCTGGATGCCGGCGAGTGCATCCCACCGTGGCACGGCCTATGGATCGCGGGCCCTCCGGGGGTCCCCCGACCGAGGCTTGAACCAGCCGAGGGCCGCTGGTACAAGGGACGCGGTCCCTCCACCCGTAAGGACGATGTCAGCCCCTGACGAGCTTCCCCGGGACGACGCGCGGCTGGTTGACCGGTTCGTGCGTCACCTCGCCGACGAGCGCCGCCTTTCGCCGCACACGGTTGCGGCGTACCGGCGCGATGTCGCCCACCTGGCCAGGTTCCTGGCCCGCCAGCGCTCCTCGCTCACCGCCGCCGCGTACCCGCAGCTCAGACGGTTCCTCGCCCACGAGCTGACGCTCGGCTACGCTCGGGCGTCGATCGCGCGGCGCGTCGCCTCGATCCACACGTTCTATCGGTGGGCGCTCGCGCGCGGGCACGTCGTCGGCGACCCGGCCGCGTTGCTCGGCCATCCAAAGGTGGCCTCCAGGCTTCCGAGCGTGCTGCGCCAGGCCGAGGCCGCGGCGCTCGTGGAGGCGCCCGGGCCTGCGTCCGTGTGGGAGCCGCGGGAGCGGGCCCTCGCCCTGCGCGACGCCGCCGTGCTGGAGCTGATGTACGGATCGGGGCTGCGGGTCGCCGAGGTCGCCGGGCTCACGCTCGACCGGGTCGACCTGGACCGCGGCCGAGTGCTCGTTCGGGGCAAGGGCGCGAAGGAAAGGGAGGTGCCGCTCTCCGAACCGGCCATCGACGCGATCCGCGCGTACCTTGCCGAGGGGCGCGGCCGCCTCAGCGCGCCGGGCTCGCCCTTCCTGTTCTTCAACCGAAGGACGAAGCCGTTGGGCACGCGCGACATCCGTTCGCTTGTGGGACGATACGGGCGGCGGATGGTGTCCGGACGGCGTGTCACGCCGCACACGCTTCGGCATTCCTTCGCCACGCATCTGCTGGAAGGAGGGGCCGACATCCGGGAGGTACAGGAGTTGCTGGGGCACGCGAGCGTCGCGACGACCCAGCGATACACACACGTCTCCCGGTCGCGGCTGTTCGACGCATACTCCCGGAGCCACCCGAGGGCCTGATGGCGGGCGCGACCAAGGCCGCGGGGCGGGCGAAGACGACCCCCAAGAACGCGAAGGAAGGCAAGCCCCCCGCCGGCGGCCGGGCCGGGCGCAGTACGGTCGTCCTGGCCGAGGCGGATCTTGCCGCCAAGCCCGACGAGCTCGGTCGTCTGTGGGAGGAGTTCAAGCGGAGCGCCGCGGCCGACGCTCGTGAGCGTCTGATCCTGCACTACGCGCCGCTCGTGAAGTATGTGGCCAGCCGTGTCGCGACCGGTCTGCCGGCGTCGGTCGAGCAGGCCGATCTCGTCTCATACGGGATGTTCGGGCTGATCGACGCCCTGGAGAAGTTCGATCCAGCGCGAGGGAACAAGTTCGAGACATATGCGATCCCCAGGATCAAGGGCGCGATCATCGATGAGCTGCGGGCGATGGACTGGGTCCCGCGCTCGGTCCGCTTCAAGGCCCGAGAGATCGAGAAGGCGTACTCCGACCTGGAGTCGATGCTCAAGCGCGCGCCGACGGAGAAGGAGATCGCCGAGCGCCTCGGCGTGTCTGTCCGCGAGCTGCGCGACGTGATCAACCAGATCTCGTTCGTCTCCGTGCTTGCGCTCGACGAGCTTCTGTCGGTCGGCAGCGACCGCGGCGAGCAGGTGTCGCTGCTCGACACACTGGCCGACAAGGCCACCGACCCGACGACCGGCCTCGAGGGCCAGGAGACGCGCGGGCTCCTCGCCGCCGCGATCAACTCGCTGTCGGAGCGCGAGAAGATTGTCGTGACGCTGTACTACTTCGAGGGCCTCACGCTCGCCGAGATCGGCGACATCCTCGGCGTCACGGAGTCGCGCGTCTGCCAGATCCACACGAAGGCCGTCAACCAGCTCCGCCTGCAGTTCGTCGAGAACGACTGAGCGAGCGCATCCCGCGGTGCTGTGACGCACCTCACTGCGGGCCCTCGTCTTCGCGGCTAGCGTCCGGTCCCGCCCGCGAACGAGGAGGTCCTGCGTTGCCTCTGCCGCATCGCTTCGCCGTGGTCGCGTCCGTCGTCGTGCTGAGCCTCGCCACCGCCCACGTCGGGTCGGCCGCAGGGTCGTGGAGCTGGCCGGTCGCCGGGCCGGTGATCGAGCCGTTCGATCCCCCCACGTCTCCGTACGGGACCGGACACCGAGGCATCGACATCGCGACACGCACCGGAACGGCCGTTCGGGCGCCGGCGCCCGGCGTGGTCGCGTTTGCCGGGCCGGTCGGCGGGTCGCTCTTCGTGACGCTCGACCACGGTGGCGGGGTCCAGTCGACGTACTCCTTGCTCTCCGCCGTCGGAGTCGGACGGGGCGATGTGGTCGGCGAGGGCACGGTCCTGGCGTCGAGCGGCCCGGGCCATCCAGGCGTGACGCCCGCGCACCTGCACTTCGGCGTCCGTCGCGACGACGTGTACGTCGACCCGCTGGGGTTCCTCTCGCCCGGGAGCGTGGTCGGGCTGATCCGGCTCGCGCCCCTCGCGGGGCCGTGACCGGCCGCGGCACCTCGACCCGCTAGGATGGCCCGGCCGTCGGACCGGAAGGGACGCCCGCCTGAGCGCGACGATGATCCGCACCGCAGGCACGGTCGCGCTCGGTGCATTCCTGGCCGTCGCCGGCCCGTCGGCGTCCGCCTTGGCGCAGGACGCGTCCGACTGGTCGCAGTTCCAGCGGACGTCCGAGCACACGGGCGCCGCGGACGGCCCCGAACCGCCGTACCGGCAGGTCTGGGAGTCGACCGTCGACGCCGACCAGGGCGACGCATTGGCGGGCCCGGTGGTCTCCGGCGACACGGTCGTCGTGGTCGCGCCCCAGTCGGTGGTCGCGCTGGACGCCGCGAACGGCACGGAGCGGTGGACAGTCGAACGAGAAGGCGCGGCGCTCGTCCCCGCGATCGCTGACATTGGCGGGTCGGCGGCGGTCGTCTACGCGGACGGCGACGACGCCGAGACGGCCGCGCTCGTGGCCGTTGCGCTCGAGGACGGCTCGCCGGTGTGGGAGCGGCCGCTCGAGGCCGAGGCCACCAGCGGCGTGACGACCCTCGAGGGTCGGGCCTTCGTCGTGGACGACGACGGCACGATGTACGCCGTCGACCTCGACGAGGGGTCCGTGGCATGGACGCACCGCATCACCGGTGACGTCCTCGGCCCGCCGGCGGCGTCGGACGGACGCGTCTTCGTGGTGGCGGGCTCGTCGGAGGCGGGCGGTTCGGCGCGAATCGTGGCTCTCGATGCCGAGACCGGCGAGGCGCCGTGGCCGGCCGCGGTCCCCGACGTCGCCGCGGCGTTCGGCTCGATCGCTGCCGTGACCGACGACGAGCTCGTCGTCGCGTTGCAGGACGGCGTCGTGTACGCGCTGTCGACCAACGAGGGATCCGTGTCGTGGAGCGTCCGCGTGGCGGCGCTCGTCTCCCCGATCTCGTCACCCGCGGTGGCGGACGGCGCCGTGTTCGTGGCCGATCGGACCGGCGGGCTGCACCGCATGCAGGCGTCGGGGCGCGAGTGGCTGTTCGCCTTCAACGAGGGTGTGGTTCGGCAATCGCCGATCGTCGTTGGCGACGCGGTCATCCTCGGGTTCGAGGACGGCGGCGTCGGCGCGGTGCGCGCGAGCACGGGGCACATGATCTTCCGGACGCCCTCGACCGGCGTCCCCGTGATGGGCATTGCCGTTGCGGGCGACACGATCGCGGTGGCGTACGGTGACTCGGGCCCACCGCACGTGGTCGGCCTCGCGAACGACCCGGGCGGCACGCTCGTCGACGTCGCGTCACCCACGGATGTGGTCGCGTCCGAACTGGTGGCCTCGTTCGCGATCGCGCTCGTCGTGGTGGCGGGGGCCGTGATCGGAGGTGGGCGGCTGCTCGGCAGGCGGTACGAGGTGCGCCTGCCTGCACCCGAGGACGGAGCGGAGGGCGAGGGGAGCGAGGAGCCGACGTGAGCGGGAGGACGTCTCGCCGCGCGGCCGGTGGCGGCTCCCGGACCGGGTCGAGGGGGTCGCGTTCGGTGCAGCGCCGCGACACCCCGTCGAGCTCCGGTGGCCTGCTCGGACGGGTGTTCGGGCCGCCCGTGCTGCCGGGGATGTCGGAGATGCCGACGCTCCGAAGATCGGTGGCGCAGGGATTCGCGCTCGTGGCGTCGAGCCCGGTCCTGCTCGTTGGCTGCTTCGTGTTCGTCTTCGGGGTGTGGCTCGCGCTGCTGGCGTTCGGGTACGTCGGGGACCCGCTCGCACTCACGCAGGCGTTCGCGCTGCCCCCGTTGTCCACCGCGTTCGACACGCAGAACGCGGTTTCGGTCGCTGGCCAGCGCGCCGGACTGACCGCGGCCTTCGGCGTCCTGGTCGTGCGGGCCCTGGTCGTCGCACTTGCGGCCGCCGCGATCGTGGACGGGTTCGAGCATCGCGGCCGCGTCGGGCGCGACGCGATCGCACGCGGGCTGATGGCGTTCCCGCGTGTCCTCGCGGCGACCGCGCTCTCGTTCGTCGCCTTGTTCATCGCGCAGCTCGGCGTCGCCTTCGGGACGGGACTCGCGATGCTCGGCCAGCTCGTCGTACCGGCCCTCGCCCTTTACCTGCTCGGGTTCGTGCCGTTCGTCGCGGTCCGCCGGCGCATCTCGCTGCCAGAGACGCTCCGTCAGTCGGTCGCCGCCGCGCGGACGCCGGGCGGCCGTCACCTGACCTTCTGCCTTGTGTACGTGCTGGTCGCCTTTGTGCTTCCGCTCTTCGTGCCGAACGGATCGTTCATCACGGCCAACCCGGCCGTCTCGACATGGATCGGCGTCCTGGTGGTCACGCTGGTCCACCTGGTGCTGACGGCGGCATTCGCGTACCGGTGGCTCGCCGTCGAGGCGACGATCCAGCCGGTCGCGGACGCACGGTGACCCGGGGCCGGGCCACGTGTCCTCGCTGCTAGACTCCCTCTTCGCCGGCGCCGTGGGCGCCGAGCACGCACGCCCGGGGACCGTGGCCGGGGTCCCGTATCGCGCGGGCCGGCGCGGGTCGAACCGGGCGGAGGGATAACCGGAAGGAGGAAGCGCGTGCCTGTCGTCACCAGGCGGGAGCTCCTCGAGGCCGGGATCCATTTCGGGCACCAGACCCGGCGCTGGAACCCGAAGATGGGCCGGTACCTCTACGGGGAGCGCTCTGGCATCTACATCATCGACCTCGAGAAGACCCTGGTCGGTCTCGACGAGGCGTATGAGTTCGTCCGCGACCTCGCCCGCCGTGGAGGGGTCGCCCTGCTCGTCGGCACCAAGAAGCAGGCCCAGGAGGTCGTCGAGCAGGAGGCCGAGCGTGTCGGCATGCCCTACGTCACGACCCGGTGGCTGGGCGGCATGCTGACGAACTTCCAGACCGTCTCGCGGCGGCTGCTCCGGATGCGGGAGCTGCGCGAGATGCAGCGCAGCGGCGCGTTCGACTTCCTGCCGAAGAAGGAGGTCCTACGCCTGCGCCACGAGAAGGAGAAGCTCGAGCGCAACCTCGGCGGGATGCAGAACCTCGAGCGCCTGCCCGACGCGATCTTCGTGATCGACACCAAGAAGGAACACATCGCCGTGACCGAGGCGCGCAAGCTCGGGCTCCCGATCATCGCGATCGTGGACACGAACTGCGATCCGGACGAGGTGGACTACGTGATCCCGGGCAACGACGACGCGATCCGCTCGGTCGCGCTCGTCACCCGCGTGATCGCGGACGCGATCGCCGAGGGCCGGCAGATCGGACGGGAGCAGCTCGTGACCCGTGCGACCGGACCCGAGATTGAGCCGGAACCGGAGCTCGCGCGGCCCGCCGAGCCCGGGGCGTCGATCCCGGTACGGCAGCCCGAGGCCGCGCAGGGGTAATAGCGATGGCCGACATCACGGCTGCGCAGGTGAAGCAGCTCCGGGAGCTTACCGGAGCAGGGATGATGGACTGCAAACGCGCGCTGGAGGAGTCGGGCGGCGACGTGGACCGCGCGGTTCAGCTGCTTCGCGAGAAGGGGCAGGCTTCGGTCGGAAAGCGTGCGGGCCGAACGGCCAACCAGGGGCGGATCGAGAGCTACATCCACTTCAACTCGACGGTTGGCGCGCTCGTCGAGGTCAACTGCGAGACGGACTTCGTCGCCAACACCGACGACTTCAAGCAGCTCGCCAAGGACATCGCGCTGCACGTCGCGAGTCCGGCGGCGCCGCGCTGGCTGTCACGCGAGGACGTGCCGGAGGACGTGCTCGCGAACGAGCGCCACATCTTCGAGGTGCAGGCCAAGGAGACCGGCAAGCCCGAGAACGTGATCGCCAGGATCGTCGACGGCAAGCTGGAGTCGTTCTTCGAGGACCACGTCCTGCTCGACCAGCGGTTCGTGAAGGACGACTCCACGACGATCCGGCAGCTGCTCGACGGTGTGGGTGCGAAGGTCGGCGAGAAGGTGGCCGTCCGTCGGGTCGCGCGCTTCCGACTCGGAGAGGACGAGGGGCAGTCGGGGTGACCGAGATCAGGCCGGAGATCAGGCCGATGCCGGGGATCGGGCCGGCGATCGGGCCGGAGCCCGGGGGAGCCGACAGACCCATCTACCACCGCGTCCTTCTGAAGCTCTCCGGTGATGCGTTCTCGGGGGACTCGGGGTATGGGATCTCGACGGATTCCACGGCGCAGCTCGCGCATCAGCTGGCCGAGGTCGTGGACCTCGGCGTGCAATGTGCGGTCGTCGTCGGTGGCGGCAACATCTTCCGCGGACGGCAGGCACCGGGGATCGACCGGTCGCGCGCGGACTACATGGGCATGCTCGCGACGGTGATGAACGCGCTTGCGCTGCAGGACGCATGCGAGAAGATCCACGTCCCGACACGCGTGCAGACCGCGATCACGATGTCACAGGTCGCGGAGCCATACGTGCCGCTGCGCGCGATCAGGCACCTCGAGAAGGGGCGCATCGTGATCTTCGCGGCGGGCATCGGCGCGCCGTTCTTCTCGACCGACACGACCGCCGCGCAGCGCGCGCTCGAGATCCACGCGCAGGCGATCCTCAAGGGAACCAAGGTCGACGGCGTGTACGACGACGACCCTAACGTGAACCCGCAGGCGCATCGGTTCGAGACGATCGAGTACATCGACGTCCTGCGCGAGGGCTACCAGGTGATGGACGCGACGGCCATCTCGCTGTGCATGGAGAACAGACTGCCGATCATCGTGTTCGACCTCCGCAAGGACGGCAACATCCGCCGGGCCGTGTCAGGCGAGTCGATCGGGACGTTGGTCTACGGAGGTGCGCGGTGACCGTCGAGACCGCGCTCGCCGACGCCGGGCAGAAGATGGAGAAGGCGATCACCGTCCTGAAGGACGACCTCGGTTCGATCCGGACCGGCCGCGCGACGCCGGCTCTTCTTTCGCGCCTGGTCGTCGAGTACTACGGTACGCAGGTGCCGCTCCAGCAGCTGGCCTCGTTCTCGGTGCCCGAGCCCCGGACGCTGCTGGTCCAGCCCTACGACAAGACCGCGATCGGCGCGATGGAGAGGGCCATCATGGCGAGCGACCTCGGCATCACGCCGTCGAACGACGGCAACGTGATCCGCCTGTCGTTCCCCCCGCTCACCGAGGAGCGCCGCAAGGACCTGATCAAGCTCGTCCACCAGCGTGGCGAGGACGCCCGGGTTGCGGTCCGGAACATCCGGCGTCACTCCAAGGACGAGCTCGAGCGACTTGAGCGCGATGCCTCTATCTCGGAAGATGAGCTGATGCGGTCGGAGAAGGAGCTCCAGAAGGTCACCGACAAGCACATCGCCGAGATCGACGAGATCGTCGCCCACAAGGAGCGGGAGCTCAAGGAGATCTAGGTGCCCGAGGGCGAGAACAAGGAAGACCTGTTCGAGGATCTCGACAAGTTCTTCGCGCCGATCCAGGACGTGGATTGGCCCGAGTCGACGACCGCGACGCCCGCGCCGCGGCGCAACGAGCCGACGCCCGAGGACACGGCTGCGTTCGACGAACCTCTGGCCGCCGAGCGCGAGGCTGACGAGCGCGGCGAACCCGAGCGTGACCCCGTCGAGGTGCCCGAGGGGGTCGCCCGCGGGGGCGAGGACGAGATCTCGCTCGATGCGTTCACCGAGTCGCCGTCGGCCTACGTCGACCTGCCGGGCGCGGACGACCAGGACGAGGAGGCGGCGGAGCTCGACGAGGACCTCGAGGCCGGACCGTCGCCCGAGGCCGTCGAGGCCGCCGCGGACCACTTCGCCGCGTCCGTCCGCGACGAGGTCCGGATCGAGGACGACGAGCAGCCGGTCGTCTTCCCGCCTGGGGATCGGTCCTCGAGCGGCGACGTCGGCGGCGACCCGGGCGAGGGCTTCGGCGCACCGCCCCGGTCCGAGGAGCCGGCCCGGTCCGTCCGTGTGGGCGCCGAGGGGCTCGGCGGCCCAAGCTGGCAGGAGCCGACCACGATGGAGGTCGGCTCGTTCGAGCGCGAATCGCGCCCGGGGGGGCGCGACGTGCCGGCCGCCTTCCTGACCGGTCTCGTCCTCGCGGCGGCGGCGATCGGCAGCCTCGCGTGGGATCCGGCGGCGTTCGCGGTGGTCGCCGGCGTGATCGTCCTGTGGGCGCAGGGCGAGCTGTACCGAGCGCTCCAGACGCATCACTTCCAACCGGCGACGGCGCTCGGGCTCGCCGGCGGAGGGCTGATCCTCGGCGCCGCGTACTTCAGCGGCGAGCCGGCGATCCTCGCGATGTTCGTCATGTCGATCGGCGCGACCTTCCTGTGGTACATGGCGACGCCCACCTCGCACCGGAAGGGGACGGTCGCGAACGTCGGCGTCACGGTCCTCGGGATCGCGTACGTCCCGCTGCTCGCGTCGTTCGCGCTGTTGACGCTGGAGCTGGAGGACGGGCCGGCGCTGGTCGTGTCGATCGTCGCGCTGACCTTCGTCTACGACACGGCCGCGTTCATCATCGGCTCATGGTGGGGCGTCCACCCCCTCGCACCGCAGATCTCGCCGCGCAAGTCGGTTCAGGGCGCCGTCGGGGCGACCCTCGTCGTGATGGCCGTGTCGATCGGTGCCATCGCCGCCTCGGTCGAGCTGTTCACGCCGATCACCCACTCGGTCGGGCTCGCGCTGGTCGTGTCGGTCTTCGCGCCGCTCGGCGACCTCGCCGAGTCGCTGCTCAAGCGTGACCTGGGAATCAAGGACATGGGTAGCGTCCTGCCGGGGCACGGCGGCGTGCTCGACCGGATCGACTCGCTGCTGTTTGTCGCGCCGGCGGCCTTCCTGTTCCTGCGCCTGATCCTGACGTAAGGTAACGCGACCGTTGGTCCGCGGCGAAACGCCCGGTCCGGGTACCCTGGAAGGGATATGCGCTCGCTCGTGATTTTGGGATCGACCGGTTCGGTCGGGACGCAGGCCCTCGACGTCGTCCGGCGCAACCCGGACCGGTTCAAGGTGGTCGGGCTATCGGCCGCGACCAACCACGAGCTGCTCGTCGGCCAGATCCGCGAGTTCCTGCCGACCTACGTCGGCATCGCGGACGAGGGGGCGGCCGCCGACCTACGCGAGCGACTGGGGAAGATCCGCGACGTGCAGATCCTCGTGGGGCCGGACGCGGCCGAGCGGCTCGCCCGCGACGTCGAAGCCGACATGGTCCTGAACGCGCTGGTCGGCGCCGCCGGCCTGCCGCCCACGCTCGCGGCGCTGCAGAGCGGCAAGACGCTCGCCCTGGCCAACAAGGAGAGCCTGGTCGTGGGCGGAGAGCTCGTCATGGACCTGATCAAGGCCGAGCCCGAGCGGCTCGTGCCCGTCGACTCCGAGCACGCGGGTCTCGCACAGCTGCTGCGTGGCGAGCGCCGGGACGAGGTGAAGCGCGTGATCCTCACCGGCTCGGGTGGGCCGTTCCGCGGCTGGTCGCGGAACGATCTCGCGCGCGCCTCGGTGAAGGAGGCGCTGACGCATCCCGTCTGGCAGATGGGCCCGAAGATCACGATCGACTCTGCGACCCTGATGAACAAGGGCCTGGAGGTGATCGAGGCCCACTACCTGTTCGGTCTGGAGTACTCGCAGATCCACGTCGTGATCCACCCCGAGGGGATCGTGCACGCGATGGCGGAGTTCCGGGATGGGACGCTGCTTGCGCAGATGGCCCTGCCGGACATGCGGCTGCCGATCCAACTCGCGCTCGGCTGGCCGGAGCGGCTGCCCACGGGCATCCGGCCGGTGCCGGTCGCCGACAAGACGCTCACGTTCGAGGCCGTCGACCGTGAGGCCTTCCCGGCGATCGACCTCGCCTACCGCGTCGGACAGCTGGGGCTGACGTTCCCGGCGGTCATGAGCGCCGCGAACGAGGTGGCCGTGATGGCGTTCCTCGAGGGGAAGGTCCCGCTCACGAGGATCACCGAGGTCGTTCAGGCCGTCGTCGACGAGCACGAGTCGCCCTCATCGGTCGTTTCGGTCGTCAACCTCGAGCGCGCCGACGCATGGGCGCGTCGACGCGCGGCCGAGATCATCGAGGCTCGTTGAGCCCTACCCGGAACGGAGCCTGACGTGGGTGCCCTCGGGCAGGTCTCGTTCTTCGTCTCGCTGATCCTGGTGATCCTGGTCCACGAGGCGGCGCACTTCGGGGTGGCCAAGCGCTTCGGGATCAAGGTGACCGAGTTCTTCGTCGGCTTCGGGCCGCGGGTGTGGTCGGTGCGCCGCGGCGAGACGGAGTACGGCGTCAAGGCGATCCCCGCGGGCGGCTACGTCAAGATCGCCGGAATGAACCCGTACGAGCGGATCGCGCCGGTGGACGAGGCCCGTGTCTTCGGCGCAAAGCCGATCTGGCAGCGGGCGCTCGTGATCTTCGCCGGACCGGCCACGCACTTCGTCCTTGCGTTCGTCTTCTTCGCCGGGTGGCTCTGGTTCGTCGGTGAGCCCGTCGCGGTGTCCGGGCCGCCCACGGTCGCGTTCGTCGAGGACAAGCTCGACGGCGAGCGCTCGCCTGCCGCGGCCGCCGGACTGCGCGTTGACGACAGGATCGTCGCCGTGGACGACATCCGCGTGCGGAGCACGGATCAGCTGGTCACGTACACACGCGAGCACGTGGGAGACCCGATCACGCTGACGGTGGACCGCGACGGCCGTTCGGTGTCGTTCACGATGACGCCGGTGCTGTCGTCCGTCGCCGGGGAACGGGTCCCTCGGATCGGCGTGGAGCTTGCGCCGGAGTTCCGGCGCCAGACCGCTGGGGCCGTGGGATCAATCGTGGAGGCGGCCGATCTCGTATGGGACACGTCCTACTTCACCGTGCGGAGCTTCGCCCGCGTGTTCGGCCCCGAGGGCATCGGTCGCCTGTTCGAGCTCGCGACGACGGATGCGCCACGGGACGTCGAGGACCCGTCGAGCGTGATCGGCGTGGCACGGTACGCCGGCCAGACGGCGGAGGCCGGTCGCTTCTGGGACAACCTGCAGCTGTTCGCGGTCGTCAACATCTTCATAGGGTTGCTCAACCTCGTCCCGCTCCCGCCGTTCGACGGTGGACACCTGGCCGTGCTCGCGATCGAGAAGGTTCGAGGCCGCAAGGTCGACATGCGCAGGATCGTGCCGGTGTCCGCCGCCGTCGCGGTGTTCCTGGTCGTCTTCACGATGTCGGTCATCTACGTCGATCTCGTGAAGCCGCTCAACTTCGCGCCCTAGGCGCCTGCGTCGCAACACCTTCTCCACACGTCGCCACGGAGGCCGCACTCCGCCATGGATACGATGTGCGCGTGACCCAGCAGACGGTTCTCGTCGTCGAGGACGAGGAGGCGATCGCCGAGGCCGTGCGCGCGCGCCTGGTGAGCGAGGGCTTCGGAGTGATGGTCGCCGACGATGGGCCGCAGGCGATCCAGATGTGCGCTCAGGCGCACCCGGACATGGTGGTCCTCGACCTGATGCTGCCGGGGATGGACGGGCTCGAGGTCTGCCGCGAGATCCAGCGCGACCGGTGGGTCCCCGTCCTTATGCTCACCGCGCGTACCGAAGAGGCAGACAAGGTCGCCGGGTTTGCGGTCGGCGCCGACGACTACCTGACCAAGCCGTTCAGCCTGCGCGAGCTGGTGGTCCGCGTGAAGGCGATCCTTCGACGCCTCGAACGGATCGCGACGCTGTCCGCGCAGGAACCGCTCCGACGTGGGTCTCTCGAGGTCGATCCGTCGCGCCGGCGCGCCGCCGTGGACGGCGAGGAGGTCGCGCTCACGCCGCTCGAGTTCGAGATCCTCGTCACCCTTGTGCGCGAGCCGGACGTGGTGTTCTCACGTGACCAGCTGATGGACCGGATCTGGGGGTACCGCGACTACGCGGGCGGGCGAGTTGTCGACTCGCACGTCGCCCGCCTGCGCCGCAAGCTGGGCGAAGATGGACAGGAACCGCGGTTCATCCGCACGGTGCACGGCGTCGGCTACGCGTTCCAACCGCAGGGCGGACACGCGTGAGACCGCTCGACCGCTTGCCGACGATTCGGGCCAAGCTCGGCTCGACGATCGTGTTCGCGGTCGCGATGACGATCCTGCTCGTCTTCCTGATCCTGCGTTTCGCCTTCCGCGTCTTCGACGTCTTCGACTTCCTCTGGCAACTCGCGCTCACCGGCGCCGTCGCCGCCGCGGTCGCGTTGCTACTGGCACGATGGCTGGCGCGCGGGATGACGCAGCCACTCCGCGACATGGCCGGGGCCGTCCACCGGATGGAGATGGGCGACTACTCGGCGCGCGTCCGGACGACCTCGCGCGATGAGGTCGGGCAGCTCGCGGCCGCCTTCAACCGGATGAGCGCGGAGCTCGAGAACGTGGAACGCCTGCGCCGCGAGCTGGTGGCGAACGTCTCGCACGAGCTCAAGACGCCGATCTCGGCGCTGCGCGCGCATCTGGAGAACCTGCTCGACGGCGTCGAGCGCCCCGATCCGCAGACGCTCCAGGTGATGCTGAACCAGACGGAGCGGCTCGGACGGCTCGTCGACCAGCTGCTCGATCTGGCTCGCCTCGAGTCTGGGGAGCTCCCGCTCGAACGTCGGCCGGTGGAGCTGCATCCACTCGTGCACGAGGTACTGTCCGAGATCAAGGTCTCGAGCGTCGACCGCGGCCTGCGGTTGGAGGACGGCGTGCCCGACGACCTGCCGCCGGTGATGGTGGACCGCGAACGGGTACATCAGGTGCTCTACAACCTGCTCGACAACGCCGTGCGGTTCACGCCGGCCGGCGGGCGCGTGCGCGTGGCGGCGCACCGAGCGAACGGCGTCTGCGAGGTCAGCGTGGCCGACACCGGGACCGGCATCGCACCGGAGCACCTGCCGCTGCTGTTCGAACGGTTCTACCGTGCCGATGCCGCCCGCTCGCGCGACGACGGAGGCACCGGCATCGGGCTCGCGATTGCGCGGTCGGTCGTGGAGGCGCACGGCGGACGGATCCGCGCGGAGAGCGAACCAGGGAAGGGCAGCGTGTTCACGTTCGAGCTACCGGTCGCCCCCGCGGCCGAGACAAGGAGGAAGTCGTGAGATCGGCGACCACCACCGTCGAGGTCGAGGTCGGCAGCCGGTACCAGTACCTGGACCTCACCGACGATCTCCGACGGGCGATCAAGGACTCGGGTGTGACCGACGGCGCCGCGATCGCCTTCTGCGCCCACACGACGTGCGCGCTGCTGATCAACGAGTGGGAGGACGGTGCCCTGGAGGACTTCCGGCACCGCGTCCAACACCTCGTGCCGGAGGACCGGTACTACGCCCACGATGATCTTGAGCGCCGGACGCAGAACCTGGCAGAGTCGCACGAGCGCCGCAACGGGCACTCGCACGTGAAATCGATGCTGCTGTCGGCGACGTCGCACGCCATCCCGGTCGTGGCGGGGGAGCCCGCGTTCGGCAGGTGGCAGCGGCTGATCCTGTTCGAGATGGACGAGCCGAAGGGCCGCCAGGTGACGTTCCACGTGTTCGGGGAGTGAGCCGGTAGCCTGGGTGCGATGCTCGCGAACCGCAGGCCCTCGAGGCAGGTCCGCGTTGGCGACGTGACGGTCGGCGGCGACGCCCCGATCCGCGTGCAGTCGATGACGACCACGAAGACCGCCGACATCAACGCGACCCTGCAGCAGATCGCGTCGCTTGTCGCCGCCGGCGTCGACATCGTCCGGGTGGCCGTGCCCCACTGGGAGGACGCCGAGGCGCTGAAGGCGATCGCGGCCAAGTCCACCGTGCCCGTCGTCGCGGACATCCACTTCCAGTGGAAGTACGCCATCGCCGCGCTCGAGGCCGGAATCCACGGGCTGCGGATCAACCCGGGGAACATCAAGTACCAGGACAAGGTCCGGCTGATCGCGCGCGAGGCGAGCGCCCGCGGCGTCCCGATCCGGATCGGCGTCAACGCCGGCTCGCTCGAGAAGGACCTGCTCGCGAAGTACGGCATGCCGACGCCGGAGGCCTTGGTCGAGAGCGCCCTGAACGAGGCGCGGATCCTCGAGGACGAGGACTTCACCGACATCAAGATCTCGGTCAAGCACTCGACCGCCCGCGTGATGATCGAGGCGTACCGGATGCTCGCCGAGAAGTCCGACTACCCGCTGCACCTGGGCGTCACCGAGGCCGGCCCGATGCCGATGGGCGGGATCAAGTCGGCGGTCGGCATCGGGGCGCTCCTCGCGGAGGGGATCGGCGACACGATCCGGGTGTCGCTGACCGACGACCCCGTCGAGGAGGTCAAGGTCGGCACGTGGATCCTCCAGTCGCTCGGCCTGCGCAAACGATCGCTCGACCTCGTGGCGTGCCCCTCGTGCGGCCGCGCCGAGGTCGATGTCCTCGGCCTGACCAGGCAGGTCCACGAGGAGCTCGAGCGCCGGGGCATCAAGACACCGCTCCGCGTCGCTGTGATGGGCTGCGTCGTCAACGGGCCCGGAGAGGCGCGCGAGGCCGATCTCGGCATCGCGGCGGGCAAGGGTCAGGGGTTCCTGGTCGTGAAGGGGCAGGTCAAGGGCAAGGTCCACGAGAGGGACTTCGTCTCGGTTCTGGTGGACGAGGCCGAACGGCTCGCCGCCGAGCCGCCGTCGGCCGACGAGCCTCTCCCCTGACGGTCGGGCCGACGTTGGCCGGTCCCGGTGGTTCCCTTCGCTCGTGCGGTCCTCTAGGCTGCGCAGGCCGTTGCGCTTGGACGGAAGGGGGCCATCGTCGTGCGTCGCTACTCGTTCATCCTCCTCGGGTTGCTCGTGCTCTTGCCGACGATCGTATCGACGGCAGCGCTCGCCGCGGGCGCTAGCGTTGCGTCGCAAGGCAGCCGCGTCTCGGCGCCGGCTGTTGGGGAGCGCATGTCTGGCTCGCGGTCGGCGGCGGACGCGCTGACCCGCGCCCTTCGCGCGGGACGAATCGACCGCCCGACCTACGCCCTGGAGCGCGCCCGAGCCCTGTTCGACCTGGACGGCGTCCGCGCCCGTTACGGCGACGTCGCCGCGCCTTCGGGCCGGGAAGCCACGATGATCCTTCGGGACCTGCTGCTCGTGTACGACCGGCTGACCCCGACCGAGAAGGCGATCGCCCGGCAGATCACGGCTCGTCCGACGGACGGGGCCGACGACCCCTTCGGCGACGGCTACACCACCTCAGAGGCCACGCCGTACTGCTCCGGCAACGGGTGCTTCCACTACGTGACCACGACCGTGGATGCCCCGCCGCTCACCGACACAGACGGTGACACCGTGCCGGACCAGGTCGAGTCGGCGGCCACCGAGTTCGCGACCGTCTGGAACACCGAGATCACGGGATTGGGGTTCCGCGCACCCAAGTCGGACCTCACCTCGACGAACCACGGTCCCGACGGGAGAATCGACATCTACCTCGCGCAGACCGCCGACGAAGGGCTGTACGGCTACTGCTTCACCGACGACCCCCACGCGTTCGGTGGCTCGTACCCGTACTGGGACTTCTCGGCCTACTGCGTGATCGACGACGACTTCGCCGAGCTCGGCGGGTTGCCCGCGTTGCAGGTCACGCTGGCGCACGAGTTCTTCCACGCTTCGCAGTTCGCGTACGACGCCGCCGAGGACCGCTGGTTCATGGAGAGCACGGCGGTATGGATGGAGGAGCGGGTCTTCGACGCGATCGACGACAACGTGCAATACCTTCGGAGCGGGCCGCTCGGCAAGCCGCACGTGCCGCTCGACTCGAACAACGCGACGTTCGGCGTCTACGGCGACTGGATCTTCCACGAGTTCGTCTCGGAGCGGTTCGCCGTCGGCGGCATCGAGGACGTCGACGTCGTGCGCGAAGCCTGGGAGCGTGCGGATGGATCGGCGACCGGTCCGGACCGGTACTCCGTGCAGGCGCTCAACCTTGCGCTGAAGGCCGAACACGACGTGTCGTTCCGGAACGTCTTCGCCGGTTTCGGCATGTTCAACGACCGGCCGGCGGCGTTCTACGAGGAGGCGCAGGCGCTCGGCTACCCGGCCCCGCCGCGCTCCGACGTGGTGAGGGTCACCGGGGCGAACCGAGGAGCGGAGGGCAGCGTCCGGCTCAGGCACCTCACGAACGCGTACATCGCATTCGTCCCGGGTCGCGGCGTCACGGGCGACGCCATGCTTCGGATCGCGGTGGACCTCCCCGCCTCAAAGACCGGGTCGGAGGGCTCGGTCGTCACGGTCTCCGACACGGGAGAGGTGAACTACCAGGCGTTCCGGCTGAACGACAGGGGGAACGGGGTGCTGCGCATCCCGTTCGGCCGCGGGACGATCGTGACGGCCGATCTGGTCCTGACGAACGCGAGCACGCGGCGGGACGGGCGCTGCTGGCGGGACCAGCAGTGGCGGTACAGCTGTGCCGCGTTCCCGAAGGACGACAACCTGACGTACGCCTTCGACGCAACCCTTCTGAACTGAACGACGCCCTAGACGCGAGCGGCCAGACGGAGGAAGTTCTCGACGATCCTCGGTCCTTCGGGGGTGAGGATCGACTCGGGGTGGAATTGCACGCCGAAGCGCGGCAGCGCGCGGTGCTGGGCCGCCATCACCAGCCCGTCCTCCGTCCACGCCGTGAGCTCGAGCTGCCCAGGCAGCGACTCGGCGGTGACCACCAGCGAGTGGTAACGCGCCGCCTCGAACGGGTCGCTGACGCCCTCGAGGATGCCCTTACCGTCGTGGTAGACGAGCGAGGCCTTGCCGTGGACGGGCGTCGCGCGCTCGACCGTCCCGCCCAGCCCCACCCCGAGCGCCTGATGCCCGAGGCACACTCCCAAGACCGGCGTGTCGTCGGGCAGGATCTGGAGAAGCCTCGGGAAGCACCCGGCGTCCTCGGGCCGGCCGGGACCGGGTGACAGCACGACCGCCTCGGGGCGTTCCTCCACGAGCTCCTCGGCCGTACGCTCGTCGCTCTTCACCACGTGGGTCGCGAAGCCCAAGCCCTCGATCAGCTGCACCAGGTTGAAGGTGAACGAGTCGTAGTGGTCGACCACCAAGATCATCGCGGCGTCTCTCCGGTCTGCACGATCACGGTCCCGCCGGCCGCCGCCACGGCGGGCAGCAGCGCCTCGGCCTTGGCCATCGTCTCACGCAGCTCCGTCTCCGCGTCGCTGTCCGCGACGATGCCGGCCCCGGTCTGGACGTGCGCGAGACCGTCCGCGACGACGGCCGTCCGGATCGTGATGCAGAAGTCGAGGTCGCCCGCGAATGTGCGGTAGCCGACCGCGCCCGCGTACGGTCCGCGCGCCGTCGGCTCGGCCGCGGCGATCAGCTCCATCGCTCGGCGCTTCGGCGCGCCGGTAACCGTGCCGGCGGGGAACGTCACGGCCAGCGCGTCGAACGCGTCCTGTCCGTCCGCCAGCTCGCCCTCGACGGTCGAGACGATGTGCATCACCTTGGAGAACCGCTCGACGACCATCAGCTCGGTCGGCCGGACGGTGCCCGGACGACACACGCGGCCCAGGTCGTTGCGCGCGAGGTCGACGAGCATCGCGTGCTCGGCCTGCTCCTTGTGGTCGGCGAGCAGCTCGTGCTCGAGCAGGCGGTCGCGGATCTCGGTCGTCCCGCGCGGCCTCGTGCCGGCGATCGGGCGTGTCCAGACGCGTCGTCCCTCGACCCGGACGAGCGGCTCCGGCGACGATCCCGCCAGCTCCAAGCCGAGCATCCGGAGGAAGAACATGTACGGCGCAGGGTTCGTGACGCGCAGGCTGCGGTACACCGGGTAGCCGCCGTCCGGGGCCGGGAACGAGACGCGCCGCGACGGGACGCCCTGGTAGATGTCCCCGGCCAAGATGTGTTCCTTGAAGGACTCGACGATGTGGCGGTAGCGCTGGTCCGGCATGTTCGCCTCGCCCTCGTCGGGACCGTCCTCGGTGGATCCGAGCGGCGTCGGCGCGGGGACGGTGGCGCTGGCCACGGTGGCCTGGAGTCCCTCCAGGCCATGCACCGCGTCGTCGTACGCGCCCGCCGGGGCGTGTGCGACCAGGAGCAGCCGCTGCCGCCAATGGTCGAACACGACGGCCCGGTCGATCACCAGGAGCCCGACCGGCGGACAAGGGGCAGCCGCCGGGTCCGGGACTGGGTGGCCGTCGAGCAGCTCGGCGGCCTCGTACGCCAGGTAACCCATCAGGCCGCCGGTCAGGGGCGGGAGGCCGGGCAGGCGCGGCCCGGCGAGCTGCCCAGCGACCGATGTGAGGGCCGCCCGTACGGACCCGCCCGAGGCCGGCGGGTCGAGCGGGAGCCGCCGCCGGACGTCCCGGACGCGGAGGCCACCCTCGTCGGCGACGATCACGGCGGCCGGGTCGCCCGCCGCGAACGAGTACCGACCCCACCGCTCCGAGCGCTCGACGCTCTCGAGCAGGATCCCGGGCCCGCCGCCGGCGAGCGACGGGAAGGTCCCCACGGGCGTGGAGACGTCGGCGAGCAGCTCGGTCCACACCGGCACGAGGGGCCACGTCGTCGCGAGCGAGTCGAACGTCCCTCGGTCGGGCTGGATGTGCACGTCGCTCCCCGGGCTCGGCGGTGCGGGGAGCTTGGCGGTCGCGGCGCGCATCGTCAACGTTGTGACGCCTGTGTCCACGTTGTCTCGCAGGCGCGACTGCCCGGATCGCGCCGATCCGGCCGGTATCCTGTGGGGCCCATGAGGCTGTCGCACCTGTTCGCGCCGACTCTTCGCGACGATCCGTCTGAGGCGGAGGCGCCCTCCCACAGGCTGCTGGTGCGCGCCGGCTTCATCCGGCAGCTGGCCGCCGGCATCTACACGTCGCTGCCGCTCGGGCTGCGATCGATGCGCAAGATCGAAGCGATCGTCCGCGAGGAGATGGACGCGACGGGCGCACAGGAGATCCGGATGCCGATCCTGCTGCCGGCCGAGCCGTGGAAGGCGACCGGCAGGTGGGATCTGTACGGGGAACTGCTCTTCCGCCTGGTCGATCGGCACGAGCGCGAGATGCTCCTGGGGCCGACGGAGGAGGAGGTCGTGACGCCGCTCGTCGCCGCGGAGCATCCCTCGTATCGCTCGCTGCCCGTGAACCTGTACCAGGTGGAGTGGAAATACCGCGACGAGTTCCGGCCCCGTTTCGGCCTGCTCCGAGTCCGCGAGCTGCTGATGAAGGATGCGTACTCGTTCGATCGCGACGAGAAGGGCATGCGCCGGTCCTACGACGTGATGCTCCAGGCGTACGGGCGGATCTACGACCGGCTCGGCTTGTCCTACGTCGTCGTCGAGGCCGAGGCCGGCCAGATCGGCGGGGGGATCAACCACGAATTCATGGCCCGTGCCGACGTCGGCGAGGACCTGTTCGTCGAGTGCGTGAACGGCGACTACCTCGCGGACGCCAAGGCCGCACGCCCGCGTCCGCCGAACCCGGTCGACCAGAGCGATCTCGAACCGCTCGCGGTCCTCGACACGCCGGACACCGCGACGATCGACGCACTCACGGCGTTCCTCGGCGTTCCGGCCGGACGCACGCTGAAGACGATCCTCTTCGACGCGGGAGGGCAGACCGTTGCCGTCCTTGTGCCCGGCGACCGCGAGGTCGCCGAAGAGAAGCTCGAGCAGCTCTACTTCCCGACGCCGATCCGGGTGTTCGAGGATGCGGACTTCGACGGGCGCGGGTTCGCGAAGGGTTACATCGGCCCGCAGGGGATGCCCGACGACGCGGTCGTGGTCGCCGACCATTCAGTGCGCGCCGGAAAGGACTGGGTCACCGGCGCGAACCGGGCCGACCGGCACGTGCGGGGGGCGAACACGCCCAGGGACTTCCGCGTGGACAGGTACGAGGACGTCGTCCAGATCCGCGAGGGCGACCGCTGCCCGATCGACGGCGGCGACCTCCGGATCGGGCGGTCGATCGTGGTCGCGCACATCTACCAGCTCGGGACGAAGTACTCGGCGCCCCTCAAGGCGACGTTCGTCGATGAGGACGGCACCGAGCAGCTGTTCCAGATGGGCTGCTATGGGCTCGGCATCTCTCGCACGCTCGGCGCGGCGGCCGAGCAGTTCCGCGACGAGGCCGGCCTGAAGCTCCCGAAGGCGATGGCGCCGTTCCAAGTGTGCGTCATCCCGGCCAATCGCGACGACGACGACGTAGTCGCGGAGGCCGAGCGGATCTACGGCGAACTACTCGACGCGGGCGTCGAGACGGTGATCGACGACCGGGACGGCGCCGCGGGCGTCAAGTTCAATGACGCGGACCTCATCGGCTACCCGGTGCAGGTGGTGGTGGGGCGGCGCGGCCTCAAAGCGGGAACCGCAGACCTGAAGGTGCGGGCGACGGGGGAGCGCTCTCAGGCGCCGCTCGCGCGCGCGGCCGATGCTGCCCAGCGGTTGCTCGCGGTCGCCCCCTAGCCGTAGGTTCCGGACGATGGCAACGGGACCCACGCACCGTCTCCGACGGTTCGCCTCGCTCCAGCCCGAGGTCGAGGCGGTCCTACAGCACGTCGGGCTGCGTACGTGGGACCTGGTCCTCGTCGACGTCGACGGGAACTGGATCCGGGAGGTCGTCCCCTCGCCGGAGCACGCCGAGGCGGCGTGCCGGCAACTCGGCGTCCGGCTGAACCGCGGGTGGGACGACCCACGGCTCCTGCGTCGGATGAACCGGCGAGACCACTGGGGACGTCCCGGCGGTCAGCGCCGGGCCCTGTGACGCAGCGCCGCTCAGGCCTACGGTGACGGCACCGTCTATACTCTGAGGCAACAACGAGCGGTGTCACCGACGAAGTGGGCTCGCAGCCCACTTCTGTTTTTCAGAGGACGCTTCGCAAGGATGAGGAGCGAGAGGGACGTGGAGACGCTGGTCCGGCCTGTGGTCGAGTCGGTCGGCCTCGAGCTGTGGGACATCACGTACCGCAGGGAGGCCGGCCGGATGGTTCTGCGGGTGACCGTGACGCGGGAGGGCGGCGTCGACCTCGACACGATCTCGCAGACCTCGGAGAAGCTCTCGCGCCGGCTGGACCTGGAGGACTTCGGCTCGGGTCGGTATGAGCTGGAGGTGGGCTCACCGGGCCTGGAGCGCGCGCTCAAGGACCCGCGGCACTTCCAGCGGAGCATCGGCGAGCTAGTGAAGGTGAAGACGGTCGAGCCGATCGAGGGCTCGAAGGTGCACCGGGGCGCGCTGGTCTCGGCCGACGCGGAGGCGATCACGATCGCAACCGACGGCGGAGAGCTGCGCGTCCCCTACGACGCGGTGCAGGCGGCAAGGACCGTCTTCGAGTGGGGACCGGATAGGAGCAGGTAGATGAACGCCGAGATGATCGCGGCGCTCCGCGAGCTGGAGCGCGAGAAGGGCATCGCCTTCGAGACGATCCTCGCCGGGCTCGAGGAGGCCATGGCCTCCGCCTACAAGTCGTGGTGGAAGCAGCAGCATCCCGACCTTGACGAGGAGACGTTCGGCGTACGCGCCCAGATCGACCCCGAGTCCGGGGACCTGCGCGTCTGGGTGCAGCGGCTCGAGGAGTACGAGGTCTCGCCGGGCGACGAGGAGCACGAGGCCGAGTACGCGACACGCGTGATCTCCGAGGAGGAGGTGGAGGTCACCGACGAGTTCAAGGGCCGGATCGGCGCGCAGACCGCGAAGCAGGTCATCTTCCAGAAGCTCCGCGACGCGGAGCGCGAGATGACGTACGAGGAGTTCGCCGGACGCGAGGGTGACGTGGTCACCGGCATCGTGCAGCAGCAGGAGCGCCGATACATGCTGCTGGACCTCGGCAAGGTCGAGGCCCTGCTTCCACAGGCGGAGCAGGTGCCGTCCGAGTCGTATCGCCACGGCGAGCGCGTCAAGGCGTACATCACCGAGGTCCGCAAGGGCACCAAGGGCCCACAGATCGTCGTCTCTCGGACGCATCCGGGGCTGCTGAAGGCCCTGTTCGCGCTGGAGGTGCCCGAGATCGCGGAGGGCATCGTGGAGATCAAAGCCGTGGCGCGCGAGCCGGGCCATCGGTCGAAGATCGCTGTTTCCTCCCACGAGCCCGGCGTTGACCCGGTCGGCGCGTGCGTGGGTCCGAAGGGCTCGCGCGTGCGGATGGTCGTCAACGAGCTGCGCGGGGAGAAGATCGACGTGGTGCCGTGGAGTGACGACGCGGCGACGTTGGTCGCGAACGCGCTCCAGCCTGCGAAGGTCAAGGAGGCGCGCATCGACGCATCGGCGCAGACCGCCGTCGTCACGGTCCCCGACTACCAGCTCTCGCTCGCGATCGGCAAGGAGGGCCAGAACGCCCGGCTCGCAGCGCGGCTCACCGGCTGGCGAATCGACATCAAGAGCGAGACCCAGGTCGCGGAGGAGGGGCGGACGGCGGCGGCACCCGCCGAAACACCGCCGGAGGACGGCCGCAACGCCACCGACGAAGGGCCTGCCGCCATCGGCGAGGTCACGGTGGACGTCGAGAGCGCCTCGGCGGCGGGCGTGGGGGCCGCCGGTGAGGAGTCGTCCTCGGAGGGCTGAGTGACGGTGCCCGAGCCGGTGCGCACGTGCGTCGGCTGTCGGGCCGCTTCGTCCAAGCGGGCGCTGGTGCGCGTGGTCCGCGCGGCGAGCGGAGCGATCGCGCCCGACCCGACGGGGAAGGCGCCCGGTCGCGGCGCGTACGTCCACCCGACGCCCGCGTGCGTCGACGAAGCCTTGCGTCGCGGCGCGCTCGCGCGGGCGCTCCGGGTGGGTCTGGATCGCGGCGGAGCCGCTAGGCTAAGAGCCGACCTCGAGCGCGTGCTCGAGCGTCCGCTGTCACCGTGACATCGAAGGTATCGACGGGAAGGTAGGCAGGCATCACGTGAGGGTCCACGAGCTGGCGAAAGAGCTGGGCGTCGCGAGCAAGGATCTGCTCGCCGCTCTCAAGGAGATGGGCGTCGACGGCCTGACGGCCTCGTCGTCCGTCCCAGACCAGGCCGTCCCTCGCCTGCGCGCCTCCGGCGGCAAGGCCGTGCCCGAGGCGAAGCTCCGGGAGGCCGTCGAGGAGCCGCTCCCAAAGCGGCGGCCGAAGAAGGTGGCCGAGATCGCCGCGGTCACGCCCGAGAAGAGGGCCGACGCCAAGACCACCACGGCGGAGGGCAAGGCCGACGAGGCCGTCGCGTCGCAGCCAGCCGGGAACGGCGCGCCCGCCGCGGCGAAGACGACTCCTGCCGCACCGGCCGCACCATCTGGACGCGCCCCATCCGCACCCGCTCCCGCGCCGGTGCCGGGGAGGGCCGCGCCGCCGACGCTCAAGCTGACGCGCGGCGCGACCGCGCAGGAGATCGCGGACAAGACCAACCGGAGCGCCGCGGAGGTCGTGAAGATTCTTATTTCGGCGGGCGAGATGGTCACCGCGACGCAGTCGCTGTCGGACGACGCGATCTTGCTGATCGCAACCGAGCTCGGCTACGAGGCCGAGATCGTTGGCATCGAGGAGGAGGAGCCCGGAGAGGAGCAGATCGACCCGGCGCTCCTGAAGCCGCGACCGCCGGTCGTCACGGTGATGGGCCATGTCGACCACGGCAAGACCTTGTTGCTCGACGCGATCCGACGCACGGACGTCGTCTCCGGCGAGTTCGGCGGCATCACGCAGCACATCGGCGCGTACCAGGTCCACGTCGACGGGCGCGAGATCACGTTCATCGACACTCCTGGCCACGAGGCGTTCACAGCGATGCGCGCCCGCGGCGCACAGGTGACCGACATCGTGGTGCTGGTCGTCGCCGCCGACGACGGCGTGAAGCCGCAGACGCTCGAGGCGCTCGACCACGCCCGCGCGGCCGGCGTGCCGATCATCGTCGCGGTCAACAAGATCGACAAGCCGGAAGCCGACACGCAACGCGTCCGACAGCAGATGGTCGAACGCGAGGTCGTGCCCGCCGAGTGGGGCGGCAGCTACGAGTTCGTGGACGTCTCCGCGAAGGCGCGCACCAACCTCGACGCGCTGCTCGAGACGATCCTGCTGGTCGCCGACATCGAGGACCTCAAGGGCGATCCCGAGGGACGCGCACGCGGCGCCGTGATCGAGGCGAACCTCGACAAGGGTCGCGGCCCGGTGGCGACCGTCCTGGTGCAGCGCGGCACGCTCGACGTCGGCGATACGCTCGTGTCGGGCACCGCCTGGGCGCGTATCCGCGCCATGCTCGACGAGAACGGCCAGCAGGTGAAGTCGGCCGGTCCCAGCAAGCCGGTGCAGGTCCTCGGGTGGTCCCACGTGCCGAACGCCGGCGACGACTTCCGCGAGGTCGAGGACGAGCGCGAGGCGCGCCACACCGCGCAGGAGCGCGAGGCGAAGGTCCGCGCCGCCGAGCTCGTCACGACGCGCGCCCCCACGCTCCAGGACCTGATGGCGCAGGCGCGCGAGGCGGAGTTGGCCGAGCTCAACATCGTCCTGAAGGCCGATGTCCAGGGTTCGCTGGGCGCGCTCGAGGACTCCTTCGCCAAGATCCCGCAGGACGAGGTCCGCGTGAACATCATCCGGAGCGGCGTCGGCGCGATCACCGAGAGCGACGTCTCACTGGCGGTCGCCTCGCGCGCGATCGTCGTCGGGTTCAACGTGCGGCCCGATGTGGCCGCGCGCGAGCTGACCGAGCGCGAGGGCGTCGACGTGCGCCTGTACCGCGTGATCTACGACGCGATCGACGACATCCGCAGCGCGCTCTCGGGGATGCTCGCGCCCGAGGAACGCGAGGCGGAGCTCGGCATGGCCGAGGTCCGAGCCACGTTCCGCGTGCCGCGCGCCGGCACGATTGCCGGCTGCATGGTCACGCGTGGGCAGATCGTGCGAGGGGCCCGTGCCCGCGTCGTCCGCGACGGCGTGATCGTGTACGACGGCCGGATCGGCTCGCTCCGGCGCTTCAAGGACGACGTCCGGGAGGTCGCCGAGGGCTTCGAGTGCGGCATCGGGATCGAGAACTTCAACGACGTGAAGGAGGGCGACGTGATCGAGGCCTACGAGGTCCGAGAGGTCGCCCGCCAGCTGTAGCGCCGCCGCGGCGGCCGAGCGTCGCTCGGGAGGTGTGATGCTCGTCGCGCTCGAACGGTTCGACCTGCGCATCCCGGCGGTCGCCTCGCTCAAGCAGAAGCGTCATGTCCTCAAGACGCTGACGAACGCGATCCGCTCGAAGTTCAACGTGTCGGTCGCGGAGGTGGAGCATCATGATCTGTGGCAGCGGGCGACCATCGCCGTCTCGGCGGTCGCGGGTGAGGCGTACCACGCCAAGCGGGTACTCCACGAGGTGGAGAAGCTCATCGACCGGTGGGCCGAGGTGGAGATCATCGACGCCGAGGTCTCGCTGCACTATCCGGAGGACTGAGGCCGTGCCGGACGGAACGCGACCCGACCGGGTCTCGGAGGAGTTCCGCGAGATCCTGGCCGAGGAGATCCCCAAGCTGAAGGACCCGCGCGTCGGGTTCGTGACCGTCGTGGGCGTGAAGGTCTCGCCGGACCTGCGCAGGGCGTGGGTCTACTACACGGTGCTGGGGGACGAGAGGGAACGCAGGGCCAGCGCGGCGGCGCTCCGCTCGGCGACGGCGCACCTGCGACGGGTGATCGGCGGGCAGGTCCGGCTGAAGGTCCTGCCGGAGCTGGAATTCGAGGAGGACACGACGGTCGAGACGGCCGACCGGATCGAGGGGCTGATCCGCAAGCTCCACGAGGACGAGCGTGGCTGAGGGGCTCGCCCGCGCGGCGGAGATCCTGCGCGCGGCGCCCGTCGTCGCGCTCGCATGCCACGTCAACCCAGACCCCGACGCGCTCGGCTCGATGCTCGGGCTGTCGAACCTGCTGCGCTCGCGTGGGGCGGAGACGGTCTGCTCGTTCGGCAACGAGCGGTTCGAGCTCCCGCGGTGGGCGAACGCGCTGCAGGGCGTCGAGGCGCTCGTACCGCCGAAACGCTTTCCTCGTGCACCCGAGGTGATGGTCACATGCGACACGGCGTCGCTGGACCGTCTGGCGTCGCTCGCTCCGATCGCGAAGGTCGCGCGCGAGCTGATCTGGATCGACCACCACGTAAGCAACGAGGGCCTGGGGACCGTGCCGGTCGTCGACCCGACGGCGTCCTCGACATGCGAGATCGTGTACCGGCTGGCGAAGGCGATGGGTGACGACATCCCCACCGAGGCGGCGATGTGCCTGTACGCAGGGCTCGTGACCGACACCGGCCGGTTCCAGTACGCGGCGACGACGCCTGACACCCTTCGGATCGCGGCCGAGCTCCGCGAGCACCCGTTCGACCACGCGGCGCTCGCACGCGCGCTCTACGAGGACAACTCGACGGCGTTCCTGCGCGTGCTCGCCGTGGCGCTGGGGCGGCTCGCCGTCGAACGCGACGCCGACCTGATCTGGACGTACCTGACGCAGGCGGACCTGGCCGCCGCCGGCGCCCACTCGGCCGACACCGACGACCTGATCGACGTGGTTCGAACCACGCGCGACGTCGACGTCGCCGTCGTCGTAAAGCAGCAGCTCGACGGCCCGTTGAAGGTCAGCATGCGCTCGCGAGGCGGCAACGACCTCGCCGCGGTGGCGTCGAGTTTCGGCGGCGGCGGCCACAAGTTGGCCGCGGGCTACACCTCCCACGTCGGCCTCGCCGACACGATCGAACGGCTGAAGAACGCGCTTCGAACGACGACGCCGGCGTCCGTCCCGGCCGCCGACGTCATGTGACGAACGCTCGACGCCGGATCTAGGTCCGTTTCACTGTCCGTCCGGTCGAGCAGGCCGCTCGGGGACGCTGCTCACGCGACCTCGGTCTGCGGCGGATCCAGACCCGTCGCGAACGCCGAACCATCGGGCCGGAACCACGCGGCGCGATCGGCGTCGCGGCGCACGGACCATCCGAACTCGTGGACGAGCTTGTGGTGGTACGCACACACCAGGATCAGGTTCTCGAGGTCGGTCTCCCCTCCACGCTCCCACCACACGACATGGTGGGCCTGCGTGAACCTACGCGCCCCGCACCCGGGGAACGAGCACTCGCGATCCCGATAGCGGAGCT
The DNA here is from genome assembly GCA_046729855.1 of Actinomycetota bacterium. Taxonomy (GTDB): domain Bacteria; phylum Actinomycetota; class UBA4738; order UBA4738; family HRBIN12; genus DATHSY01. Next base: position 26,858 of record JBKPHM010000031.1, on the reverse strand, counting down.
GGCGGATCATCCATCCGGGGGGATCTCGGCGCAGCCTCCCCACGCGGACCGGTTGCGCGTTCTCGTCCTCGAGCAGCGCTTGGACGCGCGAGTGGCATAGCAGACGCCTAGTCGTCTGCACGGGTGCGATCCCGCCGCCCTCGATCTCGCAGCCAACCTCGTCCCGTTCGAGCGCATCGAGCCGTGCGTGGACCACTACGGTCGCCCGGTCCGGGTGGTCCTCGCTCGAGAGCCCGCCCGACGCGAGGGCCACAAGTGCATCGGCGCGGCGCGACTCCGCGAAGATCTCGTCCGCCTCGTCCGGCATCACGGGTACACGGGCAGCCACGCGCTCGATCGCCTTGGCGACGACGGCGCCGTCCGCGGCCGGCAGCTCGGCCTCCAGCCCGAAGCGCCGGCCCTCATCGAAGTACCACCACGAGAGCGAGCGCGAGCGTTCGACGTCGCGCATCTCCTCCAGCGAACGACGGACCTCGAGGTCGGCGCGGCGCCTCACCGCCCACATCGAGACCCGTTGCGCCCACGCGACGAGCCCGTCCTCCGTCTCGACGTCGGCGAATCGAGTGAGCTCGACGACCTTGTCGATACCCAAGGCCCCGTGCTCCATCGCCTCTGATGTGGAGGGCAGAAACTCGAGGGCGCGCGCGGCCGCGAGCCATCGGGCAGCCTTCCAGGCCGAGATCCCCTGCGTGATGGAGACCCACTGCGTCATGTCCCGCGCGCCTGAGTCGCGCCAGACCTCCCGCCGATCGGCCTCGGCGAGCAGGCGGAACAGCTCGCGCTGGGCCGCACAGATTCGCTGATGGACGTTCTGGATATCCCCGACCAGCCGGTCGGCGTCGCTGCCTTGTTGCACCCGGACCTCGTCTCGATCAGACACGGTCGCGGGGGAGGAACTCGAAGCGTACCGAACACACGTTCGAATGTCAACCCCCTCTTCAGCAGGGACAAGAGTTCGAATGTCAACCCCCTCTTCAGCAGGGACAAGAAGAGTCAAGAGGCGATCCGTCTACAGCTTCGGTGGCCTCTTCGGAGCCGGCGCGATCGCTCCACGGCGTTCCGCGCGCAAAGAGGAAGAACCTGGCCCATGCAGCCCGAGTAGCCTGCGGACATGCCACCGGAGGGTCTCGTCCTGGTCGACAAGCCGGCCGGTCTGACGTCGCACGATGTCGTCGATGTGGTGAGAAAGCGGCTCCGGACTCGGAAGGTGGGGCACGCGGGGACGCTCGATCCGATGGCGACCGGGTTACTGATCGTCGGCGTTGGGCGCGCGACCCGACTGCTCCGGTTCCTGAGCGATCTGCCGAAGACGTACGAGGGCAGCGCGCGACTGGGACAGGAGACCGATACGCTCGACGCCGACGGGACGATCGTCCGAACCTCCGAGGTGGCGATCACGCGTGATGCGCTCGAGGCGGCCGTTGCGGCGTTCCTGGGTGAGTCGATGCAGCGGCCGCCCGCGTATTCGGCGGTGAAGGTCGGCGGGACGAAGCTCTACGAGGCGGCTCGTAAGGGTGCGACGATCGAGGCCGCGCCCCGGCCGATCCTGGTCGCTGCCTTCGACGTCGCGGCCTTCGATGGCCGGGACTTCGACTTCCGCGTGACGTGCTCGAGCGGGGCGTACGTCCGCGTGCTCGTGGCCGATGTGGGGGCGACGCTGGTTTGTGGGGCCCATCTCACGCGCCTCGTTCGAACGGCGATCGGGCCGTTCGGCGTTCGCGATGCCGTCCGCCCGGACGACGTTCGCGAAGCGCTGCCGATCGAGCGCGCCGTGGCGCACCTGCCACGCATCGAGCTCGATCCCGATGAGGCGCGGGTCGCCTCGCACGGTAGCGTTCTGGCGCCGGCGGGGACGGAGGGCCCGTACGCGGTGTTCGGGCCGGACGGAACGCTGATCGGCGTGTACCGCGACGATGGCGCGAAGGCACGTCCCGAGGTGATCCTCGCGCCGTGAACGCGCCGGCCGAACGCGGCCGGCAAGAAACGAACCCGGCAAAACGCAGCCGGCAAAACGCAGCTGGAGCGCTCGTTCCATCCGATACCCTCCCCGCCGTGGAGATCAGGCGCGGCATCGATTCGCTACCGCTCGACGACGGAGCCTCGGTCGTCACGATCGGCTTCTTCGATGGCGTGCACCTCGGACACCGTGCCGTGTTCGAGCGCACGGTCAACGCGGCGCGAGAGCGAAGCGCGCGCGCCGTCGCCGTCACGTTCGACCGGCACCCGCGCGAGACGCTCACACCAGACCACGTGCCGCGGCTGCTCACCACTACCGAACGCAAGGCCGCCCTGATCGCGGAGACGGGGATCGACGCGCTCGTCGTACTTGGGTTCACGAAGGAGCTCTCCCTCGTGCCGGCCGAGGACTTCGTCCGCGATGTGCTCGCGGCGCTGCATACCGTCCACGTCGTCGTCGGCGCCAACTTCACGTTCGGTCACCGCGCGCTCGGGTCGATCGACACGCTCCGAGAGATGGGACCGGCGTTCGGGTTCACGGCTGAGCCGGTGGAGCTGTTCGAGGTCGACGGCAGGCCGATCTCCTCTTCGTCGATCCGGACCGCTCTCGGCGAAGGGGACCTGGCATGGCCGGCCCGCGCCCTCGGCCGCCGGTACGCCGTGGACGGGAAGGTCGTGGGTGGCGCCGGCCGCGGCCGCGGTCTCGGGTACCCGACGGCGAACCTCGAGACCGAGCCACGGGTCCTGTTGCCCGCGACCGGCATCTACGCGGGGCGCGCTTCCGGCGAGTACGGCGTCGATGCGGCCGCCATCAGCGTCGGCACGAACCCAACGTTCGGCCTCGAGCCGCTCCACGTGGAGGCGTACCTCCTCGACTTCGAAGGCGAGCTCCACGGCCGGGCGCTGAGCGTCGAGTTTTGGGAGCGCCTTCGGGACGAGGAGCGGTTCGAGGACGTCGCCGATCTCGTAAAGGCGATGGACGAGGACGTCCGACGTACCCGCGAGATCGTGCTCAGCGGGGAGGACGGCTGACGCTAGACATCGCGGTGCCCGTGTTGCTCCTGCTGATCGTCGCGTCGGTCGCGGGCGGCGTGGTTCAAGGGGCCATCGGGTTTGGGTTCGCGCTCGTCGCCGTGCCGGTCCTCGGCCTGGTGCGACCGGATGCCGTGCCGGTCACGATCATGCTCGTCGCCCTTCCGATGTCGTCCGTGATGGCGGTCCGCGAGCGGCACCACATCGACCGGCCTGGCTTCCTCTCGATCATGGTCGGACGCGCTGCCGGCGTGTTCCTCGGTGTCGTCGTCTTGCTCGTCGTTCCGCAGCGTTCGCTCGCGATCGTGATCGGCCTCGCCGTCATCCTCGGCGTGGCGCTGAGCGCGCTCGGGCTCGACCTCGAGCCCAGGCGATGGCTCAACGTCGGCGCCGGCGCGCTGTCGGGCGTGATGGGGACGACCGCGGCGGTCGGCGGGCCGGCGCTCGCGGTCGTCTACCAACGACGGCCCGGACCCGAGCTGCGGTCCACGCTCGCGCTCTCATACCTGGCTGGATTGCTGCTTGCCCTGGCCGGTCTGGCCGTGGTGGGTCGGGTCCACGTGTGGCACGTGGCACTCGCTCTCGTGCTGATCCCCGGCATGCTTGTGGGGCTGTGGCTGGCCGTCCGCCTCGCCGGGTGGCTCGACCGAAGCTGGCTGCGGCCGGCCGTCCTGACGTTTGCCGGCAGCTCGGGCCTCGCGATCGTCGTCCGGGCGCTGCTCGAGCGTTGACGCCGGACGGCCCAACGTTCGTGCTGGTAGCCTTGGCTGGTCGCATGCCGCTTACCAAGGAAGCAAAGACCCAGATCATCGGCGAGTACCGCCGTGGCCAGACAGACACGGGCTCCGCGGAGGTTCAGGTCGCCGTGCTCAGCAGGCGGATCGCCGACCTCACCGAGCATCTCAAGAAGCACACGAAGGACCACCACTCGCGCCGTGGCTTGCTGATGCTGGTCGGGCGTCGGCGCAGGCTGCTCGAGTACCTCAAGCGAGAGGACATCGAGCGGTACCGAGAACTGATCGCGCGCCTGGGTCTCAGGCGTTAGGAACGACCCGGGTGGGGCGGCGAGAGCCGCCCTTCCCCGTAAGGAGGGGTGCGAAGAACCCGACACCCGCGGACGAGGAGGGGACCGGGTCGGTTATCAGTAGCGAGCCCCCGGGCCTTCCCGGAGGCTCACCACTGACAACTGGCCATCCTCCCCGCCTCGGACGTGGCCGATCCGTCCGAGCGCCGCGCGTGCGGCGCGAGATCCCACAAAGGGGAACACCAACGTGGCCACCACGCAGAGCACGACCATCGGACCGCAGGAGATGCGGTTCGAGGCAGGCAAGCTCGCCCAGCAGGCCGGCGGCTCCGTCGTCCTGACGTACGGCGAGACGCAGGTCCTCGCGACCTGCACCACCGCCAAGCCCCGCGAGGGCATCGACTTCTTCCCGCTCACCGTCGACGTCGAGGAGCGGATGTACGCGGCGGGCAAGATCCCCGGCGGGTTCTTCCGCCGCGAGGGCCGTCCGTCCGAGACGGCGATCCTGACGGCGCGGCTGATCGACCGCCCGCTGCGGCCGACGTTCAGGGAGGGCTACCGGGACGAGGTCCAGGTCGTCGTCACGGTGCTGTCGGTCGACATGGCCAACCCGTACGACATCCCTGGGATCAATGCAGCGAGCCTAGCGACGATGATGGCGGGACTCCCGTTCGACGGTCCGGTCGCCGGGGTCCGCATGGGCCTGATCGGCGGCGAGTGGCGCGTCAACCCCTCGTTCCAGGACCTCGAGCAGGCCACGTTCGACGTCGTCGTCGCCGGCCGGCGCAACGACATGGGAACGATCGACATCCTGATGATCGAGGGCGAGGCGCCGGACGAGTCGTGGGGGTTGCTCCAGGGCGGCGGCGCGTCGGTCGCGCCGACCGAGGAGGTCATCGCGGACGGCCTTGAGGCCGCCAAGCGCGCGCTGGGCGAAATGATCGACCTCCAGAACGAGTTCCTATCGCGCGTCGAGATCGAACGCACGGCGTTCGAGCCGAGCAAGCCCTACACGGACGAGACCTGGCAGGCGGTTGAGTCGTTCGCGCGCGAGCGGATGCTCGCGGTGCTGGTGACCCGCAAGGCCGACCGTGAGGCAGGGCTCGACCGCGTCAAGGAGGATCTCACCGCCCACCTGCTCGAGTCCTGGGGCGAGGAGGCGTTCGCGCACGCCGCGGCGCAAGTCTCGCCGGCGTTCAAAGACCTCCAGAAGAGCATCATGCGGCAGAGGATCCTCGACGATGGCGTTCGCCTGGATGGCCGCAAGGTCGACGAGATCCGTCCGCTTTCGTGCGAGGTCGGGCTGGTCCCGCGGGCGCACGGCTCCTCGCTGTTCCAGCGAGGCGAGACGCAAGTCCTGAACGTGACCACGCTCGGGATGCTCCGGATGAACCAGATGATCGACACCCTGGACCCCGAGGAGTCCAAGCGGTACATCCACCACTACAACTTCCCGCCGTTCTCAACGGGTGAGGTCGGGAGAATCGGCTCGCCGCGCCGTCGCGAGATCGGCCATGGGGCGCTGGCCGAGCGGGCGCTCGTGCCGGTAATCCCGCAGGAGGACGAGTTCCCGTACACGATCCGGCTGGTGTCCGACGTCCTGTCGTCGAACGGCTCGACGTCGATGGCGAGCGTGTGCGCGTCGACGCTGTCGTTGATGGACGCGGGCGTGCCTGTCAAGGCGCCGGTCGCGGGCATCGCGATGGGCCTGATAGCCGAGGACGACCGCTACGTCACGCTTACGGACATCCTCGGTGCCGAGGACGCGCTCGGCGACATGGACTTCAAGGTCGCCGGTACCAAGGACTGGGTCACCGCGATCCAGCTCGACATGAAGGTCACCGGCCTGCCGGCCGAGGCGCTGGTCCAGGCGCTGAAGCAGGCCCGCGAGGCCCGGCTGTTCATCCTCGACACGATGCTTGCGGCGATCTCGGCGCCGCGCGAGGCCGTGAACCCGAAGGCGCCGAGGATCCTCACGCTCCAGATCCCCGTGGACAAGATCGGTGAGGTGATCGGGCCCAAGGGCAAGCGGATCAACGAAATCATCGCGGCGACGGGCGCCGACATCGACATCCAGGACGACGGCACGGTGTTCATCGGTTCCCGCGAGGGGGCGGGCGCCGACGAGGCGGCCAAGATGATCGACGAGATCGCGAACCCCCGTCCGTTGTCGGTCGGAGAGCGGTTCGCCGGGAAGGTCGTGAAGACGACGACGTTCGGCGCCTTCGTCAACCTCGTGCCGGGGCGCGACGGGCTGGTCCACATCTCCAAGCTCGGGCGCGGCAAGCGTTTGAACAGCGTTGAGGAGTCCGGGCTGAAGGAGGGCGACATCCTCGAGGTCGAGATCCAGGACATCGACCCGCAGGGCAAGATCAGCCTGAGGCCGGTCGGCGAGGAGTGGGCGATCCCGGAGGGCATGGAGCCGGAGCCACCGCGCGAGCGCCGGGATCGCGGCCCGCGGCCACCCCGCGATCGTGGCCGCGACCGCGACCGTGGCCCGCGCCGGCCGCGCGAGCGTTCGTCGTTCGATTCGCCGCCGACGGAGTAGCGTCAGGCCCGTGCCGATCTCTCGAACGGAGTACGACTCGGGCCTCCGCGTCGTCACCGAGCGGATGCCCGGCGTGCGCTCGGTCGCGCTGGGCGTCTGGGTGCTGGCCGGCTCGCGCGACGAGCCTCCGCCAATCAGCGGGTCCAGCCATTTCCTCGAGCACCTCCTTTTCAAAGGCACGCGGACCCGCAGCGCACGCGACATCGCGGAGGCCTTCGACGCCGTCGGCGGCGACGTCAACGCGTTCACCGCCAAGGAGTACACGTGCTTCTATTCGCGCGTGCGCGACCGCGACCTCCCGATGGCGGTCGAGCACCTAGCGGACATGCTCCAGAACTCTGTGATTCGGGCGGCCGACGTCGACGGCGAGCGCCAGGTGATCCTCGAGGAGATCAACATGCACGAGGACACGCCCGACGAGCTGATCCACGACATCTTCAACGAGATCCTCTGGCCTGACCACCCGCTGGGGCGACCGATCCTGGGGACGGTAGGCAGCATCCAGGCGGCCACGCGCGACCAGATCAAGCGCTACTACCGCCGGTATTACGCCCCGAGGAACTTCGTCTGCGTTGCGGCGGGGAACGTCAGGCATGACCGGCTCCTCGAGTTGATCGAAGCGAACATGGACGCCGGCACCGTCCGCTCCGAGGGGCCGAGCAGCTGGAAGCTGCGCGAGATCGGTATTGCTCCGCCGCCGTCGGGTCGAACGGACGTCCGGCGCCGCAAGACCGAGCAGGCGCACATCTGCTTGGGCACCAACGGACTTTCGCGAAGCGACCCTGATCGGTTTGCCCTGGGCATCGTGAACAACGCACTCGGCGGCGGGATGTCGTCGCGGCTGTTCCAGGAGGTCCGCGAGAAGCGCGGGCTGGCGTATGCGGTGTACAGCTACCACACGATGTACGTGGACACCGGGCTGTTCTCCGCCTACGCCGGCACGACGCCAGCGCGCGCGAAGGAGGTCCTGCGGATCGTGCGCGACCAACTTGCCGACGTCGCCGACGGCGGCCTCACCGAGGACGAGTTCGTCCGGGCGAAGGGCCACATGAAGGGATCGCTCGTCCTGTCGCTGGACGACCCCAGCGGGCGGATGTCGCGCCTGGGCAAGTCGGAGCTCTCCCACGGCGAGATCCTGACCGTGAACCAGGTCCTCCAGCGGATCGAGAGCGTGACCCTCGAGGAAGCCCGCACGGTCGCCAAGCGGGTGCTGTCCCAGCCCACGTCGCTGGCCGTGATCGGTCCGTTCGGCAAGGCGGCCTTCGGATGATCCGCGTCGGCGTGATCGGCGCCTGCGGCCGCATGGGCCTGATGGTCTGCCGGACCGTCGCCGAGCAGCCGGACATGGCGCTCGCCGCCGCCGTCGACCGCTCGCGGATCGGGGAGCCGATCGGGCCGCTGCTCGGCAACCCCAAGCTCGACGTCCCGATCAGCGACGAGCTCGTCCGGCTGCTCGAGGCGGAGGTCGAGGTCGCGGTCGACTTCACGCACCCGTCGGTGGTGATGGACAACGTCCGGTGGTGCATCTCGCACGCCGTGAACCTGGTCGTCGGCACGACCGGCATCGGGGAGGCCGACCTCGAGGAGATCCGGGCGACGCTCGAAGCCGAGGGCGGCGAGTCGAACGTGATCGTCGCGCCGAACTTCGCACTCGGCGCCGTGCTGATGCAGCGGTTCGCGGCGTTGGCCGCGCGCGTGTTCCCCGCCGCCGAGGTGATCGAGCTCCACCACGACGGCAAGGCCGATGCGCCGTCGGGCACGTCGATCGCGACCGCCCGCCGCATCGTCGAAGAGCGGGAAGAGAAATACCGCGGACCCGACTCCGAGACCGTGGGCGGTGTGCGCGGCGGAGAGGTCGAGGGCGTACGCGTGCACTCCGTGCGCCTGCCCGGCCTGGTCGCGCATCAAGAGGTCATCTTCGGCGGACAGGGGCAAACCCTCACGATCCGCCACGACTCCACCGACCGCACGTCGTTCATGCCCGGCGTGCTGCTCGCGATCCGCACCGTCGCGACGCGACCCGGTCTGACCGTGGGGCTCGAGCCGCTGCTCGAGCTCCCGCCGCTACCGTGACCCCGCGACTGGCCGCGGTCTTGGCGCATCCCGACGACGACGCCTTCGGCATCTCGGGGTCCTGCGCGCTCCACGCAGACGACCTCGAGCTGATGGTGGTGTTCGCGACGAGCGGGGAGGCGGGCTGGATCTCCGACCCGAGCCTCGCCACACGCGAGACGCTCGGCCGGGTCCGCGAGGCGGAGGCTCTCGCCGCGTACCACGTCCTCGGCCTGGAGCCGGACCTGCGCTTCCTGCGCCACCCCGACGGCGGCGTCTCGGGCGTGCCGCGGGAGCGACTCGTAAGCGAGGTCGAGGAGGCGCTCCTCGGTTTCCGGCCCGAGGTCGTGATCACGTTCGGCCCCGAGGGGATCACGGCCCACGAGGACCACGTCGCGGTCGGCTCCGTGGCCACCGACGTGTTCCACCGAGTCGGGCAACGGCTCGGCGAGGGCGGCCCCGCCCGGTTGCTGCACGTTGCGCTCGCCGAGCGCGACCTCGCGGCGCTGGGCGACGAGCTGCGCTCCCGCGGCCTGGATCCGCCCGATCCGAACGCGCCGTTCCAGCCGCGCGGCGTCCCGGACGAGCGGATCGGCGTTCGGGTTGACTGCCGGAGCGTCGTGAAACGCAAGCTCGAGGCGCTCCGGGAGCACCGGACACAGGCGGCGGAGCTCGAAGAGCTCCCGCAGGACCTATGGCCCGAGATGCTCTCGACCGAGACCTTCGTGGTGGCCTGGCCCGAGCGCGAGCCGGCAGGACCCGTGCTGACGGACGTGTTCGAGGGGTTGCGCTCCTCGTAAGCTGCTCGGATCGTGGACGTCGAGATCCGACACATCACGGCCGAGGAGGTCGACCGCCACATGCAGGCGGTGGAGACGGCCTTCGGGTGGTATCCGACGCGCGAGTGGATGGATCTCCACCGGCCGTTCGTCGAGGTCGAGCGCGCGCTCGTCGCGGTCGAGAACGGTGAGCTCGTCGGCGGAGCCGGCGTCAACTCGTTTCTCATGACGGTTCCCGGCAGCCGCGAGCTGCCGGTCGCCGGCGTGACGTCGGTGGGCGTGAAGCCGTCCCATCGACGCCGGGGGATCAACACCGCGCTGATGCGCCGCCAGCTCGACGAGGTCCACGAGGGTGGTGAGGCGGTCGCGGCGCTGCATGCGTCCGAGGGCGGGATCTATCAGCGGTTCGGGTACGGGCTCGGATCCTTCAACGCGTCGACGTCGCTCGAGAGGACGCGCTCGGCGTTCGTTGACGCGTACCGGGCGAGCGGTCGTGTCCGCCTGTACGAGCGCGAGCAGGCGCTGAAGGTGTTCCTGCCGGTCTACGACCGCGCCCGCCGGGTGAGACCGGGCATGTTCCAGATGGACGATCGCGGGTTCGCGTTCGAGTGGGACGAGCGACACATCGACGAGAAGGACGCGCGGTACTTCTTCGCCGGTCACGAGGTCGACGGAGCCCTCGACGCGTACGCCATCTACCGGATCAAGCACGATTGGGACGACTCGACGCCGAAGACGCAGCTGCTCGTCCACGACGTCCAGGCCGTCTCGCCGCAGGCCTACGCCGACGTGTGGCGCTACCTCCTCGACGTCGACCTGGTCTTCGAGGCCAAGGCGTGGAGCCGGCCGGCGGACGAACCATTGCTGCTCCTACTGGCCGAGCCGAGGCGGCTGAACCTGCGATTGCGGGACGGGTTGTGGGTAAGGGTGGTCGACGTCGAACCGGCACTCGAGGGACGTGGGTACGCGGCGGAGGGACGGATCGTTTTTGAGGTGGCGGACTCGTTCTGCCAGTGGAACGAGGGACGCTACGTCCTGGAGGCGTCGCCCGACGGCGCGTCATGCCGGCGGACCGACGAGGAACCCGACCTCTCACTGACGATCAACGAGCTGGGAGCGGTCTACCTGGGTGGCATGACGTTCGCGCACCTCTCACGCGCCGCGCGGCTCGAGGAGCGGCGGGAGGGCGCCGTCCGCCGCGCCGACGCGATGTTTGCCTCGGATGCCGCGCCGCACTGCTCGGTGATGTTCTAACCGCGACGACGCCGGCGCTCCTCGACCTGGATCGCGTCGTCGTCGAGTGTGAGCGCGACGCCCTCGCACTCGCCGAGCGGCTCGATCTCTCGACCGGTGAGACCGGCAACCGCCTTCTCGACGATCGGAGTATGGCTCACCGCGAGCGCGCGGCCGCCCTCGGGAACGTCGGCGAGCAGCTCGGCGAGGACCTCGCCGAGCTGGAGCGGCGACCCGTCGGTGTTCTTGCCGGCGAGGCCGGGGACGACGACGTGGTGCGCAGGGAGCTGGACGTGCATCCCACGCAGGATCCAGGCGACCGTCTGCGCGGCCCGCTGGGCGGGCGAGACGTAGACGGCATCGAATCGGCCGGACAGCGACCGCCCCAGGTCCTCGGCCTGGGCGCGGCCCTCGGGCGACAGCTCGTCGGCGTTCGGATCGCGCCTGGCGTGTCGGTACAGCTCCAGCGTTTTCATGGCGCTCCGAGGCTCGGCCACAACCGGTTCTCGTATCATGCCCCGGCCTCATGGACCCTATCCGTCGGTTCGCCGCGCCCCTGGTCGTCGTCGCTGTGCTGTCGGGTGCTTCGGGTGCGTGCACCCCAAACGACGAGGGCAACGCGAGCGAGAACGGCGGAACGACGCCGCCGCCGACTGCGGCGTCGGGGAGTCCCACGGCGGTGCTGCCGACCGGCTCTGGCGTGTACGTCTACGAGAACCTGGGCCTGGTCGCAACGCTCGACCTCGGCGACGGGACCGGGACGCTCGAGATCGAGAACCGGACGGGCCACGACCTGCCCGAGCCGGACTTCTACATCCTGGACGCGCGCGACGGGCATCGGGTCGAGGGAACGGTCGAGGCACCGGCCGATATCCCGGACGGCGAATCAGCGACGTTCGACGTCAGGTTCGAGGGGATCGAGGTCCGCAACATCGGCCTCGTGATCCTGCTCCTCGGCCCCGACAACTACGGCGCCTTCGTTCCGCAGTAGGCGTTGACGCGTCGCGAGTCGACGCCCAACGTAGGACCGTCATGCCGGCCACCAAGGTCAACGACCGCCTGTACTCGTGGGCGTCCCTGATCGAGCGGGAGACGCTCCGGCAGGCCGAGCGCACATCCCGCCTTCCGATCGTCGCAGGGCATGTCGCGCTGATGCCGGACGCCCACATCGGGATGGGTGCGACGATCGGCTCGGTGATCCCGACCGGCGAGGCGATCATCCCCTCGGCGGTCGGGGTGGACATCGGCTGCGGCATGATCGCTGCGCGGCTCGACCTGACGGCGTCGCAGCTCCCGGACGATCTGGGCGGCGTGCTCTCGGCGATCGAGCGGGCCGTTCCGGCCGGCCTCGGCGAGTGGCACGCCGAGGCACCGGACGAGGCGCAGGTCTGGTACGCGGAGCATCCCAACCCGGCGCTCACCGCGAAGCAGGTCACGCGAGCGCTCGAGCAGTTCGGCACCCTCGGCTCAGGCAACCACTTCTTCGAGATGGCGCTCGACGAGAAGGACCGCGTCTGGCTGGTGATGCACTCCGGATCACGCGGGGTCGGCAACCAGCTCGCGACGAAGCACATCAAGGTCGCGAGGACGCTCGCCGACACGCACGGCCTGACGCCCGAGGACCCCGAGCTCGCCTGGCTCCAGGAGGGGATGCCGCAGTTCGACGCGTACGTCCGCGACATGCTGTGGGCGCAGGAGTACGCGATGGCGAACCGTGACCGGATGATGGCCGCAGCGCAGTCGGCGATCTTCGAGGAGCTCGGCCGCGGTAAGGAGGTCGAGCGCGTGAACTGCCACCACAACTTCGCCGCGCGCGAGGAGCACGCCGGTCGTCAGGTGTGGATCACGCGCAAGGGCGCGATCCGGGCGGAGCGGGGCGACCTCGGTGTGATCCCCGGCGCGATGGGCGGCAGGTCGTATATCGTGCGCGGCCGCGGCGAGCCGCTCTCGTGGCGGTCGTGCGCACACGGCGCCGGCCGAGTGCTCTCGCGCCGTGCGGCACGAAAGAAATTCGCAGCCGCCGACCTCGCGACGGCAATGGAGGGCCGGATCTGGCAGCAGAAACAGGCCCAAGCGCTTCTCGACGAGATCCCCGCCGCCTACAAGGACATCGACATCGTGATGAACGACCAGCGCGACCTCGTCGAGATCATCCACGAGCTCCGCGGCATCGTGAACTACAAAGGGACCAGCTGACGGTCGAAGTCAGGCGGACGAACGGCGATCGCCGACCGATGCGACTTCGGTCAGACGCGCTGCCGAGTCACTGCCGCGGCCTTCGAGACGGCGAAGAACATCGCCCAAAGTGCCATCAGGAACCCGACGGCGTGCCATGCCCAGATGGCAAGTCCGAGCGCGGCACCCACAGAGATGAGGCGAGCCAGCCTTTCGGCATCTTCGACGTTCAAGCGATGGAGCAGGACGACCGTCACCCTTCCACCATCGAGTGGCAGGATCGGCAGCAGGTTCATGATTCCCCACCCGAGGCTTACCCACGCCACGTCGTAGACGAGCCTGTACATCGTAACGAGGTAATCGCGTCCGACCGCAGGCGGAAGAACGCAGGCAGTCCGAGAAGAACGATCTGCGTCAGCGAACCCGCCAAGCTGACCGCGATGGACTCGAGGCGCTGGGGAACCGCTCCATTCGGTACGTCGCGCCGCCGAGAGCGTGCAGGACGATCCGTACCTGCCCCCCGAACGCTAACCCCGTGACAGCGTGACCGAGCTCGTGGACGAGCACCGAGACGAATACGATCGCGACCCACGCGAGGATCAACGGATCAGTGTGACCGCCCAGGCCGAGGAGGAGGGCGACGATGAAGAAGGGCTACTCGACCCGAACCGGGATCCCGGCGATGTGGAACTCGGTCGCTGCGACCTCAGGCGTCGGCGAGTCCCAGCTGTCCTGCCCGAGGTATCCACTCATCCAGGTGACCATCGGCCTTGACGCGCAGGTTCTTGAGGTCTGGCTTGCCGGCGACAGCTGGGGGCCCGCACACGAAGTGAGCTGAGCGAACCATGCCGCTCTATCCGGAACTCGAGTGACTCGACGTAGAAGATCTGAAGGTCGCCCTCGAAGGCGAGCTCATCGACCCCCCGAGTACTACCGTGCCTTTCCGCGGCTGAGTGCTTCAGATTCGTCCGCTTGCCAGCGGGCGATCACGAAGAGCAGGTCGCTGAGGCGGTTCAGGTAGTGCCGGGCCTCGACGTTCACCTGTTCGCCGGCATCGCGCATCGCGACCACGCGGCGTTCGGCTCGTCGGACTGCGCTGCGGGCGACGTCGAGCGCCGCTGAGACCGCGTTCGCGCCGGGGACGACGAACGCGTTCGGGAGGGGATGCTCGGCGACGAGCTCGTCGATCCGCTTCTCAAGGCGCTCGACCATCTCCGTTGTCACGAGCGACACGCCGGGCTCGAGCCTATGCCGCTCCTTCGGGTTGGTCGCGAGGTCGGCTCCCGCGACGAACAACTCGCGCTGGAGCCCAAGGATCTCGTCCTTCAGCGCCTCGTTTTGCGACAACGCCCGCGCCAGTCCGAGCGCCGCGACGGCTTCATCGACGGTGCCGCAGGCCTCGGTCGCCGCATCGGCCTTGGAGATCCTGCCGCCGTAGAGCCGGCCGGTGGTCCCGTCGTCGCCGATCTTGGTGTAGATGCGCGGCACGCCGGTATCCTACGGGAGTCGCAGCTCCCTCCCCGAGGGAGCCACGAGTGACACAGAAGCAACGCGCCTATCGCGTGCAACATGTGGAAGTTGTTGCGCTTGTGCGGTAACGAGGCGACGTGCTACGCTCGGCGTCCCATGCCCGCCGCCGCACCCGGCAGCAAGGAGGCACCATGACCGCTCGGTTCGGCGCCGTGGTGACCGCGATGGTCACCCCCTTCCGTCAGGATCACTCGCTCGACATCGAGGGTGCGGAGATCCTTGCCTCGAACCTGCTGGACAACGGAACCGATTCGATCGTCGTTGCCGGCTCGACCGGCGAATCGCCGACGCTGAAGCACAAGGAGAAGGTCGACCTCTTCCGGGCCGTGATCGACGTCGCGAAGGGCCGCGGCAAGGTGATCTGCGGCACCGGGACGTACAGCACGGCTGAGACGATCGAGCTGTCGCGCGAGGCGGAGGAGGCCGGCGCAGACGGGCTGCTGCTCGTCACGCCGTACTACAACAAGCCGCCGCAGCGCGGCCTGCTCGAGCACTTCGCGACCGTCGCGCGCGCGGTGAGCCTGCCGATCATCGCGTACAACATCCCCGGTCGGACCGGCACGAGAATCGAGCACGACACGCTGCTCCAGATGTCCGAGGTCTCGAACATCGTCGGCGTCAAGGACTCGACCGGGGACTTCCAGGCGATCAGCAAGCTCATCACGGAGGCGCCACCCGAGTTCGAGGTCTACTCCGGAGACGACTGGGCGACGTTCGGCTACATGTGCTTGGGCGCCGTCGGCGTCGTTTCGGTCGCGGCGCACGTCGTCGGTGGGCGGATCCACCACATGACCGATCTGGTCGAGTCGGGCGACATCCCGGCCGCACGCAAGGTCCACGAGGAGCTGTCCCCGCTGTTCAACGCGCTCTTCATCACGACCAACCCGATCCCGGTCAAGACCGCGCTCGCGATCCTCGGCCTGCCTGCCGGGCCGCCGCGGCTGCCGCTCGTCCCCGCGACGACGGAGGAGCGGACGAGGATCGAGAAGGCCCTGGGGGATGCAGGGCTCCTCTAGCGGCGACCATCCAGGTTCGTCGCCACAGCCCGCGCGGGTCGTCTTCCTCGGCGGCGTGGGCGAGGTCGGCCGCAACATGGCGTGCGTCGAGCTGGCCGGCCGGATCCTGATCGTCGACGTCGGGCTGTCGTTCCCCGCTGCCGAGATGCCGGGGATCGACCTGGTCCTCCCGGACTTCGAGTACGTCCGCGAGCACCATGATCGCGTCGAGGCGGTCGTCCTGACGCATGGTCACGAGGATCACATCGGTGCGCTGCCCTACCTGCTCCGCGAGTTCCAGCGGGCGCTTCCGGTCTACGGGACGCCGTTCACGCTCGCTCTGCTGAACGGCAAGCTCGAGGAGCACGGCGTCCAAGACCGGGCCGCGTTCCGCCCGATCGAGCCGGGCAGGCCCGAAACGATCGGACCGTTCTCGATGCGGTTCATGCGCGTCACCCATTCGATCCCGGCGGGTGTCGCCATCGCGATCGACACACCGTTCGGCTCGATCGTCCACACGGGCGACTTCAAGATCGACCACACGCCGCTCGACGGCCGGCCCACCGACCTGCACGCGCTGGCCGAGGAGGCGGGGCGCGGCGTCCACTTGCTGCTCTCGGACTCGACAAACGCCGAGCAGGCCGGCGCTACCGCGAGCGAGCGAACCGTCGGTCCCGTGCTCCACGAGATCATCGACCGCGCGCCGCAACTCGTCGTGGTCGCGTGCTTCGCGAGCCACATCCACCGGATCCAGCAGGCGGTCAACGCGGCCCGCGCGGCCGAACGGATGGTGGCGTTCCTGGGGCGATCGATGCACCAGAGCGTCAACGCGGCACGCGAGCTCGGGTTGCTGCAGGTTCCAGACGACGATGTGATCCTGATCGAGGAACTCGACGACTACGATCGTTCCCGGGTCGCTGTGATCTGCACCGGGTCGCAGGGCGAACCGCTGTCGGCGCTGGCGTTGATGGCCGCGCGCGAGCACAAGTTCGTGCGGCTCGAAGAGGGCGACACGGTGATCCTTTCGTCCTCGCTGATCCCGGGGAACGAGCCGCAGATCCACCGAGTGGTGGACGGCCTGTACCGGACCGGCGCCGATGTCTACCACGAGCCGGCCGCGCCGGTGCACGCGAGCGGCCATGCGGCCCAGGAGGAGCTCCGGCTGATGCTCTCGCTCGTCCGGCCGCGCTGGTTCGTGCCGATCCACGGAGAGCGGCGCCACCTCGCCCATCACGCGAAGCTCGCCGCGGAGGTCGGGATCGCCCCCGACCACGTGATTGTCTGCGAGGACGGCGACGTCATCGAGGTGGGGGACAAGGTCGAGATCGTCGACCGCGTCACGGCGGGGATGACGTTCGTCGATGGTCTGGGGATCGGCGACGTCGGCCGGGCCGTCCTCCGCGATCGGCGGAAGCTCTCCGCCGACGGGGTCGTCGTGGTCGTCGTCGCGATCGACAGCCACCACGGGGACGTGGTGGCGGGTCCCGACCTCGTGAACCGTGGGTTCATCTTCGACGAAATCGACAAAGACATCCTTGAACAGGGCCGAGATCGCGTCATGCTTTCCCTGAGAGAGAGCGCTGCCGAGGAGGTCGTGGACCGGGCCGTCCTCGAGCAGAACATCCGGCGCACGCTCGGCCGGTACTTCTACGAGGTCACCCAGCGCAAGCCGGTCATCCTGCCCGTCATCCTGGAGGTCTAGTGGCGACGAAGACGAAGCGTCGCGCTTCGGGCGCGCGCGGCGCGAAGAGCCGCTCGCGGACGCCCGTCACGCACTACCTGGCTCCGTGGGCGCGGGACGCGATCGGGATCGGCCTGGTCGTCCTGGCGCTGCTGTCGATCCTGGCGGTGTGGTTCGACTCGGCAGGCGTCGTCGGCGCGGCGATCCACTGGCTGCTGTCGGCGACGGTCGGGGCAGCCGCCGCGGTGTTCCCCGTACTCGGGCTGTACTGGGGGGTCGTGATGCTTCGCGACGCGGGCGAGGGCGACCGCCTCCGGATGCTGATCGGGTTCGGCGTCGCGACCTTCGCGATCCTGGGGCTGCTTTCGCTCGCGCGCGCGAACCCTCGTCCGCTGGCCGGGTACGTCGCGCTCGAGGACGCGGCCGGCATCGTCGGTGCGGTCGCCGCGTGGCCTCTGTCGCAGGCGATCTCACCGACCGGCGCAGCGATCGTCTGCACGGGCCTCGCCGTGCTCGGGCTGTTGATCTTCACCGGCACGCCGCTCGCGGCCGTGGCGAGCGGCCCGCGCGAACGCCTGCGTGCGTTCGTGCAGGAGCGGGTCGTGCGTCAGCGCGAGGAGCAGCCCGAGCGGCCGGAGCCGCGCCCCGCCGCGCGCGCCGAGAGCCACCCCAGCAGGCCCGCCGTGATCGACATCCGTGAGGATGCGGAGGCCGACTTCCTGTTCGAGGACGCGGATGAGGACGGGCGCGAACCCGAACCGGCACCGGTGCCGATCCCGCCGTCGCCGTCGCGCGCAGCGTCGGCCGAGTCCTACGCGCTCCCGCCCATCGATCTGCTCCGCACGGCGCCGGCATCGAGCGGGATCTCGCGCGATGAGGAACACACCATGCAAGCCCTCGAGCGGACGTTCCACACATTCGGCGTTCCGGCGCACGTCGTCGCCGCACACCGCGGTCCGACTGTCACGATGTACGAGGTCGAGGTCGAGGCCGGCACGAAGGTCAACAAGGTCCTCAGCCTGGCGGAGGACATCGCCTACGCGCTCGCGACGCCCGACGTTCGCATCATCGCCCCGATCCCGGGCCGCTCCGCAATCGGCGTCGAGGTCCCGAACAAGGTGCGAGACTTCGTGATGCTCGGCGACGTGCTCCGTGCCGCCGGCAAGGACGATCGGCACGCGCTGTCGGTTGCGCTCGGCAAGGACGTCCACGGTCGCGCGCAGCTCGTGAACCTCACGCGGATGCCGCACCTGTTGATCGCCGGCGCGACCGGCGCCGGCAAGTCCAGCCTGATCAACTCGTTCATCACGTCGATCCTGATGCGAACCACGCCAGACGAGGTCAGGCTCGTCCTGGTCGACCCCAAGCGCGTCGAGCTCTCGCACTTCGCCGACCTGCCGCACCTGCTCTCGCCGGTGATCGTCCACCCGAAGCGCGCCGCCGAGGCGCTCCGCTGGGTGGTCCGCGAGATGGAGCAACGCTACGAGGTGCTGGCCATGGTCGGCGTCCGCGACATCGACGGCTACCGCGAGGGGTTCGGCGCCGGGACGCTCCGGGTCCCGCCCGGCCAGGAGGACAGGCTCGGTGACCTCCCGTACATCGTGGTCGTGATCGACGAGCTCGCCGACCTGATGATGGTCGCGCCGCGCGACGTCGAGGACGCGATCTGCCGGATCGCGCAGATGGCCCGTGCAGTCGGCATCCACCTCGTCGTCGCGACGCAGCGCCCGTCGGTCGACGTGGTGACGGGCCTGATCAAGGCGAACATCCCCTCGCGGATCGCGCTGATGACGTCGAGCCAGGCCGACTCCCGAGTGATCCTGGATATGAACGGCGCCGAGAAGCTGGTTGGCCACGGCGACATGCTGTTCGCGCCGTCGAGTGCGTCCAAGCCGGCGCGCCTCCAAGCGGCCTGGGTCACCGAGAAGGAGATACAGGCGGTTTGCGAGTGGATCCGTGCGCAACGCGAGGCCGAGTACGAGACGACCGTCGAGGGCCTCGGCCGCCCACCCGTCGACGGCGAGGACGATAACGGCCTCGGCGGCGACGACGAGCTGCTCGAGCAGGCCGCCGAGCTCGTGATCCGCTCGCAGCTCGGGTCGACCTCGATGCTCCAGCGCAAGCTCAAGGTCGGGTTCGCCCGCGCCGGCCGCTTGATGGACCTGCTCGAGGAGCGCGGCATCGTCGGTCCGTCGCTCGGCTCGAAGGCCCGCGACGTGCTGATCACGCCCGAGGAGTGGGAGGAGTCCCGTTCCGCCCCCGCGAACCCGTAGGCGCCCTCTGTCGAATGCTTGTCCGTAGGATCTTGGGGATCCGTTCGACGCGGATGCGTGGGTGTGGCAGGGTGGGCACCCGATGAGCAGCTGGACGCATGCGCCCACGGTGGACCGGCGCAGGGCCCTTCTGCGAAAGAAGGAGGCGGAGCGGCTAGACATCCTGGCGCGCACCCCGCTGTTCGCCTCCCTCCAGCCGAGGCACCTGAAGCGGGTGGTCGCCGTGTCGGCGGTCCTCGACTTCGATCCGGGCGAAGAGATCGTGAAGGAGGGGCACGCCGGTTCGGTCTTCTACGTGATTGCCGAGGGCCAGGCCAAGATCGTGCGGGGCGGTCGGACGATCGGGCGGCTGGAGGTGGGGCGGTTCTTCGGAGAGCTGGCGGTGCTCGGCGGGACGCCAAGGACGGCGACGGTCGTGGCGACGGCCCCGACGACCTGCGTGGTGCTGTCTGCGAGGAACCTCCAGAAGGTGTTGCGCGAGGAGCCGTCCATCGCGCTGGCGATGCTCGCGTACGTCGCGCGGCGGCTCTCCGAGGCCGAACGCCCGAGCGCCTGACGAGAGCGCTCAGCGCGGTGTCGTCTGGGCGCGACGACGCGCGTCGCCGATCACCGCGAGCGCCTCGGCCCGGCCCCCGAAGCCTTCGGTCGCGACGTCCTTGTCCTCCAGCTCCTTGTAGACCTGGAAGAAGTGCTCGATCTCGTTTAGCAGGTTTGGGTTGAGATCTTCGAGCTCCTGCACGTGCGACCACATCGGGTCTCTGAGCGGCACGCACAGGATCTTCTCGTCATCGCCCTTTTCGTCACGCATCCGGAACAGGCCGACGGGGCGGGCTCGGATCACGCAGCCGGGGAACGTCGACTCGCCCACGAACACCAGCGCGTCGAGCGTGTCGCCGTCGCCGCCGAGCGTGCCCTCGATGAAGCCGTAGTCGGCCGGGTACTGCATCGACGTGAAGAGCATGCGATCGAGCGTGATCCGGCCCGTCTCTGGGTCGAGCTCGTACTTGTTGCGGGAGCCCTTGGGGATCTCCACGACCACGCGGACCACGTCGTCGCCGGCCACGCGCGAAGTCTAGCCGCCTCACCTGTGACTAGAATCAGCGGACCGCTGACGAGAACTGGCAGGTGGTTGCGTGCAACGAACAACCAGGGTCGGGTCCGCGCTCCGCAGGGCGCGCACGGATCGCGGCGTCACGATCGACGAGGCGAGCAGAGACACGCGGATCCGGCCCGAATTCATCCGTGCCTTGGAGGCGGAGGACTTCGGCCGGCTCCTCGGCGACGTCTACGTCCGCGGGACGCTGCGGTCGTACGCCGGTTACCTCGGACTCTCACCGGACGGCGTGATCTCGGAGTACGAACGGGTCGCCGGCGACGAGCCGACGGCTCCGCCCGCGCCGCCGTCCGCGGAGCCGGTGATCGGCGCGCTCCGTCGCCGCGACAACCACGTGCTGCTGCTGATGATCGTGGCGACGGTCCTGATCGTCGCGACGGCGTTCGGCGTGCTCTCGACGCGCGAATCCACGCCGCCACCTGCCACACTCGCCGACGTCACGGCGGAGGCGCCGACGCGGCCGATCGAGGTGAGCCTGACGGCGGTCGAAGACGTCGACGTCACTGTCGTCGTCGATGGGGCGTCGCCGCAGACGCTCACCTTGAGCGACGGTGAGAGTCGCGCGTTCACGGGCGTCCAGAGCCTTCGGATCACGCTCGCCCGCGGCGGCCTGACGAGCGTCGTCGTCAACGGGGTCGATATGGGGTTCCCGGGCGACGTCGATCGATCGTGGTCGCGGCTGTTCACCTACGACACGTCGTCCCCGTCCACGGGCTGACGTGCGCGCCGAGACGGTCGGCGTCGGCACGGAGCTGCTCCTCGGGCAGATCGCCGACACCAACGCGCGGTGGATCGCGCAGCGGCTCGCCGAGATCGGCGTCGACGTGCTGTATCACCAGGTCGTCGGCGACAACCACGGCCGGATCGTCGAGGCCCTGTGGCTAGCGGTCTCGCGTTCGGACGTGGTGCTCGTGACGGGCGGGCTCGGCCCGACGCAGGACGACATCACGCGGGAAGCGATCGCGGAGGTCGCGGGCGTCCGTCTTGTCCGGATGCCCGAGATCGCGGCCGCGATCCGCCAGCGGTTCGCGACGATGCGCCGCGAGATGCCCGAGTCAAACCTGCGTCAGGCGGACGTGCCCGAGGGCGGGCGGGCGATCACGCCGCGTCGCGGCACCGCGCCGGGTCTCGTGGTCGAGGTCGGTCGCGCGCGGATCTACGCGCTGCCAGGCGTCCCGGTCGAGATGCAGGAGATGATGGAGGACACGATCCTGCCCGAGCTCGCGGCGGAGGTCGGCCCGAGTGGCATCGCGTCGCGGATCGTGCGCTGCGTCGGCATCTCCGAGTCCAAGATTGCGGAGCTGCTCGATGACGTCTTCCACGGTTCGTCGAACCCGACCGTCGCGTTTCTCGCCGGCGGCGGAGAGGTGAAGGTACGCCTCACGGCCAAGGCCTCGTCGCTCAGCGAAGCCGAGGAGCTGATCGCTCCCGTCGCGGACGTGGTCGTGCGCAGGCTCGGCGACGCCGTCATCGGCACGGACGATCAGGATCTCGAGGTCGTCGTCGGGGGGCTCCTGGCCGAACGACGCCGAACGCTCGCGCTTGCCGAGTCGCTCACGGGCGGCGGGGTCGCGTTCCGGATCACGTCGGTCGCGGGTTCGTCGACGTACTTCCGTGGCGGCATCGTCGCGTACACCGCCGACGCGAAGCGCGACCTGCTCGGTGTCTCGCCGGACACGATCGAACGCGAGGGGGTCGTCAGCGAAGCATGTGCGCGGGAGATGGCCGCCGGCGCGCGACGGGCGCTCGGCGCCGACATCGGCCTGTCGCTGACGGGTGCGGCCGGACCGGAGCCGCACGACGGAGCGGAGGTCGGCCTCGTCTGGATCGGGCTCGACGCCGACGACGTGCGCCATGCGCGGTCGATCACGGCGCCCGCCGACCGCGCGATCGTCCGTCGGTGGGCCGAGCAGGCAGCCCTCGACCTGCTCCGCCGGTACCTAGTTGGGGCGGCCCTACCTACCGGCCGGAGCCTCGTCTGATGGCCCGCGATCGTGCGGCGCGTCCGGGCGCCAAGCCGCTCCGACTCTTCGTAGCGATCGAGATCCCCGAGGAGGTCCGGGACCTGGTCGAGGAGGCGGTCGCGCCGGTGCGGGAGACCTACCCGCGCGCCAAGTGGGTGCCGAAACGGAACCAGCACGTGACGCTGAAGTTCCTCGGCTCGACCTATCCGAGGCTCGTCGACTGGGTGACGGAGACGATCGGCGGGGTCGCCACCGCGGCACAGCCGTGCGAGACGCGGGTGGAGGGCCTCGGGGCGTTCCCGTCGGAACGTCGCGGCCGCGTTCTGTGGGCGGGTCTGGACGACGCGGCCGGCCGGTTGACCGAGCTGGCGACCGCGCTGGACGGGGCTCTCGCCCGCGAGTTCGCTCCGGAGAAGCGGGCCTTCACCCCGCACCTCACCGTCGCCCGCTTCGACCCGCCCGTGCCGCTCGGCGAACTCCCGACCAACGTCCATTCGGAGTCGTTCACGATCGACGACGTCGTGCTGTTCCGGAGCCAGGTGCAGCGTCCCGCGCCCATCTATACGGCCGTCGCCACCTTTCCCCTCGGCGGCTGACGCTCGTCCAACTTCGAGCCCGATGGTTGACCTCGAACACGTGTTCGAGTACCGTCGGGGTTGCGGGAACGTAACTACAGGGGTGTAATGCATGTCGGACCTTCGCGGTAGCGTGCGCGACGTCAGGGAGGATCGAGGGCTCACGAAGCGAGCGCCGTGGGCGCGAGCGATAGCCACCGGCGAGGAGGAGCTCGCCCGGGCGGTCGCCGGGTGGGCGCGGGGGAAGAAAGGGGCTTCCGATATGGATCGGGACAAGATGCTCGACGTCGCGCTGACGCAGATCGAGAAGCAGTACGGCAAGGGTGCGGTGATGCGCCTCGGCGAGCACCCGATGGGCGCCGGCATCTCGGTGATCCCGAGCGGCTCGATCGCGCTCGACATCGCGCTCGGCGTCGGCGGCATCCCGCGCGGACGGATCGTCGAGGTGTTCGGGCCCGAGGGCTCGGGCAAGACCACGGTGTGCCTCCATATGATCGCGGAGGCGCAGCGGCGCGGAGGGATCGCCGCGTTCGTGGACGCCGAGCACGCGCTCGATCCCACGTACGCACAGCGGCTCGGCGTCAACATCGACGAGCTGCTCGTGTCGCAGCCCGACTCGGGCGAGCAGGCGCTCGAGATCGCCGACATGCTTGTCCGCTCGGGAGCGCTCGAGATCGTCGTGGTGGACTCGGTGGCCGCGCTCGTACCGCGCGCCGAGATCGAGGGCGAGATGGGTGACTCGCACGTCGGGTTGCAGGCCCGCCTGATGTCGCAGGCGATGCGCAAGCTCGCCGGCTCGCTCTCGCGGTTCGAGACGACGGCCGTGTTCATCAACCAGCTGCGCGAGAAGATCGGCGTGATGTTCGGCAACCCCGAGACCACACCGGGCGGCCGCGCGCTCAAGTTCTACTCGTCCGTGCGCCTGGACGTGCGCAAGATCGAGAACCTGAAGGACGGCACCGACATCGTCGGCTCTCGCACCCGGGTGAAGGTCGTCAAGAACAAGGTGGCGCCGCCGTTCCGTCAGTGCGAGTTCGACATCATGTACGGGCTGGGTGTGTCCAAGGAGGGCAGCCTGCTCGACGTCGGCGTCGACATGGAGATGGTCAAGAAGAGCGGCGCGTGGTTCACCTACGAGGGCGAGCAGCTCGGGCAGGGGCGCGAGAACGCGCGGCAGTTCCTGATCGAGCACACGGACGTCGCCGTCGAGATCGAGCGGAAGGTCCGTGCCGCCGTCGGGCTGGACGCGTTCGGCGAGGACGCCGACAAGCCCGTCCAGCTCCCCGACGCAGTCGTCGAGGAGTCCGCCGCCCCGAAGAAGGGCTCCGGCTCCACGAAGGCTCGGGAGGCCGAGCCGGTCACGGCCGGCTGAGCCCGGCGTGGGCGGCATGCGCCTGTCCTGTCACGACCGCGCCCTCCGGCTCCTATCGGTCCGGCCACGGACCCGCCGGGAACTCGAGATGCGGCTTCTCAGGGCCGGGTTCGAGCCGGACGAGGTCGCCGGCGAGCTCCAACGGCTCGAGGAGGTCGGGCTCGTCGACGACGCCCGGTTCGCGACCCAGTTCGCCGAGCACGCCGTGACGCGGCGGCTCCAGGGCAGCCGGGCGGTACGGGCGGCGCTTGCCGCCAAGGGGGTCGATCGACAGACGATCGAGGGAGCCTTGGCCGACATGGTGGACGAGGACGAGGCGCGGCTCGACCGGGTCGCCTCGCAGCGTGCCGCGCGGCTCGCGTCCGTGCCGCGCGAGACCGCCTACCGCCGCCTGGTCTCATCCCTGGTCCGGCGCGGCTATGACACCTCGTCGGCTCGGGGAGCGGCGGCCCGGGCGCTGGACGCGCCGGCCGGGGACGAGCCGTAGGCCGCCGATCACCCTTGCCTCTCGGGGCTACAGGCCGTACATTGCGTGGAGAAGGACTTTCCAGGACCAGAACTGTTCGACGAGCGTTCACCGAGCATCTGTGAAGCCAACGGAACCGCAGGTAGAAGAGCCACGGGGAGGCCGGCGAGGGCCCAGACGGTCCTTGACGACCTAGTCGTTCCCGCCTCCTGAGCGCAAGGCCGGACAGGCCCTGGAAGGGCCTCGGTTCGGCCTTTTCGCATATATGGAGGCAACGAGATGGAAGCGGTGCTGGTGGGGATCGCCGCCCTCGTCGCCGGTGTGGGGATCGGGATCGTCGCTCGCAAGGCGATCGCCCAGTCGCAGGCTCAGAGCGCCGAGGCCAAGGCGCAGCGCGTCGTCCTGGACGCCGAGCGCGACGCCGAGAAGCTGGTCCGCGAGGCCCTGGGCGAGGTCAAGCAAGAGATCAGCGCGATGCGGCAGACCGCCGACGAGGAGATCCACTCCCGCAGGGACGAGGTCCAGCGTCAGGAGCTGCGGCAGGCACAGAAGGAGGAGGCGCTCGAGCGCAAGCTCGCGGAGCTCGAGCGGCGGGCGGACGAGCTGGACGACCGCGACAACCAGCTCCAGAAGGTTCGGGAACGCCTCGAGCACGCGGCCGAGCAGCACCGGCAGCAGCTCGAGTCGGTCGCCCGGATGACGTCCCAGGAGGCCCGCGAGGCCCTGATGGCCAAGGTCGTGGACGAGGCCAAGCGTTCGGCGATGGCCCAGGTCCGTGAGATCGAACAGCGGGCCCGTGAGGAGGGGGAGGAACGCGCTCGGAAGATCGTGACGCTCGCGATCCAGCGGGTCGCCTCCGAGCAAACGGCCGAGTCGACCGTGAGCGTGTTCTCCCTGCCGTCGGAGGACATGAAGGGGCGCATCATCGGTCGCGAGGGCCGCAACATCCGGGCGTTCGAGGCGGCGACCGGCGTGAACCTGATCATCGACGACACGCCGGAGGCGGTCGTGCTGTCGTGCTTCGACCCGGTGCGTCGCGAGACGGCTCGGCTGACGCTCGAGAAGCTCGTCTCCGACGGGCGGATCCACCCGGCGCGGATCGAGGAGACGTTCGAACGGTCGCGGAAGGAGATCGAGGAGCAGATCAAGCGCGCCGGTGAAGAAGCCGTGATGGACGTCGGCATCACCGACATGCACCCCGAGCTCGTCAAGCTCCTCGGTCGCCTGCAGTTCCGGACGAGCTACGGGCAGAACGTCCTGAAGCACCTGGTCGAGTCGGCGCACATCGCGGCGGCGATCGCGAACGAGCTCGGGCTGGACGGCAGGGTCGCCAAGCGCGGCGCGCTGCTGCACGACATCGGCAAGGCGGTGACCCACGAGATCGAGGGCTCGCACGCGATCATCGGCGCCGAGATCGCAAGACGCTTGAAGGAGTCGCCCGAGGTCGTCCACTGCATCGAGTCGCACCACGGCGAGGTGGAGCAGCGGACGGTCGACGCGGTCATCGCGCAGATCGCCGACGGGATCTCGGGCGGCCGCCCGGGCGCCCGCCGGGAGTCGCTCGAGACCTACGTGAAGCGACTGGAACGGCTCGAGGAGATCTGCACGGGCTATCCCGGGGTCGAGAAGGTGTACGCGATGCAGGCCGGCCGCGAGGTCCGCGTAATGGTCAAGCCGACCGACATCGACGACCTGGGGGCGCAGATCATGGCGCGCGACATCGCCAAGCAGGTCGAGGAGGAGCTCCAGTACCCCGGCCAGATCAAGATCACGGTCGTTCGCGAGACCCGCTCGGTCGAGTACGCCCGGTAGCCTGGGAGCGATGAGCGAGCGTCGGTTCCTGCTGCGCACCTTCGGGTGCCAGATGAACGAGCACGACTCCGAGCGGATCGCCGGCCTGCTCACCGAGGACGGCTACGTGCCGACCGAGGAGGCGGGCGACGCGGAGGTCGTCGTCTTCAACACGTGCGCGATCCGCGAGAACGCCGACAACCGGCTCTACGGGAACCTCGGGCACCTGCGGCCGCTCAAGCTGCGCAACCCGCGGATGCGGATCGTCGTCGCCGGTTGCTTGGCCCAGAAGGATCAG
>JBKPHM010000030.1:0-36128 GCA_046729855.1 Actinomycetota bacterium | reverse complement strand
CGCCCCCTCAGCGGCATCGAACGACGCCCGCCTCGGTGACGATCACGTCGACCGCCACGTCGTGCCCACCGTGCGGCAGCGGGCCGACGAGTTGCGCCGCGAAGCAGACGCCCACCCTCGCGACGTCGGCGCGAGTCTTCCTGAAGAGCCGGTCGTAGAACCCACCGCCATAGCCGATCCGGTAGCCGTAGCGAACGACCGCGAGACCGGGCGTGACGACGACGCCCCGCTCGTGGGGGGCGACGAGCTCGACGCCCGCCGGTTCCTTTATGCCGAACGCCGCCGCGCGCATCGGGTCGCCCGCTCGGTGCGCGACGGGCACGATGTCCCCCTGCTCGATCCGCGGCAGCGCCACTCGCCGACCCCGCAGCAGGAGCCCGTCGACGATCGGCGCGGTGTCGACCTCGCTCCCGAACGACGAGAACACCATGACGGTCCGGGCCGCCGCGATCTCGGGCAGGGCGAGGAGCGACCGAGCGATCGCGTGCGATGCCGCCGCTCGGTTGGCAGCCGCGAGGTCGTCGCGCATCGCGCGCAGCGCGGTGCGGATCGCCTTCTTCTCCCGCTTCAGCCGATCGGAGACCGTCACGCGTGGCCCCGCACCCGCGGGACGACGAGCTCCGCCACCACGTCGATCCGGTCGGGCGGACCGGCGAGAAGGAGGATCGCCCACGACGCGCCGTCGTCGGCCAGCCGGCGCAACCGCGTCGACAGCTCGTCCGCGGTGCCGATCCATACCCCCGCGGTCTCGCGTCCGCGCCGGCGCCGCTCGGCGACGAGCCGCGCCGTGTCGTCGGCGTCGCGCCCCACCAGCGCGATCCCGCCCCAGGTCGGCTCGACGCGGCGCCCGGCCGCCGCCGCCTCGGCGGCCAGCAGCCGGGCGCGCTGAGAGAAGCGCTCGTCGTCGAGCCCCCAGCCGTTCCACGCCTCCGCGTCGAGGGCCGCGATCCGAACCACGGCGGCGCTGGTTCCGCCCACCCACCGCGGAGGGCCGCCGGGCGTGTGGGGCGCAGGCAACAGAGGCCCGTCGACGCGCGAGACCCGCTCGCCGCCGCCCCAGGTCCGGCCCGCGAACAGCTCACCCAGCGCGCGCATCGTCTCGACGAGGTGCTCGCGCCGCTCGGCTGCCGACAGGAGCGGTAGCCCGTAGGCATCGTGCTCCCGCTTGCTCAGCTCGTCGCCCGTTCCGACGGCGAGGATGGCCCGCCCCCGACTGATCAGATCGAGCTGCGTCGCGAGCTTCGCGACCAGGCCCACCGGCCGCAGCGACGCCCGCGCCACCAAGGTGCCGACGTGGATCCGTGAGGTGCCCGCGGCGACCGCCGAGAGCATCGCGAAGCACTCCAGCGCCGGGCCGTCGGCCGGCCCGCCGAGCGGCATCAAGTGGTCGTACGCGAACACGCCGTCGAACCCGAGCGCCTCGGCCCTCCTCGCGAACGACAGCACGCGCCCCGCGTCGTTCGTGAACATCGGCAGGACGAGCCCGACCCGCATCGGCCCGAGGTTCTCACGGAACCGCACCGGTCAGGCGCCGACGTCGCCGAGCGCGAGCATCGCCGCGCCGATCGCCCCCGCGTCGTTGCCGAGGTGCGCCGCCACGATCGGCACGGGCGGACGGTGGCGCCGGCCCTCGACGGAACCCTCGAACGCCACGCGCGCCGGCCCCAGCAGGAGCTCACCGGCGCCGACCGCTCCACCGCCGACGACCACGACCTGCGGATCGAGCGCGTTCACGAACCCAGCGATCCCGTCCCCCAGCCGCCGGCCGACCTCGGCGAGGATCCGACGCGCGACCTCGTCGCCGCGCTCCGCCGCCCGCGAGACCGTCACGCCGGTCACCGAGTCGGGGTCGTCGCCGGCGATCTCGGCGATCATCGAGCGCGGATGCTCGCGGGCGGCCTCGCTCCCAAGACGCCCGATCGCCGCGCCCGAGGCGACCTGCTCCCAGCATCCGCGGTTTCCGCATCCGCAGGGCGGCCCGCCCGGCTCCACGATGATGTGCCCGATCTCGGCCGCGAAGCCGTGCGCGCCGCGGAACAGCCGGCCTTCGGCAACGAGGCCACCGCCGATGCCGGTGCCGACCGCCACGAGCAACATATGCGCATACCCGCGGCCCGCGCCGAAGCTCCACTCTCCCCACGCGGCGGCGTTCGCGTCGTTGTCCAGCTGGCAGGGCACCTCGAGCGCATCCGCCATGCGATGCGCGATCGGCAGCTCGCGCCAGGTCAGGTTCGGCGAGTAGCGCAGGACGCCCTCGTTCGAGTCCACCAGCCCTGCGGCCCCTACGCCCACGGCGATCACGTCGGGGTCGAGGAGCCCGCGCGCCAGCGCGATCATCGTCGACATCGCCTCATCGGCGTCGTCGGCCGGCGTCGCGACCGACTCCCGAGCGAGGACCGTGCCGTCGCCCGCG
The DNA here is from genome assembly GCA_046729855.1 of Actinomycetota bacterium. Lineage (GTDB taxonomy): Bacteria > Actinomycetota > UBA4738 > UBA4738 > HRBIN12 > DATHSY01. The sequence goes on along the minus strand of JBKPHM010000030.1, from coordinate 33,715 downwards.
ACGCGGAGGCATCCGATCTTCGTGCCGCCGACGTCGATCCCGAGCGCCGACCCTCCCGCAGCCACCGACGTCCTCAGTACCGCAGGAGCGCGCCGATGCCGCCCAGCTGCGCGAGCCCGTCGCCGTTGACCGTGTCGACGCGGCAGCCGCGCCGGAGCGCCTGAGCCACCGCGACCTCGACCACATCCGCAACCGGGCGGAGGCTCGACCCGCACGCAGGGCACCGCTCGTCGTCGTCCGAGAGGCGCCCGCAGGAGGGACATGCTGCCCCGGGCGACTCGAGGTCGATCGAGACGACGAGCTCGGCCACGCGCCCGTCCGAGAGCGCGGCCAACGTCTGCGGCAACCCGACGACCGCGCGCGATCCCGTGGCCGCTGCCTGCGAGATCCGCTCGATCCTCCTCCGCTCGGCCTCGCGCTCCAACTCCTCCTCGATGCGCAGTGCGCGGGCGAGCACCTCGTCGGCCGGCGCGGTGATCGGCAACGACAGACGGGCGCGGATCTTGTCGCGAAGGTATGTGTGGAGGTCGCGCTCGATCTCGACGTGCGCCTCCGCCGGGCCGGCGAGGACGAGGTGGTGGAACGTGCGGCGCTTGTGGAGGCGGAACAGCGCATCGGCCGTGCGCTTGAGATGGCGATGCCGGTGGTCGTCGACGTGACGCTGCATCCGCATCTGCGCCCGTCCACCCTGGTCGTGTCGGCCGGGGACCTCGTCGAGGACGTCCGTCACCTCGTCGATCGTCCCGAGCTCCACCATGAACAGCCGCGCCTTCGCGTGATCGACGAGCGCGACGCACGTGGGGTGGTACGTGGATAGGAGCGCCTCCAGCTGGAGCAGGTCCGCGGTCGGCGCGACGACGGCTCGGTCGCGCAGCGGTCGTGGCACACGGACCTCCTGCCACAGACCGGCGCCGCTCGCCGAGAACAGCGCGAGCCCCCGCGTGTCTCCGCGTTCGAAGTCCTCGCGCACGAACGTCTCGATCGCAGCCGCATCGGCCAGCACCGAGCGCGCCGTCGCGCGGTCGAGGCCGTCGGCGCTCCGACGGATCCTGCGCACGAGGTCCTCGAGCCGCACCTCGTAGTCGGTCTTCTTCGGATAACGGCGGCCGTCGACCGTGAGCGCGAACGACGTGATCGGAACGTCGCCCGGCTCCCAACCGGCGAGCCGCCGGAGGAGCGCGTGGTCCAGGTTGGTCATCGGATGTCGATCCTCTGCAGGGTGCGGTCGCGGTCCGGATCGTCGTCGTAGTCGGCCGCCCGCGCGTCGAGGACGGCCCGGGCGGCCAACAGGAACTCCCGCGCGGCCGACAGCAGGTGATCGACGACCTCAGGGCTCGCGCGGTTGACGACCGAGATCGTGGCGCAGATCGGACAGAACGCGACCGGGCAGATCCCGACGGCCGCCCGTTCGCCGGCCGTCTGGTCGGCGGCCGGCCGGTCGCCCCCTGCCTCGTCGCTGGCCGTCCGTTCGGCCTCCGGCCGCGTCCCCGCGTCGGTCGCGGACCCGCTCGTTCGCCTGCCGTCGCTCGTCTCAGGCACCTCGCCGCCTCCTCCGTCGCTCGCCGGGCTCGTCGACGCGCTCGGGCGCCCCGAACGCGATCTCGAGCCGGTCGTCCAGGAAGCTCGCGCCGCGGACCACCATCCGTTGCAGCGTCGCGGGCAGGATCAGGTTGCGTTTGTACGACCCGACGCGGACGTACAGTTCCTCGCCGCGCCGGTGGATGTCCATGTCGTCGCGGGAGACGAACGGCAGCCGCATCGACAGCACGTACCCACCAGTACGTCGCCGCACGCGGATCGGGTCGTCGCGGTACAACACGTCGGTGACGTTGCGAGCGCCGTACACCTCCGCGGCGAGATCGTCCAGCAGGTCGACGCCGACGATCTCGCGGTCGAACAGACGCGACGTCAGGATCGGGACCGGCTCGAAGGACTCCCGGACGGTCTGCAGGTGCTCCGCCTGGATGTCCTTCCACTTGCCAAAGTATGGGTCCGTGACGTCGTCGGGGATGATCCGGTTCACGATGACCGCGTCGACGCGATAGCCGAACAACCCTAGGTACGTGTAGGTGCGGCGCGCCTCCGAGATCACCATCTTCTCGGGATTGAGAACGAGGCGGACGGATGACCCACGTTCGTCGGTGAGGATCGTGTGAACCGATTCGAGGTTGCGGTGCAGGCGCTCGACCGCGCCGTAGAAGCGGTCTCCGGCGATCGGCATCGAGGTCATCCGCGTGACGACGGGGCGGACCGCCTTGGTCACGCGACGCTGCATCGGGAAGATCCGCTCGATGTACCAGTTCATGATCTCGGGCAACGAGAGCAGGCGCAGCGTCTCCGCGGTGGGGGCGCAGTCGACGACGAGCAGGTCCCACCGGGCCTGATCGACGTGGCGCTTCACGTCGATCAGGCTGAAGACCTCGTCGAGCCCGGGGATCACCGACAGCTCCTCGGCCTGGATCGTCTCGACGCCCGCCCAGTTCATCACCTGGATGAAGTACTCCTGGATCTCGCGCCAGTTCGTCTCGAGGCGGGCCTGCGCGTCGATCTGCTCGGCCCACAGGTTGCGCGCGATCTCCGTCGGCGTGTCGGCGACCGGGTGCTCGAAGGAGTCGGCGAGCGAATGCGCCGGATCGGTGGACATCACGAGCGTCCTGCTTCCGGCGCTGGCCGCCTTGACGGCGGTGGCGGCGGCGACAGTGGTCTTGCCGACACCGCCCTTCCCCGTGAACAGCAGGACTCGCATCCGGCCCTAGCTTAGTCCCGGGGGGTCGGCTCGGGCCAAGCCGGCCGACGCCGGAACTCAGCCCAGCTCGACGCGGCGCTTCAGTCGCTCGAGCGCGTTCTCCATCACCCGCTTCGCGCCCTGCGTCCGGACGAACCCGGGAAGCAGCACGCCGAGCTCCACGTCGAGCCGGTAGGTGACGCGCGTCCGGCCGTCGCCGAGGTCGTCCAACAGGTACTCGCCGACGATGTTGCTCACCGCCCCGCGCGCGTCCCTGGTGACCCAGGACACGCCGGCGTCGCCCGGCGCGTACCGGTACGCAAGCGTGTACGACGCCCTGCCGAGGAGGGGGACATCGACCTCGAAGGCGACCTCGGTCGCGAGCCCGCCGTCGCCGCGCCGTCGGACGGTGGCCGATTTCACGTCCGCCCACTCCGGATAGGCCTCGTAGTCGGTGATGACGTCCATGACCTCAGCGGGCGGCGCGTCGATCACGATCGTCTCCTCGGCGTGCTCACCCATCGCGACCGAATCGTACCGGCCGTCAGCCGGCCGGGACCGACGGCGGCGGGCGGTTCAGCGCGGGCAACGCGATCACCGTGGCGAGGATCATCGACAGCACGATCAGCGCGACCGACGCCCATAGCAGGGTGCGCGACGACACGATCGGTGCGATCCCCGACGCGGCACGCGCGGCATCGACCGCGGTGAGGCCCCACAGGGCGACGGTCGCGAGGCCGTACAAGGCGATCAGCGCGGCGAGCCCGCTCGAGCCTTGGCCCGAGCTCGCGAGCAGGATGACCAGCGTCCCGAGAAGCCACACGCCGAGAACGGCTCGCGCGACCGCATCGGCCACCCGGCCCGCGCGCCAGTGACCGATCCCGGGGAAGATCAGCGAGGACAGCGCGGCGGCCCCCGGGGAGATCGTCGGCGCGTCGGTCGGCTGCTCGAACAGCCTCGCGAACGGCGTACCACACACCGCGCAGGTGTTCACCGCGAGGTCGTTCGCCTCCCCGCACGCCGGGCACGTCCACGTCGCGGCGACCGATTCCGTAGCCTGGTCGCCCCGGTCCGTCGAGACCGTGATCGGGACGTTCGTCGACGGACGTTGGCGCGGGCCGTGAGCCTCCGCACCGGCGGGCTCGTCGGCCGTCCGCAGCGACATGAAGCACTGTCCGCACCACTCGGCGTCCGCGGCCACCAGGGCGCCGCACGCCGGACATCGCCGCTCGCTCGTCCCGCTCACGCAGGCAGGGTACCGCCGGGTCGGGGGACCCATCGCAAAACCGTGGGTTCCTATGCGTTCGACGCTGCCTCGCGGAGCCAGGCGGCCAGCCGTTCGACCGAACGCGGCCAGGTGAACCCTCGCTCGACGAACGCGCGGCCGGCCCGGCCGGCCGAGGCGGCGAGCGAGGGATCCGCGAGGTACCCGGACACCGCGCCCGCGACCGCGTCGACGTCGCGACCGTCCACCAGCATCCCGGTGGTGCCGTCGACGATAGCCTCGGCCGCGCCGCCGGAGTCTCCCGCGACGACCGGGCGCGCGCATGCGGCCGCCTCGAGGAACACGAGCCCGAGCCCCTCGACCTCGAGCCCAGCCAGCCGGTTACGGCACGGCATCGCAAACACGTCGCCCGCGGCGTAGTGCGCGGCGAGCTGTTCCTCCGCGACCTCGCCCGCGAAGACGACGGATCCGGGTGGCGCGTCATCCGCGAGCCGCTCCAGCCGCCGCCGGTCCGGCCCATCGCCGACGATGAGCAGGACCGCGTCGGCGACGCGCGAGCGGATCCGCGGCATGGCCCGGAGCAGGACGTCCTGTCCCTTCCTGCGGACGATCCGGCCGACGCACGCGATGACGGGACGACCGGTCAGCCCGTATCGCTCGCGGACGAACGTGGCGTCGACGTCGGGCCGGAAGCGGTCGAGGTCGACCCCCGGGCGGTTCACCGACACGGGCACGTGCGAGGGGACCGCCGTCCGCACGACGCGCGCGATGAAGGCGCTCGACATCACGACGACGCGCGCCGCGCGCCCCGTCGCGCGTCGCATCAGCGCGTGCGACCCGGGCGACATCGACAACCAATACTCGAACCCGTGGACGCCGCAGACATAGGGCGTACCGGCGCGGCCGAGCCCGGGCCCGAGGAGCGCGAGCGGATACGTCGAACCGAACAGGACGACCTCCGCGCCGATGTCGCGCGCGACCCCCCGCACGAACCGACCGACGCGCGGCGTCGGCCACGCGAACGACGTCGGGAAGCGGACGATCTCGTACGCCTCGCCTGCGTCGAACGGACCCGATCCCGCGCACCGCGGCGCGAGCACCGCGACGCGTTCGGCCGGGAGATTCCGGCACACGGAGTGGAGCAGCCGCTGGATTCCGCCGACGCGCGGGGGATAGTCGTTGGTCACCAGCAGCGTCTTCGGAACGTCCACGGCGGCCTATCCTCTCAGAGGGCTTCGATGCGCACGGACACTGACCTCGACTGGATCGACGAACACGTCCGCGCCTTCGACGAGGGGCACGCGTCCGCCCCCGTCGACGCGCGGGTCGTTCACGTGTCCGGCACCGACGCGCGCCGGTGGCTCGACGACCTCGTGACGGCGGGCGTCGGATCGCTCGCCGACGGCGCCCAGGCGCGATCGCTGCTGCTCTCGCCAACCGGCCGGATCCGCGCCGACCTCCACGTGGTCGCCGACGGCCGGGCGTTCCTTTTGGTCCAGGCCGTCGACCAGCCCCGGCCGATCCGCGACCTGCTCGGGCCCTACGTGCTCTCGTCGGACGTCCGGCTCGAGGACGTACCGGACGCCCGCGTGCATGTCCTCGCCGCCGATCCCGACCCGCGCGTGGTCCTGGACGGCGACGCCGGCGACGACGTGCCAGCAGGGATCTTCGAGGTATGGAGGATCCGGCGCGGGCTCGCGCGCTTCCCGGTCGACGTCGACGCCGACTCGACCCCGGCCGAGGGCGGCCTCGACCGGTTGGTCGACGTGACGAAGGGCTGCTTCCTCGGACAGGAGGCGGTGGCGAAGATCCGCAACCTCGGACATCCGGCGCGGGTCACGCTCGGGCTCTTTGCGCCCGCCGGCACGACGGTGGGCGACGAGGTGACGACGCAGGGTCGGTTCGTCGGAACGATCACGAGCGTCGCACCGGCGCGCAGGGGATGCGACGTGATCGCCCGCGTCGCGTGGCGCGACCGCGACGCGTCGCTCGCGTGCCCGTCGGGCCCCCTAACCAGCGCCTGACCCGACCGTTACTACTCCCGTTGCACGTTTTCAAGACTTCCCTTAGGGGCCACCTCCGAGTAACGATGGGGGGGCCGCGGCGCGGGCGTCCCCCGGACCCGCAACCGGCGTTGCAGCAGCGATGACGAGGAGGGTGCGCCGATGATGACGAGGGAGCGCGTCGCTGGGGTCGATCTGGGGAGCCTTCCGGCGAATCCCTCGCCTCCGGATATGTGGCAGGAGCAGGCGGCCTGCTTCGGCGTTGACCCCGACGTGTTCTTCCCCACCTCTGAGGAGGAGGCCGGCCCCGCCCTCACCTACTGCTCGGCCTGCGGGATCCGCGAGACGTGCCTGGCCTGGGCCCTGAAGAGCGGCGAGCGCTACGGCGTGTGGGGTGGCCTTACCGAGCAGCAGCGCCGCCGCCTGACGCGCTTCGTCGCCTAGCCCGGGCGTCCTGCCCGGGGCGTCTTGCCCGGGCGTCTTGACCTCGAACGTACGTTCGACTAGCATTGTTCCTCCTCGCGCGGCCCCGCGGAGGGGGCGATGCTCTCGCAGGCCGTGCAGACCTCGCTCGACGAGGGTGTGCCGCTCGAGGACGTGACCTTCTGCGTCGTCGACCTCGAGACGACGGGCGGCTCGCCGGCCGACTCTCGGATCACCGAGATCGGCGCCGTCAAGGTCCGGGCTGGCGAGCGGCTCGGCACCTTCGCGACGCTCGTCAATCCCGAGGTTCCGGTTCCCCCGTTCATCACGCACCTGACCGGGATCGATGACCTCGCCGTCGCCGGCGCACCGACGATCGCCACGGTGTTGCCGGCGTTCCTCGAGTTCGCTCGAGGCACGGTTTTCGTCGCACACAACGCCCGGTTCGACTTCGCGTTCGTGAACGTGAACCTCGAGCGGTTCGCGTTCACGCCGCTGCCGCCGCCGCCCGTCTGCACGGCTCGTCTCGCGCGGCGCGTGGTCTGGCCGGAGGTACCGAACGTCCGTCTGCAGACGCTGGCGCAGTACTTTCGGACGGCGGTCCGGCCGTCCCACCGCGCGCTCCCCGACGCGCAGGCGTGCGCCGAGGTGCTCGACGGGCTGATCGAGTTCGCTCGGCGGCTGGGAATCGAGACGCTCGGCGACCTGCACCTCGCGGTCCGCTCGCGCGGCCGGCCGCACTTCGGGAAGATCCGGCTCGCCGACGACCTGCCGCGCTCGCCCGGCGTGTATCTGTTCCGCGGGCGCGATGGCCGCGTCCTGTACGTCGGCAAGTCGAACGACGTCCGCGCGCGCGTGCGCAGCTACTTCTACGGGGACGCGCGGCGCCAGGTCGACGACCTCCTCGCCGACGCGCACAACATCGAGGCGATCGCGTGCGACAGCGAGGTGGAGGCGCTCGTCCTCGAGGCCCGACTGATCCGGGCGCACGAGCCGAAGCACAACCGTCGCGGCAAGACCTGGCGCCGGTACGCGTACTTGAAGATCGACACGCGCGAGGCGTTCCCCAGGATCAAGGTCGCACGGGAGCCGACGGGCGACGCACGGTTCCTCGGACCGTTCGCGAACGCACAGCAGGCGCGTCTGGCGAAGGAGGCCCTCGAGGAGGCGTTCCCGATCCGCCGATGCACGACGCGCATGCGTGGCACGACGCGGTTCGCGCCGTGTGCGCTGGCCGAGATGGGGCGCTGCACGGCGCCGTGCGACGGACGCACCGACCCCGAGCGCTACGGAGAGCTCGTCCGGGGCCTCCTCTCCTCCCTCACCACCCCGGCCGGGCTCCTCGAAGCGCTCGAGGAGCGGATGCGCGCGCTCGCCGAGCACGAGCGTTTCGAAGAGGCGGCGGCCGCTCGCGACCGGCTGCGGGCGCTCGCCGAGGCGCTGGCGCGCGACCGGGCGCACAGTTGGCTGCTCTCGAGCGACCTCGTGCTCCGCGACGCGAGGGGCAACCGGATCGAGCTCCGCCGAGGGGCCCTCGTTCGCGGCGGCGTCTGCGTGCCGGTCGGGTCCCCGTGCCCGCGGGAGCGCGCCGACGAGGTCGGCGCCGTCCGGGGCCGGCTGGCGCGCGGAGACCTCACCGTCGAACGCGCCGAGGGACAGGTCTCCGAGCCCGTCGACGGCGGCGGCGCGCTCGCCGGCCTGCTCGCACGGCTCCGCCGATAGACTTGCTCGCGTGGAGACCGCCGTGATCCTCGAGGGTGCCCGCACGCCGATCGGCCGGTTCCTCGGCGGATTCTCGGAGCTTCCCGCCGTCGAGCTCGGCACCCTCGCGGTGACGGAGGCGCTGCGGCGAGCGGACGTGAGGCCCGATCAGGTCGAGCTGACGATCATCGGCCACGCGCGGCAGGCCGGGAACGGGCCGAACACGGGCCGACAGGTCTCGGTCAGGGCCGGCATTCCCGTAGAGGTCCCCGCGTTCAACGTGAACATGGCGTGCGCGTCCGGGATGAAGGCCGTGCAGCTCGGGGCGCAGCAGATCATGGCGGGCGAGTCGGAGATCGTCGTCGTCGGTGGGATCGAGAACATGACGCGCGTCCCGTTTCTGCTCGACCGAATGCGGCCCGGGTACCGGATCGGTGACGCCACGGTGTACGACGCGATGTACCGCGACGGCTTGCTCGATCCACTCTCGGGCATCGTGATGGGCGAGACCGCCGAGAACCTCGTCGAGATGTACGGCATCTCGCGCGAGGAGCAAGACGCATTCGCGCTCGAGTCGCAGCAGAAGGCCCACGGCGGGGCCGCACGTCGCGCCAACGAGATGTTCTCGGTCGACGCCCCCGGACCCAACGCTAAGGGCACCATCACGATCTCGGCCGACGAGCACCCTCGTCCCGACACGACGTTGGAGGGTCTCGCGGAGCTGCCCCCCGTGTTCCGCACGGGCGGCACCGTCACGGCCGGCAACTCGAGCGGGCTCACCGACGGCGGCGGCGCGATGGTCCTGATGAGCGGATCGCGCGCCCGGGCCGAGGGGAGCGAGCCGCTCGCCACGATCGTCGGGATGAGCTCGGCCGGCGTGCCGCCAGAGATCATGGGGATCGGCCCGGTGCCGGCGACGAAGATCGTCATGGAGCGCACGGGCCTGTCGCTCGCGGACATGGACGTCATCGAGATCAACGAGGCGTTCGCCGCGCAGGTGATCGCGTGCGAGCGCGAGCTGAAGTTCGATCGCGACAGGCTCAACCCTCGGGGTGGCGGGATCTCGATTGGTCACCCGATCGGGCTCTCCGGCGCGCGGATCGTGCTCACGCTCGCGTACGAGCTCCGCGAGACGGGCCACGCTCTCGGCCTGGCGACGCTCTGTGTCTCGGGCGGCCAGGGGGCCGCAATCGTGCTGGAGCGAGCCTGATCCGTGGCCGTTCACGCGGTCGTCCTCGTGCAGTGCGAGATCGACGAGATCCCCGAGGCCGCGCAGGCGATCGCCGACATCGAGGGCGTCAGCGAGGTGTACTCCGTGGCCGGCGAGTTCGATCTGGTGGCGATCGTGCGCGTCGCCGACCACGACAGCCTGGCCCTGGTGATCCCCGGCGGGATCGCGAAGGTCCAGGGCGTCGTGCGTACTCAGACGCTGATCGCGTTCCAGGTCTTCTCGCGTCACGACCTGGACCGGTTGTTCTCGATCGGGTTCGACGAGGGCGAGCCGTAGCTAGCTGCGCTCGTCCTCCGACGGCAGCGTGATCGCCACGGGCAACGCCGTCGCACCCCAGGTTCCGAGGTCCCCGCGATAGCGTGGCCGGTACTTCTCGAGGAGCAGCCGGCGCGCCAGCGCATCCTCCTCGGGGTCGGTGACGACCCCGGCCCGGCAGATCATGTCGCGGTCGCCGATCCGCAGCCCGACGCTCGGGTCGCGCCGGATGTTGCGCACCCAGTCGCTGCGTTCGCCGCCGCCGGACAGCACGTACACGCGGTCGCCGTGCATCGCGAACCAAATCTCGATCGTGTGCGGGGCGCCGCTGATGCGGCCGACGGTGGTCAGGTAGCAGTAATCCTGCGACGCGAGGTCCGCGTCGTCCACCCGATTACCGGATCGCCCACGCGACCAGGGCACCCACGATGACGATCGCGGCGATGAGCATGACGATGTCCCCGCGGCTGATCTTGCCAGGCTGCATCGCGTTGAACCCCACGTCATGCCTTCGAGGCCGGGAGCCGGTAATACTCGCGGAACCGCTCCTCGGACAGCCAGTACAAATGCTGGCGGACCGTCGACGCGTACGTCCACGCCTCGGTCTCGTCGACGCAGGCACGACGCGAGACCTCCACATCGCGGCGATCGACGATCAGGACGACCCATCCGTCGTCGCCGTGCCGGACGTCGACGCGGAACGCAGCGGCAGAGGTCGCCATCGTCGGATCGGCGTCAGCGCCCGTGGGCCCGCTCCAATCGCTCGAGGTAGTCTCGCATCGTCGCGAGGACCGAGCTCGCGTCGAGCACCAGGTCCGGCTCGAGGTCGGCGATCTTCTCGAGCGCGTTCTCGAGCGTGTTGCCGGCGGCCTCGGCATCGCGCAGCGCGTCGACGAGGACGACCGCGTAGTCCGCTTGGAACGGCTTGCCGTCCCAGGGGCACCGCCCACCGCTCTCGATCACCTGCTCGGCCAGGAACTCCCTGCCGCAGCGGCGGCACGTGCCCTTGATCTTCACGTGGGCTCCTTCGTCGAGACGAGCTCGAGGACGGCGTCCGCGAGCTCGAAGGGATCGACCGGCTTCACGAACCACGCGTCAGCGCCGGACCAGCGCGCAAGCCACTCGTCCTGGCGGCGATCCAGCAGGATTACGATGCCGCCGGGAAACGGGTCGTCGGCGTCGCGAAGGTCCTTCGCCAGCGCGAACCCGCCCATCCGGGAGGCCGACTCGTCGGCGACAACGATGTCTGGTCTCTCGCGTCTCGCCGCACGGACCCCGACCTCGCCGTTCGGCGCCTCGACGAACGCCAGGCGGGTGCCGAGGCGCCGCTCGATCCCGCCCACCGCCAGACGCATCAGGTCGCGGGAGCGAGGATCGGGCGAGACGAGCAGGATCTTCACCGGCGTAGCGTATCAATGGGCCTGGCGCTGTCCGTGCCGAGTCGCCAACGTACGATGGGTCGCGTGAGCGGCGTCTACCTGGACCACGGCTCGGCCACGCCGATCCACGAGCGCGCCAGGGCGGCGTTGGTCGGCGCGCTGGAGGCGTTCGGGGACCCGCTCCGCCTGCACGCGGACGGACGAGCCGCCAGGCGGGCGCTGGACGACGCCAGGGAGGAGATCGCGACCGCGATCGGCGCACAGTCCGACGAGATCGTGTTCACGTCGGGGGGCACCGAGTCCGTCGCGCTCGCGATCTGGGGCGGCGTCCGACCGATCCGCGAAATCGGACACCGGATCGTCACGAGCGCGGTCGAGCACCCCGCCGTCGGCGGCGTCGTGTACACGCTCGAGACCGACGGCTTCGCGTCGGCGATCCTGCCGGTCGACGAGTACGCAGGGCTCGACCTCGATGTCTTCGCGGCGAACGTCCGAGAGCCCGGCACGCTGCTGGCATCGGTCCAGCACGCCAACCACGAGGTCGGGACTATCCAGCCGATCGCCGAGGCCGCCAGGCTGTGTCGCGGGGCGCGGGTGCTGTTCCACACCGACGCCTGCCAGACCGTCGGTCACCTACCGATCGACGTGCGGGCGCTCGACGTGGACCTGCTATCGCTGTCGGCCCACAAGTTCGGCGGCCCGCCCGGCGTCGGTGCGCTGTTCGTCCGGCGGGGCGTGCCTCTGGCGGCGTACCCGTGCGGCGACGACCGCGAGCGTAAGCGCCGCTCAGGAATGGAGAACATCCCGGGGATCGTCGCGATGGCGGCCGCTCTGTCGGCGGTTGGCGAGGACATGGCGGATTCCGCGGCCCGGGGCTGGTCGCTGACCGGATCGCTCCGCTCGGAGATCGAGGGGATCCCGGGTGTCCGCGTCCACGGGCACCTCACGCAGCGCGTCCCACACCTTCTCTGCTTTTCCGTGGACGACGTCGACGCCGAGATCCTGGCGATGGCGCTCGATGACCGTGGGTTCCGGCTGTCGGTGGGCTCGAACTGCTCGGGCGTCTCGAGCGAGCCGTCCCCGGTCCTGGAAGCGATGGGTCACCCCAAGCTGCCGAGCTTCCGGGTCGGCGTCGGCCGTGACACGTCCGACGACGACCTCGCGCGGTTCGCGCAGATGCTTCCGGGCCTGGTCGACGAGCTCAGCCGCGTCGAGACTGCATCGGCGGAGGCGATGGCGAGGTTCCGCGGGACCGCCTGAGCCGGGCCGACGATCCCTCGATACCGATCGCTAGCTGACGACCCTTAGCTGACGGTCCAGGTGTCGCCGGAGTGCAGCAGCTTGGCCAGGTCGCCGGCGCCCAGGCGCTCGGTCGCGGTCTCGATCTGCCGTTCGATCGCGTCGCCATAGACCGGCCGCTCCACCTGTCGGAACACGCCGACGCACGTTGGCTCGGTGGGGCCGTGCGACAGGTGCGCCAGCGCGAACGCGAGCGACGGCCTGCCGTGCGCGTCGTGCGCCACGATGCTCGCCGGATCGGTGTCGGCGACCTCGGCGATCTCGAGCCGTCCATTGTCGCCGACGCGGACGCAGCGACTGCCGTCATCGAAGATGATCGGCTGCCCGTGCTCGAGCCGGATCTGGTTGTGCATGCCCTGTGGCTTCTCGCGCAGCAGATCGAACGCACCGTCGTTGAAGACGTTGCAGTTCTGATAGATCTCGACGAACGCGGCGCCTCGGTGCGCGGCCGCCTGACGCAGGACCTGCGTGAGGTGCTGCCGGTCGTTGTCGAGCGTCCTGGCCACGAACGTCCCCTCCGCTCCGAGGGCGAGGGCGATCGGGTTGAACGGGTGGTCCACCGATCCGAACGGCGTTGACTTGGTGACCTTGCCCTCCTCGGACGTCGGCGAGTACTGCCCCTTCGTGAGGCCGTAGATCTGGTTGTTGAACAGCAGGATCTTGAGGTCGACGTTGCGCCGGAGCGCGTGGATCAGGTGGTTGCCACCGATTGACAGACCGTCGCCGTCGCCGGTCACGACCCACACGCTGAGGTTCGGGTTCGCCGTCGCGATGCCGGTCGCGATCGCGGGTGCGCGGCCGTGGATCCCATGAACGCCGTAGGTGTCCATGTAGTACGTGAAGCGGCCCGAGCAGCCGATCCCCGAGACGAACACCGTCCGGTCAGGCACCACGCCGAGCTCCGGCATGAACGACTGCACCGCGGCCAGGATCGCGTAGTCCCCGCACCCGGGGCACCAGCGGACCTCCTGGTCGCTCGTGAAGTCCTTCTTCGTCAGCGTGCCCACGGCCCCGGCGCCGTTGCCGTTGCCCGTCGACCCGACGTCACTCACGCTGCATCACCCTCATGACCTCGCTCTCCAGCTCCTCCGCGAAGATCGGGAGGCCCTGGACCTTGTGGTAGTCGACCGTGTCCACCAGATATCGCGCCCGGATGAGCAGCGACAGCTGGCCCATGTTCATCTCGGGGATCATCACCTTGGGGTAGCGGCGGACGACCTCCCCGGTGTTCGCGGGGAACGGGTTCAGGTGGTACAGGTGCGCGGTCGCCACCTTCACGCCGCGCTCGCGCACGCGCCGCGCCGCGGCGCGGATCGTCCCGAACGTCGATCCCCAGCCGAGGATCAGCAGCTCGGCGTCGCCGTCGGGGTCGTCGGCCTCGAGCGGGGGGATCTCGTCGGCGATCTTCGCGACCTTCGCCGCGCGCAGCTCGCTCATCCGCTCGTGGTTCTGTGCGTCGTAGCTGATCGCGCCGCTCTCGTCCTTCTCCAGACCGCCGATCCGGTGCCGCAGGCCGGGCGTGCCGGGCACGGCCCACGGCCGGGCGAGGTCCTCATCGCGCAGGTAGGGCAGGAACTCCTGCCCGGCGTTCGGCTCGGTCGCGAACCCAGGATCGATCGCCGGAATGGCGTCCGCGTCCGGGATGAGCCAGGGCTCGGAGGAGTTCGCCAGGAAGGTGTCCGACAGCAGGATCACGGGCGTCCGGTACTTCACGGCGACCCTGGCCGCCTCGATCGCGGCGTCGAAGCAGCTCGACGGCGAGTACGCGGCGATCACGGGCATCGGCGACTCGCCGTGACGACCGAACAGCGCGAGCAACAGGTCGGCCGCCTCCGTCTTGGTCGGCATGCCCGTCGACGGACCCGCGCGCTGGACGTCGACGATCACCATCGGGAGCTCGAGCGTGACGGCCAACCCGAGCGTCTCGGCCTTCAGGTCCATCCCCGGGCCCGACGTCCCGGTCACGCCCAGGTGGCCGGCGAACGAGGCACCCAGCGCGACGTTCGCGGCGGCGATCTCGTCCTCGGCCTGCAACGTCCGCACCCCGAAGTTCTTCAGGCGGGACAACTCGTGCAGCAGCTCGGACGCGGGCGTGATCGGGTAGCTCGCGTAGAACAGTGGGACCCCGGCGCGAGCGCTGGCAGCGACGAGGCCCCACGCAAGCGCGGTCGCGCCCGAGATGTTGCGGTAGGTGCCGGGCGTCGCCGGCGCCGGCTTGACCCGATAGCTGTTCGCGAACAGCTCGGTCGTCTCGCCGAAGTTGTAGCCGGCCCTGAACGCCGCGACGTTGGCGTCGTAGACCTGCGGCTTGTCGGCGAACTTCTTGTGCAGCCAGTTGAGCGTGACGTCCGTGGGACGTCCGTACATCCAAGAGACCAGCCCGAGCGCGAACATGTTCTTCGAGCGCTCGGCCTCCTTGCGCGTGATCCCAACCTCCTCGACGGCCCGGACCGTGATCGAGGTCATGGGCACGCGAAACACCTGGTAGCCGTCCAGTGTGCCGTCCTCGCGGGGGTTGGACCGGTAGCCGGCCTTCTCGAGGTTCCGCTGGACGAACGAGTCCTCGTTGAGGATGAGCGTGCCGCCCTTCTCGACCGCGTCGAGGTTGGCCTTCAGGGCGGCCGGATTCATCGCGACCAGCACGTTCGGGTGATCGCCCGGGGTGAGGATGTCGCGGGAAGCGAACTGGATCTGGAACGCGGACACGCCGTGGACGGTCCCGGCGGGGGCGCGGATCTCGGCCGGGAAGTCGGGCAGCGTCGCCAGGTCGTTGCCAAGCACCGCCGTCGCGTTCGTGAACCGGTCGCCGGTGAGCTGCATGCCATCGCCCGAGTCACCGGCGAACCGGACGACGACGCGCTCTACCTCCTCGACTGTCTTCGTCATCATGTGCCTGTCGGGGGACGACCGGTGGCAGCCACCTCCGTGGACCGTCGCGGGCATCTGTTCGAGTTGCTTCTCTAGCGTACCGCTCCGTCAGGGCAGTTCGGCCGCCGGGGGGGCGCCGCCGCGACACCGCGTGTACGCTCGCGATCGACCCGGCTGCGGAGGGGCAACGCGTGGCGTACAGACGGATCGTCATCGCGACGGACGGCTCGCCCACCGCCGAGACGGCGGAGCGCGTCGCCGCCGCGCTCGCGCGCGTGACGAAGGGCTCGGTCACCGTCGTGCACGCCTACGAAGAACCGACGAGAGCCGAGTCGGCCGTGGCGCGGGCGCTGAGGATTGCCGGGGAGGACGGCGTGAAGGCCACGAGCGTCCTGTCGGCCAAGGAGCCGGCCGACGCCGTGATCGCGGCGGCGGTCGAACGGGACGCCGAGGTGATCGTGACGGGGAGCCGCGGGCTGTTCCGCGAGGAGCAGGTCTTCGGCAGCGTCGTCAGGAAGATCGCCGTCAACGCGCCCTGCGACGTCCTGCTGACCCGGCCCCGCGACGGGCGGTCGTGGACCGCCGGCGCGCCGTATCGCAGGATCCTGATCGCGACGGATGGATCCGTGACGGCCGATCGCGCGGCCCGCAAGGGGTACGCCCTCGCGAAGCGGCTCGGCGCCGAGGTCGGCCTGGTGTTCGTGGGGCACCCCAAGACCGGCGATCTCATCCTCCAGGACACCGTCGCGACGATGGGCGAGGAGCGCGAGGCCACCGAGCGCGTGCTGCTCGAGGGCGACCCGGCCGAGGGGATCATGCGCGCGGCCGACGAGCGGAACGCGGACCTCATCGTCGTCGGCAACCGGGGCATGACGGGCGCGCGGGCCGTCCTGCTGGGGTCGGTCCCGATGACCGTGGCCGAGTTCGCGCCGCGCGACGTCCTGATTGCGCGCACGATCGCCCAGAACCTCGGCGAGATCGGGCCGGGCGAGGGGGGGATCGTCGTGACCGGCGACCACAAAGTCGCCGTCTACCGCGACCGGGCCGGCACGGTGCACGCCCTGTCCGCGACGTGCACGCACATGGGGTGCATCGTGCGGTGGAACCCGACCGAGACGACCTGGGACTGCCCGTGCCATGGGTCACGGTTCTCGGCGACCGGCCAGGTGGTGAACGGCCCGGCCGCCCGGCCGCTCGAGCAGACGGACCTGTAGCGGTTGCCACCGTGTGACCGGCGGGGACGGGGTCGCAGTGGGCGGCCGACCTCCCGGGTGACCGGGACCGCGCCGTCGCGGGCGCGACGCGATCAGGCGCCCGGGTTGAAGATCATCAACCAGAGGATCGCCACCAAAGCACCGAAGCCGACGATAGTGTTGATCAGCGCCGTCGGCGCACGCAGGATCTCGTCGAGCTCCTCGTCGCTGCGACGGGGAACGCCGCTCGGCCGCACCTCGACGGCCTCCTTCACGCGTTGGTAGTACGGGCTCGCAACCGCGGCCATCTCGGCGATCACGAAGAGCAGCAGTCCGATCGATGCCCACAGCCACCACTTTCCCCACGCCGAGATCGCGAAGGCCGTGATCACGCCGGCGACGACGAGCCAGGCCAGGGAGACGTACATCCAGAGCACCGAGGAACCCGAGAACTGGAGCAACGCGGCGATCCGCGCCCGGTCTCGCTCCTTGCGCAGACGCAGCGCGACGGCGATCGACACTCCGTGCGCCATCACGAACACCAGCACGCCGGCGACGTGCAGGAAGATCCACCACCGGACGTCGATCGCCGCGAGCACGGCGTGGGAGCGTACCGCACGAGGGGTACGATGACGCCTCCATGACGTCTCCCGCCCCGACGACGGCGTCGGATCCGACGCGTACCCGTGACCGGCTGAAGCGGCTGCTCGCGGGGCGCATCGCGATCCTCGACGGGTCGTGGGGCGTCCTGCTCCAGGGCCGGGGGCTGTCCGAGGCGGAGTTTCGCGGTGAGCGGTTCGCGGACCACGGACGCGACGTCAAGGGCGACCCCGACCTGCTGAACCTCACGCGACCGGACATCATCGCCGAGGTCCACCGGGCCTACCTCGAGGCTGGCGCGGACATCACCACAACGAACACGTTCACCGCGACGTCGATCGGCCAGGCCGAGTACGGGCTGCAGGACGCCGTCCACGACATGAACGTGGAGGGCGCGCGTCTCGCCAAGGAGGCCGTCGCCGCCTTCGGCGGCGACCGTCTCGTCGCGGGCTCGGTCGGACCGCTCAACGTGACGCTCTCCATCTCCCCGAAGGTCGAGGACGCGTCGTTCCGCAGCGTCACGTTCGACCAGGTGTACGAGGCGTACGCCCAGCAGATCCGTGGGCTGGTCGAGGGCGGCGTCGACCTGCTGCTGATCGAGACGATCTTCGACACGCTGAACGCGAAGGCCGCGATCGCTGCGGCCGAGGACGTCGCGCCCGATCTGCCGCGGTGGATCTCGGTCACGATCGTCGACCGCAGCGGCCGGACGCTCTCGGGGCAAACCGTCGAGGCGTTCTGGCTGTCGGTCGAGCACGCCGAGCCCGTGATGGTCGGCGTCAACTGCTCGCTCGGCGCCGCCGAGATCCGCCCGCACCTCGAGGCGCTGGCCGGCATCGCCCCGGTCCCGATCGGCTGCTACCCGAACGCCGGCCTGCCGAACGCGTTCGGCGCCTACGACGAGCAGCCCGATACAACCAGCAAGTACCTGCGCGAGTTCGCCGACGCCGGGCTCGCCAACCTGCTCGGCGGGTGCTGCGGCACCACGCCGGAGCACATCCGCGCGATCGCCGCGGCCGTCGAGGGCGTCCCGCCGCGCATCGTTCGCGAGCCCCTCGCGATCCCCAGGTTCAGCGGGCTCGAGCCGTTCCTGATCCGCCCCGATACGGGCTTCGTGATGATCGGCGAGCGCACGAACATTACGGGCTCCAAGCGCTTCCGCCGGCTGATCGAGTCGGGCGACTTCCAGGGCGGCGTCGAGGTCGCGCTCGAGCAGGTTCGCGGCGGCGCGAACCTGGTCGACGTCAACATGGACGCCGACCTGCTCGAGTCCGAGTGGGCGATGACCACGTTCCTCAACCTGATCGCCACCGAGCCAGAGATCGCGCGCGTCCCCGTCATGATCGACAGCTCGAAGTGGTCCGTGATCGAGGCCGGCCTGAAGTGCGTGCAGGGCAAGGGCGTCGTGAACTCGATCAGCCTGAAGGAGGGCGAGCAGGACTTCCTCGAGAAGGCGCGGCTGGTCCGCCGCCACGGGGCGGCCGCCGTCGTGATGGCGTTCGACGAGCGGGGGCAGGCCGACACCGTCGAACGCAAGGTGGAGATCCTCGTGCGCGCGTACCGCCTGCTCATCGACGAGATTGGCTTTGCGCCACAGGACGTGATCTTCGACCCGTGCATCCTGGCGATCGCGACCGGGATGGAGGAGCACGACGAATACGCGAGGGCCTTCATCGAGGCAGTGCGGATCCTGAAGAAGCGGTGCCCGGGCGCGCGCGTTTCGGGCGGCGTCTCGAACCTCTCCTTCTCGTTCCGCGGGAACGAGCCGGTCCGCGAGGCGATGCACTCGGCGTTCCTCTATCACGCGATCGCCGCCGGCCTGGACATGGCAATCGTGAACGCCGGGCAGCTGATGCTCTACGAGGACATCCCGGCGGACCTGCTCGAGCACGTCGAAGACGTGATCTTCAACCGGCGGCCCGACGCGACCGAGCGGCTCGTCGCGTTCGCCGAGACGGTGAAGGGCGAGGCAACCAAGCGCGAGCTCGACCTTTCGTGGCGCGAGCAGCCCGTCGAGGAGCGACTGAAGCACGCGCTCGTCCACGGGATCGTCGAGTTCATCGAGGCCGACACGGAGGAGGCGCGGCAGGCGTACCCGCGTCCGCTCGAGGTCATCGAGGGTCCGCTGATGGACGGGATGCAGATCGTCGGCGACCTGTTCGGCTCGGGGAGGATGTTCCTGCCGCAGGTCGTAAAGAGCGCGCGGGCCATGAAGAAGGCTGTCGCCTACCTCGAGCCGTTCATGGAGGAGGAGAAGCTGCGGCTCGGGCCCGCCGGCCGCCGTTCGCAGGGCAAGGTCGTGCTGGCCACCGTGAAGGGCGACGTCCACGACATCGGCAAGAACATCGTCGGCGTGGTCTTGGGCTGCAACAACTACGAGGTGATCGACCTCGGCGTGATGGCGCCGCCGGAGCTGATCCTCGACACGGCGATCGAGGAGGGCTGCGACTTCGTCGGTCTGTCGGGTCTGATCACGCCGTCGCTCGACCAGATGGTTGGCGTGGCCCGCGAGATGGAGCGGCGAGGGATGGACCTGCCGCTGCTGATCGGCGGTGCGACCACGTCGCGTCAGCACACGGCGGTCAGGATCGCGCCCGAGTACAGCAACCCGACCGTCCACGTGATCGACGCGTCCCGAGTGGTCGGGGTGGTCTCGAACCTCCTCGACGACCAACGCCGCGGCACGTTCGACCGGCAGAACCGTGCGGATCAGGAGCGCCTGCGGCAGCAGCACCTGGAGAGGGACCGGAGCCCCCTGCTGCCCTACCTGAAGGCCGTCGCGAACGGGACGCCGGTCGTCTGGCACCCGGAGGACCTGCCGGAGCCGGCGTTCACGGGCACGCGCGTCGTCGAGCCGCCGATCAAGGAGCTCCGCGACTACATCGACTGGACGTTCTTCTTCACGGCGTGGGAGCTGAAGGGGCGATTCCCTGCGATCCTCAACCATCCCGAGCACGGCGCCGCCGCACGCGAGGTCTACGAGCACGCCAACACGCTCCTCGACGAGCTGATCGAGCAGGGCACGCTCCGCGCGCGCGGTGTCTACGGCTTCTTCCCGGCGAACGCCGAGGGCGACGACCTCGTCCTGGCCGACGGCACCCAGTTCCATATGCTGCGTCAGCAGGTGGACCACGGCGACGGACGGCCGAACCGCTCGCTCGCCGACTACCTGGCGCCGGCCGACACGGGCCTGCGCGACCACATCGGCGCGTTCGCCGTGACGTCGGGCCTCGGCGTTGACGAGCTCGTCGCGGCCTTCGAGGCCGATCACGACGACTACCAGGCCATCATGGTCAAGGCGCTCGCCGATCGGCTGGCCGAGGCGTTCGCCGAGTACCTGCACGAGGTCGCCCGCCGCGACTGGTATGAGTCGGGGCCCAAGATGTCGAACCAGGAGCTGATCCAGGAGCGGTACCGAGGGATCCGGCCGGCGTTCGGGTATCCGGCGTGCCCCGACCACAGCGAGAAGCGGGCGCTGTTCGCGCTGCTCGACGCCGGCCGCCACGGGCTCGCGCTTACGGAGACCTGCTCGATGATGCCCGCCGCATCCGTGAGCGGCCTGTACTTCGGCCACCCCGCGGCCCGCTACTTCAACGTCGGCCGGCTCGGCCGCGACCAGATCGAGGATTACTCGCGCCGCAAGGGCATCCCACTTACGGAGGCGGAACGCTGGCTGTCGCCGAACCTCGCCTACGCCCCGGGGGCCTGAACGCGGGTCAGTGGAACGAGTGGCCGCAGGCGCAGGAGCCCTGCGCGACCGGGTTGTCGATCGTGAAGCCCGACTGCTCGAGCGAGTCCACGAAGTCGATCGTCGCCTCGGAGAGATAGGGCACGCTCATCCGATCGATGACCACCCTCACGCCGAACTGCTCGTCCGTGACGTCCTTGTCCGACAGCTGGTCATCCAGGTACATGGCGTAGCGCAGGCCCGAGCAGCCGCCCGGCTGCACGGCGACCCGCAGCCCGATGTCGGCGCGGCCTTCCTCCTCGAGGAGCTCCTTCACCTTGCCCGCTGCCATCTGCGTGAGCTGGATCATCGTCCCTCCGTGACGCCTGCCTCTGTCCGATTGTACCCAGGCTGGGCCGTGAACCCGCCCGGCGCCTCAGCCTTCGTGCACCTCGGCGACCTGGGCGCCGGACGTCGTCACCAGCTCGCGGGGCGTCGTCCCGAAAACGGCGTCCGGCGCGCCGGCCGCCGCCCAGACGACCTCGTGCGCCAGCAGGTCGCGATCCACGAACGTGCGGATCGGAAGCGAATGCCCGAACGGGGGCGTCCCGCCGATCGAGAAGCCCGTCGCGGAGCGGACCTCGTCGGGCGAGGCCCGGCGCACCTGGGCCGCGCCCGCCGCGTCCGCCAGGCGCCCCAGGTCCACGCGGTTCGCGCCCGAGGTCAGGACCAGCACCGGTTCGCCGTCGGCGACGAAGACGAGAGACTTCACGATCTGCGCAACGTCGCACCCGATGGCGCGGGCGGCGTCGGGCGCGGTCTTGGTTCCCTGAGGGAACCGGCGCACCTCGACGTCGTGCCCGAGCACCGTCGCCGCCTCCAGGAACCGCTCGACCCCGTTCACGAGGCGGACGATACCGAGTCGAAGGCGGCGGCGACCTCCTGGGCCAGGTCCTCCAGGGCCTCGGCGGTCGCCCCGACCGCACGATCGCGCCCGAACCGCGTCACCAGCGCATGGACCTCGATGCCGGAGGGCGGATCGGGCGCGTCGCCGCACAGCACCACCAGGCGCCGCCCGCCGGCGCTGGCCGCGTGCGCGACCGCGCCGACGACCTTCCCACGCGCAGACCCCGCATCGACCCGCCCCTCCCCCGTCACGACCAGGTCCGCGGCCTCCAGGCGATCGTCGAAGGCGCTCGCGCCCATGACCACCTCGGCGCCCGGGCGCAGGTGCGCGCCCAGGAACGCAGCGAGGCCTGCGCCGAGGCCGCCCGCGGCGCCGCCGCCGGGCAGCGCCCTGACGTCGACCCCCAGGTCTCGATGGATCACGGCCGCCAGGTGCGCGAGCCCCCGGTCGAGCGTGACCACGTCCCGGGGCGAGGCGCCCTTCTGCGGGCCGTACGACGCCGCGGCGCCGCTCGGGCCAACGAGCACGTTGTCCACGTCGCACGCACCAACCACGCGCGCGGCGTGAACGGCCGGGTCCAGAGCGGTGGCGTCGATCCGCGCGACGTCGCCGAGCGCCCGACCGCCCCGCCGCACCGGCCGCCCCGCCGCGTCCAGTACGCGGATCCCAAGCGCCTGCGCGACGCCGATTCCCCCGTCGACCGTCGCGCTCCCCCCGAGCCCCACGAGGACCTCGTCCACGCCCTGGCGGCACGCGGCCGCGATCAGCTGGCCGGTGCCGAACGTCGACGCCCGGAGCGGGTCACGGCGACGCTCCGATAGGAGCTGCAGCCCGGACGCTCGCGCCATCTCCAGGACGGCGACGGCCCGCCCGTTTGACCGCACGAGCCCGAACGGCGCCCGGGCGTGATCGCCTAGTGGTCCCTCGACCGTCGCCTCGAGCGTCCGCCCGCCGAGCGCCGAGACGAGCGCCTCGAGGGTCCCCTCGCCGCCGTCGGCGAGCGGTAGCGCGTCGACCTCGTCGTCCGGCCTGCCCCGCAGCCACCCGCGCGCGATCGCGCGGGCGGCCTCGGGCGCCGTCAACGTGCCCTTGAACTTGTCGGGGGCGACCAAGACGCGCATGCGCGTACGGTACGATTCCCCGCCGCCGCCCGCCCGTCCGGATCCGGAGGACCGTTGGACCGCACGCAGCTCGTCGGGATCGCGAACGCCGAACGCGAGCGTTTGGGTCGCACGATCCAGTACGCGGGGCCGGCCTCGTGGGAGGCCGAGAGCCCGTGCGAGGGATGGCGCAACCGCGATGTGCTGGCCCACCTGGCGGCGCAGGAGACGGCGGCGGCGCAGGTGATCGCGGGCGGCCCGGCCGAGGAGTTCGACGCGTTCCGGGAGGCCAACGACGGTGATTTCTGGGTCGACGGCTTCAATGAGTGGGCGGTTGGCGTGCGCAAGGAGGTGTCGACCCGCGAGATCATCGCCGCGTGGGGACGGGCGGCCGACGCGTTTCTCGGGTCCGTGGCCGACCTCACCGACGAGGACTGGTCGCGGTTGCGGGTTCCGTGGGTCGCGGGGGACATCGGCGTGCGGTACCTGGTCCAGTCTCGCGTGATCGAGTGGTGGCTGCACGGCGAGGACCTGCGCGCCGGCACCGGACAAGAGCCCAACCTCCAGCACTGGCCGATCTTCCTGACCAACGACATGGCGATCCGGATGCTGCCCTATTCGCTCGGCCTGGCGGGGCTGTCGTTCCCCGGCGCGAGCGTCCGCGTCGATCTCGAGGGGATGGGGGGAGGCCAGTGGCACTGGGGCCTCGCGCCCCGCGAGAGTCCGCCGGCCGACAAGAAGCCCGACGCGTTCATCGAGGGCCGCGCGTACCCCTTCTCGCTCGTCGCGGGTCGGCGCGTCGCGGCCGAGCACTACCTGGACGACGGCACCCTCGTCGTGGGCGGCGACGAGGAACTGGCGTTCGACGTGCTCACCCATCTGCGCGCATACGTCGAGTAGCCGACAACGGGCGATCCCGTCGGCCGTCCGGCCCGTACACCTCACCGGGTACCGTGCTGCGCGTGGGGACGAACGACCGATCGCCGTCAGACGCCGCGTTGATGCGGGCGTTCGCGGCGCGCGAGACGGGCGCCGCCGAGGCGCTATACGAGCGGTTCGCCCCGCGCGTCTACGGGCTGGGGATCGTGATGCTGGGGAGCGACGCGGCGGCGCAGGACCTGGTCCAGGACACGTTCGTGAAGCTGTGGCGCAGTGCCGAGCGTTTCGACCCGCGGCGCGGCCGGCTCGACACGTGGGTGCTCCTGGTCGCGCGCAGCCTCGCGATCGACGCGCTGCGCAGGCGCGTGCTCGAGGCCCGCTCCCTCGAGGCCGTCGGCCCCGGCGCGACCGGCGACGCGGCGACGGACCCGGGTCCGGACGAGCTCGCCGAGACCGTGGACCTGGCCGAACGCGCCCGCAACGCGATGGCGGGCCTGTCGGACGGTCAGCGGGTCGCGCTCGAGCTCGCCTACTTCGGCGGGCGCACGAGCGCCGAGGTGGCGGAGATGCAGGGCATCCCGGTCGGGACGGCCAAGACCCGGATCCGCACCGCCCTGCTGAAGCTGCGCGACGCCCTGGAGGAGCACCGTGACGTGTGACGAGGTCCGCGAGCAGCTGGCCGAGCACCTGCTCGGCACGCTCGAGCCGAACACGGACGCGGCCGTCCGCGCCCACCTTCGCGGCTGCGCGGCGTGCCGGCGCGACCGTGAGGCGCTCGAGGAAGGCGTCGCCGTCTTCGCGCGCGCCGCGCATGAGGTGCCGCCGCCGGAGGATCTCCGCGACCGAACGCTCGGCGTACTCGACGAAGAGTGGGAGACACAGCCACCGTCGAAACGCGACGCGCGGCAGCCGGTCCCCCGATCGCTCGCCGGGTGGCTGGCTGCCGCCGCGGTCCTCGTCCTCGTGGCGGCCACCGTCGCGGTCGCGTGGGGCGTGTCGCAGGACAGACGGGCCGATCGCTACGAGGTCCTCGCGTCGCGGTACGACCACCTGCTCGAGGCGCTCGGCGGGCGCGCGGTCCGGCTCGGCGTGCTCGACCCGGTGGGAGCGGAGCAGCTCGAAGGCAGCGTCCTCCTCTACGACTCCAACGTCGGCCAGTCCTGGGGGCTCGTGCTGGTCCGCGCGCCAGGCCTCGAGGGCGAGGCCGGCGTCACGCTGTCGTCGCCGACGGGCGAGACGATCGAGATGCACTCGATGATGTTCGACGAGGGCGGCCACGCCTCCACGTGGCTCGTTACGGATCTGAACCTGGAGCCCTTCGACACCGTCACGGTCTGGCAGCCGCGCGGGCACGTGCTTGCGCGGGCGCACGTCGAGCCCGCGTGAGGCTCAGCGCCGGACGATCAACCGCTTCACGGCGCGCGGCACGGCCCCGAACCGGTACTTGTACGCGTAGTCGCCTTTCAGCAGGTCGAACGCCGAGCACCCGCTCTCGATCGCGATCCTGATGTCCTCGGCGACGAGGACCATGCCGGGCGACAGGTGCTTTCGCGACCGGTCGAACGCGGAGTTGTACAGGTTGTAGGTCCCCTTGTGCCGGAACCCGATCGTCCCGGCGACCTTCTGCCCGGCGACCTCGATGAAGGCGAGGCTGAACACCCCGCGCGGCAGGAACGCCTCGCCGAGCCTGCGGAAGAAGATCTCCATCCCCGGTTGCATGAACACGCCCTTAGGGCCCTCGCTCGTCCGGTGCAGCTCGACGAAGCGATCGACGAAGGGGACGAGCGTGTCGCGCTGCGCGAGGCAGATCCGCCACGGGCCCGCCTCGGCCTCGAGACGGCGCGCCTTCCGTCTGATCTCGTGCCGCAGCTTCGACGGCAGCCCCGACAGGTACGCCTCGTACGACCCGGGGAGCGCGAGGAACGGCGCGATGCCGTTCTGGTCGTCGACGATCTCCGTCGCGAGGCCGCGCGCCGCGGCCGCGCCCTCCAGGATGCCCAGCCACGCGCGATCCTCGGGCAGGCCGCGCAGGTCGGCCTCGGCCCAGTCCGCGCGGGCCCCGAGCGCGTCGAACAGCTCCTTTGCGAACGGCTCCTGGGCCTCGGGCAGGGCCACCGGCCCCATGTAGTCGGTCACCTCGATGCCGCCGAGGAAGCGGAGTGTCTCGCCGATCCGTTCCAACGCGACGGCGGCGACCTGTCCGCCGCCGTCCTCCTCGCCGAACGCGAGCAGCAGGGGCGTCGCCTGCCCGAACTCCTCCCAGTAGAGCTTGAGGAACCGCGGCGTGTGGAAAAAGGTGCCGGCCGGATCGGCGGTCACCAGGGTTGACCAGTCGCGGCGGACGAAGTCGCGCCCGTCCTCGGAGAACGCGATGCGCATGCGGGACCACTCTAGCGGCGGGGCGTCGCACGTCCGCTCACCAGGAGCCGCCCCCACCTCCGCCGCCACCGCCGCCGGCGAAGCCACCGCCGCCGAACCCGGTCCCTCCCGATCCGGACGGGGTCGAGGCGATCGTGGCGACCGTCGGTACGCAGAACCCGTTCATCGCCTCCGCGAACCCCGCGTAGGCGAGGGGCCGGCTCGAGACGTACCAGCTGGTGTCCGGCTGACGCGCGAGTCCCTCGAAGGCCTTCGCCCACTTCTCGGTCAGCCCGAATACGATCGCGTAGGGCAGGAAGGGCGTGAAGACGTTCTCCTGCTCCGCCCATCGCGCCAGGTGCGCCTCGGCGGTCGGGATCACGGTCCGGAAGCCGCTCACCCGGCGCGCGAGGCCGGTGCCCTTGGCGTGCGGCGCGGCATCCACTGGCGGCGGCGAGGATCACCGTGAAGGCGAGCGAGCGCGGGCTCATCGCCGACAGCGTAGCCTGCTGCGTGCGAACATCGGCGGGTGTCCGACGCGCCCAAGCTCTACCGCGAGTTCGCCGACTGGTGGCCCCTGTTCTCCGCGCCGGCCGAGTACGCGACCGAGGCTGCCGAGTACCGGCGCCTGTTCCTCGAGGCCGCCGACGGCGAGGTCGCGACCGTGCTCGAGCTCGGCAGCGGCGGCGGGAACAACGCGTCCCATCTGAAGGCCGACTTCGAGCTGACGCTCGTCGACCGATCGCCGCAGATGCTCGCGGTGAGCCGCAGGCTGAACCCGAAGTGCGAGCACATCGAGGGCGACATGCGGACCGTCCGGCTCGGACGGGCGTTCGACGCCGTGTTCGTGCACGACGCCGTCGCGTACATCACGAACCTCGACGACCTCCGGCTGGTCGCTGGCACTGCGTTCGCGCATTGCCGTCCGGGGGGCGCGGCGCTGTTCGTGCCCGATTGGGTGCGCGAGACGTTCGAGCCTGGCACCGAGTGGGGCGGCCACGACGGTACGGACCGCGCGATCCGGTACCTCGAGTGGCGGTGGGATCCGGCTCCCGACGACCGCACGTACCTGATGGACTTCGCGTACCTGTTCCGCGAGGCGGATGGCTCGCTGCATGCCGAGAGCGATCGGCACGAGTGTGGGCTGTTCTCGGAGGCGAGCTGGTTGGACCTGCTGCGCTCGGTGGGCTTCGAGGCCGACGCAATCGACGTGCACCTCGGCGAGCCGGTCGGCT
The DNA here is from genome assembly GCA_046729855.1 of Actinomycetota bacterium. Taxonomy (GTDB): domain Bacteria; phylum Actinomycetota; class UBA4738; order UBA4738; family HRBIN12; genus DATHSY01. The sequence continues at coordinate 6,667 of JBKPHM010000030.1, read as the reverse complement.
CGAGGGCGTTGCTCGCGCGGCGGCCTAGAGGAGGTGCGGGATCTCGGCGAGGAGGTCAGTGAGGCGAGGTGCCGGCTGCCTCGCCGCCGCCGGTCAGGGCCTCCTGGAGGACATCCCACGCAAGGACCGCGCACTTGACCCGGATCGGGTACTTCACGACGCCCTTCAGCGCGACGAGCTCGCCGAACGCGTCCTCGTCGGGCTCGATCTCGCCGGCCATCATGCCGCGAAATTCTTTGATCATCGTCTGAACGTCGTCGACCGACCTGCCGGTTACGGCCTCGGTCATCATCGATGCCGACGACTGCGAGATCGAACAGCCCTGCCCGGTGAAGGCCACCTCGGGTAGCTGCCCGTCCTGCTCGCGCAGGAACACCGTGATCTCGTCCCCGCACAGCGGGTTGTTGCGCGAGCACGACGCCGTCGCCTCCGGGAGCTCGCGTTTGTTCCGGGGGTTCTTGTAGTGGTCGAGGATCGTTTCCTTGTAGATGTCGTCGAGCGCCACGCTACCCCCTACAGGCCGAAGACGTCCTGTGCCTTCTCGAGGGCGGCGACAAGGGCGTCGACCTCGTCCTTCGTGTTGTAGACGTAGAAGCTCGCTCGCGCGGTCGCGGGGACGCCGAACCGACGCATCACGAGCTGGTTGCAATGGTGCCCGGCGCGGATCGCGATCCCCTCCTCGTTCAGGACGGTAGCCAGGTCGTGCGGATGCACGTCCTTGTACCAGAACGACACGGCGCCCCCCCTGACGCTCACGTCCTTCGGCCCGAAGATCCGCGCCCCCGCGTCCAGCAGCCGGTCGAGCGCGTAGGCGGTCAACTCCTGTTCGTGGGCCCTGACGTTGTCCATGCCGAGCTCCTCGAGGTAGTCGATCGCCGCGCCGAAGGCCACCTCCTGGGCGACGTTCATCGTGCCGGCCTCGAACTTCCACGGCACGGCGTTCCACGTCGAGTAGTCGTGGAACACCTCGTTGATCATCTCGCCGCCGCCGAGGAACGGATCCATCGCCTCGAGGTGCTCGCGCTTGGCGTACAGGCCGCCCGACGCCGTCGGACCGAGCATCTTGTGACCGGAGAACGCGAGGAAGTCGCAATCGAGCTCGCCGACATCGACCACGTGGTGCGGCACGAGCTGGGCGCCGTCGACGAGCGCGAGGGCGCCGACCGCGTGGGCGGTGTCGATGAGGGCCCGGAGCGGGGTGATCGTGCCGAGCGAGTTCGACATGCCCGTCACGCACAGGATCTTGGTGCGCTCCGTCACCCGCGAGGAGAGGTCCGACAGGTCGAGCAGGCCCTCGTCGGTCAGCGGGATGTACCGGAGCGTGGCCCCCGTCGCCCGCGCAGCGAGCTGCCACGGCACGATGTTCGAGTGGTGCTCCATCTCGGTCAGCACGATCTCGTCGCCCTCACGCAGGAACCTGCGTCCCCACGCGTGGGCGACCAGGTTGATGGATTCCGTCGTACCGCGGTTGAACACGATCGTCGACGGGTCAGGCGCTCCGATGAACCTCGCCGAGGCGGCGCGGGCCCCCTCGTACAGCTCCGTGGCCTCTTCGCCGAGCAGGTAGATCGCCCGGTGCGCGTTCGCGTTGTGCCGCTGGTAGAACTCGCGCTCGCACTCGATCACCTGCCGCGGGCGTTGAGTGGTGTTGGCGTTGTCGAGGTACACGAGCGGTTTGTCGCCGATCCGGCGCTCCAGGATCGGGAAGTCCTCGCGCACCCGCGCGACGTCGAGCCCGCCCTTCGCCTCCGTTACCGACATCGCCTGCTCCTCCCCCAACACCCGAGTATCTCAGTCCTCGCTCTCTCCCACGGCTCGCTCGATCCCCAGCTCCGCCTGGATGCCCTCGTACCCCTTCTCCTCGAGCTGGAGGGCCAGCTCCTCGCCGCCGGACTTCACGATACGCCCGGCCATCATGACGTGGACGCGGTCGGGCGTGATGTAGTTGAGGATCCGCTGGTAGTGCGTGATCAGCAGGACCCCGAGTCCCGGGCCGATCAGCTGGGCGATGCCGTTCGCCACCTGCTTCAGCGAGTCGATGTCCAGGCCCGAGTCGGTCTCGTCCAGAATCGCGAACTGCGGCTCGAGGACCGCGAGCTGGAGGATCTCGTTCCGCTTCTTCTAGCCGCCGGAGAACCCCTGGTTCACGTAACGCTGCACCATCGAGTCGTCCACGCCCAGCAGGTTCATCTTCTCCTTCATGTGCTTGCGGAAGGCGAGCGCCGAGACCTGCTCCCCCTTGACCGACTGGTACGCCGTCCGCAGGAAGTTGACCACGGAGACCCCCGGGATCTCGACGGGGTACTGCATGGCGAGGAACAGCCCGCGCTGGGCGCGCTGGTCGGGCCTCAACCTCAGCACGTCCTCGCCCTTGAACAGCACCCCGCCAGACGCGACCTCGTAGCCCGGCCGGCCCATCAGGACGGCCGCCAGTGTGGACTTGCCCGAGCCGTTGGGGCCCATCAGCGCGTGGGTTTCGCCTTGACGGACCGTCAGGTCGATTCCCTTCAGGATCTCCTTACCCGCGACCGAGGCGTGCAGCCCCCGGATCTCGAGCGTCGCGGTCGCGACCGCCGTGTCAGCCATCGTTCACCTCGTACTCGTAGTCGATCAGGATGTCGTCACCTTCGATCTTCACGTCGAACACCTCGACCGGCTGCGTCGCCGGCAGCGTCCTCGGCCGCCCCGTGTCAAGGTCGAACGTCGAGCCGTGCTTCGGACACTCGATCGCCCCGAAGTCCGGGTCGACCTCGCCTTCGTCGAGGAAGTAATGCGCGTGCGAGCAGATCGCGTCGACCGCGCGGAAGCCGTCGCCGCCGAGGTTCACGACCGCGATCGGGCGGTGGTCGAGTTCGAACCGGCGGACCTCCCCCACCGGGACGTCGCTCGTCGAGCAGAGCCGCACCAACGCCACGGTCACGCCCCCCTGCTCAGCTCGTCCTCGATCGCTCGCTCGATGCTCTCGCGGACCTCCGCCAGATCGATCCGGTCGAGGACCTCGGCGAAGAACCCGCGGACGATCAGCCGCTCGGCCTCGTCGGCGGGGATCCCGCGGCTCTGGAGGTAGAAGATCTCGTCCTCGCTGACCGGCCCGACGCTGGCGGCGTGGCCGCAACGCGTGGGGTCGTTGGTGAGGATCTCGAGATTCGGGACCGAGTGCGCTTTCGCCTGGTCGGACAGCAGGATGTTGCGGTTGGTCTGGTAGGCGTCGCAGCGGTGCGCGCCCTCGCGGATGATCACGGTCCCCGTATAGATCGCGTTCGAGCGGTCGCGCATCGCGCCCTTGTACAGGAGCTCGCTCGAGGTGCGCGAGCCGAAGTGATCCTGGATCGAGCGATGGTCGATGTGCTGCTCGCCGTCGCCGAAGTACACGCCGAGCAGCTCGCTCGAGCCGCCGTCCTCGACGAGGAGGCTCTCGACCTCGGTCCGCGCGAGCGCCGCGCCGAACGCGACCCCCAACGAGCGGACCTGTGCGTCGCGGCCGACCCGGGTGCGCTGCACGGCGAGGTGCGTCACCCCGGCACCCCAGTCCTGGAGGCTGACATACCGGACCTTGGCGTTGGGGCCGGCGAAGATCTCGACGATCGCGTCGGAGAACGCGCGGCCCAGGTCGGGCGACGCGTACCGGTCGATGAACGTGACCTCGGCGCCCTCGTCGGCGATCAGCAGCGTCCGGGGAAAGACGGCGAGACCGTCCTCGTCGATCCACGTCAGGGCCTGGAGCGGCGTGCGGATCGTCACGTCGGCCGGCACGTACAGGAAGGCGCCGCCGGTCCGGAACGCCGCGTGCAGCGCCGTGAAGGTCGTGCGGCCGGTCTCGACGAGCTGATGGAGGTGCTTCTCGACCAGGTCGGGGTGCCGCTCGGCCGCGACGTCCAGGTCGGAGAAGATCACGCCCTTCTCGGCGAGGCCATCGACGAGCTGCGTGGAGATCACCTCGGAGTTGCGCTGGATCTGGAGCCCGGCGCGCTCGCCGACGACGCCGGCCGCCTGGAGGACGCCGTGACGGTTGATCGCCTCCGGCCCGCCGCCCTCGGCGAACGGCGTGTAGGCGCCGACGTCGAAGTCCTCGAGGTCCGTATAGCGCCACTCCTCGGTCTGCTGGGACGGGATCGGCAGGTCGCGCGACTGCTCGAGGGCCTGCGCGCGGAGACCGCGCACGAACCCGGGCGCCGGCAGGCGCGCGAGCGTGTTCTCGTCGAAGCGGGAGTCGGAGCCGGACATCAGATAAATCCTACTTTGCAGATCGGATTCACCCCAACCCGAGGTCGTCTCGGCCAGGAGGATGTCTCGTGGTAGCGATACCTTCCAAACGTATGTTCGAGAGTTCCCGGAGCGAGCTCCGACCGGGCGCTGCTCATAGAGCCCGCGGCGCCGTAGCGGCGGCTATCCGATCGCGCCTTCCATCTGGAGCTCGATGAGGCGGTTCAGCTCGACGGCGTACTCCATCGGGAGCTCGCGGGTGATCGGCTCGATGAAGCCGTTCACGATCATCGCGCTCGCCTCGGCCTCGGACAGCCCGCGGCTCATCAGGTAGAAGAGCTGGTCCTCGCCGATGCGAGAGACGCTCGCCTCGTGGCCGAGCTGCGCCGTCTCCTCCTCGACCTCGACGTACGGGTAGGTGTCGGAGCGGGAGTCCTCGTCGAGGATCAGCGCATCGCAGCGCACGTTCGACTTGGCGTGGTGGGCGCCCGGCTCGACCCGCACGAGGCCGCGGTAGCCGGTGCGACCGCCGTCCTTCGAGACCGACTTCGAGGTCAGCACGCTCGTCGTGTACGGGGCGGCGTGGATCGCCTTGCCGCCGGCGTCCGTATGCATCCCCTTGCCGGCGAAGGCCACCGACAGGACCTCGCCGCGGGCGCCCTTGCCGAGCAGGTAGATCGACGGGTACTTCATCGTGACCTTCGAGCCGATGTTGCCGTCGATCCACTCCATCACGGCGTCCTCGTAGGCCGCCGCGCGCTTGGTCACGAGGTTGTAGACGTTCGTCGACCAGTTCTGGATCGTCGTGTACCGAACGCGGGCACCCTTCTTCGCGATGATCTCGACCACCGCGGAGTGCAGCGAGTCGCTGGTGTAGATCGGCGCCGAGCACCCCTCGACGTAGTGCACGTACGAGCCCTCGTCGGCGATGATCAGCGTCCGCTCGAACTGGCCCATGTTCTCCTGGTTGATCCGGAAGTAAGCCTGGAGCGGGATATCGACGTGCACGCCCGGCGGCACGTAGATGAACGAGCCGCCGGACCACACCGCCGAGTTCAGAGCCGCGAACTTGTTGTCGTTCGGCGGGATGATCGTCCCGAAGTACTCCTTGACGATGTCGGGGTGCTCGCGCAGCGCCGTGTCCATGTCGCTGAACAGCACGCCGATCGAGTCCAGTTCCTCGCGGATCTTGTGGTAGACGACCTCGGACTCGTACTGCGCGGAAACTCCGCCGAGGTACTTCTTCTCCGCCTCGGGGATGCCGAGCTTGTCCCAGGTGCCCTTGATGTCCTCGGGCAGCTCGTCCCAGCTATTGGCCTGCTTCTCCGTCGAGCGGATGAAGTAGTAGATGTCCTGGAAGTCGATGTCGGACAGGTCGGCGCCCCACCACGGCATCGGGCGCGCCTCGAAGTGCCGAAGCGCCTTTAGCCGGAACCTCCGCATCCAGTCCGGCTCGCCCTTCAGCGAGGAGATCTCCTCGACGACGGCGGCCGACAGACCCTTCTTGGGCGTGAAGACGGAGTGCTTCGGATCGACCCACCCGAACCGGTAACCCTTGGAAAGCTCTCGGAGGTGTTCTTCCTGCGTAACGGCCACGTGACGTCCTTCCCCTGAGGGCCTGAGCCTCACAAAGAGGATACCCACCACACGTGCTGAAAGTCCACCGGATCGGTAGGAATACCCCCTCGGTGCGCTCCCCGATTAGGCTGCCGCGACCACCTCCCGCAGCTCCCTGGTCTGCCGCCTTGAGCGTGGTGCCTCCGTCGCCGTCCTCAGCCTCTCTCGACCGGTGCTCCGACCAGGCTGCCGTACTCGGTCCACGAACCGTCGTAGTTCTTCGCGTTGGGGTATCCGAGGAGCTCGGTCAGGGCGAACCAGGTGTGGCTCGAGCGCTCTCCGATCCGGCAATACGCGATGACCTCCCGATCGGGGCCGATGCCCTGCTCCTCGTAGAGCGCACGTAGTTCCTCGGTTGACCGGAAGGTCCCGTCATCGTTCGCGGCCTTCGCCCAGGGCACGTTCGCGGCTCCCGGGATGTGGCCGGGAACCTGCGACTGCTCCTGTGGGAGGTGGTCCGGCGCGAGCTTCTCCCCGCGGAACTCCTCGGGCGAGCGGACGTCGACGAGTCCGACGACGGTGCCGACCTTCGACAGCACCTCGTCGCGGAGCGCCCGGATCTCTGGTCGCTCCGATCCGGCGATCGCGAAACCGGTCGGCGCGTGCCGCGTCGGCACGTCCTGTGTCAGCTCACGGCTCTCGAGCTCCCACTTCTTGCGGCCGCCGTTCAGGAGCTTCACGTTGTCGAAGCCGCGCAGCTTCAAGATCCAGTACGCGTATGCGGCGAACCAGTTGTTGTTCCCGCCGTAGAGCACGACGGCGGTGTCGTCTCCGACGCCGGAGCGCGACAACAGGTCCGCCAGCTCTTCCTGCGTCACGTACTCCCGGCCGACCTTCGCGTGCAGGT
>JBKPHM010000029.1:0-4440 GCA_046729855.1 Actinomycetota bacterium | reverse complement strand
GCCGAGAGCCCACGGCCGGCGAGCATCTGGGCGAACAATCCGCCGGTCGAGTGCCCCATCACGGCGGGCTTCTCCTCGAGCTTGCCGATCACCTCGGCCGTGTGGTCGGCAACCTGCTTCAGTGTCTTGTTGGCGAGGACGTCCGGGTTCGCCCGCGCCTCTTCAACCGTTTCCGGATCGTCTGGCCAGTCCGGCATCAGCGGCGCGTAACCGGCCTGCTTGAAGAAGTCCGCCCACTTGGCCCAGCTGCTTGGCATCAGCCAGAGGCCGTGGATGAAGACGACCGGAGCGGTGCCGGAGGCGTTTGCCGCCTCGATCTCCCTGCTCTCCCGCTCCGAAATGGACGCCATGCCGAACTCCCCTCGGTCGCAGTGAAGCTCATCCGACCCTAGCGGACCGACGACGAGCTCGTCCACGAGGCGCCGGCGATCGTGGGCCGTGAGACGCCGTCGGCGCTCACACGCGCCGCAAACGGATGTCCTGCCGGCAGCAGGCATCTCGCCCGAGCACCCGATGCACAAAGGGTCGGCGTCTCCGCGTGTCTGAAGACCCGGTTCGAATTCCGAGAGCGAACGCGTTCACGAGCGCTGCGCCGGGGGATCATCGGCGACCAGATTGCCGCGCTTCACCACGGCATCGCCCTTACCTTCGAACGCGGCTCCCCTCTGGACCGACGACTTCCACGCTTCGTATCGACGGATGAGCGGCGACCGTGGACACGACAGTGAGACGACCGTCTTCACTGCGGGCGACAGGAGGACCGATCACTCGTCCGGTGCGGCGTGCGAAGGGTTGAGGGTCACCGAGGTGTCCGACGACTCGGTGCAATCTACGCGAGCCCCCGGCCCGTAGTACCCGAGACCGCTGGGCCTTGGGGCCAACGGCTCGGGCGCGCAGCAGTTTGAAGACCGACGCCCGACCCGCCGCTCCTAGATGGCTCGGTCTGGCCGTACCGGAGAAGGGTGGTGGGATCATGAGACGGGCTTGGCGTCCACTGGCACTCCTTTCGCTCATCCTGGTTGTGGGCATCCTCGAGACGCCGTCGGCCGAGGCGACGGTCCGCATCTCGAGAGCGGAGCTCTCGGGGACCCGTCTCCGGCTGGAGGGCACGGCGGCGCCCAACCGCACGGTCACCGTGAACGGCGTGGCCATGGGCACGAGCGACGCTGCCGGCAACTTCAAGATCGAGCGGGATGCATTCTCACCGCCGTCCGACTGCCAGGTGGCCGTGGACGACGGGTCCGGCACGCCGGCGACAGCGACGCTCTCGGGCTGCACGGTAAGCTCGTCGCCTTCCTCCTCGACGGCGGCGCTGTCGGCCGTGAGCGTCGATCCCACGAATGTGATCGGCGGAAATACGTCGATGGGGACGGTCACTCTGACTTCCGCCGCCCCGGCGGGCGGCTTCGCCGTGTCCCTGTCCAGCGACAACACCGCCGCGGCAACCGTCCCCCCGGGCGTCACCGTCCCGGCCGGAGCCACCAGCGGGACCTTCACCGTCTCGACGAACCAGGTGAACGCTCAGTCTTCGAGCATCATCGGGACGGCAGGAGGGATCGCGAAGTACGCAATCATCACGGTATGGGACGAGTTCCACTACACGCACGGCAGCATCTCGATCGTCCCCGGCGGCAACGGCAGCGGCGTGATCACGTCACAGCCCGCCGGGATCAACTGCACGATCACGAACGGCAACGGGTCCGGGACGTGCTGGAGCTTCTTCCTGACCGGAACTGTGGTGCGGCTCGACGCCCGCCCGGCGGACGACTCGAGCTTCCAGGGCTGGCGCGGGCTCCCCGGCTGCGCCGATCCGTCGAAGATAATCGTGCCGCGAGGCACGAACATCAACTGTCAGCCGGGATTTACGCTGAAGTAGCGGTTCGCCATCCTCGGAGAAGGTCCGGGCTTCGAGCATGCCCGGTTTTGTCGGGCTTCTGATTCAGAACTGATCGAGAGCGTGCATGCACTCAGTAGGAAGGCTGACGAGGATGGCTGAAGCGGCCTACACGACTGATCGTCGCCTCCACGCTCGCGGTTCGTGAGCAGAGCAAGCCGGCTCGCGCATCGCTTTGTGAATTGCATGTCGACGTGTCAAACACCTCGGCGGTCGGAACGACGTCGAGCAGCGCGAGTATGACCACGACACGCGGAAGATCGCGCCATCCGGTAGCGCCGCGTGCTCCTAGGCGTGCGGACCACGGCGAACCGGTTGTGGCGCGGCGTCCGCATGACCTCCGATCGATTGCGCTCGACGACCGATGCGCCGCATCGCTCGGTGAGGCGTCGGATGAGAGCTGATACGACTCGCATCGTCCGTGGCAGTCAATTGGCACGGTCCGGACCCGACGCTCAGGTCGCCGTCGGCCGGCACTGTTGCGTTGGCCGAAGCCTGGCCAAGATGGTGTAGGGGTCAGAAACCCCGATCAAGGGCTTGACCTGCGGCTTCACAACGCCGCGGCGCAGACGTGCCACCACCTCTCTAGGCGCCACGGACGCGAACATCCGGCCTTCGGTTGCCTGGCCTTGGAGGGCGAGGGCATGCGGAGCCCCCGGGCTCGACCTGAGTGCGTCAGACTCAGACTTCATCCACATTCGGTTCGCGGGCAGATGCCCCGCGCGCGGGGGCCCTCGAGAGCGCGCATTGGCCCGTCTCTGGCCGGCGACCAGCTCGGGCGGCGCCGCAGGTCACAGGGGTGATCGGAGTTTCTGACCCCTACCAGGCTGGGGCAAATCGCGTCGTCACGATGGATCTCCACCTCCTCCCAAATCCAGGGCTTCTTCAAGATCCCGGTCGACGACCTGTACGCCCGTCCTTACCTCTGCAACGCGATCAGGGAAGAGGGGCTGACCGATGTCGTCGTGGTCTCGCCGGACGCGGGGTTCGCGAAGAAGGCCAGAGCCTTCGCCGAGGCCCTTCGTGCGCCGCTCGCGATCGCGGACAGGATGCGCTCCGAGCATGACGAGCACGCCATGGTGACCGACATCATGGGCGAGGTCGCCGGACGGCACGCCGTGCTGGTCGACGACTTCACCATCAGCGGTGGCACGTTGATCGAAGCCGCAAAGCTCGTCGAGAAGGGGGCCAGCTCGGTGACCGCGGCGGTCACGCACGGCGTCTTCGCTGAGGGCTCGATGCTGCGGCTGGACGCGAGCCCGATCCGGCGGCTGATCACGACCGACACCATCGAGACACAGCCAGAGGCGTTCTCGAACCGGGTGCGTGTGGTGTCGGTCGCGTCTCTGTTCGCCGAGGCGATCCGGCTGATCCACCACCGGGAGAGCATCAGCGTCCTGTTCGAGGATTGATCGCGGGTTCGCTGGTAGTCGTCCGTCGGTCGCTGCCATCACAAACCGACCGCCTCGGCGAGTGCATTCTTGAGCCGCGACATGAGCGGACGACGGTCATCCGTAAGCACGTTCACGTAGCCGTGGCGATCGATGGCAAGCAGGTTGATCTGCTGCATGTCATACGGAAGTTTGCCCTGCGACGAGTCTCAGAATCGTCGGCGTTGCTAGACTCAGGAATCCCTGCTCCAAGGACAAGCGCTATGGGTGTCATGGTGATGGTCCGTGGGCGCGCGAAGAACGCGCTCGCGGTCAGGCGCACCCCGTCCTAGCGGTCAACACCTCCTCCGGAGCCGCTCGCTCGCTGGTGAGATCGTCGGGCAGCTCGGAGTAGCTGAAGACGAGCTCGTCTTCGAGGTCGGTGCGGGAACGGGCAGGATCACCGAGCCGCTGGCGCGCGCGGCAGGCAGCATCGTTGCGGTCGAACTCGATGCGGGCTTCGCGGAGGTCCTGCGTCGCCGGTTCGGAGGTCGCCAGGATGCCATCATCGTCGAAGGCGACATCCTGCAGGTGCCCTTGCCCCGCGAACCATTCCGCGTCGTCGGCAACGTGCCGTTCGGGCTGACGACCGCCCTCCTGCGGAGGCTCCTGGACGACCCGGGCTCTTCGCTCACGCGAGCCGATCTCATCGTGCAATCCGAGGCGGCCCGGAAACGAGCCTCGATCTGGCCGGGCACCCTCGTGTCGTTGGGGTGGCTCCCGTGGTGGGAGTTCCGTCTTGCTCGACGTCTGCCAGCTGCGGCGTTCGAGCCACGTCCCTCGGTCGATGCCGCGGTCCTGTCCGTCGAGAGGCGTTCACCGCCGCTGCTGCCGCAGGATCGACGAGACGAGTACCGATCGCTCGTTCGAGCGGCGTTTGGACACGCCGGATGGCCCATCGCGCGCTCCCTTCGAGGTCGGATGCCGGAAGGAGCGTGGCGACGCCTCGCGCACGAGCGCGGCATCGCTCGGGACTCGAGGCCGAGCGACCTGGATGTGTTCGACTGGGTCGCCGTCTTCTCCGTCTCGCGACCGGTGGAGCGATCGACTCGCGACTGAGGTGGCGCTATCGTGCTCGCCAACGGCGACGACGGAGACGAGTAGCGAGGACCCACC
>JBKPHM010000028.1:0-13893 GCA_046729855.1 Actinomycetota bacterium | reverse complement strand
GTGCCAAACGTGATGTGAGACGACGCTGCTCCCGGGGTGTGTGAGGGAGGCCCCGGCCGTCGGGCCGGGGCCTCCATCATGAGTCGTTGCTGAGCGGGGCCGTTCGGCTACGGCCTGATGCCGAAGCTCGCGAGGAACGCGAGGTCGTCCGGCTGGTCCAGCCGGTATGCACCGCCCACGCCGCTGCACGTCGAGCTGAACCCGAACGACGTCACCGCGACGACCAGGTTCGAGTCGGTGTCGTCGAATGTGGGTCCGCCCGAGTCGCCAAAGCACGTCCCGCCCGGGTGCGGCTTACCCGGGTTGTTGGACAGGAGGATGTACGTGTCCTTCGGTGACGACCCTTCCAGCGAGTTCAGCTTAACAAGGCCCTTGAGGCGGACGTCGCCGCCTTCCTCCGTGAACGGCCCGCTCGCCGTGAGGCCGTATCCGACGACCTCGAAGAGGTGGTCCGGCGCCGCCTGGTACTGGTCGAGGTAGCCCCGCCTCGGGATCGCGCCGTAGGTACCGACCGCCAGCGCCTTGTCGAGGACGACCACGCCGGCGTCGTGCAGGTAGAACGGCCCGTCGGCGAACTCCGGATGGGGGTACGCCGTCGCCTCGTGCCAGAACTCGCTCTTGTCCAGGAACTTGGCCCGATCCTCGTACCGCTGCTGGTTCTCGTCCGGACCGTAGTCAGAGCTCGGAGGGAACCCCTTGAGGTGGGCTTCCTCGCTGTTGTCGAACCAGATGTCGTCACCGCCGGAGCCGTCGCCCCCGTCTTCGGTCGTGGACTCGCCGTTGTCGCCGACGCCGTAGGTGCAGTGGCCCGCGGTGACGAGGACCGTGGAGGTCAGCATCGTCGCGGAGCAGCTGAACCAGCCGCCCGGATCATTGAACTGCGAGCTGACGAAATCGGGGTCGTAGAAGATGATCTCGCCGACGTACGGGTGCTCGCCGTCGTCGGGTACTCCGGTCGTGATCGCGGACGCCGGGGTCGCCGAGAGGGCAAGGACGATGCCGAGCGCCAGCACTGTCACCTTCTTCACCATGTGGCTCCTTTCCGGGAGCGGACAGGGTTGGGCATGCTATGAGACCGCCTCCCGTTGCGACAGCTCCACCCCTCGGGCATACGAGCCGGCAATGCCGGTGGATTGGGCGTGGTGCCCTACACTCATCGCATGTCGCGTAGCCCATCCGGTCCGCGCCCCCGCACCCCGCCGCGTAACGCGGCCGGGCCGGTGATGCTGATCGGCGGCGCGGAGGACAAGCTCAAGGGGCGGCGGATCCTGGCGCGCTTCGTCCGGCTGGCGGGCGGCTCCGACGCCAACGTCGTCGTCGTGAGCACCGCATCGGAGCTCGGGGACCGCACGACCCAGCTGTACATCCAGATCTTTACGGAGCTCGGCGCGGGCACCGTCACCGGCGTGAACCCGCAGGAGCGCGCGGAGGCCGAGGACCCCGACATCGTTGCCGCGCTCGTGAACGCGACCGGCGTCTTCCTCACGGGCGGGAACCAGCTCCGGCTGACCTCGGTCGTCGCCGGAACCCGACTGGACTCGGGGCTGCACCTCGCGCGCGACCGCGGCGCGGTGATCGCGGGCACGTCCGCCGGGGCGAGCGCGCTCGCGGCCTACATGCTCGCGTTCGGTGACGCCGGCGCGACGCCGCGCCACGGGATCGTGCAGCTCGCGGCCGGGCTCGGCCTCGTCCCGCAGACCATCGTCGACCAGCACTTCGAGCAGCGGACGCGGCTCGGTCGGCTGCTGTCGGCGATCGCGCAGTCACCCTCCCTCGTCGGCCTCGGGCTGGACGAGGACACGGCGGCGATCGTCCACGCCGACCTCTCGATGGAGGTGCTGGGCCGTGGCGCCGTGACGGTCATCGACGGCTCGCGGATGCGCACGGACGCCTACCGCCTCCGTCGCCGGCGGCCGATGATGATCTCCGGCGCGGTGCTGCACTCGATCCCGAGCGGCTACTGGTTCGACCTGCGGGCCCGCGCCCTGGTCGGCGACGAAGGTGGTGTCGCGGAGCGCGAGGCGTCGGAATGACGACCGCGAAGGCACGCTCGACCAGGGGGGCGGCCGTCGCGGCCAAGCCGATGCCGTCGCCCGACCTGGCGATCCTCGAGGAGCGCGTCTTCCGCGGGCCCAACTACTACTCGTACGAGCCGGCGATCAAGCTGCTCGTCGACCTCGGTTCGCTCGAGGACTACCCGTCGACGGAGCTCGAGGGGTTCAACGAGGCGCTGCTGGAGATGCTCCCCGGCATCGGCGAGCACTCGTGCTCGCGCGGGCACGCCGGCGGCTTCCGCGAGCGCCTGCTCGAGGGGACGTGGGCCGGGCACATCGCCGAGCACATCGCGATCGAGCTGCAACGCGAGTCGGGAGCGCACGTGTACCGCGGCAAGACGCGGAGCACCGGCGAGACGGGCCGCTACAACGTGATCTACGGGTACTGGGAGGAGCAGGTCGGGCTCGCGGCCGGCCGGATCGCCGTCCGCCTCGTCAACCACCTCGTCCGGGCCGATCCGGCCTTCGATCTCATCGCGCAGCTCGAGACGCTCATCCGCCTGGCCGAACGGCGCGCGTTCGGTCCGTCGACGCAGGCGCTCTTGGACGAGGCGGCGAGCCGCGACATCCCGTACCTGCGTCTGAACGACCAGTCGCTCGTGCAGCTGGGGCAGGGCCGGTACCAGCAGCGGATCCGCGCCACGATGACCTCGTCGACATCTGCGCTCTCCGTCGACATCGCGGGCGACAAGAAGCTCACGACCCAGCTGCTCGCGGCGGCGGGCCTGCCCGTCCCGAACAGCGCGATCGTCCGGACGGCCGACACCGCGGTCGAGGCCGCCAAGCGGATCGGCTTCCCCGTCGCCGTCAAGCCGATCGACGGGAACCACGGGCGCGGGGTGGCGCTCGGCATCGCGGGGGCACGCCGCGTGCGGGCCGCGTTCAACCGCGCGGTCAAGGAGTCGCGCAGCGGCTGGGTCCTCGTCGAGCAGATGGTCGAGGGCAACGACTACCGGTTCCTGGTCGTGGGCGGCCGGATGGCGGCGATCGCACACCGCGTCCCGGCGCACGTCGTCGGCGACGGCGTGCGCACCGTCCGCGAGCTCGTGGACATCGCGAACGCCGACCCTCGCCGCGGGATCGGACACGAGAAGGTCCTCACCCGGATGCGGCTCGACGCCGAGGCGGAGCGGCTGCTCCGCGAGCAGGGGCTCGGGCTCGACGACGCCCCCTCTGAGGGGACGTTCGTCCGTATCGCGGCGACGGGGAACATGTCGACGGGCGGAATCTCGATCGACCGGACGTGGGAGGCACACGACGACAACGTCGAGATCGCCGAGGAGGCGGCGCGCGTGGTCGGACTCGATGTCGCCGGCATCGACTTCATCGCGCCCGACATCTCCAGACCCGTCCGCGAGACCGGCGGCGCGATCGTCGAGGTGAACGCGGCGCCCGGCTTCCGGATGCACACGAACCCGACCGAGGGTGAGCCGCAGTACGTCGCCAAGCCCGTGATCGACATGCTGTTCCCGCCCGGGACGCCGTCGCGGATCCCGATCGTCGCGGTCACCGGCTCGAACGGCAAGACGACGACCGTGCGGATGATCGCCCACATCATGAAGGGCAAGGGCCACAAGGTGGGGTTGACGTCGACCGACGGCATCTACATCGACGGGCGACTGACGCGGCGGGTGGACGCGAGCGGCCCACGCTCGGCGCAGAAGGTGCTGCAGAACCCGCGCGTGGACTTCGCCGTCTTCGAGGTCGCGCGGGGCGGAATCCTTCGGGAGGGGCTGGGGTACGGGCGCAACGACGTCGCCGTGGTGCTGAACGTCACCGGCGACCACCTCGGACTGGGCGAGATCCAGACGATCGAGCAGCTCGCGGCGGTGAAGCGCGTCATCGTCGAGGCCGTCCCGCGCGAGGGCACGGCGGTCCTCAACGCGGACGACCCCCTCGTCGTGGAGATGCGCAAGCACTGCTCGGGCAACGTGATCCTGTTCTCGACGCGCCCGGATGATGAGCTCGTCGCGCGCTGGGTCCGGCGCGGGCGCAAGGCGATCGTGCTGGAACCCGACGATGCCGGCGAGCTGATGGTGATCCGCGACGGCCGTCGCCGGATGCCGATCGGGCACGTGCACCTGTTCCCGGCGACGTTCGAGGGCCGTGCTCGCATGAACGTCCAGAACGCGCTCGCCGCCGCCGCGGCGGCGTACGCGGCCGGCGCGCACCTACACGACATCCGCTCGGGCCTTCGGACGTTCTCGACGTCGTTCTTCGAGGCGCCCGGAAGGTTGAACATGTTCGACCTGGCGGGCGTTCGGGTCCTGGTCGACTACGCACACAACGCGCCGGGCCTCACGGCGCTCGGTGACTTCGTCGAATGGATGACGTCGGACTCTCCCGGCGTGCGGCCGGGCTCGCCCTCGTGGTCGGCCCACCTCCGGGTCGGCGTCGTCGCGACCGCGGGGGATCGCCGCGACGAGGACATGCGCGAGCTCGGCCGGGTCGCGGCGCGCTATTTCGACGACGTGATCGTGCGCGAGGACCGCAACACGCGCGGCCGGGAGCGGGGCGAGACGGCGGCGCTGATCGTCGAGGGTATCCGCGAGGCGCAGGCCAGGGGGGCGCGCGCCGGGAACGTCGAGATCGTGACCGACGAGATGGCGGCGGCGCGTCGCGCGCTGGACCGGAGCCGGCCGGGTGATCTCGTCGTGCTCTGCGTCGACTACGCCTCGAACGTGTGGGAGGAGCTCCAGGCGCGGCAGGCGGTGCTGCGGAACGGGCGTCGCCGAGGCCCGGCTACCGGCGTGCGCGCCTGACGAGCTTCCGGACGGTCTCGGGATCCGCGGCCTCGGCGCCCAGCCGTTCGAGCTCGGCGAACACCTCCGGACGCTGCCCGAGCGCCGTCAGCCCGATCACGTCCTCCGCGCTCGACCGCTCGAGCATGCACGCGAGCGCCGCCATCTCGTCGGCGACGACCGGCACGTCGGTTGCGCCGCCGTCGAGCGCCCCCGCGCGCAGCCGCGTGACGAGATCGTCGGCGTCCCGTCCCCGCAGGTAGTGCGGCAGGCCGGCGACGACGACGTGATCGGCGCCGCGCGCCGCCCGGTAGCCGATGGCGTGGAGCACGTCGTCCTGCCGGTCGCCGGCCGAGCAGAACGCGAGCCAGATCCGGCCCCGACGCGGGCGGAGCCCTCCCAGGATCTCGGTGAGGCCGACCATCCCGGCCTCGTTGTGCGCGTAGTCCACGACGATCGTGCGCGCGCCGAGCGTGTACACGTTCGCGCGACCGGGGTTCGTCTCGGCCGTCTGTCGGAACGTCCGCAGCCCCTCGACGACGGCGTCCCTCGGCAGCCCGATCCCGAGCGCCGCCGCCGTGGAAGCCATCGCGTTCTGCACGTGCTGCGTCGCGATGCCGGCGAGGGTGACGGGCACGCTCTCGAGCGGGATCAGCCGCTCGAGGGAGGATCCGGGGCCGAGCGCGACGAGCCAGCCGTCCAGCCGGGTCATCGCGCGGCCGCCCTCGGCTAGGGCATCGCGGATCGCTGGATGGTGCGCGTCGAGCGAACACGGAAACGGGCGACCGGTCGCGCCACGCCGCATCGCCAGCACGCGAGGGTCGTCCGCGTTCAGCACCACCCAGCCCTCGGGCCGCGTGATCCGGGTGATCGACTGCTTTACCTCGGCGAGCTGGTCGAGCGTCTCGATGCCGTGCAGGCCGAGGTGGTCGCTCGAGACGTTCGTCACGACCGACACGTCGTTGTACAGCGTGCCGATCCCGCGCAGCAGGATCCCGCCGCGCGCCGTCTCGAGCACCGCCACGTCGACGCCGGGTTGCGACAGCGCCATCGCCGCCCCCGCGAAGCCCGAGTAGTCGCCGGACTCGACCAGCCGACCGTCGTGGTACACGCCGTCGGTGGACGAGTACGCGACGCTTCGCCCCGCCGTCCGGACGATGTGGGCGAGCAGGCGCACCGTGGTCGTCTTGCCGTTCGTGCCCGTGACGGCGACGACGGGGACGGTGGGATCCGGCACCGCCGGCGCGTCGCCTGGCTCGGCGGCATCGACGCGCGCGGCGGCCTCCGCGACGAGCCGCTCGGGCGACCGTCGCGTCTCGAGGAGCGCGGCCATCATCGCGGCGACCTCGCGGGCGAGCGCTTGCGCCGTCCCGTTCCGGCGCCACGGGAACGCCACGACGACGCGGTCCATCCCCGGTCCGGCGCGGCCGCGGACGCCCAGCCGCGTGCCCGTGGCGGCCGCGATCTGGCGCGTGCACTGGGCGGCGACGCGGGCGGCGAACCGGAGGCGCTGGTCGCTCGCGCGGTCCCCGGCGCGGATCGTCCTTGCCATGCCGAGCGTTTCGGCGAGCCGGTCGAGGCGCTGCTCCGTGGCGCGCTGCCACCCCGGGACGGCGAGCGTCAGCTTGATCGCGGGGCGAGGGAAATAGATGTTCGGGCCGTCGAGGACGCGGAGCTCCTCGATCTCCACATGCACGGCCGGGGAGCCCACCCGCCGGACGATAGCGGAGCGCGCGCCGGACCCGTACGCGGTCGCCGAAGGTCCGGCGATCGCGAGCGTGCGGGACCTACGCTGGTGTCGCGAGCATCCGCTCGGTCTCGCGGATGAAAGCGGTCGCGCCCGTACTTCGGTACAGCTCGAGCGCCCGCGAGAGCGGTACGCGGGCTTCCGCGCGACGGCCCCTGTCGAGGAGCCGCTCGGCTTCCCGCATCCGGGCGTAGGCCTCGTCCGGCACGGAACCGATCTCCTCGAACGTGTTGCCCGCTCCGGCCAGGTCATCGGACGCCCACTGCCGCGCGGCTTTGATCCACCGCGAGGGCAGGTGCTCGACGTCGAGCGAAAGGATCTCGTCGGCGCGCCCGACCTCCGACAGCACGATCGCAGCCGCGACGATCCACAGGCTCCAGTCCATCGCCGGCCCGCGATCGAGCCGGTCGAAGATCTCGTCGATCGAGGCGACGGCCTCCTCGGTGCGGCCGGCCAGGAAGAAGACGCGGGCTCTGTCGGCGAGCGTAGGGAGGGCGGCCTGCGGATCGCGTGCGCTCCGCCCCACCTCGACACCGCGATCGACGTCCTCGAGCGCACCTTCGACGTCGCCACGCCCCTGTCGGATGCTCGCCCGCGTCCGCCGATGCTGCACCTCGAGGTAGTGGGGGGCGCCCGCCTCGATGCGGGTGATCTCGGTCTCGACGATCGCGAGCGCCTCGTCCCAGCGGCCTACCTCGAAGAGCGCGGACGCGAGCTCGGCCTTGGTCCAGATGATCGATCCGTCCATGCCATAGCGGGTGGCGTCGTCGACGCCTCTCTGGAACACATCGAGGGCGCGTCGCACCTCGCCGGCGTAGAAGAGCGAGACGCCCAGGTTGACCTCCCCCCTGGTGATGTGCCACGGCAGGCTCGCTCGCTCCGCGACCTCGATGCTCTCTTCGATCTCGGCAAACCCGTCCAGGTCTCCCAGGCTGACCGACGCGGTCCCCACGGAGTTGAGCGCGAACGTCTTGATCTCGTCGAGCCCCAGTTCCTCCGCGATCGCGAGCGCCTCGCGTCCCACCCGGATCGCGTCCTCGTGACGGGCCGACACCATAAAGAACCGCGCCAGATGCGCCTTCACCGCCGCGAGCTCGCGCGACGGCGGCCGGCCCTCGGTCATCCGGAGCGCGCGCTGAACGTATCCGTCGGCCTCCTTCCCGAACCCCTTCCGCCACGCGAGATCGCCGAGCATGAGCTCCGCTTCGGCTGCGGCATCCACCTGCCCCGCGTCAAGGAAGGCATCCCTCGCCTGCGCGAGCTCGTCCGCGCCGGTGTCGTGCGCGACCCAGAGCGTTCGACCGTAGCGGAACAGCAGGTCCGGTCTGCCCGGATCGTCGTGGGGCCACAGAGCCACCGCCGACGCGTACGCGCGTTCGGCGGCCTCGTACGCGCCGAGCGCCAGGGCGCGGTCCCCGGCCGCGCGCAGGGCGAGTCGGGCGGGCCGTTCGAGCCCCGCCATCTCGATGCCCGCCGCCCGGGCGAGCTCGAGCGCTGACAGGTAATGATGCGCCAGAAGCTCGGCTCGATCCTCCAACCGGTCCGTGCCGATCGAGGCGATCCAGTCGGCGGCCGACCGGTGCTTGTGGGCTCGGGCGGCGCGCGGGATCTGCCCGTACGCGACGTCCCGGACCAACAGGTGCAGGAAGGCGAACTCGGTCTCGCCGGCCATAGAGGATCGACGCGCCCGACGAATGAAGCGGCCTCGCTCCAGTTCATGGAGTCGTCCTTCGATGTCGGAGGGGTCCCGTCCAGAGATCGTCGCGACGAGACCCCGCCAGAACGTCTTGCCGACGACCGCCGCGTCCTGCAGGAGCGACTTGTCGCCCGGATCGAGTCCGTCGAGACGGGCGGCGATGATGCCCTGAACCGACGCCGGCAGCTCCACGCCGGCGAGATCGGTCGCGGAGCGGTCGGTTGCCATGCGGGCGAACTCCTCCGCGTAGAGCGGGTTGCCGCCGGCGCGCGTGAGCAGCGCCGACTGCAGCTCGGCCGGGAGAACGGTGCGATGGAGAACGTTCGCGAGAAGGTGCGCGGTGTCCTCATCGCTGAGCGGCCCGAGCGAGATCGTCGCGACGTTCTGCTTCCCGCCGCCCCAGGCCGGACGCCGCGTCAGGAGGTCCGGTCGCGCCGTGCACGTCACGAACAAGGGGACCTGTTGGGTCCAGTCCATCAGGTAGTCGAGGAAGTCCAGGAGCCCGTCGTCGGCCCAGTGGAGATCCTCGAAGACGAGGACCGTCGCTCTGCGCTCGGCGAGCGACTCCAGGAACCGCCGCCATGCTCCCTGCGCCTCCTCGGATCCATCCTGCCCGCGGCCCGGTTCCTGCGCGAGCCCCAGGAGCGGACGCAGGTGCCTGGCGACCCAGCCGCGCTCGTCGGAATCGGCGATCAGCTCGTTCACCGTCCGGTGGAGCTTCGCGACGGTCTCATCGTCGGAATCGGTCTCGAGGACGCCCGCCTCCGCCTTCGCCATCTCGCCGAGTGCCCAGAAGCTCACGCCCTCCCCGTACGGCAGGCATCGACCCTGGCGCCACGTGATGAGCTCCGGCATCCCCTCGATGTGGGCGAAGAGCTCGTGGACGAGCCGACTCTTGCCGATGCCGGGCTCGCCGACCAGGGTCACGAGCTGCGGCTCCTGTTGCTCGCGCGCCCGGTCGAGGGCGTCGATCAGCAACGCGACCTCGCGCTCGCGACCGACGAGCGGGGTATCGACCCGCCGCGACACGTCGACGCCGTAATGGGAACGGGCGCCGACCGCCTCCCACGCGCGGACCCGCTCCGCCTTTCCCTTGGCCTCGACGGGCTCGGCCTCCACGTACTCGATCGGCCGTTCGGTCGCGCGATACGTCGCTTCGCCCACGAGGATGCCGTCGATCGGTGCGGCGCTCTGCAGCCTTGCGGCCGTGTTCACCACGTCGCCGGCGGCGATGCCCTCGCCCCGGGCGGGGCTGGCGTCGAGCGAGATGAGCGCCTCGCCCGTGTTCACGCCGATGCGGACGTGGAGGTCCAGTTCCGGTTCGTGCTCGTTCATCTCGGCGAGGCCGTCTCGGATCGCTAGCGCTGCTCTGACCGCGCGTTCGGGATCGTCGTCGTGCGTCGTCGGCGCACCGAACACGGCCATCACGGCGTCGCCGATGAACTTCTCCACCGTGCCGCCACGATGCTCGAGCTCCTCCCGCAGGCGCCCGAAGTACGGGCCGAGCGTCGCACGGACGTCTTCGGGATCGAGCCGCTCGCTCCTGCTCGTGAACCCGACGAGGTCGGCGAACAGAACCGTGACGACCTTGCGTTCCTCTCGCGCGGTCGGCTGCCCCCGCGTGAGCGGCGACCCGCATCGCGAACAGAAGCTGGCGTCGTCGGGGTTCTGCCGTCCGCAGTGGGTACAGGCCAGCACGCGCCGAGCGTACGCGGCGAAGTGCATCCTGACCACGGCCGCTCCGGGCTTCGCGCCCGACCTCTTTGCAAAGTTGACCAGCGGAGGATGATTGTCCGTTGAGCGATGGCGGGAGGCGACGATGGACTCGAGGCGACGGCTCGAGAGCTACTTCCGTGAGCACGGGGTCGGGTTCGATGTGCGGGAACACCGAACGGCGTACACGGCCCAGCAGGTCGCCGCGACCGAGCACGTGCCGGGCCGCGCGTTCGCGAAGGTCGTGATTGCCCGAGCGGACGGTGACCTGTTGATGCTGGTCGTTCCGGCGCCGTCGATGGTGGACGTGGACAAGGTCGCCGGAGTCCTGAATGGAGCCAACGTGATGCTGGCCGGCGAGAGCGAGTTCGCACCGAAGTTCCCCGACTGCGAGCCTGGGGCGATGCCGCCCTTCGGCAACCTCTACGACGTGCCCGTCTGCGTCGACGCCGACATGAGCCGCGCCGAGCAGATCGTGTTCCAGGCGGGGAGGCACGACCTCACGATGAGCGTGGCCTACGCGGACTTCGAACGGCTGGTACAGCCGACCGTGGCCGACATCACCGTCTGAGCGCCCGCGCGGGGGTCCCGACGTACTCCGCCCGCGCCGTGGTAGCGGACGGCGACGTCACGCGCTGACCAGAGGCCCGTGCTATCCGGTCTGTAGTGCCTCTTGCAGCTGCTCGTACGTCGGCGTCGCCGCCGGCCCGTTCGGCGTCTGGAAGATGCGACACGACAGGCCGGTCGGCTCGTCGAGACTGGGGAACGGATCCCGTCCGTCGATGAGGATCGTGGGGGAGCCGACGAAGCCCAGGCGTTCGGCCTCCTCGTCGGACCCGACCGCCTCCAGCCGCGGCTCGACCTCGAGACCTTCGTCGCGCAGCACCTGTACGAGGAGGTCGTACGTCGCGCGCCAGTGCGGACACTCGTCGAAGTACCGAAGCGTCACGTCAGGGACTCGACGTTCCTCTACGAGCATCGCGAGGACGACCGTAGGCTCGCCGCGCCGATCCCGTCAAGGAACGGTGCCGAACGTGATGAGCGCCTCGCGATCCGTACCACCGGACACGGCAACGGCCAGGACCGGACCAACGCCCTGCGCGTAGAGCTTGTACTCCAGCACCCGCGGTTCGAGCGGTGTGAACTCCTTGGTGAGGAGCACGTTGTCGAAGTGGCCGAACGGCACGCCCGCCTGCTCGTCGAGGCTCAGCACCGCCGCGGCGTCCTCGGCCTCTCCCGCGAGGAACTCCTGCCGGTAGGTCATCCCGACCGCGGGCTCCGCAGGCACGATCACGCCGGGCTGCGCGCCGTCGACGCCCGCCTCCCACGAACCCTCGGTGCTGACGACCTTGCCGTCCTCGTACTCCTTGGTGTTCTCGCCCATGTACCAGACGTTGCCGCACGAGTCCTGCGCGTACCAGTCGAACGTGTTCTCGACGAGCTCGCCGTCCTCGGTGACCTTGTCGTGCACGACCGTCGCGTCGATACCGATGATCTGCCTGGTCCTCGTCGTGACCGTGACCGTCACGTCCTGCGAGTTGCCCCTGGGGTCTGACTCGCGGTAGGTCCACCTGCTCCCCGGCGCCATCGGCCAGTACGGGTTGTCGATCTGCGCGACGAAGTCGGCGGGGTCGAGCGTCACGGGCTCGCTGCCCTGCGGAAGCTCGATCGGACAGGTCGCGGCGGCCACCTCGGTTGACGGTGCGGCGCCGAGCAGGAGCGCAACGGCGACGATCGTTGCCAGCTTGCGTGTCATCGATTCTCCCTCCTTCTTGCGGAGTCAGTCTCGGCCATCAGGGCTGAACCCGCGCTGAAGGCCCGGGCGGGGTTTCAGGCAGCGGTCAGCTTCGCGCGGGAAGATGGCGTCATGCGCGTACTGGTGGTCGAGGACGAGGAACGACTCGCGGCCGGCCTCAAGAAGGGACTCGAGGCCGAGGGGTTCGCGACCGACGTCGCCCTGAACGGGACGGACGGGCTGTGGATGGCGCGCGAGCGCGACTACGACGCGATCGTGCTCGACATCCTCCTGCCGGGGATCAACGGGTACCGCGTCTGCGCGACGTTGCGGGAAGAGGGAGTCTGGACACCCATCCTGATGCTGACGGCCAAGGACGGCGAATACGACGAGGCCGAGGCGCTCGACACCGGCGCGGACGACTACGTCACCAAGCCGTTCTCGTACGTCGTGCTGGTCGCGCGCTTGCGTGCGCTGATCCGACGCGGCGCGGGTGAGCGCCCCGCCGTCCTCGAGGCGGGGGACCTGCGGCTCGATCCGGGCGCGCGTCGGGTGTGGCGCGGCGACGTCGAGGTCGGCCTCACTGCGCGCGAGATGGCGCTTCTCGAGTACCTGATCCGTCGCGCCGGCGAGGCTGTCTCCAAGACCGACGTCCTCGACCACGTCTGGGACGACGCCTTCGACGGCGACCCGAACATCGTCGAGGTGTACGTGCGTCGGCTCCGGAACAAGCTCGACCGTCCCTTCGGGCGCTCGGCGATCGAGACGGTCCGTGGAATCGGCTACCGGCTGGCGGCAGATGGTGGCTGAGGTCTCGAACGCGCGACGGCGTGCTCGCGGCCGGGGCCGAGCCGGGGAGATCCGCATCCGGACCACTGCCGCCGCGGTGGTGGTCGTCGGCGTCTTCCTCGTGATCGCCTCGGTCGGCATGGTCGCGTTCCTCCAGGCGTCGATCCGTGACGACGTCCGAACCACGGCCCTCGCACGAGTGCAGGTGGTCGGCGCCGCGCTGCGGGCCGGCTCGCCGCTGTCCACGACGGCTGTCGGGGACGCCGACGAGGAGTTTGTGCAGGTCGTCGACGACGCCGGCGTCGTGGTCGAGGCGACGGCGAACGTCGCCGGCCGTCCGGCGCTGGTCAACCTGGCGCCTGGCGGGGAGACGACCCTCGACCACGTCCCGTTCGAGGAGGGGCCGTTCCTGGTCGTGTCGGGGTCGACGAGCACGGCCGACGGGCCCGTGACGGTGATTGTCGGGCGCGACCTCGAGGACGTGGCCGAGGCGACGGCGCCGGTCATCGCGTCGCTCGCGATCGGCGTCCCGTTGCTCCTGGCGCTCGTCGGCGCCGTGACGTGGCTGATCGTCGGTCGCGCGCTCGCGCCCGTCGAGCGGATCCGTCGTGAGGTGGAGGCGGTCTCCGCCGAGGAGCTGCACCGGCGCGTACCCGATCCGCCGGGGTCGGACGAGATCAGCCACCTGGCCTCGACGATGAACCGGATGCTCGACCGGCTCGAGGCGAGCCACGTGCGTCAGCGTCGGTTCGTGTCCGACGCATCGCACGAGCTCCGCTCGCCCGTCGCGTCGATCCGTCAGCATGCGGAGGTCGCCATCGCGCATCCGGAACGCAGCGACGTCCGCGAGCTGGCGGAGCCGGTGCTTGCGGAGGCCGAAAGGCTGCAACGGCTCGTGGAGGACCTGTTGCTGCTCAGCCGGATCGACGAGGGAGCTCGGCTCGGGGCCGCCGAGCCGATCGACGTCGACGACCTCGTCCTGGAGGAGGCCGCGCGCCTCCGCGAGGCGACGTCGCTGCGGATCGATACGCGGGGCGTCTCGGCTGGGAGGGTGCTCGGCGACCGCGCGAGGCTTGCGCACCTGCTGCGGAACCTGACCGACAACGCGGCGCGGCACGCGCGCAGCGCGATCAGGCTCTCGCTGTCCGCGAACGACGGCTGGGTCGTGCTGTCGGTCGAGGACGACGGGAGCGGGGTCGCGTCCGAGGATCGCGGGCGGATCTTCGATCGGTTCGTCCGGCTGGAGACCGCGCGGGACCGCGACTCCGGTGGCGCCGGCCTCGGGCTCTCGATCGTCCGCGAGGTCGCGCGGCTGCACGGCGGATCGGTGAGCGTGACCGACGGCGCGAACGGCGGCGCGCGGTTCGAGGTTCGACTGCCATCGGCGGAGGCCTGACGTTCAGCGGGACGTCAGGAGC
>JBKPHM010000027.1:0-4615 GCA_046729855.1 Actinomycetota bacterium | reverse complement strand
TGCTACGGGAACCTTCCAGACCGCCTTCGTCATGAACTTCAGCACCCACACGTCGTAGATCGCGAGCATCGCCGCGTTGTACCCGGACTGCCCCTTGTAGGACGGATCCGACTTGTCCACGCCGGGCAGCATCCCATAGGTGCACGACGATGAGGAGAGCGTAAGGACGGTGCCGGCCCGTCTGGATTCGAACCAAGACTCAACTGATCCAGCGACTCGCGCTGCACATTGGCGCTCGCATGGGGTATGCCGGCTACGCATGCACGGGAAGAGACGCCGCGGCCTCGCCTACTACACATGCGATGCCGCTCGACGGCCTCCAGGCATGGCGCCGGAGAATCATCCGGCTTCGGTCCACCTTCGCGAGGATCGAGCGGCGGAGAAGGTGATGCAGTTCCTCGCCGAGCGCCTGTCGGGCCCGAGCGTTTCCCCTGCTCCGCGAAGCACTGGCGAGCGAGGACCCGCAGGCAGACGAGCGCCGGGGTGAGGTAGAGCGTCTTCGCGCGGAGATTGATGGGCTCCGCCTTCGGATCCGCCGGCAGGCGGCGAATCTCGAGAACGAGGAGCCTGGAACCGAGGTGTCGAAGGAGATCCGGCGGCGTCTGGAGGAGCTCACGGAGCTCAAGGGAAAGTGGCAGCAACAGCCGTAGGCCGCCGAGCGGACGGCTGCGGAGCGACCGGACCCTGAGCAGGCGGCTGAGCTGCTCGAGGTGCTTCCGCTCGTCGACGTCGACTTCGAACGGCTCGAGGAAGCAGAGTTTCGGGCGCTTCTGGAGGCGCTCAGCTTAGAGGCGCGCTACGACTCGCGCAGGAAGCGCTCTGGCTCCATCGAGATGCGATCGATCCATGGCCGAACCCTTTGGCACTGGGGCGGGTCGAGCCGAGAGCTCAGTTCCGTGGGATCGGCAGATTCGGGGCGTTGTCGCTTCTCTTATCCCAGCCCAGGTGCTTTCCGTTGTCCTCGTGCTCCGTCACGTTCGTCCACCCGCTGTTGCCTGTCGGTTCAGGTGACGTCGTTGGGGACGGCGACGGCCCTGCGCTCGATGAATCGCTTGGAGCCGGTTGCGGAGCGGTGTTCGGCGGGACGGCGGCCGCGACCGAGGACGATGCCGGGACCTCGCTCGTTGTTGCCGGGTTGCTGACTTTCGGGCCCCGCTCGGCAGGGACCTGCCCCTTGATCTGAGCCGGCGAGGGGATCGCGTGCGGCGGCCTGCGGTTAATCGTGATCGCCGATCGCGAGGACGCCGGCGACACGGTGGGCGCGAGCGCAAGTGGTGTGGCGGCACGGTACCCTCCTCCGCTGAGCATCGCTACGGCGACGGCGCTCACAAGGAGAGTCCCGGCCGCTCCAGAGGCGAACACGCGACCTTTGCGCCCGCCGGCAATCGTGGGCGCCGGCGGCTTCGGTTCGGCAGGCACGAAGCCGGGGATCACGGTAGCGGCCGCGATGCCACCCGAGACGAGAGCGTGAAGCAGTCCCGCCATGGTGGTCCCGGTGACGCCTGCTTCGATGCGGCCAAGCGCTCCTTCGGGCGTGTGGTCGCCGACGACGATGATGATGGCCGCGGGGACGAGCTTGGCGACGGGCTCTAGGGACGTGCAGAAGTTGGCGTCGATGACGACGGCGTCGACGTCAGGGCACTGTTTCAGCTCATTCAACAAAGCGGGCTGGTCGTCGACGGTGACAACGTCGAACCCGACGTCCCCAAGGTACCTCTCGATGCTACCGATATCACCCGCGGTCACGACCCGGAGACGGCCGCCATCGTCCCACATCATGCCTACGTAGATAGCACTTGGGCACCCTGGTCGGCGTCCGCCGAAAGACGCAATTAGTTCAGCGCTTTGCGACCTTCTTCCTAGCCCGACGGTCCAAGACAACGCCCATGCGAAAGTTCGTATCGGCACGTCGGCCGGGCTGTCCGACGGCGGGTCGATCGATGACGCGGCCGCGACGACGATCGGGAGGAGAAGGATGCGTCGCCCGGCGGAACCAGAAGGCCCGCCCGACGCCGGGCGGGCTAACGAGATCGGTGAGGTTACCCATCCGGGAGAGCGTGGTTGCAGAGCACGCGGACGCGCACGCTGGCGAGATTGTGCACTGGAGCGCGGGTCCGATCCCGACACCCACGGCGCAAATCCCGATGCCGCGCGAGACCGAGGATGAGCTACGTGTTCGTGAGGAACGGGCGAACACCGTCATGGGCTGTCATGCGGCATGGATGCCACGGTGAGGTGTTGGCCTCCGACCGGCAGGCAGCGGCCACGATGTAGACCAAGCCTCCGACGACGCGTTTCCGCTGGTAGTCCCAACGGGATTTGAACCCGGGTCTCCACCTTGAGAGCGTGGTCCAGACCGATCTCGTGACCTGCCGCGCGGCAAAGAGACCGCCGCTGACCTACGTTTATGGTTCTGGGTCAGTTCCGGTCACTACCTCTCGTTTTTCGTCCTCGTGCGGGATATTTGCGGGATCAGAGCAGCCTCTGCATTGCATCCACCTTCCGCTTCGGCGAGTCAGCGCTTCCATTCCCGCGTGGAGCGGAAGGATCCACATCTCGTCGTGAGTCCCGAGACGGATAATCCGGAGATGGCGACGGGACTGGTCGGTCGGGCTGCCCAGATCGCGCAGCTGGACGCAGAGCTGCCCCTCGCCGCGTCCGGGGAAGTGCGCGTGGTGCTGCTCCTCGGCGAGGCCGGAATCGGCAACACGTCTGGCGCGGGAGTTCGTGGAGCGCAGGCGCGACCACGTGGTCGGGCTCTCGGCTCGCGCATACCCACTGAGCAAGGCCGCGTCGTTTGGAGTCTGGTCCTGCTGCAGGGACTGGCGACCGTGCTGTCCAATCTCGCGGCGCACGCCCCAGCCGAAACATGCGAGGGTCATAACGCCGCTGAACGACGCGATCCGGATGGGCTCACGTTCGCGGCGCGCGCCTCTGGATAGCCACACGCCGAGGATCGTCCCGCCACGCAACAGGCCGTGAGCAGACCGTAGCCAGCGAGCCGACTCCAAACATGTCCGCCAATGCTTGTCCCACGCTCATCCGAGCAAGGCGTCGCTCGCGGCCCGTATTCTCTACAAGTCAGGCAGAACGGAGGAAGGCGCAACGGTCCTCAGGCTTGTTCGTCTCGCGATACTCGTCGTCTTGACGCTCGTCGCTCTGTCGCTGGTCATGGCTCTCGCACGACCTGAGACCGGCGGCATCGAGAAGCTCTTCCTGGCTAGCGGCGTGCTTGTGCTCATTCTCGGAGCCGCGCCTATGCGGCGCATCGGCGCTCGGAAGTACCCACCCTCCGGGAGCCGGTGACTTGCGGGTCCGAAGCAGCCCGTCGATCAACTTCGAAGCTTCGTCGAGCCGCCAAGGCCCAGTCCATCAGGATTCGTCCCTAGTGCTCGCTTCCCGCCGAAGGACTCTGCACTCGGCAACCCCGATGCCGACGATGAGCGGTAACAGCGACCGTCGCGGGTCGAGGGCGTAGCAGGCAGCTACGCCTGGGCATGGTTCGCGGACCAGCCAACATGGCTCGACGCCGGCAGTGAGTTCGAGGGCTTCGACCGGGCATCGGACAGCGCGATGAGGGCGACGACTCGCCCTGCGGACGCCGCCCGAAGCGCGTAGTCGAAGCTCGACTGGCACGAACCTACCCGCAGCCTCGATCGCCGCCGATGGCTTCGAGGGGGTGGCGGGACGGGGAGCGCGCACTGACTTTGCCCTGGTCTTGACGGCCGTCCACGGCTGAATCAAGACGCGATGCGCGGAGGATCCTAGGACGACAACGATGATCCGGACGCAGTTACCGTGGTGCCTCGGACGACGACGTCGATCGCGAGAACACCGGGCCTCTGCGACGGGACGAAGTATCTCCAGCGCCGAGAACCGGCAATTGGCCCAGCCCTCGCTGGGGGCGAATCTTGTCTGCCGCCCAGGCCGAGCTTGATCGCGCTCTGCCCCGAGCCCGATCGGGCAACGAGCTCTCTGTGCCGAACGGATGCGAGGCGTTTGACACGTCATGCTCGGCCATGTACCATGCGCGACATGGTAGCTGGCCAAGACAGGTTACTCACCCAGATGCGGCGAGGCACGCTCGAGTATTGCGTGCTCGCTCTGCTAAGGGAGGAGGAGCGCTACGGTTTCGATCTGGTCCGGGCCCTCGGTGACGCGGACGGCATGATGACGAGCGAAGGCACGATCTATCCGCTTCTGAGCCGGCTCCGTCGCGACGGCCTCGTGTCGACGACATGGGAGGAGTCGCCCAGCGGACCTCCGCGGCGCTACTACCGCCTCACGCCCAAGGGGCGGCAAGCACTTAGCCAGTTCGTGCAGGAGTGGCAGCGGTTCCGCGACGCCGTGGACCGCTTCATGGAAGGAGGCAGTGCGTGAACGAGACCAGGCATCGCGAGGTCGGTGAGTACCTCCGACGACTGCAGCGCCTGATGAGCGATGTGCCCGACGAGCGTCGCGACGAGATCCTGTCCGAGATCGAAGAGCACATCAACGAGCGGCTGTCGGAACTGCCCAGCGCCGGAGACGCCGAGGTCCGCAACGTCCTCGAACGTCTCGGCGATCCCGGGGATATCGCGGCCGATGCGCGCGAGCGGTTCGGGGTCAAGGCGCC
>JBKPHM010000026.1:0-11171 GCA_046729855.1 Actinomycetota bacterium | reverse complement strand
CGTTGGCGTGGCGGCGCGCGGTGTTCGCGTCGCTGGACTTCGAGACGACGGGACTCGACTACGAACGCGATGCCATCCTGTCGTTCGGCGTGGTCCCAGTCGTTTCCGGCCGCGTCCTGATGCGGGGGGCCGTCGACCGGCTCGTCGCGACGGGCGTTCCCGCGTCGCCGGCCTCGATGAAGGTGCACGGCATCATGCCGCGGGAGCTCGCGGACGCGGTGCCGCCCTCTGCCGCCATCGACACCCTGCGCGCGCTCCTGGACGGGCGGTTCCTCCTCGCCTGGTACGCCGAGGTCGAGATCGCGTTCCTGGCCAGGTTGTTCGGGACGCGCCGCAGGGCGTGGGCGCGTCGGGCCGTCGACGTCCGCGCGCTCGTCCTCGAGCTCGAGCGGCGCTCACCGTCCACCCACAACACACTCGCCGGGTCCGCCGCCCGCTACGGGATCCCGGTCGCGTCTCCGCACGACGCGCTCGACGACGCGCTGGTCGCCGCGCAGCTCTTCCTCGTGGTGGCCGCGAGGCTCGAGGCGGACGGTCGCGGACGGGTGCGGGACCTGCTGAGGATCTCGCGCCGCGCCGGCACCACCCGGACTTGAACGGCGAGTCAGGCGAGGGATATAACCGCGGGGTCGCCGCCGGCGCGACGGCGGAGCCGGGTGAACGGATCGACGAGCCGGAAGGAGTGGCGCGGATGTCGGAGGTACAGGAGCACAGGTCCCCGCTGCACGACTGGCACGTCACGAGGGGCGCCGATTTCCTGTGGGAGGACGGCTGGCCCTGGACGAACCACGAGGGCGCGGATCCGATGGCCGAATACGAGGCGATCCGGACGGCGACGGGCATCTGGGACCTGTTCTCGACGTGCAAGTACGAGATCATCGGCCCCGACGCCGCGCGTGTGGTGCAGCGCCGGTTCACCAACTCGGTGCCCGACATGCGGCCAGGCCAGGTGCGCTACGGCGCGTTCGTCGACCCGAACGGCCTGATGGTCGACGACGGCAACGTCTACCGGTACGCCGACGACCGGTTCCTGGTGATGATCAACACGCCGGACATCGAGGACTTCTTCAAGGAGACGGCGTCCGACCTGGACGCGCGGGTTGCGCACCGCACCGAGGAGCTGGCGATGATCGGCGTGCAGGGCCCGACCTCGCAACAGACGCTTCAACCGCTCACCGAGCGGGACCTCGGCGAGCTCCGGTATTTCCGCTTCTGGCCGGAGCAGACCACGGTCGCCGGCCGTCCCGCCTGGGTGCAGCGGACGGGCTTCTCCGGGGAGAAGGGATACGAGGTCGTCACCGCGCCGGAGAACGCGCAGGCGATCTGGGACGCCCTGCTCGAAGCGGGCGCGACGCCGTTCGGCCTCACGGCAGTCGACCTCGCACGGACCGAGGTCGGGCTGATCATCATCGCGATCGACTACAACCCCAGCGAGATCTCCCCATGGGACCTGTCGATGGACCGGTTCATCAGGACGGACACGGAGAACGTCGCCGCGCAGCAGCTAGCGGAGTACGGCGCGGACCCACCCAAACGCTTCAAGACCCTGAGGGTCGAGGCCGACGCCGCGCCCGACTACGGCGCGGCCGTGACGCTGGAGGGCCGGCAGGTCGGCGCCATCACCTCCCCGGCCGTCAGCCCGCGCGTCGGGACGATCGGCCTCGCGATCCTCGACGCGGACGCATCCGCCGACGGGACGAAGGTCGAGGTCGCGGTCGGCGAGGCGACGGCACCCGCGACGGTCGAGGTGCTGTCGATCCTCGACCCGAACAAGGAGCGCCCCCGGAGCTAAACATCCGCCAGACATCCGGCGCCTCGCCTGCGGGCGGGCGCCGGCCGCGTCCGGTATGCTCCTCGAATCACACGCGTGTGATTCGAGGAGGGACGGATGCACACCTGCGCGCCGCCGAAGGACGAGACGAAGCCTCAGACCATCTGGACGTGCCCTGCGTGCGGCGCGATCTGGGAGGCCGCGCCCGACGGCCCCGGGATCTTCGACTTCGAGCGGAACGAGGCCGTCACCAGGGCCGTCTGGATCCGCCTCGAGGCCGGCGCCGACGTCTCGCTGGCTGGGTAGCGCCGCTCAGAGCAGGCCGACCGTTCGGCCCCGCTCGTCGATGTCGACGCCGGTAAAGTTTGGCGTCCTGCCGAGGCCGGGCATGCGCTGCATGTCGCCGCAGAGCGCGACCACGAACCCGGCGCCCGCGCTCGGCACGAGTCCCCGAATTGGCAGGCGGAAGCCTCGGGGGCGGTTCAGCAGCGAATGGTCGTGGGCGATCGACAGGTGCGTCTTGGCCATGCAGACGGGCATCGTGCCGAAACCGAGCGCGTCCAGCCGGACGAGGTCCCCCTCGGCCTGCGGCATGTAGTCGACCCCATCGGCGCCGTACAGCCGGGTCGCGATCGCCTCGATCTGGTCGCGGAGCGGCGTCTCCGGCGGCGTGAGGAACGAGAAGCCGTTCGGCTGCTCGCACGCATCGATGACGGCCTCCGCCAGCTCGATGGCGCCGTCGCCTCCCCTGGCGAACCCCTCGTTCAAGACGACCCGCTCGGCGCCGACCTTCGTCGCCAGCTCGTCGACGAGCTCGAGCTCGGCGTCCGTGTCGGTGGGGAAGCGGTTGATCGAGACCACGCACGGGAGTCCGTACATCCTCACGATCTCGATGTGCGCGGCGAGGTTGTCCGAGCCGACGCGGACCGCGTCTAGATCCTCCCGGCCGAGGTTTGCGAACGCGATGCCGCCGTGCGACTTCAGCGCCCGGACCGTGGCGACGAGGACAGCCGCGCTCGGGACGAAGCCACCGGTACGGCACACGATGTCGCAGAACTTCTGGAAGCCGAGATCGGCGCCGAAGCCGGCCTCGGTGACGACGTAGCCCGCAAGCTTCAGCGCGATCCGGTCTTCCACGATCGAGTTGTTCGCGTGCGCGATGTTGCCGAATGGGCCCGCGTGGATCAGCACGGGCTGGCCCTCGAGCGTCTGGACCAGGTTCGGACGGATCGTGTCCTTCATCACGACGGTCATCGCGCCGGCGACCTTCAGGTCTTCGGCGGTGACCGGGTCGCCGTCGTGTGTCGACGCGACCACGATGCGTCCGAGGCGTCGGCGGAGGTCGTGGAGGTCCGAGGCGAGCGCGAGCACCGCCATGATCTCGGACGCCGCGGTGATGACGAACTGGTTCTCGCGCGGGTAGCCGTGCGCCTTGCCGCCGAGGCCGACGACCGTGTAACGCAGCTCACGGTCGTTTACGTCGAGCGTCCGCGGCCACGTGATCGTCTGCGCGTCGATCCCGTGCGGGTTGCCGTGGTAGATCGACGCGTCCAGCGCCGCCGCGAGCAGGTTGTGCGCCGACGTGACCGCGTGGAAGTCACCGGTGAAGTGAAGGTTGATCTCTTCCATCGGGACGACCTGCGCGTACCCGCCGCCGGTGCCGCCGCCCTTGATGCCGAACACGGGCCCCATCGATGGCTCGCGCAGGCAGAGCATCGCGCGTTCCCCGATCCGGCCGAGCCCCTGGGTGAGCGAGACCGACGTTGTCGTCTTTCCCTCACCCGCCTTGGTCGGTGTGATGGCGGTCGTGATGATGAGCTTGGCGTCCGGACGGTCGCGGAGCCGGTCGAGGACGGCGGGCGACACCTTTGCGCGGTAGCGCCCGTGCGGCTCGAGCTCGTCCTCGGTGATCCCGGCAGCGGCTGCCACTTCGGCGATCGGCCGGAGGACCGCCTCTTGGGCGATCTCGAGTCCGCTCTTCATCCCCGAACGACCTCCCGGCGGCATTGAGCCGCGGTTCAACCGGCGCGCCGAGGATACCGTCGCGGTCCAAGCCGCGGCGCTGACCCCAGGTCAGCGCTCACATGGCGCGCGGTCCGCTCGTCGGAACGCCCCTCCGGTGCGATGATCGTGGCGATGGCACGGCCGATCCCGATCCGGCGCAACGTCACGATGGCGCGGGTGCGCGAGATCCGCGACGGGCGGATGCACGAGCGGGCCGACCGCCTGGCGGCCGAGGAGCCGATGGAGATCCGGGTGGAGGGCCCCGGCTCCGAACCGATGCCGGTCGCCGTCACGATGCGGACGCCGGGCGGCGACTTCGAGCTCGCGGCGGGGTTCCTGTACACCGAGGGGCTGATCCGGTCGCGCGACGATATCCGGCGGGTGAGCTACTGCGAGGACCTTGGGCCCGAGGAGCAGCAGTACAACGTCGTGACTGTCGAGCTGACTGCTCCGTTCGACGCCGAGCGGCTCAAGCGCAACTTCTACGCGACGTCGTCGTGCGGGATCTGCGGCAAGGCCGCCCTCGAGCACATCGAGGTCACGTGCGCCCATGTCCCGCACGGCCCGGAGGTCTCGCGCGACGTCATCTCGGGTCTCCCCGGCGAGCTGCGGCGCGCTCAACGCGTGTTCGAGCAGACGGGCGGTCTTCACGCGGCCGGGCTGTTCGCGCCGAACGGCAGGCTCCTCGCGCTCCGGGAGGACGTCGGGCGACACAACGCGGTGGACAAGGTGGTGGGGGAGGCGCTGCTCGCGGGCGACCTGCCGCTCTCGGAGCGGATCCTGTTCGTGTCGGGGCGGTCGTCCTTCGAGATCGTGCAGAAGGCCGGCGTCGCCGGCATCCCGATCGTCGCGGCGGTCTCCGCGCCGTCGAGTCTGGCCGTCGACGCGGCGGAGCGTCTGGGCATGACGGTCATCGGGTTCGTCCGCGACGACCGGTTCAACGTCTACACGCACCCCGACCGCGTCGCGCTCGGCTGACGGCCGGGCCTACGCAGCCTCCTTCTCGTCCAGCTTCTGCTCGATCCGACGCAGGATCGTCTCGATTCGCTCGTCGCTGTCCTTAGACTCGGCGCTGCCGCGATGGATCAGGACGGCGGAGAGCACGACGAACGAGAACAGTTGGAGGAACTCGGACTGCCAGTTCTCGAGCGTGGACTGCGCGAACTCGACGAAGTACTCGCTCGCGACGACGGGTTCCCCGTGCGTGTGCTGGTCCTCCGCGTACTGTTGCCATTCGGCGACGGCCTGTGCCCCCCACGAGACGAGGAACAGAATGCAGAAGGCGATGCTCAGCCCGAAGTTCTTCCAGATCTTCTTGATGTTCTGGTTCCGCCGCTCATCGACGATGCTCTTCACCATCGAACCGATCAGGTAGCCCGTCACGACGGCGAGCACGACGACCGAGACGATCAGCGCGACGACCTCCATAGCGGGTCCCTCCTCCGACGCGGAGGGAGGTACCCGGTTCGGGCGTGGGCGAACCGGCGCAACGCATTCGAGCGAAGGTCCCCCGTCCCGCCCTCGCGGTCCGGTCGGGTAGTAGGTCGCCGCCGTGGGCCTGTCGCCGGACCGGTCATAGGATAGGTGGACACCGAAACGGTTCGGTGGAAGGGGGTCGGTCGATGCGCAACGGGCAGACGCGACTGACCGAGCCGATGGTCCGCGAGGGCGGCGTCCTGCGGGTCGTGAGCTGGGAGGAGGCCCTCGACCGGGCCGCCGCCGGGCTCCGCGCCGCGCGCGAGCGGAACGGCGGCGACGGGGTCGGCCTGTTCAGCTGCTCGAAGGCCACGAACGAGATGAACTTCGTCGCGCAGAAGTTCATGCGTCAGGTCCTCGGCAGCAACAACATCGACAGCTGCAACCGCACCTGACACGCTCCCAGCGTCGTCGGTCTGGCGACGGTGTTCGGAGCCGGAGGCGGGACCAGCTCGTACGAGGAGGTCGAGCACACCGACCTCATCGTCCTGTGGGGGTCGAACGCGCGCGACACGCACCCGATCTTCTTCCACCACATCCTGCGGGGCGTCCGAAACGGCGCCCGATTAGTGGTGGTGGACCCGCGTCGGACATCCTCGGCCGAGTGGGCGGACGTCTGGCTCGGGATCGACGTCGGGTCCGACATCGCGCTGTCGAACACGATGGCGCGCGAGATCATCCGCGCGGGCCTGCACAACCGGGCGTTCATCGAGCGAGGGACGACCGGGTTCGAGGAGTACGCGGCATCGGTCGAGCAATGGACGCTGGCCGAGGGGGAGCGCGTCACGGGCGTCCCCGCGGCGGTGATCCGGGACTTCGCGCACGCGTACGCGCGGGCCGACAGGGCGCAGGTCTGCTGGACGCTCGGGATCACCGAGCACCACAACGCCGTCGACAACGTGCTGGCGCTGATCAACCTGGGGCTGCTGTGCGGCCACGTCGGCCGCTACGGCAGCGGTCTGAACCCGCTGCGCGGCCAGAACAACGTGCAGGGCGGCGGTGATATGGGCGCGATCCCGAACAAGCTCCCAGGGTTCCAGGACATCGAGAAGGACGCCGAGGCGCGGGCGCGGTTCGAGGCCGCGTGGGACTGCGCGGTCCCGCCCAAGTACGGGCGGCACCTCACGAAGATGTTCGAGGGCATGGAGGAGGGCACGCTCCGGGCCCTGTACGTGATCGGTGAGAACCCCGCGACCTCGGAGGCCGACGTGACCCGGGCGCGTCACCTGCTCGAGGGCCTGGACTGCCTGATCGTGCAGGACATCCTCCTAACGCAGACGGCCGAGCTCGCCGACGTCGTGCTCCCGGCCTCGGCGGCGTGGGCCGAGGCCGAGGGGACGGTCACCAGCAGCGAGCGCCGCGTGCAGCGAGTGCGGAAGGCGCTCGATCCGCCGGGCGACGCCCGCGACGACATCTGGATCCTCTCGCAGGTGGCGCGTCGGCTGGGCCGCGACTGGGGTGAGGTCACCGCGCGGAGCGCGTGGGACGAGCTGCGCTCGCTCTCGCCGATGCACCGCGGGATGACGTACGAGTGGCTCGAGGCCCTCGGCGGGATCCAGTGGCCCTGTCCGGACGAGGGCCATCCCGGGACGAAGTTCCTGCACGCCAGGCTCTGGGAAGAGGACCCGCAGCAGCGGGGCGCGCCTGCGCCCTTCAGTGTCGTGCCGTTCGAGCCGCCGGTCGACGAGCTGAGCGAGGAGTTCCCGATCCGGCTCACGACGGGGCGGCGTCTGGACTCGTTCAACACGGGCGTTCAGAGCGGCCTCTACCGCTCGCCGCTGCGACGCCGCGAGGCGATCTGCGTCTCGCCGGAGGACGCCGAACGCTACGGGCTGTCGGACGGCGATCGCGTGTTGGTGTCGTCGCGACGGGGCAAGGTCGAGGCGCCGGTGGGGATCGATCGCTCGCTGCGACCCGGACTCGCGTTCATGACGCTGCACTTCCCGGACGAGGTGGACACCAACGCGCTCACGATCGACGCGTGGGACCCGAAGTCGGGGACCGCCGAGTTCAAGGCCAGCGCCGTGCGGATCGACAAGGTCGAGGAGCCGGCCCTGGCCGGCGGGAGCGAGTCGTGAGAGGAGCGGCGTGGATCTGCACCTGATGCAGGCCGCCCCAACGGCGGAGGAGCGCAGCGCCGTCGACGCGGTCCTCGGCGCGCCGAAGTCCGGCTGGCACGGAGGGGTGCGCGAGATCGACGCCGAGGGCCACGTCGGGCACGGCGGGAGAGACTCGCGGGAGCAGCGCCACCTCCTGCTCCCGGCGCTGCACGCGCTCCAGCGGCGGGTCGGGTGGATCAGCGAGGGCGGCCTGAACTACGCCTGCGAGCGGCTCGACGTCCCGCCGGCGGAGGCGTACGGCGTCGTCACGTTCTACGCGATGTTCCGAAGCGAAGCGCCGTCGACGAACGCGATCGTCCACGTGTGCGACGACATCGCGTGCCGCACGAGGGGCGCGGGGGCCGTATGCGCGCGGTTCGAGCGGACGCTCGGCCCGCCGGGCGCGAGGTGGGAACGAAGCAACTGCCTCGGGATGTGCGAGCGGGCACCGGCCGCGCTCGTGCAAGCGTCCGGCAACGACGCGACCGACACCGCGTTCGCCCCCCTCACGGACGAGCTCGTGACGGCGCTGACGGGCGGCGGCCCGTGGGCGGTCTCGGAGGCAGGCGGGGAGAGCGCGCCCCAGACGCGATCGCTCGAGGGCCGCGAAGGGCTGCGGCTGCTCCGTCGGGTCGGCGTCGTCGACCCTCGATCGATCGACGACTACCGCGCGAACGGCGGCTACGAGGCGCTGCGGATCGGGCTCGAGCTCGGTCCGGCCGGCGTGATCCGCGAGGTCACCGACGCCAAGCTGCTCGGCCGCGGCGGCGCGGCGTTCCCGACTGGGGTCAAGTGGCAGGCGGTTGCGACGCAGCCCGCGCGTCCGCACTACTTCGTCTGCAACGCCGACGAGTCGGAGCCCGGCACGTTCAAGGATCGTGTCCTGCTTGAGAACGACCCGTTCGCCGTCGTCGAGGCGCTCACGATCGCCGGTTTCGCGACCGGCGCCGAACGCGGCTACGTCTACATTCGTGGCGAGTACCCGCTCGCCACCCAGCGCCTCGAGGAGGCGGTCGCGCAAGCCTACGCACGCGGGCTCCTCGGCGAGGACGTGATGCGCGAGGGCGTGCGGTTCGACGTCGAGATCCGTCGGGGCGCCGGCGCGTACATCTGCGGCGAGGAGACGGCGCTGTTCAACTCGATCGAGGGCCGGCGCGGCGAACCGCGCAACAAGCCGCCCTTCCCCGTGACGCACGGGCTCTTCGGGAAGCCGACGGGCATCAACAACGTCGAGACCCTCGCGAACGTTCTGGAGATCCTGATGATGGGCGGGCCGGCGTACGCGTCGACCGGGACTGAGGATTCGACCGGCACACGCCTGTTCTGCCTCTCCGGTGCCGTCGAACGGCCTGGCGTGTACGAGGTCGAGTGCGGGACGCCGCTCCGCGAGCTGCTCGAGCTTGCAGGGCCTCCACCGGCCGGCCGCTCGCTCCGAGCCGTCCTGCTCGGGGGTGCGGCGGGCGCCTTCGTGACGCCCGACGAGCTGGATCTGCCGCTGTCGTTCGAGGGTGCAAGGGCGGCCGGCGTGACCCTCGGGTCGGGTGTCGTGATGGCGTTCGACGACGCGGCCGACGTGCAGGACATCGTTCTGCGGATCGCGGCGTTCTTCCGCGACGAGTCGTGCGGGCAGTGCGTCCCGTGCCGTGTCGGGACCGTTCGGCAGGAAGAGGCCCTGCATCGGCTGGCCGCCGGAGCGAACGGATCGCGCGTGCGCGAGCTGGGGCTGCTGTCGGACGTCGCACAGGTGATGCGCGACGCGTCGATCTGCGGCCTCGGCCAGACGGCGTCCGGCGCGGTCCAGTCGGCGATCGAAAAGCTCGGCGTGTTCGGGGGTACAACGTGACCGCTGTCAGGCTCGCGCCGCCGCGGCGCCTCGTCGATGCCGAGATCGACGGCAGGGTCGTCCGCGTCCCGGAGGGGACGACGATCCTCGAGGCGTGTCGCGGGCAGGGGATCGACACGCCGACGCTCTGCTACCTGGAGAACCTCACGCCCGTGAACGTGTGCCGG
The DNA here is from genome assembly GCA_046729855.1 of Actinomycetota bacterium. Taxonomy (GTDB): domain Bacteria; phylum Actinomycetota; class UBA4738; order UBA4738; family HRBIN12; genus DATHSY01. The sequence goes on along the minus strand of JBKPHM010000026.1, from coordinate 1,811 downwards.
GTCTGCGTCGTCGAGGTCGAGGGCGCGCGCGTGCTCGCACCGGCGTGCTCCCGCGCGATCGAGCCGGGGATGAAGGTCCGCACCGACTCCGAGCGCGTCCGGGTATCGCGCCGAATGGTGCTCGAGCTCCTCGCGTCGTCCGTCGACCTGTCGCTCGTCTCCGACGACGTCAAGCGGTGGATCCACGAGTACGGCGCCGACCCCGACCGCCACGGCGCGGCGCGCGAGACGGTCGCGCAGCCCGTGAAGGTCGACAACGACCTGTACGTCCGCGACTACTCGCGTTGCATCCTCTGCTACAAGTGCGTCGAGGCGTGCGGAACCGACGCGCAGAACACGTTCGCGATCGCCGTCGCCGGGCGCGGGTTCGACGCCGGGATCTCCACGGAGATGGAGGTGCCGCTTCCCGAGTCGGCGTGCGTCTACTGCGGGAACTGCATCGGGGTGTGTCCGACGGGCGCGCTGATGTTCCGGAGCGAGCACGAGATGCGCGAGGCCGGCACCTGGGATGCGTCGGCGCAGACCGTCACCGAGACGATCTGTCCCTACTGCGGCGTCGGATGCACGCTGGAGCTGCACGTGCAGGACAACTCGATCGTGAAGGTTACGTCGCCGCTGGACCACGAAGTCACATCCGGGCATCTTTGCATCAAGGGCCGCTTCGGTTTCCGGTTCGTGCAGGAACGCGAGGCAATCCCGGCCGTCCAGGCGCCGGAAGGGGACGGACACCAGCGGGCGTGATCCCCGCCACCGGGTCCGCCGGCGCGTCGGTGACCGGCATCGTCCTCGCCGGCGGAGGCTCGACGCGGTTCGGGCGCGACAAGCTCCGCGAGCCGTACCGGGGGGCGCCGCTGCTCCACCACGCCGTCCTCGCGCTCTCCCAGGTCTGCGGCGAGGTGCTCGTCACGTTGGCTCCCGGCGATGTCCGGCCCGACCTGCCGAAGGGAATTCCGCTCCTCGTCCAGCACGATCCGACGGAAGGGCAGGGGCCGCTCGCCGCCCTCGCCGCCGCGCTGCCGAACGTGACGGCCGTGTCGGCGCTGGTCGTCGGCGGGGACATGCCCGAGCTGGCACCCCCGGTGCTGCTCGAGCTGGTCCGCACGCTCGGCGAATCCGGGGCGGACGGCGCGGCGCTGCGGGATGGGGACCGGTTGCGGCCGCTGCCGGTGGCGCTGCTCGTCCGGCGGGCGCGGCCCGTCGTCGCCGGGCTGGTCCGTACGGGCGAGCGGCGGCTGCGGACGTTGCTCGACGCCCTGCGGATCGCGGCGATCGACGAGGCGACGTGGCGTTCGCTCGATCCCGACGGCCGGACGCTGTTCGACGTCGACACGCCCGCCGACCTGACGACCTGACGTATCGCTGCGCCGCCCATCGCCGTGGCGGGCTCGCCGTCCGGCGTTGGGATTAGGACCTACGGCGCTGATGGCATCCCCCGGCCCGCTCGCCGAACTACCCGACAAGACGATGTGCCGTAGGACGGCGGCGGTAGAGACTGTGCCGGGGCTCCAACAGGTCCGCTGGTGGGAGGACGTTGGGATGAGGGCCGCGGTGCGCAGGGGATGCGCGTTCCCCGGCGGAGGGACGGCCGTCCGGACGTTCGAACGGCCCCGCATCCCCGCCATCCCCGCGCTGCTGGCCCTGACGCTGCTCGTCACGGGCCTCACGGCGCCGGCGCGGGCGTCGTTCCACGGCTCCAAGCTCGATCCCGGTCTCCTCGACGCGATCGCTCGGTCCGGCCAGACCGCCGTGGACGTCATCGTGCGCGAGACGCGTCCCGCGACCGACGCGGCCGAGCAGCTCGTGCTCGACCT
>JBKPHM010000025.1:0-10323 GCA_046729855.1 Actinomycetota bacterium | reverse complement strand
GCTGACGAGAACAGGTACGTTTGCAGCGTGAACCTCCGGCACGGCGATGTGGTCATGAGACGAGAAGTCTGGCGGGGAACGCCCCAGCTGCTTTACCCCGTTCGCGTCGTCGAGGATGCTGGAGATCGCCTGATCATCTATCTCGCGTCTGGTACCCCGCTCATGTCCCCGGAGGGGAGTTGGCCCTGGGCGAGCACACACCCCTGGGCAGCGCAGGGCCGCTGGGCGGGCCATGGAGCCCTCCAGATACTGAGCGCAATCGACGCGCACTCGGTCTGGGTCTTCTGGGAGGGTGAAGAGCGGCGGCTGGAGGCGTGGTACATCAATCTGGAGGAACCGTTCAGACGGACGGCCGACGGAATCGAGACACAGGACCTCGAGCTTGACTTCGTCGTCGAACCTGATGGCTCATGGAAGAGGAAGGACGACGAACTCCTCGACCTGTGGGTCGAGAAGGGCCGCTGGAGCGCGGAGGAGGTGGCTGGTATCCGGGACATCGGAGCGCGAGTCGAAACCGAGCTCCTCGCGGGTCGCCGCTGGTGGGACGAACGGTGGGCTTCGTGGGAGCCGCCGCAGGGTTGGGAGCCGTGGGAGTCGACGGAAGACTGAGCTAACGGCCGTCTCCGACATCAGCGGTTGAACGTCGTTGTCGTGACGGAAGCGGCACCCCGCCCTATGGATGTCGCTTCCCGCCGAATACGACATCGGGCTTCGAAAGCGTAGAGCGACCTCCGCCACGACCGCCCCGGCATCGGGTTCCTGTTCCTCGGTGATGTCCCCCGCGACCAGTCGCGGACATCTCGGTCAGATGAGGTCGATGAGATCGGCTGGTTCGATCCCACGTCTCTGCCTGCCCCGGCCGTTGAAGGCCTCTCGACGGTCGTCCAAGACGCCGTGGACGGTCGGATCGGCTGCTTCCGCGAGATCGATGCGAGACCCGCGTGGAAGGGATGGAAACAGTAGACAAGAGCGGGAAGCGATCGAGCCTTGCGCGGCTGCGAGCGGAGCATCGACGGGAAGGGACGGCATCATCCCTTGAACCGATCCTCGATCCAGCGGACAGCGAACCGCACCAACCCTGGTGCATCGAACACATGCGATGTTGATTCCCCGACGTTCCCCGTGGCGCCGACCCGGCGTCCCAGGGCCTCGCGGGCGATGACCTCGAACGAGTCACCCCCCGCCGGCACGACACGCTCGTACGGGAAGGCACCGGTCGACGAAGTGTCGATATCGTGGACGTCGACCCAGACGCGCTCCCCATTCCGCAGCACGGGTATCCGGTAACTGACGCGCCGTTTCTTCGGCACGTCGGCGATCGCCTCCGCGTGGTGGAGGAGCGTGAGGGTCCCGAGGGGTGCGCCGAGCATCAGGACCTGACCGTCGGCTTCGACGAGCCTCGCGAGCGGCGTGCCCTCGCCGTAGGCCTCGTCGAAGGGGTGCGGGCAGACGAGCCACGCGGCGCGCGGCCCGAGGGCGACCAGGTTCGCCTCGGGGTGCTCACCTCTCGTTGCCCCGGGCCACGTCCGGATGCGTTCGGGGATGCGTCCGACGTCATGGTCCGCAACCGAGATCCCCGGGTCGTACGCCGGCAGTTCCGCCTCATAGGCTCGTCGCCAGTGCTCGGGCCACGCGGCGAGGTGGTAGGGGTTCTCGTCCCATCCCGCATACGCGGCGAGCGTCCCGCGCGGACCGAGGACATCCAGGAGCGAGAGCACGACCGTATCCTCCCCGCCGACCACCCACCCGAGCGCGCTCATGCTGGTATGCACCATGAGGACGCCGCCTTCTCGGACACCGAGCCGACGAAGCCCGCTCGCGATCTCGGACCTCGTCACTGGACGGGTTCCCTCAGGAACTGCCCGGCCAGGCACGACGCCATCTTATGTGGGCGTCAAGGAGGCGGATGGGGCGCCGCTCCCAAGGGGCGCTTGTCCAGAGTCGACCTTGGTCAGGATGAGACGGCCTATGGCCTCCGCGACGTCCGTGGATCACGCGCAGATTGATGGGCGCGCGAGGAACACGCACGGAGGTGGACCGGCCACGGATCAAGCTACGCATTGGCGTCGACGGTGGTAGCGTCGGACGCACTCGCACATGATCGATCCAGTCGCATTCCGCTCGGACCTGCTCCCCACGGAGCACTTCAACGCGCGCTTCTCCGAAGACAATCTCAAGTTCTGGGCTCCACTGCTGATCCACCACGTTGTCTGGGAGGCCGCGTAGAGCGGCATCGTCCACGAGCGTGCAGCTCGGTGATCTGGTGAGTGAGTCGGTCGGCCGAGCGTCTCTCCTCATCGGCAGCTCGATGATTCCGGCTCGTCGCAGAAGGCCATCTCTCGGTTCAACGTGGACTACGCGATCCACTCCACGGGACGTCCGTGCGCTCCGGATCGCCCAAGTAGACGCTCGACACCGGCCGGCCACAGTGTCAGTCGCACGTCCATCATCCGCTCGCCCGGCTCCATCCGGAGCCACGCGAGCGCGGCATCCGGCGTGGCGCGCCGCCCGAGCTCGATCAGGTGATCGAGCATGTGTCCTTGCTCCGCGCTCGACAGGTACTGCCAGACGACGGAGTGGAAGACCACCGACACCGTTTCCCCAGTCAGACCAGGGAGCCGCTCGGCTAGCCACTCGTCGGCGTTGGCCTCATCGACGGGTGCCGGCACCTCGCCCGCGACGTCGAGCGCCCGTCGGAGGACCCCCAGACGCTCCGACTGATCCGGCCAGACATATGACGTGAGCGTCAACCGCCCGTCCTCGGTCAGCGGGTCCACGGGGTGGGCGTCGCACCCGCCCCGCGCGACGACCCGGCAGTCGACGTCAAACGGCGGCCGGCCGCCGTGAACATCCCGGCCAGGCGCACGCGCGAGTGCGGATCACCCCACGCCCAGTCGGGCGCCTGCTCATAGCGATATCGGTCCCATCGGAGGTTGAGCCCGGCGCTCGAGCCGAGCTCGAAGAGGCTCAGCGGGAGTCCCGTCTCCCGCGCGATCAGTAAGAACCCGCCGACCAGCGCGGCCGAGCGCGACACCTCGTTCGTCTGGATGGGACGAAGGATGAGCTCGCGGATCGCCGTTCGGTGCTCACCGAGCACGTCGACGAACGCCGGCCACGCCGCCTCGGCGTCGCCGTCACCGCCGACGGACGGATAGTGCCGTGCGAGACCGGGAGCGCGTCCCTCGAGCACGAGGCGGTGGACGGCGCCCATCAGCCGTAGCGCGAGCGCGCTGGCAGGCGGTTCGTCCTCGAACCCGCGAAGGATCTCGGCGGTGACGCCTCCCGCCCGCGCGTCCTCGGCCGCCCGGTGCAGCAGGGACGCGTGCAGCGGCGCGCCGAGATCCGAGCAGAACCCCGCCTGCTCCTCGAGACGCGCGACCACGGGTAACTCGATGCAGCTGCCTCCGCGGACGAACGGGCGTCATCCTAGGCGCCGCCCGATCCTCGGCAGTGACCCGATGTGGCCCCACTTCAGCGTTCTTGAGTGATCGTCGTGGCCTGCACCCGAGTCGAGCCGGCGTCAACGTCAGGGCTTCGCCACGCGTAGTCCTATGGTCCTGGGGTACTCGAACGCGTCAGCGAGCTCCTCGGCTGTCTCGATCGTGAACCCGCTAAAGCAGGCGAGGAACTCACCGAGCGGTAGGTGAACGAGCGAGCCGACGCGAGTTCGCCAACCGCCTGGCGTTGTGCCCGGAGCCTCCGACGCCTCCCACCTTCCGGCCTGGCGGTAGCCGGGGTGCAGGCGCGGGACGCCGCCCTCCTGAAACTCCTGAGTCGGACCGACGAAACACGGATGGTTGCCGATGTAGACGAACGGCGACCCGGGCCGGAGCACGCGTCGGACCTCGCGCACAGCGGCCGCGAAATCGTCGAAGTCCGTGTGGGTGAACATCGAGATTGCCGCGTCGAACGACTCGCCGGCGAAGGGGAGTCGAGCGGCATCGGCAAGCACGAAGTGCGTTCTCGGATGGCGCCGGCGCGCAACCCGAAGCTGATCTCCTGAGGCGTCGGTGCCGACGGGCTGCCAACCGAGTTCCCTCGGGACATCCAGGAAGTATCCGCCGCCGCATCCGACGTCGAGACAGGCACCGATCCCGCGTCCGAGCAGCCGCCGTAGCACGTCACGCGCGCCCTCGTAACCATGACGCCGGAGGAAATCGTCGTATTCGTCGGCCAGGCCGTCGTACAGGCTGCGGGTCACGCTCGGATCGTAGCCCCGACGGGCCGCTCTGAAGGCGTGCGACAGGCGATCCGCGGCGTTCGCCACCCGGCGCTCACGCAATCAACGAGAATACTGCCTGGCGACGGAAGGATGGATCTCGAGTGGCGCGCCTTCATCGTCGCTCGATTCGCCATCCACCTCCTTCGAGTCACCGAGTCCGTATGGCCACCACCATTGCTGTGGCACCACCGGAAACATCGCCAGGGAGTCCTGCTCCGATTCGATCCGGATGTCGCAGATCGTCGAAACTGGACGCTCGTGAGCAACTCTCCAGGCCTCCTCAGGTGTGTTCAACCAAACGTGTTCTCTCTGGGTCCGTGCTCGAACACAGCCCCATCCCAAAGCGGAGGAAGCATCGCGGGTGTGCGGGTCGTATCGGTCCTGACGAGGACGCCGTGCAGGGCGCCCCAGTCCCCACGGCCTTCCCAATCCCGAGTAGCGCACCGTCCTCGTGAAGAGGGTCCAGCCGACCGGACAAGAATGGTCGGAGCATGAACACGGTGACGCAGGCCGACGCGGGTGAGATAGCGGCCTCGGAGGCGGATCCGAGGTGGTTCGCCTCCGTGTTCGATCGCCACGCCACAAGCATCTACCGATTCGTGTGGCGTCGGGTCGGGACCGAGGGAGCGAAGGACGTGACTGCCGAGACCTTCCGCATCGCCTTCGAGCGTCGAGCGTCCTTCGACCCGGTACGTGGAGACGTGCTCCCGTGGCTGTTCGGCATCGCGGCCAACGTGCTACGGAGCTACCGACGGGCGGAGAGGCGCCAGCTCCGGGTCGCGCACGCGCACAAGCTCGAAGATATGGAGCACCTTGGGATCGAGGACCGCCTCGACGCAGAGGCGGCCGGGCCGGTGCTTGCCCGGTCGCTGCTCGCGCTGTCGCCAGATGACCGGGACACGCTGCTGCTCTTCGCCTGGACCGATCTCGGCTACGACGGGATCGCGAGCGCGCTCGGCGTCCCCGTCGGCACGGTCGGCTCACGGCTGAACCGCGCGCGACGGATCGTCCGCGATGAGTTGCAGCGGGCGGGATGGCGGAGCTTCGCGGAGGAGGACCAGGACCGATGAACGATCTCGAGCTGCTCGAGCAGTACCGCGCGGACGTTCCGGAGCCGGACGAGGACTGGCTTCGGGAGCTCCGTGCCCACGTGATCGCCGAACGGCGGGGAGCCGGAGGGCGCGCGACACGGAGGCGGGCACCCGCCAGGAGGCGGGTCTCATGGGCGATCGCCGCGGCAGTCGTGATCGCTGTCGCGATCGTCGGTTCAGTCGTTTTGCCGGTTGGAGGTCCGGTGGGCTCCGATCCGGCCGTCGCGGACATCCTTCGCCGATTCTCGAAGATCGCCGCGAACGCCCCGGCCGAGGAGCCACCGAAGCCGGGTCAGTATGTGTATTGGGAGACCCGGGCGGTGACGTCGTTCCTGTTCTTCCCTGGACCGGGGCTGGAAACCTTCGCGTACCGGGTGCCGATGACCGAGCGGCGATGGGTCGGTCTGGACGGCTCGGGTCGGGTCATCTCCTCTTGGGGCCAGCCGACCTTCCTGTCGGAGGCGGACCGCCTGGCCTACGAGGCGTTCCTCGGCACCCCCGCGTCGGAGTCGTGGGGCGCGTTCGAATGGGGGCAGCAGTACGAGGACCGATACGGCCCGGGCGAGCTCGGGCAGTCGGTGCTAGACCCCGGAACCTATCCGACGGATGCGGAGGCGCTGCGGGCCCGACTGGAGCAGGAGGAGGCCGAGGGCGGCTCGAACGGGGACTGGGGCGTGTTCACGTGGGCGGTCGACATCCTCGCGGTGAGCTACATGCCGCCGGAGCTGCGCGCGGCGTTCTACGAGGTGATGAGCACGATCCCAGGAACGGAGCTCATCGGGCGCGTCGAGGATCCCCTCGGCCGTCCAGGCGTGGCGATCGGCTACACACGCGACGGGATCCGAGACGAGGTGATCTTCGACCGGCGAACGGGTGACGTGCTCGCCATGCGTACGGTGAGGGTCGAGGAGGACCCGGATGCGGCCTCGGACGTGGGGCAGAACGGGTGCTGCGGCGAGTTCGCGTGGGCTGGGACCGAGGAGGGGACCCTTATGTACTCCTCGGTGTATCTGTCCGAGGCCGTGGTCGTGGATTCGATGCGCGAACGGCCCAGCGAGTGAACTCCGAGTCGGGCAGGACGACGAGGGGCCGGTCCTCGCGTTCCTTCGGATCGGCAAACGGTGGGGAACCGCCAATCCAGGCCGTTGTCCTCTCGGACGCGCTTCTTAAGAGGTGAGACGACGACCAGAGACCGTCGTCCCTTGCCAGCTGTGTCCGCGCATCGCGTCATGAGGATCCTTTTGGAGCGGTATCGGCCACTCGCATCCAACGACAGGACCCCATCCAACCCTCTGCACCGTGCGTATCGCGGTCGTCCGCGGGACGAATGCGGGACGAACGGCCCGGCTGGCTCGCTATTCAGACTCGACAGGGCCTCTGACCAGCGCTTCTGCTTGTAGTCCCAACGGGATTTGAACCCGTGTCTCCACCTTGAGAGGTTGACCGGGCCGGCTTCTGCGACCTGCGGCGGGGGCGGAAATGGCCTGCTGATGTGCGGATATGGTTCCTGGCGATTCTGGTCGGCTACCCCTCGATTTTCGATGTCATGAGGGATAAGTACGTGATCAAACCGGGCGCGGCGGGTGTCACCACCCTTGCCTCGGTCTTCGGACCGAGCATTTGGGTCGTCAGACTGCGTCGCGCTCTGGAGCGCTCATCTCGGCCGGCGATCCCGTGACTCGCTGGTTCCTCCCGCCCGAATAATGACCTCAAGGCTCTTGGGTCCCTTCGTCCGTGCTCGAACAGGCCCTCCATCGGCGTCCGCCGGACGAGGTAGCGAAGGACGAGCGCCGCCACGATCTCATCGACGAGCGGCCCTGCGAGTGGGACCAACTCGGGAACGGGTCGATTCGGTGAGGCGAACCGGGCGATTGCGAACCACAGCCATAGCTTGGCCCGGCGAGGAACCCTCGGGTCCCGCAACAGCCCACGGAAGAGGGCGATGAGGTTGGGATGTCGCTGGAACCGGTATCGGCCCCGATCTGCGGCAGACTCGCCCCGCTCCATCTACGACCAGACCTCCCCATGACTCAAGGAGACTGAGCTCCTTGAACGGGTACACGAGGTCGGCCGCTGGGTTTGGGATCGCAGTCGACCGGATCGTTCGCCCACGGCATCTTGACGTGCTCGCTCCCGTGATGTATGGGTGTGGTGGCTGCCCGCTCTCTGGCTCTTGGTGGCAGGAGGGCAGCATGAAGCGCTTCACGGGCATCCTTTCGATCGTCTCCCTCGCGTCAGTCGTCCTGATCATGGCAGCCCCTGCTTCGGCAACGACAAGCGGGAGGAACGGAAGGGTCGCATTCCGCCGCTACCTAAACGACGACCACACCCGCGGCGCGATCTTCACCGTAAACTCCGATGGCTCGGGCGAACGTCAGCTGCCACGCCCGCGCCGAAACGTCGTCTATACCGAACCCGACTGGTCGCCCAACGGGCGCTGGATCGTCTATAACGCCTGGCCCAAGAACGACTCGGACGCGTCGCGGATCCTCAAGATCCGCGCGAACGGAAGTCACCTCACACGACTGAGCCAGACCTGCACCGACAACTGTGTGTCCGACAGCGTTCCGGCCTGGTCTCCGAACGGACAGCAGATCGCGTTCGAACGCCGGTTTGTGCCATCCGACCCCAACGACACGTGGCTGATCGCCATATTCGTCATGCAAGCGGACGGGACGGACGCCCTCCAAGTCACACGCCAGGGCGAAACGGCTGGCGATCCGGGGATCCGGTTCCTCGACCGTTCTCCCACGTGGTCGCCAGAGGGTGACCGACTCGCCTTCGAGCGGTTCTCGATCAGCCGCGGGAAGAACGCGGTATTCACAGTTGCGCTTGACGGCACCGGGGAGCGACGAATCACGCCGTGGAGGCTGGATGCATCACAGCCGGATTGGTCGCCCGACGGACGATGGATCGTCTTCAGGACGCAGGAAGGGTCCGAGCGCGAGGGCGATATCTTCATGGTCCACCCAAACGAGAACGGACTTCACAAGGTCGTCGGCGGCCGGGGGAAATGGCTCTCATGCTCGTTCTCCCCCAACGGCAACAGGATCCAAGCGGGTCATTTCCCCGGCGTTGGTGATGACCGGGCAGCCGACGTCTTCATCTTTGACTTGGACGGCTCACACATGCGGAACCTAACCGAATCCAATGCTTGGGAGAGCGCGTCAGATTGGGGCCCACAACCAAATTAACCCAAGCGGTTTTCGTCGAGACACCCTCGGAGGGTTGGCGCTTGGTACTCGCGTTTGTCGGTCTGGATCGCGAAGAATGCCCCGGGACGAAGTAACGGTAGAGGCGACCAGCTGGTCGCAGTTCCTATGCACCCACCCTCGCCGCGCGCGCTACTTCGCGCACACGCCATGCTCGATCCAGTGCGAGATATTTGCCGGATATTTCGGGACTCCTTGGGTTCGTGTGGGTCTCGTGACCGTGTGTTGACAAGCGGCAGCACCGATTGACCAGCGCGTTCGGTTCTTCTGGACGATCCGGGAGATATCCGAAGGACGCGTACGTGTCGCTCCCGCGGTAGGTTCGGCGCTTCCAGAGCAAACCGAGCCTTCCCCGGAAGGGGAGACACGTGCGCGTCACCACAGCATTCAACAGGATGCTGGCCATCCCCGGATCCACCGTGACCGACGTCGCGTTCACCTCGACAGGCGTCGTTGTCCGGGTCCGGCTGCGGCGGAGGAAGCTCCGGTGTCCTTGCGGCTACCAGACCACGGCGAGCCACGACCGCTCCGCTCGCCGGTGGCGGCACCTCGATCTGGGATCGTGCCGCCTCCTGGTCGAGTGCGTCATCCGCCGTCTTCACTGCCCCCAATGCCACCGGGTCAGGACCGAGGAGGTGCCGTGGGCCCGCCCAAGGGCTCGCCACACCAGGGACTTCGAAGAGGTTGTGGCCTACCTCGCCCAGCGGGTGGACAAGACCACCATCGTCCGCCTGACGCGGTGCTCGTGGGAGGCTGTCGCGAGCATCGTCGCCAGGGTCGTGGCCGATCGGATCGACGACTCGCGGCTGGATGAGCTCTACCGCATCGGGGTCGACGAGGTCTTCTACCGCAAGCCCCACCGCTTTCTCACCATCGTCGCCGACCACGAGCGAGGTGGCGCGGTGGTGTGGGCCAAGGAGGGCCGGGACGCCGAGCCCCTGAAGGCCTTCTACGACGAGCTCGGAGCCGAGCGGGCTGCAAGGCTTCAGGCGGTCTCGCTCGACCTGGGCAGCGCGTACGAGAAGGCGACGACCGAAGCGGTTCCTCACGTCACGCAGTGCGTCGATCCCTTCCACGTCGTCCACCTCGCCAACAAGGCGATCGACCAGGGAAGACGGTGGGCATGGAACGTCGAACGGCGAGTCAACCCGAAACAGAAGCCGTCCGTCGGTCGGCCACCGAAGGGCGCGGTTCCACTGCAGGACCCTCCCCGCCTCATCAAACACACCCGCTGGGCGCTGCTCAAAGACCCGAACAACCTCAACGAGAACCAGCTCGAGGTGCTCGATCTTGCGTCGGGAGCGGTCGGTCCTTTACCGCTGCTGGCAACTCAAGGAAGCTCTCCGCGACCTCTACCGCCTCCGCCAGCCCCAGGAGGCCGCGGAGCACCTGGACTGGTGGCTGGCGTGGGCATGCCGCAGCCGCATCCCGGCGTTCGTGACGCTCTCGCAGACCATCAGGTCCAACCGCGATCGCGATGATCTACCTCTGCTGCGGTGGGATCCCGTGCAGCTACCCACGGAAAGGTGAGGAGAACCGATATTTCGCGTTGAATCTCGGTTCAACGAGCTGGCCGGTCCAGGAGTAGTCCTCTGAGCTGGGTTTCGCGCTGGTAGACCTGGCTGGACGATGTGTGAACCACCTGCCTCTACTCTTGGAGCTCCAGAATTAATCGGCAGCCTCAGGGACTCTGGACGACTGGCGGGATGACGTTCACACCGTCGATGTTCGACCGAGCGGTCCACCGAGCGTTCGGCTGGGCGTTCATTCGGGCGGTCACGTCCGATCGCCGCCAATG
>JBKPHM010000024.1:0-82226 GCA_046729855.1 Actinomycetota bacterium | reverse complement strand
TCTGACGGTCGACAGCAGACATCATTTCGGCATCCAACTTATGCGCGAGCGTGTAGAGCTTGCTGGCGGGGTGTTCCAAATCGATTCGCAACCAGCGAACGGAACTCGTGTCATTGCCCGCCTTCCCGCTGCTGCTCAGATTGGCTGATGTACCCACTCGGAGAGGAGTAGGCAGGTCCTTGCCCAGCGCCTCGGTCCCTTGGCCCTTGCCAGACGTTTGGCGCTACGAGTTGGGGACCTGACACCGAGACCTTCAGCTGGGCACGATGTCGAAAGGCCCCCCGTGCCAGCCTCATGATGACGGTCCGCATGACGGTCCGCGACCTCGTCCTCCCACGTTGTAAGCGCATATATGAGTCCGGCGCCAAAGAGTCAGGCCCCGGATGCCCATCCGGGGCCTGAGGAAGGACCTCGATTTCAAATCCGTGGCTAGAGCTTGAGGTGAGCGCCACCTGCAAGCACGAGCGTAGCAAGCGAACCAAGGGCGATCGCCAGGCGCTTGACGAGTCTCATCGGGCACCTCCTCTCCCGTCAGCCGGCCGTTCGCCGTAGCCCCCACGGGCTACCCCCTCCCCCAAACGGGGGGTGAGTGGGCCCCACTATCGGGGGATCGCGGCCTAGCCCGCAAGCCCCCCAGAGGACCTACGTAAAAATTCGTAGTTGCGGAAACACCGGAAATGAGCGGCGCCGGCGAGTAACCTGCTTGCGACTTGAGTTGCTCTCCGTCGCGGACGATGAAGCAGGCGAGGAGGGTGGCTCGACGACTGAGCCTAGGGGGTGGGCCCGACGACTGAGCGTCAGAAGCAAGCAACTCCGCGCGCTCTCCGCCTGTTCGAGGCGGGAGTCGTCATCCCAACGATCGTGGGCTTGACCGTTGCCGTCTTTCGCGATCCGGGGCTGCTCACGGACGACTTCCACGACTTGATCGTCTGGGCCGCGGTCGTCGCCCTCGTCGAAATGATTCCTGTACCGGTATGGCGAGGCATCGTGGTCAGTCTCGGGATTCCGATCCTTATGGCAGTCGCGTTCCTATATCATCCAGTCCCTACGGCGGTTACGGCATTCGTCGCCTCGTTTGACCCCCGAGAACTGAGACGTGAGCTCGACCTACTACGAGCGCTGTTCAACCGCTGCCAAATAGCCCTTTCTGTCTTGGGCGCGAGCTTCGTCTTCCACACGTTCGCGACGATAGAGCCAAAAAGGTCCGCGACCGCGATTCTTATCGGGGCAGCTATGGCTGGTGCCATCGCTGATTACCTAATCAACTCGACGCTCGTCACACTAGGCGCAAGTCTCCTCTTCCGAATGCCTCTCCTTCGTGTGATTCGGCAAGTCAAGATTGGAACGCTGTCAGAGTTTGTAGTCAGCTTTCTTGGGCTTGGAACAGCAGGGCTGCTCCTCGCAGTTCTCTTCAGTGTCCCAAAAGTGCACTTCTGGGTCCTCCCAATGTTCGTCCTCCCACTCGTCCTCGCCAGGCAGATGTTCTATCGGAGCAAGGCTCTCGAGGAGGCGCATAAGGAGCTGCAGGATCGAGAACACGTTCTGCGTGCCCTATCGAACCGCATGGCGGAGGAGCGGCAGGACGAGCGGGAGAGCATCGCGGCGTACCTGCACGACGATCTCGCGCAGCTGCTTTTCAAACTGTCGCTTCAGGTCGACATCGCGCGGCGGCACCTGGCTGCGGGGAAGATCGCTGAGACAGAGCAGACCCTCTGCGAGATCCGAGACACAAAGAGCAAGACCGCGGATCGGATCCGTGCGCTGATCCGCGACTTGCATCGATCGCCACTCGGGCGGGCGGGGCTCGCCGAGGCGCTGAAGAGTTTCATTGGTGAGGCGGGGCGGGAGTCGGAGGTCGAGTTCCATACCGACATCGACGAGGTCTCGCTGCCGCCGCCGATCGCACTGCTCGTGTACCACATCGCTGCTGAAGGCGTGATGAACGCGCTGAAGCACGCCGAGGCGTCGAACGTCTGGATCACCGTCAAGCAGGAAGGCGACTCCGTCGCCGTGACGCTGCGCGACGATGGCAAGGGGTTCGACACCGAGGCACCCCCGCCGGAAGGCCACTTCGGGCTCACGATGATGCGCGAGCGCGCGCTCGTCGGCGGCGGGACCTATGAGCTGAACAGCGCGCCCGGCGAGGGGACGGCCATCACGGTTCGCTTCCCGACCTCGTGGCTGCAGCAGCAGGAACCGCCTCACGACGAGGGGCCGAGCGACGACGGTGGCGCCCCCGGTAGCGCTCGAGCGCCGGAGGGCGATCAAGCCCCGCAGTCCGTCCTCGCATGACCGCAACGATCAGCCACGCGACTCCTGCGTAGACGTACGCGTCACCGAGGCTGACGACCTGGTTGATGGGCGACCCGATCGGAAGGACGTCACCCAGGAACGACAGGAGAGTGTCGTCGGTCATCAGCTGATGCTTCTCTTCGTGGTCGTCCTGGAGCTCCCGCAGGGTCTCGCTCTGCCCCGATGAACTGAGGGCTGATTGGCTCACTGGCATCCTGCCGTTCAGCGTCACGACGAGCCCGTTCAGCACCAGGCCGATCACGACGATCGGAACGCCGGCGATCCGCGCGTTCTTGATCGCGAACGCCAGCAGCATCGCGTACGACGCGCCGAACACGAGTATCCGGATCGTAAGGTCGATGCCGCCGTCGCCGTCGGGTAACGGAGCGAGCTGCAGCGCGAACGCGATCGGCGCGAGCGGCCACCACCGCACCTGGAGCTGTGTGAAACGAGCTAGGCGCCCGCCGAACAGGTACCCGGCGAGCACCGCCAGCGCGATGACGGTTGCGAAGAGGCTCATCAGCATGAGCGCGATCGGGTCCGCCGATTGTCGCGTGCCGAAGGGCTCTCGTCCAGCCCGGACTACTATCCGCGCGTGGCGCGAATGGTGCCGTTCCCGATGCTGCCGACCGAAAGCTCGGCGGAGCGCCGGTTGTACGAGGGCTTCCTCGAGCAGCTCGACGCCGCGTACGTCGTGTACCACAGCGTCGACTGGGTCCTTGCGGGGAAGAGCGGTCCACGGGAGGGCGAGGCCGATTTCGTCATCGCGCATCCAGAGGACGGCGTCCTCGTGCTCGAGGCCAAGGGCGGCCGGCTCGCGTTCGAGCCCGCGAGCCTGAGATGGTCGCAGTCCGGCAGGACCGGAAGCCACTACCTCGACGAGGACCCGTTCCACCAGGCGCGCGATGAGATGCATTCGCTCATGGAGATCCTCGAGGCGCAGCCTGGTTGGGAACGGTGGCGGCCGTCGATCGGCTTCGGACTCGCGGTTCCGGACGGGACGTACGACGAGCCAGTGCACCCGGCCGCCCCGACGGACGTCGTGATCGACCGCCACGACATGCGGCGGCTCGACGCGCGCGTCAGAGAGGTCATGGCACACTGGCGACGCCCCGGCAGGAGGTTCGGCGACGAGGGCATGGACGCCCTTGCCCGCGCCCTCGGGTTTCGCGTGGAGATCCGGACGCCGCTGAAGCTCGAGTTCGACGAGGACGACCGGATGATCGTCGAGCTGACAGAGGACCAGGCGTGGATCCTGGCGTTCATCGCGCACCGCAAGCGCGCGGTCGTGAGCGGACCGGCCGGCTGTGGCAAGACCGTGCTCGCGATCCAGATCGCGCGGCGCCTGGCCGACGCGGGGCACCGGACCCTGCTCACATGCTTCAACCGAGGCCTGGCCGATCACCTGAAGACGTCGACAGAAGGTGTAGCGCGTCTGCACGTCGCATATTTCCACGCCCTGTGCGTCGAGCTGGCGCGGGAGGCCGGCATCGAGCTGCCGTCGGCCTCGACCGAGCCGGGATCCGCCTACCTCGAGCAACGGCTGCCCGACGCGCTGGCCGAGGCGGCCGAGCGGCTCGGGCCACGGTTCGACGCGATCGTCGTCGACGAGGCGCAGGAGTTCCACGGATCGTGGTGGCCGGCGTTGCTGGCTCTGCACGAGGAGCCCGACGAGGGACCGCTGTATCTCTTCGCGGACGACAACCAGAGTCTGTACGGCGGCGGCATGCCCTTGCCCGACGAGATCCGGTGCCCGCCGCTTCCCGCGAACGTCCGCAACTCGAAGGCGATCAACGAGTTCGTCTCGGTCTTCTACGGCGGCGCGCGACCGGCGGCGAAGCGCCCCGATGGCCGACCCGTGGAGATCCTCGGATACCGGGACGATGAGGACCTCGCCCGGCTGCTCGCGATCGTCCTGCACAACCTCGTCGACGGCGAGCAGGTCCCGCTCGAGGACATCGTCGTCCTCACGCCGGCCGGTACGGCGAAGAGCCCGCTCCGATCACGCGGTTCGGTGGACGGGTTCCGACTATCGGAGCGCGTCGAGCCCCGTACCGTGCTGACCTCGAGCGTGCACGCATTCAAGGGACTCGAGCGGCCCGTCGTGATCCTGGCCGAGCTCGGCAGCAAGCATGATGACGAACTCGGGCAGTACCTCTACATCGGCGGCTCACGCGCGCGGGACCACCTGATCGTCCTGGCGGCCGAGCCCGTCGCCAGGGAGCTGCGGCAGCTTGCCGGCGTGGCCGGACCCTGATGCTCGCTCCGCGCCGCCGCTACAGTGCGCGGGTGAGCGGCGACGTCGGCTACTTCGGCCCCGACAGCGTGTCGTGGCGGGTCCATCGCGAGGTCACCGTCTTGTTCGGTGGTGCGCGAGCCCTGCTGATGCAGGCCGCTCACCCGTTGGTGATCGCCGGCGCGCGGCAGACCGGGTTCTACGAACGGAACCCCTGGCGCCGGCTCCAGCGGACGCTGCTGCTCACCTACACGCTGACGTTCGGCTCGAAGGCGGAGGCCACGGCGGCGGCCGAGCACATCAACGAGGTGCACGCGCGGGTGAAGGGCATCGACCCCGTCACGGGCCTCCCGTACGACGGGCTTGATCCAGAGCTTCTCCTGTTCGTGCACGCTTGTCTGGTGGACAGCGCGCTGCTGTTCGAGGAAAGGACCGTCGGAGCGCTGGACGACGCGGGGCGTCAGCGGTTCCACGAGGAGCAGATGCTGGCCGCCGAGATGCTTTTGATCCCGCGCGAGATCATCCCGCCGACGGTCCCCGAGCTTCGGCGCCACATCGACGGCGTCGTCGCGTCCGGCATCTTGCGCGCGACGGACGCGGCGCGGCGGATCGCGTCGCTGTTCCAGGATCCGCCGCCCGAGGCCGAATGGCGTCCGGTGCTTCGGATCGTCTCGCGGCTGGCCTTCGCGACGCTGCCGGGACCCGTCCGCGACCTGTACGGGGTTCCGACGTCGGCGGGGCGGCGGGCGGCGACGGCGGTGACGTTCGCGACTATGAGGCGGATCCGGCCGCTGCTGCCCGAACGGTACCGGTACATTGCGCCGTACCAGGACTGGCTCGCGGCTCGCCGCGGGCGACCGGCCGGGCTCTCGCAGCGGGCGCGCCGGGGCGCCGGCATTCGGCTCGACGAGACACGCAGCATCGAGGGCTGATGGGTTCACGTGCGGCGGCGATCGACGGCGTCCTGCTCGACATGGACGGCGTGCTGGCCACGTCGTGGCGTCCGCTGCCCGGTGCCGCCGAGACCCTCGCATGGCTCCGCGACCGGCGGGTCCCGTTCCGGATCGTGACGAACACCACGACCCACACCCGGCCCCGGTTCGCACGCACGCTGACCGACGCGGGGCTGCGGGTGGAGGCGGAGGAGGTCGTGACCGCCGTCGTCGGAACCGCGCGGTACCTTCGGACGCACCATCCGGGCGAAGGCGTCTTTCTGCTGTCCGACGGCGATCCGCGCGAGGATCTCGAGGGCGTGGAGCTGGTCGACGTCGAGCATGCCGACGTGGTCGTCCTCGGTGGCGCGAGCGAAGACTTCACCTATCCCACGCTGAACCGGGTGTTCCGGCGCCTGATGGACGGCGCGACGCTGATCGGGATGCACCGGAACCTCTTCTGGCGGACCGACGAGGGGCTCCAGCTCGACTCGGGCGCCTTCATCGCGGGGCTGGAGGAGGCGTCCGGACGGGCCGCCACGATCTGCGGGAAGCCGTCGCCCGCGTTCTTCGAGCAGGCGGTCGCGCTGCTCGGGACCGCGGCGACGCGGACCGCGATGGTCGGCGACGACGTCGTGAACGACGTGATCGGAGCGCAGACGGC
Source organism: Actinomycetota bacterium (assembly GCA_046729855.1). Taxonomy (GTDB): domain Bacteria; phylum Actinomycetota; class UBA4738; order UBA4738; family HRBIN12; genus DATHSY01. The sequence continues at coordinate 76,102 of JBKPHM010000024.1, read as the reverse complement.
CGGGCTGGTCGGCGTGCTGGTGAAGACTGGCAAGTTCGTGCCCGAGCACCTGGAGCGGGTCGACGGGCGGCCCGACCACGTGCTCGACACGATCGGCGGGCTGCCGGCCCTGCTCGGGGCGGCGTAGGCTCCTCGCCATCGGAACCGACCGCAACCGCTTCGCGACCAGGCTCTTCGGCGGGATCGCCGCCGATTACGACCGGATGGGGGCGCTGCTGTCGCTCGGGCAGGACCCGAGGTGGCGTCGGTTCCTGGTCTCGCGGGTCGCGGCGATCCCAGGGTCGTGGGTGCTCGACGTCGCATCGGGGACCGGCCTCGTCGCCCGTCAGCTCGCCGGTCGCAACCTGCGCGTCGTCGCCCTCGATCAGAGCGCGGCGATGCTCGCTCGCGGCCGCGGGGGGCTCGCCGGATCCCCGCTCGCCGAGCGCATCCGGTTCGTCCTCGGCCGCGCCGAGCAGTTACCGTTCGAGGACGAGGCGTTCGACGCGGTGACGTTCACGTACCTCCTGCGCTACGTCGACGATCCTCAGGCGACGCTCGCCGAGCTCGTGCGGGTCCTGCGCCCGGGCGGCGTGATGGCTTCGCTCGAGTTCCACGTGCCGGACGATCCGTGGGTCCACGCGGGGTGGCGTGCATACACGCGAACTGTCGTGCCCGCGCTCGGGTTCCTGCGGTCGAACGAGTGGTACCGGACCGGGCGCTTCCTCGGCCCGAACATCAGCGCGTACTGGGATCGGTACCCGCTCCCGGTGCAGGTCGCGATGTGGCAGCAGGCGGGGATGCGCCACGTGCGGACCCGACGGCTGGCGTTGGGTGCGGCAGTCGTGACGTGGGCGGTCAAGCGGACGCCGGTCGCCGATGGGTGAGCGCCTGCCCGCCTTCTACGCGCTTCGGCCCGGCGGCTGGCGCGACTACTGGACGCTGCTGCACCCGCCGTACACGTTGTGGCACCTGTCCTACGTCGCGATCGGGGCGTCGCTCGCACCGTCGATCGACGTGCGATGGCTGGTCGAGACGCTGGCGGCTTTCTTCCTCGCCGTCGGCGTGGCCGCGCACGCCCTCGACGAGCTCAACGGTCGGCCGCTGCGGACGCGCATCCCCAACGGCGTGCTCTGGGCGCTCGCAGCCGCCGGGCTTGCGGGTGCGGTGGCGTTCGGGATCCACGGCGTCGTGGCGCTCAGCCCGTGGATCGCCGCGTTCATCGGGTTCGGAGCGTTCGCGGTGGTCGCCTACAACCTGGAGCTGTTCGGTGGCCGGTTTCATTCGGACCTGTGGTTCGGAGTCGCGTGGGGCGGGTTCCCGGCGCTGACGGGCGCCTTCGCGCAGACGGGCCGCGTCTCCGTGGCGGCCGTCGCGATCGCGGCTGCGTGCACGGCGCTGTCGGTCGCGCAACGGGCGCTGTCGACGCCGGTCCGCGAGCTGCGGCGGCGCGTCGCGTCGGTCGTGGGCGAGATCGCTTTCGAGGATGGCACCGTTCGGGCGCTGGACGCGGCGGCGCTCCGGACGCCCGCCGAGACCGCGTTGCGGTGGATGGCACTCGCGGTACCACTCGTGGCGATCGGCCTCGTCGCGAGTCGGTTCTAGCAGCGCCGCCGCGCGCCGAAAACGCCGGCGTGCGGTCCAAGGCCCGGCGTTCGCGCCGCCGGGCGCTACCCTGGACGGGTGCCCTCCGCGGCCACCATCGGCGAGCTCCGGGCGGCCGGGTATCCGGACCGAACCGTCAAGGAGGAGCTCCGCACCAACCTGCTCGAACGGCTGCGCGGGGACCGCCCGCTGTTCCCTGCGATCGTCGGATTCGAGGACTCGGTGCTGCCGGCCCTCGAGCGGGGGATCCTGGCCGGGCACGACCTGATCCTCCTCGGCGAGCGCGGGCAGGCGAAGACCCGGCTGATCCGGGGGATCGTCGAGCTGCTCGACGAGGAATCGCCCGCGATCGCGGGCTGCGAGGTCAATGACCACCCGTATCGCCCGATCTGTGCGCGCTGCCTGCACCTGGTCTCCGAGCGCGGCGACGGGACGCCGGTCGACTGGATCTCCCGCGACCGCCGTTACGCGGAGAAGCTCGCGACGCCGGACACGAGCGTCGCGGACCTGATCGGCGACGTCGACCCGATTCGCGTTGCCGAGGGCCGGTACCTCGGTGACGAGCTCACGATCCACTACGGGCTGATCCCGCGGACGAACCGCGGCATCGTGGCGATCAACGAGCTCCCCGACCTCCCCGAGCGGATCCAGGTGAGCCTGTTCAACATCCTGGAGGAGCGCGACGTGCAGATCCGCGGTTACCGGATCCGGCTGCCGCTCGACCTGCTGCTCGTCGCGACCGCGAATCCCGACGACTACACGCATCGCGGCCGGATCGTGTCGCCGCTCAAGGACCGCTTTGGCACGCAGGTCCGCACGCACTACCCCCAGACGCACGCCGAGGAGATCCTGATCATGGAACAGGAGGCGCGGCCTGCCTCCTCCCCGGTGCGGGTCCGCGTTCCCCGGTACATGAAGGAGATCGTCGCCGCGCTTACCGCGGAGCTGCGGCGTTCGCCGCACGTGAACCACCGCTCGGGCCTGAGCGTGCGGTACTCGATCGGCAACCTCGAGACGCTCACAGCGGCCGCCGTGAGGCGCGCCGCCCGCTCGGGCGAGCCCGAGGCCGTGCCCCGCGTGGGCGATCTCCCTGCGGTCCTGGACTCTTCGCTCGGCAGGATCGAGTTCGACACGATTGAGGAGGGCCGCGAGGGGGAGATCCTGGTGCGGGCGCTGCGGACCGCCGAGCTCGAGGTCTTTCGGCGCCGCCTCTCGGGGTTCGACTTCCAGCCGATCCTGTCGCGCTTCGACGCCGGCCTCACGGTCGAGACATCGGACCTCATGCCCGCCGCCGACCTGCTCGGGCAGTTCGGGGACGTGCCGGGTCTCGCGAAGCTGCTCGAGCGCTTGGCCGTCGAGGAGGAGAGCCCCGGCGTGGCCGCCTCGGCGCTGGAGTTCGCGCTCGATGGGCTCCACCTGGCACGGCGGTTGAACAAGGACGACGGCCGGGCCGGCGGCGCCCGGTACGAGGGCGTCGCGCCCTCGTAGGCTTCCGCCCGCCGTGGCAGACGTCCATCGGGTCCTCGGGTTCGTTGTCGTGGGCGTGTTCGCGGTGGGCTGGTTATGGGGCTTGGGAGCTTGGATCGCCCGACGCGGTCCGGGCGAGGGCTATTGGATCTGGCTGACCGTTGCCCAGCTCGTCGCCGGCCTTCAGGCGATCCTGGGGATCGTGCTGCTCGTCATGGGCCGCAGCGTCACGGCCGAAGGCACTCTCGGCGGCGTGCTGCACTACGTGTACGGCCTGCTGCCGATCCTGCTCTTCGTGATGGCGCACGTGATCGCGCGCGCTGGCAACGCCTCGATGGTCGGGTTCGACGAACGCAGGCAGATCCGGCCGTGGGTGCCGTTCGCGTGGGCCGCGTTCATCTCGTTCGGCCTGACGTCGCGCGCGTTGATGACGGGCTTGGGCATCGGCTGAAACCGGCCGAACGCCGCAACGCGTTGATCTTGCCCAGACCATACGGACGTATAGTATCTAGGTCATGCGTTCGATATACGATACAGGTGACCGGCCGGCCGAAGACCTGACGGCTCGTGCGAAGATCCTCGACGCGGCGCTCGAGCAGTTCGCCCAGCAGGGGTTCGACGGCGCGACGATCCGTGGGATCGCGAAGGCCGCGGGCGTGTCACCGGGGCTCGTCCAGCACCATTTCGGTTCGAAGGACGGCCTGCGACGCGCATGCGACGACGCCGTCCTGAGCCTGATCCGGCGCAAGGTCGCCGCGACCGAGGACGGACGGATCACGGACCCGAGCTTCCTCGCGGCCCTGTACGCCGGCGCGCGTCCGCTCGTCCGGTACGTCGCCCGGGCGGTCGCGGACGGGTCAGCCGCCGGCGCGTCGCTGGTGGACGAGATGGCCGCCCGAACCGAGGAGTTCCTGGGCAACACCTGGCCCGAGCGGTTCGCGGCGGGTTCGTCGCGTACCCGAGACGCCGCCGCGGTCCTGGTCGCGCAGAGCGTCGGGACGATCGTGCTGCACGAGCACGTCGCCCGGCGGATCGGCCTGGAGCCGTGGATCGACATCGTGTCCCCCAGGATCGGCCTCGCCCAGCTCGATGTCTACGAGGTGCTGGGGGAGTTCGTCTCCTCTGGCTGGGGCGACGAGATCCGCGACGCGGTGGCGAAGCTCGACGACCCGGCGGCCCAGAGAGCCGCGGCAGAGACGTGAGGAGAGATCGATGGAGATGGCGATCCGGACGGACAGCCTGTCGAAGAGCTTCGGGTCTACAGACGCGCTCGTCGAGCTGAACCTCGAAGTACCGGTCGGCGAGGTCCTCGGATACCTCGGCCCGAACGGAGCCGGCAAGACCACCACGATCCGGCTGTTGCTGGGCCTGATCCGTCCGACCCGCGGCCGCGCGGAGGTGTTCGGCATCGACTGCCAGGTCGATCCCGTCAAGGCGCATCGCCGGGTCGCCTACGTCCCGGGCGAAGCCAACCTCTGGCCGTCGCTCACCGGTGAGGAGACGCTCTACCTGCTCGGGCGCGTGCACGGCGAGGTCGACACTGCGTATCGGGATCTGCTGATCGAACGGTTCGAGTTCGACCCATCCAAGAAGGTCCGCGCGCTATCGAAGGGCAACCGGCAGAAGCTGATCCTGATCGCGGGGCTGATGACGCGGGCCGCTCTGCTGCTGCTCGACGAGCCGACCGCGGGACTCGACCCGCTCATGGAACGCGCGTTCCGAGAGTGCATCGCCGAGTCGCGTGCGCGCGGCCAGACGGTGTTCTTGTCGTCTCACATCCTGTCCGAGGTCGAAGCGCTCTGCGACCGGATCGCGATCCTTCGAGCTGGGCGCCTTGTTGAGGTCGGGACGCTCGCGCAAATGCGACACCTGTCGGCGCTCCAGGTCGAGGCCGAGTTCGACGCCACCGTTCCGGACCTATCCTCGGTGCCGGGCGTCCGTAGCGTGGAGGTCGACGGCAACCGGGCGAGGTTCCAGGTCTCCGGTCCAATGGAACCGCTCCTCGGGGTGCTCGCCGCCGCGGGTGTGCGTCACCTCGTGAGCCGCGAGCCGTCGCTTGAGGAGCTGTTCCTCGCGCACTACGGAGCCGACGGCTCGAGGGAGGCGTCCGAGCATGCGTCGGCCTAGGCGCCGGGAGACCTACGGCGAGCGCCGCGCCGAACGGGCGGTGTTCGTGACGACGGCCAAGCGTGCAGCGAGACAGGGACTGCTGTGGGGGCTCGTCTTCGGCGCGACGATCGCATCGTCGGCCTCTGCGTACGCCGGTCTGTTCCCGACGCAGGCCGCCCGAGAACGGATGGCGGCGACGTTCGAGGGCAACGCCGCGTGGTCGGCGTTGTTCGGTCCGCTCGTCAGGCTCGACACCGTCGCCGGGTACACCTACTACAAGACGGCGATGACCGTGATCATCATCGGCGCCATCTGGGGTCTGCTCGTCGCCACAAAGGTCACACGCGGCGAGGAGGACGCCGGCCGGTGGGAGCTTTTCCTGGCCGGACGGACCACCCGCGTGAGAGCGGCCGCACAGGCGGCCGCCGGGCTGGGGATCGGGCTCGTCGCGTTGTGGCTGCCGACGGCCGTGCTGACCGTCGCGACTGGGGCGTCGCCCAAGGTCGACATCGACGTCGCCGCCTCATTGTTCTTCGTGACGGCGCTCCTATCGGCCTCGGCGATGTTCATGGCGATCGGGCTGGTCGCGGCGCAGCTCGCCGCGACCAGGCGGGGCGCCAACCTCATCGCCGCCGGCGTGCTTGCGGGCTCGTACCTGATCAGGATGGCCGCCGACTCCGATCCGTCGCTGACGTGGGTGCGATGGGCGAGCCCGCTCGGGTGGATCGAGCAGGCCCGCCCCCTCACGGGCACCGCGCCGTTCGCACTCGTCCCGATCGTCGTGCTGATCGCCGGCCTGGTGGTCTCGTCGCTGCGCATCGCGGCGACGAGAGACGTCGGGGCGAGCGTTCTCGCGAGCCGCGACCGCGCGAGGCCGCGGACGTTGCTCCTGGGTGACCAGGCGGGACTCACGATCCGGCTCACGCGGCCCGTCGTCGTTGCGTGGATCGCGGCGCTGGCGGTGACGGGGCTGGTGTTCGGTCTCGTCGCGCAGGCCGCGGGCACGGCGGTCCGCGGCGCGGAGGGCGTCGAGGAGGCGATCCAGCGTCTCGGCGGGACGGCCTCCGGAGCCGCCTCGTACCTCGGGTTCGTCTTCGTGGTCGCGGCGGGCCTCGTCGGGATCGCCGCGGCCGGTCAGGTCACGGCCGCCCGGAACGAGGAGGCGACGGGACACCTCGACAACCTGCTCGTGCGGCCCGTCGCGCGATGGCAGTGGCTCGCCGTCAGGCTCGCCGTGGCGCTCGGACTCGTCGTCGGTTCCAGCGCGCTGGCCGGCTTCGCGGCGTGGGTCGGAGCAATGAGCCAACACGCGAACGTGGGCCTCGGCGAGCTGGTCGGGGCGGGGCTCAACGTCGTGCCGCCCGCCGTGTTCGTGTTGGGAATCGGTGGCCTCGCGTTCGGCGTGTGGCCCCGTGGGGCGATCGGCGTCGTCTACGGGCTCGTGGTGTGGTCGTTCATCGTCGAGACGATCGCGGCGGCGTTCGACTCCAACCACTGGCTCCGGGACACGTCGCCGTTCCTGCACATCGCGCCGGTTCCCGCGGCCGACCCCAACTGGATGGCCGCGATCTGGCTCGTCGCTCTCGGGGTGGTGGCGGCCTCGGTCGGCGTCGCAGCCTTCGGCCGTCGCGACCTCGTCGGCGCCTGACCAGTCCCCGCGCCCGAGCGATGCGCTCTGGGATGGAGGCAACGGTTGGGTGGACTCGGCGTACCCTGGGTGGATGCGGGCGCGGTACTCGCGGTGGGACGGGACCCAGGATCCCTTCGGGCCCGATATCGCGGCGGGTGACCTGCTCGAGGAGCTGTCGGACGACATCCTGTCGGGGGCGGGGGCACAGGGCGCAGTCTCGCGGTTGCTCAGGCGCGGGATGCAGGGACGCTTCGGCGGCCTCGACGCGCTCCGCCGGCGGCTGCGCGAGGCGCGGGCCCGTGAGCAGGAGCGGCTAAACCTCACCGGGCCGCTCCAGGACCTGAGCGAACGGCTGGACCAGATCGTCGACAGGGAGCGCTCGACGCTGTCGTTCAAGGCCGAGGACGACGCTCGGATGCGCGAGGCGTTCCTGGACCAGCTGCCCCCCGATGTCCCCGGCCGGATCCGGGAGCTCACCGACTATCGATTCGTCGATCCCGAGGCGCAGCGTGCGTTCGACGAGCTGGTGGAGCACGTGCGCGAGCAGGTGATGGGGGCGTACTTCCGCCGGATGGCCGAGGGCCTCCGTGGGCTCTCGCCCGAGGACATTCAGCGCTTCAAGGACATGCTCGCCGAGCTGAACCGGATGATCGAGCAGCGCGAGGCCGGCGAGCCGGTCGACTTCGACGGGTTCATGCAACGGCACGGCGACCTCTTCCCGGACCAACCGCGGAACCTCGACGAGCTGCTCGAGGGCATCGCTCGGCGGATGGCCGCCCTCTCGCGGCTGATGGCGTCGCTCTCGCCCGAGCAACGGGCGGAGCTCCAGGCGCTTGCCGAACAGGTCATGCAGGACATGGATCTCGCGTTCGAGGTGGACCGCCTGAGCGCCAACCTCGCATCGCTGTTCCCCGAGATGCCGTGGGGTGACCCCGCACTGACGGCGGGGGAGGACGCGCAGCCGTTGTCGGCAACCGTCGACGCGATGGAGCGGCTCCACGAGTACGAGGACCTCGACCGCTCGATCCGTGGCGACTACGCCGGCGCCGCTCTCGAGGACATCGACGAGGAAGCGTTGCGGCGTGCGCTGGGCGAGGATGCCGTCCGCGATCTCCGGCGGCTGAAACAGGTCGAGCGAGCGCTCGAGGAGGCGGGGCTCGTCACGCGGAAGCAAGGCCGGCTGGAGGTGACCCCGCGTGGCGCGCGCAGGTTGGGCGAGCGCGCGCTCGTCCGCGTCTTCGAGCGGCTACGGCGCGACCGCGAGGGAACGCATGAGGCGCGCGACGCCGGCGGCCTGGCCGAACCAACCGGCGGGACGCGGCCGTGGCGGTTCGGCGACCCGGGGCAGATTGCGGTGCAGCGCACCGTGTTCAACGCGGTGCTGCGCGGGGGCGGCGGGGTCCCGGGCGGCGCCGCGATCGACGTTCGCCCTGACGACTTCGAGCTGATCGAGGCGGAGCAGCGGACCGAGGCGGCCACGGTCCTGCTGTTGGACCTGTCCTTCTCGATGCCGCTCCGCGGTCATTTCGTCCACGCAAAGCGGATGGCGCTCGCGCTTCATGCGCTGATCGAGGGGCGGTACCCGCACGACCGGCTGTACCTGGTGGGGTTCAGCGACTACGCGCGGCGAATGGAGCCGCAGGACCTGACCGCAGCGGGCTGGGAGCGCGTGTACGGGACGAACATGCACCACGCGTTCAACCTGGCCGGGAGGCTGCTGAAGCAGCATCCCCGCGCCACACGCCAGGTGATCATGGTGACGGACGGCGAGCCGACCGCGCACTTGGATGGCGACGAGGTGTTCTTCTCGTGGCCACCTGTGCCGAAGACGATCGAGCTGACGCTCGCCGAGGCCGTTCGGCTGTCGAGGTCCGGCGTGACGCTCAACATCTTCATGCTCGAGGAGTCGCCGGGCCTCGCGCGATTCATGGAGCGGCTGGCACGCCTGACCTCCGGGCGCGTCTTCCTGATGGACGATCGCGACGTAGGCGACTTCGTGCTTCGCGATTACGTCTCACGGCGCTCCCGCTAGCGCGGCGCGGACCCCTCCCACCAGAAGGTGACGATGCGCGTGCGCTCCGGGCCTGCTGACCACAGCCCGTGGTGCTGCACCAGTCGGTCGCCGAGCGCGACGCCGATCTCGCGGTCGCGATCGGGCGTCAGGCAGAGCCGACGCCTGACGAGGGCGACGGCGTCCTCGCGTCGTTCGAACCCGGATCCGCGTCCCGGCTCGTCGCGATCCTCCCTGCTCGGCTCCAGTCCGAGCTCTCGAAAGACCGCTTCGGCGTCGTCGGCGGTCGGGCGCGAGGGTCGCTCGAGCGAGTGGAACCGAAGCCACAGGTCGTTCATCCACGAGAGCGGATGAGCGCCGGTGATCTCGACGACGACCAGCGTACGCGCGTGGTCCGTGAGCGCACGGACGAACGCCGCCAGATCCGGAACGTTGTACAAGACGTGGCCGCACGTGACGAGGTCGCACCGCGGGGCGCGTCTGGCGACCTCCGGCCACGTGCCGAGGACGGTCCGGCTCTCGATCCCGAGCCTCGAGGCGGCCTGAGAGAACGCGGCGAGCATCTCGGCCGACGCGTCGACGCCGACGATCATCGAGGCGACGTCCGCGAGCGGCAGCGAGGTCGAACCCGCACCCACCCCGACGTCCAGCACCGTGCCGCCCTCGGGCAGCGCCTCGCACGCGACCCGTGTGGTAGCGGAGCCGTCGGAGCGCTCGATCGAGCGTTGCGCCCGCCGCCGGAACGCCTCCGTCGGGAAGCCCCACGGGGACTCAGGCGCCCCGGCGACGATCTCGTCGGGGATGCCCCAACCGGCGAGCGCGTCGGCCCAGCCGCTCGTCGCCGTCACCGCGGCTGGTCCTCGAGGTCGGCGTCGCTCAGCTCACCAAGCACCCGCTCGGTGTGTTCTCCGAGCAGCGGGGGTGGCATCCGCGTGGGGGGCCTGCGCCCGTCGATGCGGATCGGCTCCGCGACCGTGCGGAGCGCGCCGCGAGCCGGGTCGTCGACGTGCACGACTGTGCGTGCGCCCTCGGGCGAGCCGAACACGCCCGCGAGGTCGCGGATCGGTGCGCACGGAACCGATGCGGCCGCGAGCGTCGTCAGCCATCCCGCGGCCGGCCGTTTGCCGAACACGGCCTCGAGCTCGCCGATCAGCGGCGTTCGGTTTCGCACCCGGGCCTCGTTCGTCGCGAACCGCGGATCGTCCGCGAGGTCCGGCCGCCCGATGACCTCGCAGGCGCGGACGAACAGCCGGTCGTTCCCGGCCGCGAGGATGAACGGCTCGTCGGCGGCGTGGAACGCCTGGTAGGGGACGATGTTCGGGTGGGCGTTCCCCATCCGTTCGGGCACGACGCCGCCGAGAAGATAGTTCGCGGCCTGGTTCACAAGCGCCGCGACGCTCGCTTCGAACAACGACACGACGAGGTGCGAGCCGCGGCCGCCCATGCGCCGTCCGAGCAGCGCGGCCTGGATCGCGTTCGCGGCGTAGAGCCCGGCGATCACGTCGAGCAGCGCGACGCCGACCTTCATCGGCTCGCCCTCCGGCGCCCCCGTGATGCTCATGAGGCCCGACAGCGCCTGCACGATGATGTCGTAGCCGGGTCGCGACGCGTCCTCTCCCTCCGCGTCGAACGCGACGAGCGAGCAGTACACGAGCTCGGGGTTCTCCGCTCGCAGCTCGTTCGCCCCGAGGCCGAACGCGTCCATCAGGCCCGGGCGGAAGTTCTCGACGACGACGTCCGAGCGGAGCGCGAGCCGGCGCGCCGCCGACGCGCCCGCCTCGGTGGTCAGGTCCAGCGCAACCGATCGCTTGTTGCGGTTGAGCGCGAGGAAGTACGCGGCGTCGCCGCCGACGAACGGAGGGCCCCAGGCCCGGGTGTCATCGCCGGTGCCCGGTCGCTCGATCTTGATCACGTCGGCGCCGAGGTCGGCCAGGATCATCGTCGCGAGCGGACCCGCGAGGACCCGTGAGAAGTCGGCGATCCGGACCCCCAGGAGCGGGAGGTCGAGCGTCGGTCCGCCGCTCGAGCCGGTTGGTTCGGCCACGCCTGGCGATCTCCGCACGAACGGGCACGGACAGAACGGAGCCGCCGGAACCCGAAGGTCCCAGCGGCTCCAAATACCTTTATACGCTCATGATCACCGGCGGTCAAATCGGGGGTGGAGGGAAGGCGCACGGACGCCGGGGTGTGGGGCGGCGACACCCGCCCCGGCTCGGGCGAGCCATGACCGGTTACGCCCCCACGGCGCGGACCATGTTCGGCTAGTGTCTCCCCTCGAGGCAGGGAAGAGATGCCAGAGATTCGCTCGGAGAACGAGACGCTCGAGTGGCGCGTCGAGGCCGGCGTGAACGGCAAGGCTTCGGCCGGCCGTGCCGACCGTATCTCCCGCAGAAAGTTTCTCGGAGCCGCGCTCGTCACCGGCGCCGCGGCGGTCGCGCCGTTCTCGTTCGTCCGAAGCGTCAGGGCGGCGCCGCGCTGGCTCGAACCGTTCGTCCGCGAGCAGATGCGCGCCGCGATGACGCCGGGCATCGCGGTCGCTGTGGTCAGAGGCGACGAGATCCTCTCATCGATCGGCGTGGGATGGGCGGATCGCGAGAACGATGTCCGAGTGACGCCGCAGACCGTGTTCATGCTCGCGTCCGTATCGAAGACGGTGACGTGTGCGGCCGTCATGTCGCTCGTCGAGGACGGCGATCTCGACCTCGACGCCGACATCAACGACTACCTCCCGTTCGAGGTCCGGATCCCGGCGGCGCCGAACGCGCCGATCACGACACGGATGCTGCTAATCCACACGTCCGCGATCCGCGACCGCTTCTCGGTGTGGGGTACGCCGTACTCAAGCGACACGCTGTACTTCCACGGCGACTCGCCGATCGAGCTGGGCGAGTTCCTGCTCTCCTACCTCGTCCCCGGCGAGACCAGGTACCGCGAAGGCGCGAACTTCTACGAGCGCCGCCCGGGCCGGACGTACGCGTACTCGAACATCGCAGTCGCGCTCGCCGCGTACGTCGCCGAGGTTGCCGGGCACCGCGACTTCAACGAGCTTTGCAAGCAGCGCATCCTCGAGCCGCTCGGGATGGATCAGTCGGGATTCCGTCTGGCCGACATATCCACGACGAACCTCGCGATGCCATACAAGTTGAATAGGGAGACGGGGTCGTTCGACCCGTACTTCCAGTACGGGTATCCCGACTATCCCGACGGCGCGCTGCGAACGAGCGCGATGCATCTCGCGAGGTGGCTGGCGGCGTTCATGAACTATGGCGCGTTCGAAGGCGTCCGCGTGCTCGAGCGGAGTACCGTTCGGGAGATGCGGCGTCATCAGCTCTCGTACGACGCGGGCTGGCGTCAGGGCCTGATCTGGTACGGCGCGGCGCCGCGGGGTTACTTCCGGATGGGTCACACCGGCGGCGACTACGGCGTTAGCACCCGGATGTTCTTCCGCCCGGACACGCAGGTCGGAGTCGTCTCGCTGACGAACTCCTATCTCGCCGGCCGGCGGTGGGACGCGTTTCGCGCGATCGATCTCCGGCTGTTCGACGAGCTCGCCAACTAGCGGATCCGCGCTCGAGATCCTCTGAAGAAATTGTGAGGAGGTCTGTGGAGATTGGGACATCTGCGGCGGGTCACCGTCCACAGGGTCTTCACGGGCGCGTGCGCGTCCCGTCCCTCCGCGTCAAATCGGGGGTGGCCTTTCCGGCCGGAAGTTGCGACGATGGCGCCGTGAACCAGGAGAGCCTGGACCGGGCCAACGCGTTCCTGGCCGCGGTGGCGGCCAAGGTCTCCCCGGGGGAGGTGCTCCACGCCACCCCCGCCGAGATCGGACGCGAGATGGGCCTGAACGAGCCCCTGGCGGCAGCCAGGGCCGTCCGGGCGCTCCTGGCCAGGCGGCGGTTGGAGGTCGCGGACGGCAGCTACCGGCTGCTCGACGCCCGGCCGATCGAGGCCGGAGAACGGGAGCAGATCCCGCGGACCAGGCGCCGCAAGCGCGTTCGGGAGGCCGCGGGGCGACAGCCGCCTGCTGACGGCGGCCGGCCCACGTATTCGGCGGTCGGCCGCGAGGCGATCGAGCGCCTGATCGAGCTCGGCCGCGAGGTTGCCACGCTCCGGGCGAGCTTGCGCGCGGCACGGGACGAGGCGAGAGAGGCCCGTGAGGCACGCGACGAGTCCGAGCGCCGGGCACAGAGTCTCGCGGCTCGAGTCCGCGACCTCGAGTCGCGCGCCGAGATGGCCGAGGCGAACCTCCGCACCCTCCTCGCGGCCGCCAAGAGCGCCGGCAAGGAGCAGGCGGTCGGCGACACCGAGATGGAGGCGATCCTCGGGGTCCTGAAGGGTGCCGCGCCCGACGGCGACGAGCGCGGCTAGCCCCGGATGAGCGCTCGCTTCAGTCACATCTTCATGCTGACATCGGACCTCGTCGCCGAGCGCCGCTTGCTCGTGGACGTCATCGGTCTCGAGGTCGTCGTGGAGGAGGGGAACTACCTCCGCGTCGGTGGCGGCGGCGGCTTCGACGTAGGGCTCGAGGAGGGTTCCGCGACGAACTGTGAGGGCACCGAGATCACGATCGAGGTCGACGACGTCGACGCGGTGTACGAGCGCCTCGTCACGGCCGGTGTCCCGACGGAGGGGCGGCCGGGACCCCAAGAGTGGGGTGCTCGCCACGTCTGGTTCGCGGACGTGGACGGGCGGCGCCTGTCGGTCTTCGCAGGCGTGCCGGGTACTTAAGCCGGACGGGGCTGAGGTCCCGAAACCTACCGATCTCAGGTCTGGGTCGAGGTCAAGCCCGCTTGCCCGTTCCCCCCGCTCGACCCCGCGGCCGCTAAATGACAGGCCGCGTAGTGTTTCGGCCGGAGCTCCAGCAACCCGAGATCCTGGCCACGGCACCGGCCCTCGACGCCGGCCGCGGCGGACGTGCCGGAGGCGACGGCGGGGCAGCGAGGGTGGAATCGGCATCCGCCAGGTATCCGGGTCGGGTCCGGCGGTTCGCCAGAGAGGATCGGCCGGTCGATCCCTCCGGCCTCCGGGACGACGTCGAGCATCGCTTTGGTGTATGGGTGCAGCGGCCTCGTCAGCACGTCCTCAGCGGGGCCGAGCTCGACGATCCTGCCGAGGTACATGATCGCGACGCGATCGGCCACGGTCCACGCGAGGCCGAGGTCGTGCGTCACGATCAGGATGCTGATCCTGAGCTCCTCGCGCAGCTTCATCAGCAGCCGGAGGATCTCGCCGCGCACCGACGCATCGAGGTTGGACACCGGCTCGTCGGCGACGATCACCTCCGGCTCGAGCGCGAGCGCACCTGCGATGACGACGCGTTGACGCTGTCCGCCCGAGAGCTCGTGTGGGTACAGAAGGAAGAACCGCTCAGGGGGTCGCAGCCCGGCACGCGACAGCGCCCGTGCGACAAGTTGCTCCTCGGTCTCTCCATCGGGTCCGCGATGGATCCGGTGAATGCGGAGGCCTTCAGCAACAATCTCGTAGATGGTCTGCCGCGGGTTGAGAGAGCCGGTGGGGTCCTGGAAGACCATCTGGACGCGGCGCCGGTATGCCTGCAGGTTCCGGCCGAGCGGCTCTCCCTCGAACCGAACCTCGCCGCGGTTCGGGCGGACGAGTCCCATAATGGCGCGCGCCGTCGTCGTCTTGCCGCAGCCCGACTCACCCGCGAGGGCGAGCACTTCACCCCGATACAGGTCAAGATCGACACCGTCGACGGCCAGTGCGTCGGCTCCATGGCGCCCCATGAGTCCCGAGAAGAGACCGACGCGGCCGGCGAAGTTCACTTCGAGCCCTCGAACCGCGAGCACGGGCGGCTCGTCGTACGCTACCCGCGGGGTTGGCTCGAGCCGCTGGATCACGGAGCCGGGATCCCTTTTGCGGCGACGACCGGCGCGCCTTCGACGAGCAGGCACGCCGCGCGCTGGTCGACGCCGGCCCTCCACAGCAGCGGGTCGATGGTCGGGCAGGCGTCGAACGCAACGGGGCAGCGCGGGTGGAACGGACACCCGGACGGAAGCGCCTGCGGGTCCGGCGGATCGCCGCTCAGTCCCGACGGATGGCGGCGGAACCGCTGGTCGCCGATCTCCGGGAAGGCGGCCGCGAGCGCCGTCGTGTACGGATGCTTCGGCTCGCGGAACACCTTCTGGCTCGGCCCCTCCTCGACGATCCGGCCCGCGTACATCACGGCGAGGCGATCGGACACCTGGAGCAGGACCGAGAGGTCGTGCGTGATGAACAGCATCGCCAGGCCCAGCTCCCGCTGGAGGCTCTTCAGCAGCGCAAGGACCTGCGCTTGCACCATGACGTCGAGCGCCGTCGTCGGTTCGTCCGCGATGATCACGCTCGGGCTGCACGCGAGCGCCATGGCGATCATGACGCGCTGCTTCTGCCCGCCCGACAGCTCGTGCGGGAAGTCGTCGATCCGCCTTGACGGTAGCCCGACCTGCTCGAGGAGCTCGCCAACGCGGACCCGCCCCTGACGCGGTGCGGTCATCCCGTGTGTGGACAAGGCCTCCGCGATCTGCTCGCCGACCCTTTTCACCGGGTTCAGTGCATGCATCGCGCCCTGGAAGATGATCGAAGCGCCCGTCCACCGGACGGCGCGCAGCCGCGACGCCGGCATGCGGAGCACGTCTTCGCCGCTCAAAAGGACCTTGCCCTCGATTGTCGTGCCCTTCGGCAGCAGGCGGAGGATCGCGCTGGCGATCGTCGACTTCCCGCAGCCTGACTCGCCCGCCAGCCCAAGCACGACTCCCTTGTCGATTGTCAGGTCGACACCGCGGACGGCGGGAACCGGGCCGGACCCCGTGCGATATGTCACGCTCAGATCGCGGGCCGTCAGCACGCTCATCGCTCGCGCAACCTCGGATTGATGATCTGATCAAGTGCGAAGCCGATCATCGTGAACGAGAGCACAACTAGGACGATGCAAGCCCCCGGCGCACCGAGCCACCACCAGGCGCCGCGTGTGGCCGCGGCGCCGTTCGACGCCTGCTCGAGAATCTGGCCCCACGAGAGGCTGAACGGGTCACCCAGGCCGAGGAACGACAGCGCCGTCTCGGACAGGATGGCGATGGCGACGATGAGCACGGTGTTCGCCATGATCACGGGCATCACGTTCGGTAGGAGGTGCCGACTGATCAGGTGCCAGTTGCTCGCGCCGAGCGCCCGCGCCCGCTCCACGTAGAGTCGTTCTTTCACTGACAACGTCTGCGCGCGGACCAGCCGAGCCGTGCTCGGCCACGTCGTAAGCCCGATCACGAGGATGATGATGAACAACGACTGTCCGAAGATCGATGCGAGCGAGATCGCGAGCACGAGCCAGGGGATCACCAGCCCCCAGTCGGTGATGCGCATCAGGAGTTGGTCCATCCAGCCGCTTCGGAAGCCGGCGATCAGACCCACGGCCGAGCCAATCACCATCGTGATGGCGGTGGCCGTGAGCCCGACGAGGAGCGATACCCGCGCACCCTGGATCGTCAACGTTAAGACCGATCGCCCCTGATCGTCCGTCCCGAGCGGGTACTCCAGGCTGGGCGGGGCGACGCGTGGTCCCGTAGCCTCGGTGATTCTAGTTCCGGTCTCGTCTGCGAAGGTCGCGAAGATGGCGACGGCGATGAAGAAGCTGAGGATGATCAACCCGATGACGCCCATCTTGTCGCGCCGGAACTCGCGCCAGTACCGCAGCATCGATGAGCGCCGGCGCGTCCACGTGATGCGTCTGCGGCTCGGCGGCCGTCCGGGCCTGGCCTCCTCGACGGTGGTCGCCGGCGGCGGCTCGGTTCCGACGTGGAGCGGAGGTGTCTGCAACGGCCTACGCCTCCCGAACCCTCGGATCGAGGTATGCGTACACCAGGTCCGAGACGAGGTTGAACACGATCACGGCGATCGTGAAGAACAGGAACAGGCCCTGGAGCAGCCAGTAGTCCTTGCCGACGATCGCGGTGTACGTCAGCAGCCCGACCCCCTGATAGGAGAACACGACTTCGACCGTGATCGCGCCGCCGATCACGTAGCCGAACGACAACGCGATCAGGGTCACGGTCGGGAGGAGCGCGTTCCGGACGGCGTGCCGATTCAGGACGAGCCGCTCCGGAACGCCCTTCGCTCGAGCCGTCGTAATGTAGTCCTCGCCCAGGACGTCGAGGAGCGATGACCGCATCACCAGATAGAACTCCCCAAGATACGCGAGCGTCAACGTCAACGCCGGTAGGAACAGGTGGTTGGTGATATCGAAGATGCGCCCCGATGTGCTCAGTTCGCTGATGTTCGTTGAGATCCGCCCGCCGACCGGAAACCAGCCGAGCGCGGTCGAGAACAGCATGAGCAGCAGCATGCCGAGCCAGAACTCCGGCATTGAGTAGAGGACCAACGATGAGACCATCGAGCCGCGGTCGAACAGGCTGCCCCGACGCCACCCCGACCGGATCCCCATCCAGACGCCGATAATCATCGAGAGGACCGTCGAAACCCCCACGAGCAACATCGTCGGCCAGAGGAACCGGAAGAACACGGACATCACGGGTTCGCCCTGGTAGAAGCTGGACGCGCCGAGCTTTCCCGTCGCCGTGTCCTTCATGTACTCGACGAACTGCCCCCACGTGGATTCGTCGAGGCCGTACTCGTGGATCAGCGCCTGACGCTCCTCGAGCGTGATGTTGGCTCCTTGCCCCCGCATCAGGAACGAGACCGGGTCACCGGGCGACCAGACGCGGAAGAGGAAAAAGTTGAAGATCAGGATCGCAACCAGCGTGATGAACGCCTGGAGGACCTTCTTCAGGACGTATTGCCGCGTTCCCACGGGCCGCGGTCAGCCTCCTCTTTCGCGTCTGCCACCTTGCGCCCTACGCGACCTCTTCTTCCTCGCGCCGCCGGCGCGCCACGACGATCGCGCCCACGACGAGCACGACCCCGACGGCGATGCCGATCCAGACCAGGGCCGGGACGCCGCCCTCACCACCGCCGCCTCCGGCGGCCGAGACGGGGTGGATGTTCAGCGTCGAGTAATGGCCGTACTGGAACAGGATCGTTCCCTGCCCGGTGTCAGGCTGCTTCACGAAGCCTGTCCAATTGTCGCTTCGGTATGCCTGGAGGTAGTTGTCGTACCAGAGGACGATCTCAGGCCGGTCCTCGTACAGGATCTGCTGCATCTGGTCGACGATGTCGGCCCTCTCTTCGACGGTCGTCGCCCGCTGCGTACTCTTGAAGAGCTCGTCGTACTCGGGGTCGGAGTAGCAGGTGTCGCTCCAGACCCCGCACTGGCTGGTCGTGTACGTCGAGAGCTGGAAGTTGGGATCAGGTTCCACGCCCCAACCCCAAATGTACATGTCGTAGTCGTTCGAGTACCAGACGTCGGTCAGCTTGTTGTCGTTCACCGCTTCGGTCTTGAGTTCGATCCCGACGTCCCGTAGCCATTCGACGATGAACTCGCCCGCCGTCACCGTCTCCGGCGCCTCGGTACGCACGATGAACCTGAGCGACAGCGGCTCCCCGTCCGGTGTCTCGCGGATGCCGTCGTTATCCGTATCGACGTACCCGGCTTCGTCGAGGATCCGTTTTGCCTCCTCGGGGTTGTAGGCGATCGGTTGTTCGGGTGTCGAGTGCCACTTCGGAGATGGGATGACCGTGTACCCCGGCGACCCGTACCCCTGGATCACCCGGTCGACCAGCGCGTCCCTGTCGATCGCGTACTCGACGGCCAGCCTGAAGTCAGGGTCGGTCGTCGCCGGGTGGTGGTTGAAGCCCGTGTCGCGGCAGTAGGCCACCTCGTCCGTGCACTGGTTGAAGCTCATCTGCGTGAATCCGGAGGCGTTGCCGACGTTCCGGGTGATGTTCGGATCGCCTTCGAGCGTGTCGAACCCGGCCGCCGAGATGCCGTCGGCGAAGTCGATCTCGCCCTGCTTGAGGGCCTGGATCATCCCCTCTTCGTTCTGGAAGATGCGGAAGATGAATTCGTCGAACTTGGGTGCTCCCTGCCAGTAGTCGGGATTCGCCTCGAGGCGCCAGAAGTCACCGCGCTGCCACTCGACCAGCCTGAAGGGCCCGGAGCCGATCGTGTCGGGGAACCCCTTCCACTTCCGGAACTCGGTCTTGTCCTTGTACTGGCTGAGGACCTCCTCCGGCATCACGTAGACGTACGGCGGGTAGATCGGCGCGCTCGTCGGCTCGGTCGTCTCCCAGATGAGCGTCGTGTCGTCGGGAGCCGTGATGGCGCCGGCCTCGGTGAACGGCAGGTAGTCGATGAAGTTGCCGACGCCCTGCTCGATGATCCAGTTGAAGGTGTAGGCGATGTCACTAGCGGTGAGCGGCGTCCCGTCCTGCCACGTGACGTCGTCTCGGATCGTGAACGTCCACGTCAGGCCGTCCTCGCTCTGGGTCCAATCCGTCGCGAGGTTGGCCTTCGTGTCGAAATCCTCTTGTTCCCACCCGAGGTACGTGTCGTAGACCAGGTCCGCGGTCGAGTACTCGGGGGTTTCGATCATGAACATGGGGTTGAACGTGATCGCGTCATTCGTCGTGCCGACCGTGAACGTCACCTTCTCGTCCCCGGCGGTAGGGCTGGCCTCCTGAGCCGCCGCCACCTGGATCAGGCTTCCGCCGATCAGCAGCACCCCGATCGTCACCAGAAGCATGCGACGCAATCCGGAACGCATCGAGCCCTCCTCTCCCGCCAGCCGGTGCGGTCCCTCGTGTAGTCGTACGTGTTCTGCGAGCGCGGGGGTGGCTGTATCCTCCGGCTCTCCCGTCCCATCGGCCATTGAACCGACGTTCGAAGCGTGGCTTTGTATAGCACGACCGGGCCGAGCAGGGTAGGGACCGGATGGCCGTGGCTCGCCGCCGTCCGTCACGGCACCTGCTCGACGGGGTCCCATCGGACGGGGAGTGGCTTGTCGCGCAACTCACGCACGAACCCGACACACTCGCGAACGGCTTGCTCCAGAAGGACCTTGCCCTTCTCGGCGGTCGCCTTGGTTGCGTCGCCGTGCACCCCGGTGTGACTGAGGGCGTTCCACCACGGCATCAGCTTGAGTGGCCCGTCGGACCAGTCCATCCAGGCGTTCGGGCCGTCGGGGAACGAATTCTCGTCGACCGCCTTGTCCATCAGGACCGCGTCGGGGTCGAGATGGAGGTAGATCGAGGTCTCGAGCTCGCAAGCGTGGCCCATGCCGCCGAGCTCCGACTCCCTGACCTCCTGGATCACCTTCGTCGACTCCGGGCTCGTCAGGTAGAAGGCGCCGGCGGCGAGGACGCCCGGGTGCTCGAGGCCGATCAGGCGGGCGGCCATGTCGATCAGCGGGATGTTCGAGCCGTGGCCGTTCAGGAACAGAATCCGCTTGAACCCGTGACGCGCCAGCGAGGTGCCGACGTCGGTGCAGTAGCGGATGAACGTCTCCCACCCGATTGTGATCGGGCCCGGGAAGTCCATGTGGTGCGGCGTGAAGCCGTGGATCACGGGCGGCAGCAGGACGACCTCGTCGGTCAGCTCCTGCGCGGTCAGCCTGCAGATCTCGGTCGCGATCCGGGTGTCC
The DNA here is from genome assembly GCA_046729855.1 of Actinomycetota bacterium. Classification (GTDB taxonomy): domain Bacteria; phylum Actinomycetota; class UBA4738; order UBA4738; family HRBIN12; genus DATHSY01. The sequence goes on along the minus strand of JBKPHM010000024.1, from coordinate 55,773 downwards.
GTGTCGAGCGGGAGGTGAGGCCCGTGGTCCTCGAGCGTCCCGGCCGGGATCAGGCAGACGCGGTCCTCGGCGACCGCGCGCCGGACCTCCGGCCAGGTGAGTCGCTCGTACAGCAGCGGACGTCCCCAGGGCATGTTCGCTCACGCTCCTCGGTGGTCGGCCCCGAGCGGGCTCGCGAAGCCGAAGCCTACGCGGTCAGCGCCCAGTACGCGCCGCGGCGCGTTCAACGAGCACATCGAACAGCCGCTGCTGCTCGGTGTCATCCGCGGCGGTGTCCTCCGGGTGCCACTGGACGCCGACGATCCAGCCGTTCGGGCGCTCGATCGCCTCGACGAGCCCGTCCTCGGACCAGCCTGTCGCGACGACGTCGCCGAGGTCGTCCACCCCTTGGTGGTGATGCGTCGAGCAGCGCAGGACCTCCGCTTCGGCCGCGCCGGCGAGCCGGCTCCCGGACGCCACCTTGACGTCGTGCGTGAGGCTGTCTTCTCCGCTCGGTGTCCCGTGCTCCAGCAGATCCGGCCGAGCCGGCAGGTGCGGGATCAGCGTGCCGCCGAACGCCACGTTCATCACCTGCATCCCGCGGCAGATCGCGAGCGTGGGGACGGCGAGCTCGTCGGCCCTGTGGAGCAGCGCGAGCTCGAGCTCGTCACGGTCGGGTTCGACGCCGTAGATCGTGTCGTCGGTCGAGGCGCGGTAGCGGTGCGGCTCGACGTCGCCGCCGCCGACCAGCACGAGGGCGTCGACGCGTGACAGGAGCTCGTCGGGGGTCGCGTCCTCCCCGGGCAGGAGCAGGACCGAGCGCGCGCCGGCACGGCGGAGGCAGTCGACGTAGCTCTCGGGAACCCCGTACCCGCCGACGAGCCAGTGCGAGACGCGCCCCGGAGCCAGGTGGTACGCGACGACGCCGATCCATGGAGCGCTGCTCATGCCTTCGGCGTGATCAGTTCTGGGAGAAGAAGACGTTCTTCACCTCGGTGTACAGCTGCACGGCGTGCATCCCCATCTCACGTCCGATCCCGCTGCGCTTGTAGCCGCCGAACGGCGCCTCGGTGTGCACGCTGTGGCTCGAGTTCACGCTGATCACGCCCGTGCGCATTCCCTTCGACACACGGATCGCCTTCCCGATGTCGCGCGTCCACACCGAGCCCGACAGCCCGTACTCGATGTCGTTGGCGAGGCGGATGGCCTCCTCCTCCGTGTCGAAGGGGATCAGGCATGCGACCGGGCCGAAGATCTCTTCCTGCGCCACGCGCCACGAGTTGTCGACGTCGGCCAGGACCGCCGGCTCGAGGAACGCGCCTCCGTCGCCGCCCGGGACCTGCGGGATCGCGCCGCCGCCGGCCACCCGCGCGCCTTCCTTCTGGCCGAGCTCGAGGTAATCGAGCGCGGTGCGACGCTGCCCCTCGGAGATCATCGGACCGATCTGCGTCTGCTCGTCGAGCGGCTGACCGACGCGTAGTTCCGCGGTCCGCTTCGCCATCCGCTCCACGAACGCCTCGTACGTGGGGCGCTCGACGAACACGCGCGAGCGGGCGCAGCAGTCCTGCCCGCAGTTGCCGAACACCGCCCAGACCGACCGCTCGATCGCTGGGTCCATGTCGGCGTCGGCGAACACGATGCTCGCCGACTTGCCGCCGAGCTCGAGCGAGACCCGGGTGATGCTTCGCGCCGCCAGGGCCATGATCTCGGACCCGACGGCGGTCGAACCGGTGAAGCCCACCTTCGAGACGCGCGGGTCGGTGACGAGCGCGTTCCCGACCGTGGAGCCGGGCCCGGGCAGGACCGAGATCGCCTCGGGCGGTAGCCCCGCTTCGATCAGGATCTCGGCCAGGCGCAGCACGGTCAGCGGCGTGTAGCTCGCCGGCTTGACCACGATGGTGTTCCCGCACGCGAGCGCCGGCGCGATCTTCCACGTCGCGATCACGAGTGGGAAGTTCCACGGCGTGATCAGCGCGCACACGCCGACGGGCTCGCGCAGCGTGACGTCGAGCCCGACGTCCTGCACGGGCGGCGTCTCGCCCATGATCTTGTTCGCTGCGCCACCCCAGTACTCAAGCGTGTCGGCGACGATCCCCACCTCGTCGCGCGCGTCGGCGATCGGCTTGCCGGCGTTCCGCGCCTCCAGGGTCGCCAGCTCTTCGCTCCGCTCGCGCACGATCGTGGAGGCACGGAGCAGCACCCGCCCGCGGAGCGTTGCGGGCATCCTCGGCCAGGGGCCTTCTTCGAATGCCTGCTGCGCGACGTCCACGGCCCGGTGCGCATCCTCGGCGCCGGCCTCCGCCGCGACCGCCATCGGCGCGCCGGTCGCCGGCTCGATCACGTCGAAGGTCGTTCCGTCGGCTGAGGCCGTCCGCTCGCCCCCCAGGATCAGCAGCTCGGTCGTCATCGTCGAAGCCTCCTCCGGCCCCGAAGGCCGCTCTACACGGCGCGGTCGTACCGCGCCCGCTCCCAGTCCGTCACGGTCTCGCGCCAGGCCTTCAGCTCCCACGCGCGCGAGGTCGCGAAGTACTTGCTGAACCGCTCGCCCAACGCGCGGCGTAGGGTCTCGTCGGCCTCGAACGCGGCGAGCGCGGCCTCGAGCGACCCCGGCAGCTCGGGGACGTCCATCAGGGCGTACGCGTCCCCGACGATCGGTTCCGGCGGCTGCACGCCGCGGCGGATGCCGTCCGAGGCCGACGCGACGATCGCGGCGAGCGCGAGGTACGGGTTCGCGTCGGCGCCCGGCCTGCGGCATTCGAGCCGCCACAGCTCCGCGCGCGACGAGCGGATCGCCCGCACGGCGCACGACCGGTTCTCGAATCCCCACGTCGCGTTGATCGGCGCGAACCACCCCGGCACCAGGCGCTTGTACGAGTTGATCGTCGGGTTCAGCAGCAGCGAGGCGCCGGGCAGGTGTGCGAGCACGCCGGCGACCGCGGAGCCGAACACTCCGGGCGGCGGGTCGGACGCGGAGTCCGACGCGAAGGCGTTGGTCTGCCCCTCCCACAGCGAGAGGTGCACGTGCCCGCTCGAGCCCTCCTCACCGGGCACCGTTTTGGCCAGGAAGCTCGCGCGCAGGCCCATCGTCGCGGCGACCTGCTTGACCGCGAACTTCACGAGCGCGGCGTCGTCGGCCGCCCGGAGGCCACGGCCGGGGGCGAGGTTCAGCTCGAGCAGCCCGGGTCCCGCCTCGGTGTGGACGGCCGCCAGCTCGACCGCGAGCCCCTCGAGGGCGCGGACGAGCGCCGCCAGGAAGCGGTCGTAGCCGCCGACCTCCATCAGGCTGTAGCTGATCCCGCTCGAGGTCGGCTGCTCGTTCGCGTCCCAGATCCGGACCTCGTACTCGAGCGCCGCCATCGGTTCGTACCCGAGCTGCGCGATGTCCTCGACGACGCGCCGGTACACCTCGCGCGAGGCGAGGTCGACGGGCGAGCCGTCGGGCCAGCTCGGGGTCGCGAGGCAGATACGCCATCCCGAACGCCAGGGAAGCGTCCGGATCGTCGACGGATCGGGATGGACGATCAGGTCGGCGGCGCCAGTTCGGATCCCGAACCGCTCGTAGTCCGCGATCGGGGTGTCCGTGGGGTCGAGGCCGAGGATCAGGTCGGTCAAGACGGTCCCGTGCCGTAGCGCCGACTCGAACGCCTGAGGCCGCAGGGCCTTCCCGCGCATCGACCCGTTCATGTCCGGCATCGCGAGCAAGACGAACTCGCCGTCCGACGGCATCGCGTCGCCGGTCGAGACCAGATCCGGCAGCACGGAGGGTGTCTCGAGGTCGCTCATGCGCCGGCCAGCCGCTGCTTCACGACCCGTTCGACGTCGGCGACCGCGGCCGCGAGGCGTTCGACCATCTGTGACAGCTCTTCGTCGGTGCTGACGTACGCCGGCGCGAGGAGCGTCTGGTCGCCGGCAAACCCGTCGGCCTGCGGATGGATCGACGTGACGAGCAGGCCGTGCTCGAACGCGATGTCGTCCACGAGCGAGGCGGCGTCGAGGTCGTTGGGCAGGAACGACGTGCCGTCGCGCGGGTCCACCAGCTCGAACCCGAGAAGGAACCCGCGCCCCCGGACCTCTTTCACGATCTGCGCCCCCGAGAGCGCCGATCGCAGCTCCTCGAGCAGCGACGGCCCGCGCTCGCGGACGCGGTCGACGAGGCCTCGCCGGACGAGCACATCGATCACCGCGAGCCCGACGGCGGTCGACAGCGGCGCGCCGTCCCACGTGTGCCCGAGGTCGAACTCGCGCGAGCCGTGCTCGATCGCCTCATACACGTGCGAACGGCACAGCACCGCACCGAGCGGCACGTACCCCGCCCCGAGCGTCTTGCCGATGGCGACGATGTCGGGCTCGATCGGAAGCTGGTGCGCCGCGAGCCACGTTCCGGTCCGTCCCACGCCGGTGACGACCTCGTCGAAGCAGATCAGGAAGCCATGCCGGTCCCGCCGCTCATCCAGCCCGTGCCAGAACCGGTCGGGCGGCGAGTACGCGGGGAGCGCCGCTGCGCTGATCGGCTCGCAGAAGAACGCGGCGACCTGGTCCGGGCCCGCCTCCTCGATCGCGCGATCGAGGGCGGCGAGCGCCTCCTCGCCGGTCGGGTCCTGCCGCCACGTCGACGGCGGGATGTGCAGGTGCGGTGAGAGGTACGGACCGTACGGCTCTTGCAGGTGCGGCCGCCCGGAGAGCGCCAGCGTCGCCATCGTCGAGCCGTGGTACGACTGCGCGGGAGAGATCACGCGCCAGCGATCGGTGCGGCCGGATTCGACGTGGTACAGCCGCGCGAGCTGGAGCGCCGTCTCGTTCGCCTCCGAGCCGCCCGACACGAACCGGACGCGCGCCATCTCGGGCGCGACGACCTCGAGCATCCGCTCCGCCAGGCGCTCCTGCGGCTCGCTGGTGAAGTGGTGGTTGTAGAAGTACGCGATCCTCTCGGCCTGGGCCTGCGCCGCCGCGGCGAGCTCCTCGACGCCGTGGCCGAGGCACGTCACCATCGCGCCACCGGAGCTTGCGTCGAGGATCGGCCGGCCGTCGGTCGTCGTCAGCCAGACGCCCTCGCCGCGCTCTACGTTCGGGTAGGCGAGGTCGAGAAAGCGTGGGAAGACGCTCGTCTCCTCCGCCGCGACCGTCGCCTGAACTTCCGTCGCCATCGCCGTTCCCGCTCAGCGCTCCGCCGGCGCGAGCCGCGCGACGCGGTCGAGGAAGCCGTCCATGAGACGCCAGGCGTTCGCCTTGCTCGCGGCCGCGCGCCGCTTCGTCTCCTCGAGGAGTGCGTCCGGATCAACGCCCTCGGCGTCGAGCTCGTGCCGGTAGACGCGGACCCACTCGTCCATCATGTCGACCGTCACCTCCGGGTGGAACTGCAACCCGAGGTTCCGCCCGGCGACGAACGCCTGCGGGCCGGCGTCCGAGTCGGCGACCAGCTCGGCCCCCTCGGGAAGCGAGAAGGAGTCGAAGTGCCACTGGAACCACGGACCCTCCGGCACGAGGTCCGGATCCTTCGTGCGGACGGGGAGCCAGCCGATCTCGGACGTCGCGCGGAAGTTCTCACCGCCCAGGACGCGGGCGAGCAACTGTCCCCCGAAGCACAGCCCCAGGATCGGCACCTCCTCGGCGATGGCGCGTTCCATCAACCTGGCCTCGCGCGGGACGAACTGGTGCGAGTCGTCGAACGCGGCGAACTCGGAGCCGAGCGAGACGATGAGGTCGTAGTCCCCCGGGTCGACGTCGCGATCGCCGAGGTCGATCCGGTGGACGTGGGCATCGTCGGCGTGGTCGTCGAGCCAGTCGATCACGTGCCCGGGCGGCGTCGGGTCCTCGTGCTGGAGGATCAGCGCGCGGAGCTTCCGCCGGTCGGTGTTCGAGCTCATGCGGTCCCTCCCATGGTCGCCCGGTCGAGCTCGGCTTCGACCTGATCCGCGACCTCGCGGACGGCGTCGACGAAGCGCGACACCATCTCGCCGAGCTCCTCGTCGGTCGTGATGAACGGCGGCGCGAACAGTGTCTGGTCTCCCGCGAACCCGTCGCGCGTCGGCATCGTCGACAGCGTGATCAGGTTCCGGTCGAACGCCGCCCGATCGATCCGCCCTGCCGTGCGCAGCTCTGGGGGCAGCAACGACGTCCCGTCGCGCGGGTCCACGAACCTCACGCCCAGCAGGTAGCCGCGCCCCTCGACGTCGCGCACGATCGGGATGCCCTTGAGGGCGTCGGCGAGTTCCTCGCGGAGCTGGCCGCCCCGTTCGCGGACGTGCTCCACGAGCGCTTCGGACCTCAGCGCGTGGATCACGGCAAGGCCGACGGCGCATGAGAGCGGCGCGCCGTCCCAGGTGTGCCCGAGCGTGAACCGTCGCGAGCCGCGCGCAATGGCCTCGTAGACGGGCTCGCGGCAGAGCACCGCGCCGATCGCGGTGTACCCGGCGCCCAGGCCCTTCGCCGTCGCGATGATGTCGGGCGTGCAGGCGGTCTCGGCGCCCGCGAACCACGCGCCGGTCCGGCCGACGCCCGTTACGACCTCGTCGAAGCACACCAGGAACCCGTGCCGCTCGCGGCGTTCGGCGAGACCCTCCCAGAACGGGCGCGGCGGCGAGTACCCGGGCAGCGCGGCCGCGCTGATCGCCTCGCAGAGGAACGCCGAAACGGTGTGCGGACCGGCCTCCTCCAGCGCGCCGTCGAGCGCGTCGAGCGCCGCCTGACCGGTCGGGTCGAACCGCCACGTGCTCGGCGGGATGTGCAGGTGCTTCGGCATGTAGGGCCCGAACGGCCCCTGCAGCCCCGGACGTCCAGTGAGCGCAAGCGTCTCCATCGTTGGGCCGTGGTAGGCCTGGGCCGGCGAGATCACCTGCCACCGTTCCGGCTCGCCGCGTTCGACGTGGTTGGCGCGTGCTAGCTGAACGGCCATCTCGTTCGCGTCGGCGCCGCTCACCGTGAACCGGACCCGCGTGAAGCCCGGCGGCGCCACCTCGATCAGCTCGCGCGCGAGCCGCTCCTGTGCCGGGTTCGTGAGCCGCTCGTTGTGGACGTACGGCAGGACGTCGGCTTGTGCTCGGGCGGCCGCGATGATGTCGCGACGTCCGTGGCCGAGCGTGAGCGCCATAGAGCCGCCGCTCATCGCGTCGAGGTACCGGCGTCCGTCCGAGTCCTCGACCCACACGCCGTCGCCGCGGACCAGCACCGGATAGCCGCGATCGAGCTCGAGCGGGAGCACGCGCGACCGACCGCTGTTGACGACCGAGTTCGCCATCCGACCTCGCATCCAGCGTATCCCACGACGCATCGGGCCGTGTTTTCCACGACGGATGCGCGGCCGCTGCGTTGCGGCCGGGCGGCCGTCACGCTATACCCAGCACCGACGCCGTGCGGGTCCGAGGCCGAGGGGGAGGCGATGACCGACGTTCAGGGGATCCTCGAGGGCTGGCGGAAGGACGGGATCGGCTTCGTCCGGTTCGAGCTACCGGACATGCACGGCATCTCCCGGTCTAAGACGGTCCCGATCGCGCACGCCTCCGACTACGCCGAGCGTGGTCTCAACATGTACGGCGGCGCGAGCGTGCTGGACTCGCGCTCGGACGTGGTTCCCGGGACGCTGTATCACGAGGAGCGCGGGTACGGCGATCAGCTGCTGTTCCCGGATCCGGACTCCGCCGCGGTGCTGCCGTGGGCGGACAGGACGGCCAGGCTGATCTGCGACGCGCAGTGGTACGACGGGTCCACGCTTGCTGCGACACCCCGGCACGTCTTCCGCCGGGCGGTCCAGAAGGCGGCCTCGATGGGGTTCGAGCCGTTGATGGGCTCGGAGTTCGAGTTCTACCTCGTCACTCAGGACACCCACGAGCCGCTGTTCTCCGGCTACCAGATCTTCAATACGGTGCGGAACGACTACGTCCCCACGGTCAGGCGGATCGTCGACGAGATGCCGCGGGTCGGCGTCGACATCATCACGGCGAACTGTGAGTACGCCGGCTCGCAGTGGGAGATCAATTTCGCCCCGGGCCGAGGGCTCGCCGGGCCGGACAACGCCTTCACCTTCAAGAACGGCGTGAAGGAGATCGCCAAGCAGGACGGGCACCTCGCCACGTTCATGACCAAGCCCTGGGCCGGGCAGTCGGGCAGCGGGTGCCACACGCACGTGTCGCTGCTCACGACGTCGGGGGACAACGCTTTTGGCGCCGACGACGACGCTGATGGGATGTCGGACATCTGCCGGTCGTTTATCGGAGGGGTCCTGAAGTACGCCAGGGCGATCGACGCCGTCGTCGCGCCGACGGTCAACTGCCTGCGGCGACGGCGGCGGCACACGTTCAGCCCGACGAACATTTCGTGGGGCCTGGAGGACCGCTCCGCGCTGATCCGCGTCAAGGGCGGATCACCCTCGAGCAAGCACGTCGAGTACCGGGCGTCGTCGGGGATGTCGAACCCGTACCTGGTCGGCGCCGCGCTTATCCAGGCGGGACTGCGCGGGATCGAGGAGAACCTGCCGGCGCCCGCTTCGTCCAAGCCCGGCGTCCCGGCGGAGGAGGACGACTCGTTCGAGAGCCTCCCGACCGAGCTGGAGGAGTCGCTCGAAGCGCTCGAGCAGGACCCGGCGACCAAGGAGTTCTTCGGCGAGGAGTTCGTCACCGCGTACGTGACCATGCGCCGGTACGAGCTGTCGCGGTTCAAGGACTGGGTCACGGATTGGGAACGGTCCGAGTACCTGGAGATCTTCTAGCCGGATGCCATCGAAGGTGGCGACGACCCGCCGCCCATCGAGCAGTGTCGGCGCGACGAAGGCCGTGCGGAGCCTGACGGACGCCGGAGTCGAGGCGGTCGCGCTCGCGTTCGTCGACCCCGCCGGCGTGACGCTCGTGAAGTGCATCCCGGTCCATCGGTTCGACGAGGCGGTGCGGTTCGGCGTCGGCCTGTCGCCCGTCTTCTCCGTGTTCCTCGTGGACGACCAGATCACGTCGTCACCGCACATCGGGGGACCGACCGGCGACACGCGCCTGATGCCCGATCCCGATGGGCTAGTCGCGCTGGCCGCGAGCCCCGGCTGGGCGCTGGCGCCGGTCGATCAGCGCGACCAGGAGGGGGAGGAGTACCCGGCGTGCCCTCGGACCTTCGCGCGGCGGATGCTGAAACGCCTGGCGGCGAAGGGGCTGACGCTCCGCGCGGCCTACGAGATGGAGTTCTTCCTCGGGACGCGGGCCTCGGGCGGCGATCCCGAGCCGGACCCCACGCCTGCGCACCGCGGACCGGCGTACGGCGCGATCGCGCTCGCGGACGTCGAGCCGTTCGCGACGCAGCTGATCCGTGCCCTCGATGCGCAGGGGACCGGTGTGATGCAGTTCCACCCGGAGTACTCGACCGGTCAGCTCGAGCTGTCCGTGCGCGATCGGGAGGGGATAGCGGTCGCCGACACGAACCTGGTCGTCAGGCACACGATCAGGGCCGCTGCGCGTCAGCACGGGTTGGCGGCCTCGTTCGCTCCCGTCGTCTACGCGGGTCTCGTGGGCAACGGGCAGCACCTGCACCTCAGCCTGTGGGACCGGCGCGGCCGCAACGTCTTCAACGGCGGCCGCGGCCCCGAGGGGATGACGCGCGAGGCCGAGGCGTTCACGGCCGGGATCCTCGAGGCCTTGCCGGCGCTCACGGCGATGACCGCGCCCTCGGTCGCGAGCTACCAGCGGCTCCAGCCGCACCGATGGAGCGGCCCCTGGGCCTGCTGGGGGCGCGAGAACCGCGAGGCCGCGCTCCGGTTCATCACCGGGATGGTGGGGAGCCGTCCGGAGGCCGCCAACCTCGAAGTCAAGGCGATGGACCCTGCGGCCAACCCGTATCTAGCCCTCGGCGCGATCCTCGCCGCGGGGATCGACGGGGTCGAGCGGGGGCTCTCGCTCCCCGATCCCGTACTGGTCGACCCCGCGTCGATCTCGGCGGCAAAGCGGCGCGCGATGGGGATCCGTCAGCTCCCGTCCTCGCTCGGCGCCGCGATCCGGGAGCTCGAGCGCTCCGCGATGCTGCGCGAGGCGATGGGGGATGTCCTGTTCGACGCGTTCTTGGCGACGAGACGGGCCGAGCGCGCGACGTACGAGGGGCAGGATCCGGAGGCCGTCGTGCGCGCCGTCCGGTGGCGCTACTGAGGGGACGAGGTGACGAACGCGGTCGACCTGTCCGCCGCCGAGATCGTCGACGCGCACACGCACCCGTACCGGCTCGAGGACCTCGTCTCGCGCCCATCGGAGGGCTTCGACACCAGGGCCATGTTCCTGGGAGAGGCGTTCCACTCCTCCTCGAGCATCCACCAGGACCTGTGGCCGATCGCCGACCGATTCACCGACTCGACGGTGTACGGGATCGCCCTACGGCGCTGGCTGGCATCGCACCTGGGATGCGAGCCGACGCGTGAGGCGGTCGTTCGCGCCCGCGAGGCGGCCGTGCGGGCGGACCCGGTCGCGTACACGAAGGCGTTGCTCGACGCCGCCGGGGTCGTCGCCGTCCTGTCGGACGAGGGGTTCCCTCAGCCGCCGATCCAGGCGCCGGAGTTCGCGCGGACGATCGGCGTGCGGGTCCACCGCGTCGCGCGCCTCGAGCCGTGGATCCTCAAGCATCGCGACGCCGGGGTCGACGACCTCGTCTCTGGCGTCGAGGCGGCGGCGACCGAGGCGGCGGCTGACCCGAACTGCGTCGCGTACAAGTCGATCGTTGCGTACCGGACCGGTCTGGACGTGGGCGATCCCACGCCGCCCGAGGTCCGGGACGCGTACGACGGCTGGCGGGCGGACGGGTGGCGGGAGACGCGCGAGCATGCCAAGCGGGTCCGCGACTTCCTGATCCGCCGGACCCTCGCAGTCGCGCGCGAGCACGACCGCCCCTTCCATTTCCACTGCGGCGGGGGTGACCCAGACATCAACCTGGCGCACGCCGGGCCGACGGCGATCTTCCGCCTGCTCGTGGACGTCCAGCATCAGCCCGTCGTGTTGGTGCACTCCGGGTACCCCTGGGTGAGGGAGGCCGCGTACATCGCGACGGTCCTGCCGAACGTCTACCTCGAGCTCTCCGAGCTGATCCCGTGGGGCTGGGGGCAGGTCGAGTGGGCGCTCGAGATGTTGGTCGGGACCGTCCCGGCCGCCAAGCTGCTGTACGGCTCGGACGAGGCGGGCGAACCCGAGGCCTTCTGGGCCTCGGCGCTGCTCGCCCGCTCGGCCCTCCAGCGAGTGCTCGGGCGGTTCGTCGAGCTCGACTACGTTTCGGCGGGCGACGCCGAGCGCCTCGGTCGCCTCGTGCTTGCCGACGCGTGCCGCTTGCTGCACGGCATCGAAGGGTGAGCCCCAGCGCAACGAGGACGAGGGGGCTCCCCCGATGCGAGGAGCGGCCGCCGTCGCGGAACAAAGCCCGCTACGCGGGTGAGGTTCCTCCGCCCCGTGACGTGTCCGAGCGTGTTGGCTCGTCCGTGGTCACGACGTCCGACTCGGGAACGGTCAGGACCCCCGCCCCGACCGCGCGCGCGACCTCGTCGATCAGCTGGACGTCCGCCCTGCCGCCGCGCATCCCCTCGGAGACGAACCATATCGTGATGCCGGCGATTACAGAGACGATCGCGATGATCGCGAGCCACGTGTTCCACTCGGCGAGTGTCGGGAAGCCGTCCGCATACCACGTACCGGTGAAGATGAAGAAGACGGCCGCGAGGTTCGCGAGGAAGCCGACCGCCCCGCAGGCGTATAGGAACCCCTCGTTGACCCTCCGAGCCTTCTCGAACCGCTCCGGGTCGGCGCGCCGGGCGAAGAAGATGTCGAGGAACAGCAGCCCAGTGGAGATGCACCAGATGATGGTCAGGCCCGCGAGGAGCGCGAAGTAGGGCTTGTTCGGGTCGGCGCCGGCAGCCTCTCCGACGATGAAGAAGACGATGACGACGACCAACGACGCGAGGATGGTCTGGAGGAGCACTGCGTTCGCCGGCACCTTGTTCCTGTTCACGCGCGCGATCATCGGGGGCAGCCGCTTCTCCAGGCCGGAAACGAAGAGCAGCCGCGCGAACGAGTAGTTGTAGACCATGGAGGACGTCAGGAAGAACCACATGAGGATGAGGGCCACGATGACGCCCAAGGCATCCCCCATCGCGACGCCGACCGCCTGGGCCCCGCCGGTCGTGCCGTTGTTATCGGCGAGCGGGACAGTCACCATGTTGCCCCAGGTGGTCCAAAGGTAGGCCGCCATCACGATGATGCAGCCCCAGAACAGGTACTTCCTGATGGCGCTCTCGCCTCCGAGGACTTCCACGCCCATGTTCAGCGGGACCTCGATCCCGAGGAGGGCGAGGACCGCGAACGAGTACCACGTGAGATAGCCGGGGAGGCCGAGCACGATTTTGTCGCCCTGGAGCGGGTTCCAACCCGAGGCGAACGAGGTCGCCGATGGCTCCCCCTTCAGGAGCCAGATGACCCCCGCGAGGCCCATCACGAAGATGGCGGCGCCGTAGAAGAAGAACTGGAGGTTGACGTAGTTCTGGGTGAGCCGCATCCGGAGCAGCGAGAGGAGGGCTCCGAACCACAGCACCGCCAGGACGACGAGGCCCTGCTCCCAGGCGTGCGTGAGGATCGTGGTGTCCGCGAACGACGCGATCTGCTGCGCGAAGGCCACGACCAGGATGCCAGCTACCACCATGACGAGCGGTCCGGGCCACCAGGCCACGAACCCCGCGAAGAAGCCCCAGAACGGCCCGAGGACCTTGTGCGTCCACACATACAAGGAGCCCTCTTCGGGGAACATCCGCCCGAGCTGCGCCGTGACGAACGCGCCGGTGATCAAGAAGGTGATGAAGCCCACGGTCCAGAAGATGTACGCCGACGGACCCGCGCCCTGGATCCCGGCGGAGTTCGTGATGAACAGCACGATGCCGACAAAGATGACGATCAGGTCGAACGCCGTGAGGGTTCGCGCGACGAGGATCGGCGCGATCTTTTCGGCGACCATGACCTTCTCGTTGGCCCGCGTAGCCATACGACCCCCTCCCGAAGTCGTGGACGCATCGCCTTTCGGAGAAGCGAAACGTCCCGAAAGGTCTCGTTAGCGAATCCTTGCATCCTCTCGGGACGACTGTCTACCTGGTCGAAAGGCTGATATGCCGGCGTGGTGCGGGGGCGCTAGCTGCGTAACGTCTCGCGCGCGACGCCGGCGAATCGCCGGAAGATCTCGCGGCCGCGTTCCTCCTGGGCGGCGACGTAGCGAGCGGCCTCGGCCCGGATCTGCTCGGCCGACTTCCCCCAGGTCGCCCGGATGTCGATCGCCGCGTCTGCGACGTCGAGCCACCAATCGAGCTCCGTGGCGTCGACCTCCAAGTGGAACTGCACGCCCCACGCGGCCTCACCCACGCGGTACGCCTGGATCGGCACGCGGTCGCCGGTCACGAGCAGCGTGCCGCCCGGCGGAAGCTCGTACGTGTCCTCGTGCCACTGCATCACGTACTCGTCCTCGCCCAGGAAGGACAGGAGCGGGTCCTCCTTCGCGGCGGGGACCGCGCGGACAGGCTCGAACCCGACCTCCTTCGGGCCCTTCACGACCTCGACGCCGAGCGCGCGGGCGAGCAGCTGCGACCCCAGGCAGATCCCGAGGTAGGCCACGCCACGTTCGACCGCTTCCCTCGTGTAGGCGCGGACCGTCGCGAGGTACGGGTGCCGCTCGGTCTGGTCGACGTTGACGGTGCCGCCGAACGTGATGACCGCCGCGACCTCGTCGAGCGGCGGGAGCTCCGCGCCGGCCGGCATGTGGGCCGTGGCGACGTCGGCGCCGGCCTTCGCCAGCGACGGCAGCGCGACGCCAAACGACTCGATCGGGTCGTTGCGGACAAGCAGGATCGGCTTCACGGGCGGCGAGTCTACGGGCTGGCCGCGGTTCAACCCCGCTCGAAGTACCGCTCGAGCTCCCAGTCCGTGACGGTCTGGTTGTCGAAGATGATCTGTTCTTGCCGAGCCGTGTTCACCAGGTGCTCGAAGACGAAGTCCCCGAAGGCCTCCCGGGCCACCTCGCTTTTCTCGAGCTCGGCGATCGCCTCGTGTAGCGAGCTCGGGACGCGCGGGACGTCCTTCGCCTCGTACGCGTTGCCCTCGAACATCGACGGCGCCTCGATCTTGTTCTTGATCCCGTGCAGGCCGCCGGCGATCGTCGCGGCGATCCCCAGGTACGGGTTCATGTCGGCGCCAGGCAGGCGGGACTCGACCCGGTTGCCCTTGTGCTCGCCCACGACGCGGAAGCCGCACGTGCGGTTGTCGTGGCTCCACACGATCGCGGTGGGCGCCCAGGAGCCCAGCTGGTATCGCTTGTACGAGTTGACGAACGGCGCGAACATCCACGCCATCTCTCTGGCCGTCGACATTAGGCCGCCCAGGTAGTTCCGGAAGGTGTCGGACATGTGTTTCGGGTCGTTGTCGTCCCACATCAGCGACTCGTTGCCGTCGGCGTTCCACGCGCTCGAGTGCAGGTGGCACGACGACCCGGCCTCGGCCATCGTCCACTTGGCCATGAACGTGATCGCCGCGTCGTTCAGCGCCGCGATCTCCTTCGCGCCGTGCTTGAAGATTGCGTGGTTGTCGGCGGTCTCGAGGGCGTCGCGGTACGTGAAGTTGATCTCGTGCTGGCCCTTGCCGAACTCGCCCTTCGAGAACTCGATCGGGATGCCGGCTCCGGCCAGGTGGTTGCGCATCTGGCGGATCAACCACTCGTCCTTGGTGGTCTGGAGCATGTGGTAGTCCATGATGTAGGTCGACGAGGTCTGGAGGTCCTGGTAGCGCTTCTGCGCGGCCTGCTCGAACGAGTCCTTGAACAGGTAGAACTCCAGCTCCGACCCCGCCTTGACGCGGTACCCCTCGGCGGCCGAGCGCTCGACCTGCCGCTTGAGGATCTGGCGCGGCGCGACCTCGACCGGCTCGTTCGTCTCCTCATCGTGGACGTCGCAGATCACGAGCACGGTCTTGGAGATCCAGGGGACGAGGCGAAGCGTGGAGAGGTCCGGCACCATCTTGAAGTCGCCATAGCCGGTCTCCCAGCTCGCGTAGCGGTAGCCGGGAAGCGGCTCCATCTCCATGTCTATCGCCAGGAGGTACAGGCACGCGTGGAGGCCCTCCTCGCCGAGGACCTCCTCGAGGAAGAAGTGGGGCAGGACCCGCTTGCCCATGAACCGGCCCTGGAGGTCCGTGAACATGCAGAGGACGGTGTCGATCTCGCCCGCGTTCGCCAGCTCCTCGAGCGTCTTGACGTCGATCTTCCCCTGCTCCATCACGTCCTCCTCTCACCGAAGCGCGAAGGCGGTGGGCTAATGCCCACCGCCTTCGGCCGTCCCACCGTCGGCCGTCAGCTCCTCGGGGTCGGCGTCTCCTGCGTTCGTTCCTGACCGTACTGGCCGTACTCGGGGTGACCTCGTTCGCCCAGCGTCATTGCGAACTCCTCCTCAGGGGACAGCACCAACCGGTGCCGGCCCGCGATCCAGAAGTACACGATGCCGAGCAGGAACCAGATCGCCACGCCGACCACTCCGGGGCGGTAGCTCTCGGTCAGGAACAGCGCCAGGAGCGACAGCAGCGCGATCGCGCCGGCGACCACCGCTCCCCACTCGCCCAGGGGGCTGCGGTATGGGCGGGTGATGTTCGGCATCTTTCGCCGCAGCAGCACGAACGACAGGCCCTGCATGAAGTACGAGATCACGGCGCCGAACACAGCCATCGTCAGCAGGGCATCTCCCACGGCGGACCCAGACGGGAAGTTCCACAGCAGGACGTCGAGGCCGTACCCGATCACGCCGCCGAGCACGAGGGCGACGTACGGGGTCTTGCGGGCGCCGTGCGTGACCGACATCCAATGAGGGAAGTAGCCGGCCCGCGAGAGCGAGAAGATGTTCCTGCCGTAGGCGAAGATGATCGTGTGGAAGCTCGCGATCAGTCCGAACAAGGCGAACAGTCCGAGAACGGCGGCGGCCGTCGCGCCCGTCTCTCCGAAGATCGCGCGGAACCCATCGAGCAGTGGCTCTCCGGATGTCCTGATCGCCTCCGACCCGGTGACGCCGGGGTTGAGAAACATCACGAGGATGCTCGTGACGATCAGGGTCGCCAACCCGAGCAGCGTCCCCCTCGGAACGTCGCGTTTGGGGTCGAGCGACTCCTCCGCCGCGAGCGGCAGCTCCTCGATCGCGAGGTACCACCAGATCGCGAACGGGAGTGCCTTGATGATTCCGCCGAGGCCGAACGGGAGGAACGTCGAGTTCCCCGCGCTCGGCGCGATGTCGGTGAGGTTGGAGGCGTCGAACTTCGGGATCGCGAGCACCGCGAAGACGCCCAGGACTGCGAGCGAGACCAGGCACACGACGACCGAGAACCGGAGTGTCGCCTCGATCCCCCAGATGTTCAGCCCCACGAAGATCACATAGAAGATCGCCCACCAGGCCGGCTGCGAGAGGTTCAGCCCGATCAGCTCGTCGAAGACGGGTTGCGCGTAGGAACCGGCAAAGAAGACCACGACTGCCGGGGTGACGACGTACTCGATGTTCTCCCCGAGCCCGGTGATGAAGCCGCCCCACGGTCCCATCGCCGAGCGACCGAACGAATACGCTCCACCCGTGTGGGGGAGCGCCGGCGACATCTCAGCGATGCTGTAGCAGAGACCCACGTACATCGCTGCGATGATGATGGTTGACAACAGCAAGCCGCCGAAACCACCGACGTCCAGGGCGAAGTTCCACCCTGAGAAGTCGCCGGAGATCACGGCGGCGACGCCGAGCGCCCAGAGTGACCAGACGCCCGCGTGTCGCCTGAGCCCGCGCTTCTGGAAGTACCCTTCGGTCACCTCACGATAGGTGACCGCCCCGCGCTTCCCCTCCGCCATCGGCATCCCCCTCCCTGGTAGCCAACGTTGCCCGCGGGCATCGAGGCGTATCCAGCCACAGGGGCATCGCCTCTGTCAATTAGCCGATGGATGTATCGAGTTGCACTTCCCAGCACCCGACCGCAAACGCGAAGGTCGTGTCAATCCTCGGGCGTGACGTAGGCGGCGGTGATGCCGCCGTCGACAACGAGCGACGCGCCCGTCATGTAGCTCGAGTCGTCGGCGGCCAGGAACAGCGCCGCCTTCGCGAGCTCCTCCGCCTGCCCGAGCCGGCCCATCGGGATGTGGACGAACCGCCGATGCCGCCGCGCGGGATCGCTCAGCAGCTCGGCGAGCAGCGGGGTGTCGATCGGTCCCGGGCACAGCGCGTTGCACCGGATCCCCCTGCGCGCGTACTCGACGGCGATCTCCCGCGTCATCGACAGGACGGCGCCTTTCGACGCCGTGTACGCCGTCTGCGACGTGGCGGCGCCCATCCACGCGACGAATGACGCCACGTTGATGATCGAGCCGGCGCCCGAGGCGATCATCGCCGGGATGCCGTACTTGCACCCGAACGCGACGCCCTTCACGTTGACGTCGAGCGTGCGATCCCAGACCGAGGCGTCGGTCGCGTCGACCGATCCGTCGTTCGCGAGCATCACGCCCGCGTTGTTGTAGAGGACGTGTAGTCCGCCGAACCGCTCGACCGCGGCCTCGACCATCGACCGCGCGTCCGGTTCGCTCGCGACATCCGCGTGGACGTACGCGGCCTCTCCGCCGACGGCCTCGATCTCTTTCGCGACTTGCTCGCCGGTCTCGTCGGCGACGTCGGTCAGCACGACCCTCGCGCCCTCGCTCGCGAAGAGTGCCGACGCGACCTTGCCCATGCCGCTCGCGCCACCGGTGATCAGGGCGACCTTCCCGTCGAGCCGTCCCATGCGACCCCCTCCCTCCCGCCGGAGCATACGGGGTAGCCTCAGTCGATCCGGTTCACAAGGGGGCTGCTGTTTGGAGGCGTGGCGCGAGGCCTTCCGGACCGATCCGCTCCCGTGGCTGCTCGAGCACAACACGCCGGCGGTCCGTCACCTCGCGCTGCGGGAGCTGCTCGACGAGTCCGCCGACGCGCCAGCCGCTCGGCGCGCCCGCGCCGCGGCGATGCGGACCGACCCGATCGCGTCGATCCTGGCGAACCAGCACCCCGACGGGTGGTGGGTCAGGCGCGGCGCCGGGTACGCGCCGAAGTACACCGGCACGGTCTGGTCGCTGATGTTCCTCGAGCAGCTTGGCGCGGATCCGGCGCACGGGGGCGTGCGGCGCGCGTGCGCGTACGTGCTTCGGAACACGCTGGCCGCGACTGGAGGGTTCGTGGCCTCCGGCCGGCTCGCCGAGGGCCAGCCACCACCAGCCGAGGCGATCCACTGCTTGCACGGGAACCTGCTGCGGACGTTCATCCGGTTCGGCCGGCTCGACGACGGCGAGGTCCGTTCGGCCGTCGAGTGGCAGGCACGGTCGATCACAGGCGAGGGGTTCGACGCCTACTTCCGCTCGGGCACCAGCGGCCCCGGCTTCCAATGCGTCGCGAACGGTCACGAGCCGTGCGCCTGGGGGGCCGTCAAGGCCCTGCGGGCCCTGGCCGCGATCCCGCAGCGGCGGCGCGCCCCATACGTCCGCCGCGCGATCGACCAAGGCAACGCGTTCCTGCTCTCGCGGGATCCCGCGATCGCCGACTACCCGACGGCCTCGAAGGTGAGCCCCTCGTGGTTCCGGCTCGGGTTCCCCTCGGGGTACGTCGCCGACGCGCTTCAGAACCTCGAGGTCCTCGCGGAGCTCGGGTCCGCTCGCGACCCGCGGGTCGCGAACGCGGTCGGCTGGCTCGTCGAGCAGCAGGATCGCGACGGGCGGTACCGGAACCGCTACGCGTACAACGGCAAGCTCTGGGCGAACGCCGATCGGCAAGGCGCTCCGAGCAAGTGGGTCACCCTCCGCGCCGCCCGCGTGCTCCGCGCGGCGCTCGGGTGACCGGCGTCCTGGGGCGTTGGTAGATTCGCGGGACCCATGGACCTCCCAGCTGAGCTCGCCAACCGTCCGCCTCGAAAGCCGGGGCAGCAGCCGACCGCCGAGCTGACGCTCGACGCGTACCTGCGACTGCGCGCCGAGCTCGACGACCTCCGGACGACCGGCCGGACGAGCACCGCGGAGCGTCTGAAGGCGGCCCGCGAGCACGGGGACATCCGCGAGAACGCCGAGTACGACGTGGCGAAGAACGAGCAGGCGCTGATGGAGTCGCGGATCCGGACCCTCGAGCGGATGCTGCGGGACCCCGAGATCGTCGAGGTGCCTGCGTCAGCCGACGTGGTCGCACCAGGCATGCTGATCACACTCACGCCGCTCGACGAGGATGAGCCGGAGGAGGAAACGTACCTGCTCGCCGGCTCGGCGGAGGAGCGAGCGCCCGGCGTTCGGACGATCACGACGACCTCGCCGCTCGGGCAGGCGGTGGCGGGCGCGAAGATCGACGACGAGATCGCGTACCAGGCGCCAGGCGGGACCTTCCACTATCGGGTCGTGCGGCTGCAGCCTCGCAGCTAAGCGCGCCTCCCCGCCCTCCAGAGTTAGCCTTCGGGGATGCGTGAGTCCCGGGACCGCCCCGCCGCCCGGGTGCGGGACATGCCACCACCGAGGCGCACCAAGGGGGTTACCGGGCCCGCGCTCGGCTTCGTGTTCGCGTGGCCGTACCGCGTGATCCTCGCGGGCCTGTATCGGGCGGGCGTCCGGCCGTGGCAGCTCACCATCGCCTCCCTCGTCCTCAACTTCGCGGCCGCGGCCGTGCTGCTCACCGGCCGCCGGTTCGTGCCGGGCGTGCTGCTGTTCCTCGCAGGCACGTGTGACGTGTTCGACGGGAGCGTGGCGCGGTTGCGTGGCGAGGAGAAGCGGTCTGGCGCGTTCCTCGACTCCGTGCTCGACCGAATCGGCGACACGGTCCTCTTCGCGTCGCTGTTCTGGGTCGAGGCCGGAAAGGGCAACGAGGTCAACGCGATGCTGTCGCTCGCGACGCTCGTTACCGCGCTCGGGGTGAGCCACATCCGCGCAGAGGCGGAGGCCGCGGGCGTGTCGCTCAGCGAGGGGTTCTTCCAGCGGCTCGAACGGTACGTGGCGATGATCCTGGGGCTGATCATCCCCGGCGCGTTGACGCCGATGCTCGCCGTGCTCGTCGTGCTGGGCGGCGTGACGGTTGCGCAGCGGCTGTGGTCGTCGTTGCGGCGGATCGCCGAGCGCGTGGCGGCGTCCCCGTGAACGACGCCGCGTTCGTCCGCGTCGCCGCGATCGTCGAGGTTCCCGAAGGCGAGATCCGCGGCTACGAGCTTCCCGTAGGGCACGTCGCCGTCGCGCACCTGGAGCAGGAGCTGTTCGCGTTCGCGGACGAGTGTCCAGGTGACGGGTGCGCGCTGTCGGATGGGGATCTGGACGAGATCGCCGACGCGGTGATGTGCCCCTGCGACGGCACGGCGTTCGACCTGCGGACCGGGGAGCCGGTGAGCGGCCCGTCGCCCGATCGGGTGGCGCTGTACCGGGTGCGGGTATCCGAGGAGTGGATCGAGGTCGGGCCCGAGATCGGAGGACGCGGATGAAGCTAGGGATGGTCGGGCTCGGTCGCATGGGCGGCAACATGACGGCGCGACTGCTCGGCCACGGTCACGAGGTCGTCGCCTTCGACCGGTCCGACGATGCCATCGCGTCCGCAGCCTCGGCCGGCGCTCAGGGTGCATCGTCGTTGGACGATCTCGTGTCGAAGCTCGAACCGCCCCGGGCCGTCTGGCTGATGGTTCCGGCCGGCGCGCCGACGCAGGCGACGATCGACGACCTATCGTCCTTGCTCGGCGAGGGAGACGTCATCGTCGACGGCGGCAACTCCTTCTACAAGGACTCGATCGGTCGGGCGCGGGATCTCTCGTCGAGGGGCATCCGTTTTCTGGACTGCGGCACGAGCGGCGGTATCTGGGGACTGGCGAACGGCTACTGCCTGATGGTCGGAGGTGAGGGCGACGCCTTCGCAGTGGTCGAGCCCGCCTTCCGTGCCCTCGCGCCGGAGGGCGGGTACGCGCACGTCGGTCCCAGCGGCGCCGGTCACTTCTCGAAGATGGTCCACAACGGGATCGAGTACGGCCTGCTCGCCGCGTACGGGGAGGGCTTCGAGATCCTCGAGCGCTCGGCGTTCGACCTGGACCTTCGGCAGCTGGCCTCGATCTGGCGTCACGGCAGCGTGGTCAGGTCGTGGCTCCTTGACCTGCTCGAGCAAGCCCTCGCGCGCGACCCGGGGCTGTCCTCGATCCGCGGCTACGTGGAGGACTCTGGGGAGGGGCGGTGGACCGTGCTCGCCGCCATCGAGGAGGACGTCCCCGCGCCGATCGCCTCGAACGCGCTGTTCAACAGGTTCGCCTCGCGTCAGGACGAGTCGTTCTCCGCGAAGGTGATCGCGGCGCTCCGGCAGGAGTTCGGCGGTCACGCCGTCCGTCCCGGAGCGAGGAGGCAGGACTGAGTGCCTGAGCGTCCCGTGCCGCAGACGATCGTGATCTTCGGGGCCTCGGGCGACCTCACCCGCCGCAAGCTGCTGCCGGCGTTCTTCCACCTGTACGTCGAGGACCTGCTCCCGAAGGACTTCGCGATCGTGGGGTTCTCGCGGACCGACTGGTCGGACGACGCGTTCCGAGAGCACGTCCTGCGCTCGCTGAAGGAGTTCGCTCGGTGCGACCCGGACACCGAGGGTTGGGAGGCGTTCGCCGCGCACCTCCGGTACTTCCGGGGAGACGTCGACGAGAAGGGCTCGCTCGACCCCTTCGTCGGGTTCCTCGAAGACGTCGAGCGGACGCTCGGAACACAGCAGCGCTTCTTCTACTGCGCCACGCCGCCCGACGTGTACGAGGACGTCGTCAAGCGCCTCGGCGAGAGCGGCCTCGCCAAGGACGCGAAGATCGTCTTCGAGAAGCCGTTCGGACACGACCTGGCCTCGGCGCGCTGGCTGAACAGATGCATCCACGCGGTGTTCGAGGAGGAGCAGGTGTTCCGGATCGACCACTACATGGGCAAGGAGACGGTCCAGAACATCCTCGCCTTCCGGTTCACGAACGGCTTGTTCGAGCCCGTGTGGGACCGGCGCTACATCGACCACGTGCAGGTCACGGTCGCAGAGGAGATCGGAATCGAGGGCCGCGGCAACTTCTACGAGCAGACGGGCGCGATCAGGGACATGGTGCAGACGCACCTGTTGCAGGTCCTCACCTTTGTCGCCATGGAGCCACCGGTGTCGTTCTCGCCCCAGCCGCTCCAGGACGAGAAGGTGAAGGTCCTGCGCTCCGTGCATCCGGTCGATCCGTTGCGGGTCATCCGCGCCCAGTACGACGGATACCTCGCGGAGGCGGGCGTCTCTCCGCGCTCCACGGTGGAGACGTTCGTCGCTCTCGAGTTGCAGATCGAGAACTGGCGCTGGGCCGGCGTCCCCTTTTACGTGCGGACCGGCAAGAAGCTCCCGACGAAGTCCACGGAGGTCACGCTGGTCTTCAGGGACGTCCCGTACAACTTCTTCGGGAACGCGGCGACCGAACGCCCGCGCCGCGACCACCTGACGATCCGTATCCAGCCCGACGAGGGGATCACGCTCGCTGTGAACGTCAAGGAGCCCGCCCCCGAGGTCCGGCTCGGCCGCGCCACGCTCGACTTCGACTACGGAACCGAGTTCCCCTCCGAGCTCCTCGACGCTTACGAGCTGCTCATGCTCGAGGCGATGGAGGGCGACCACACCCTGTTCCTTCGTCAGGACAACGTGGAGCGAGCCTGGGAGGTGCTGATGCCTGCGCTCGAGCACCCTGCTCCGTTGCTCCGCTACGACCCCGGGACGTGGGGTCCGGAGGAAGCGACGAGCCTGATCGAACCGCATCGCTGGCACGCGCACGCTCGCCACGCGTAGCTGGCGCGCGATCGGCCGGTCCGTGTACGCTTCGCGATCCACGTCGCCGAACGCGAGACGCAGCCGAGACGAACGGGGGCCACGATGAGCGAGCGGACGAGGTTCGATCTGCGACCGGATGAGATCCCGACGGCGTGGTTCAACCTGCTGCCCGACATGGCCCAGGCCGGGATCGGGCTGCTCCCGCCGCTGCATCCCGGCACGAAGGAGCCCGTCACGCCGGATCTGCTCGCGCCGCTGTTCCCGGAGCCGCTGATCATGCAGGAGGTCTCGACGGACCAGTGGATCGACATCCCCGGGCCGGTGATCGACGTCTACCGGCTCTGGAGACCATCGCCGTTGTACCGCGCGACGCGGCTCGAGCGGGCGCTCGACACGCCGGCGCACATCTACTTCAAGTACGAGGGTGTATCGCCGGCGGGATCACACAAGCCGAACACCGCTGTTGCACAGGCCTACTACAACAAGGAGGCCGGCATCCGCAGGATGTCCACCGAGACCGGCGCCGGGCAGTGGGGCTCGTCGCTGTCGATGGCGTGCAGCTTCTTCGGTCTCGAGTGCCTGGTCTTCATGGTGAGGGCCTCGTTCGAGCAGAAGCCGTATCGCCGCATCTTCATGGAGACGTTCGGCGCCGAGGTGCGGACCTCGCCGTCGGCGACGACGCAGGCCGGTAAGGCGATCCTCGAGGCAGACCCCGATTCGACCGGTTCGCTCGGCATCGCGATCAGTGAGGCGATCGAGGTCGCCGCGACGAACGAGGACACGAACTACTCGATCGGATCCTGCCTGAACCACGTGCTGCTGCACCAGAGCGTGGTCGGTCTCGAGGCGCAGCAGCAGATGGAGCTCGCGGACGAGCGGCCAGACGTGGTCGTCGGATGCGTGGGCGGTGGCTCGAACTACGGTGGGCTCGCGTACCCGTTCATGGCCGGCAAGCTGCGCGGCGAGACGCCAGACATGCGGTTCCTCGCGACCGAGCCGGCCGCGTGCCCGACGCTCACGAAAGGTCGGTTCGCGTACGACTTCGGCGACACCGCGCAGATGACCCCGCTGCTCCCGATGTTCACGCTCGGTCACGACTTCGTGCCGGCGCCGGTGCATGCGGGGGGCCTGCGGTACCACGGCGACTCGCCGTCGCTGTCCCTGCTGGTGCGAGACGGGTACATGGAGGCAGCCGCGTACTCGCAGAACCAGATCTTCGAGGCCGCCGTCACGTTCGCCAAGACGCAGGGCGTCGTGCCGGCGCCCGAGTCGGCGCACGCGATCCGCGGCGGGATCGACGAGGCGGTGGCCGCGCGCGAGTCCGGCGAGAGCCGCGTGATCCTGATCGGGCTCTCGGGGCACGGGCACTTCGACATGCAGGCGTACGACGACTACCTGAACGGCCGGCTACCCGAGGTCGAGTTCGATCCGGCCGCCGAGGAAGCCGCGTTGGCTCGTGTGCCGGAGGTGCCCGCGGGCTGACGCGGTTCGAGATCCATCCGCTAGCCGAAGCTGAGCTCGGTGCGATCTGTCAGGACCAGCGCGAGCGAGCCCCGAGCCAGCACGAAAGCAGGCTGCGGGCCCAAGAGCGAGGTACGTACCGGTACCTCGTCGCGTGGTCGGATGGCATCGCGGTCGGACACGTGGGGTTCGCGTCTCCGGACGACCGGCGGATCGACGAGCTGTGCGAGTGGCGCGGACGTCCGTTCGTCGAGGACCTCTGGGTCACGCCACGGTGCCGCCGCCTTGGGATAGGCCGGGCGCTCATGCTGGAGCTCGAGGCGGCGGCGCGGGATGCGGGTGTACCCGAGATCGCGCTCGACACGGGAACGAGCCCTTCGTACGCCGCGGCGCGGCGTCTGTACCGGCGACTCGGCTACGTCGAGCGGCCCGGACCGTACGTCATCTCGGCCCATCCGCCGCCGGAGGCCGGGCCGGTGACCTGGTGCGACGTCGTGACGATGTGGACGAAGCCGTTGTGAGGCGGGCTTCCGCCGAGGCTTGAGGATCGAGCGCCGCCGTGCGGGTCCTCACCGGTTCAACGGGCTACGGGCGAGGATGAGACGCCCAGGTGGGGCGCTAGTCTAGGCGGCGCCATGCCGCTCGGCGTCGACCCGCTCGACTACCTCCAGATCGACCGGCTCCTCGACGACGAGCAACGCGCGATCCGGGATGCCGTACGCGACTTCGTCCGCAACGAGATCCTCCCGAGCATCGATGCGTGGTTCGAGGACGCCGTCTTCCCGCGGGAGGTCGCGA
Source organism: Actinomycetota bacterium (assembly GCA_046729855.1). Lineage (GTDB taxonomy): Bacteria > Actinomycetota > UBA4738 > UBA4738 > HRBIN12 > DATHSY01. The sequence continues at coordinate 30,767 of JBKPHM010000024.1, read as the reverse complement.
AAGGACTCGCCGATCTCGGGCTTCTCGGGATGCACCTCAGCGGTTACGGGTGTGCCGGCGCGGACGCCGTGAGCTACGGGCTGGCGTGCCTCGAGCTCGAGGCGGGCGACAGCGGCTTTCGCAGCTTCGTCAGCGTGCAGGGGTCGCTCTGCATGTTCCCGATCTGGAGGTTCGGGACCGAGGAGCAGAAGCAGCGGTGGCTCCCGAGGATGGCGCGTGGCGAGACGATCGGCTGCTTCGGCCTGACCGAACCCGACGCCGGCAGCGATCCCGCGCGGATGCGGACCCATGCGGGGCGCGACGGCTCGGACTGGGTGTTGAACGGCACGAAGATGTGGATCACGAACGGCGGCATCGCCGACGTGGCGATCATCTGGGCGAACACGGATGACGGCGTCCGCGGGTTCCTCGTGCCGACCGACGCGCCGGGCTTCTCCACGAGCGACGTCCATCGCAAGCTCTCGCTTCGCGCATCCGTCACGTCCGAGCTGGTCCTGGACGACGTCCGCGTCCCCGACGACGCGCTCCTCCCGGACGTCGTCGGGATGAAGGGTCCGCTGTCGTGTCTGAACGAGGCCCGCTACGGGATCGTCTGGGGGGCGATGGGGGCGGCACGCGCGTGCTTGGAGACGGCGCTGTCGTACGCGGGCGAGCGCGTCCAATGGGGCCGTCCGATCGCCGGCTTCCAGCTGACGCAGCAGAAGCTCGCCGACATGGCCCTCGAGCTGAACAAAGGAATGCTCCTCGCCCTACACCTCGCCCGAATGAAGGACGAGGGCACGCTGCGCCCCGAGCACGTCAGCATGGGCAAGCTCAACAACGTCCGCGAGGCGCTCGACATCGCGCGCACCGCGCGGGGGATTCTCGGCGCGAACGGGATCACGCTCGAGTACCCGGTGATCCGCCACATGAACAACCTCGAGTCCGTGTACACGTACGAGGGCACGAACGAGATCCACACGCTGATCATCGGACAGGCGCTGACCGGCCACCGCGCGTTCGAGTGACGACGGCCGGGTCCGTCCCGGCGTCCGGTAGCCTGTCCACGCTTCGAGGCGCACGACACGGGAGGTTGCAGGTGGCTCGCGAGATCGACTTCGCGCTGTTCGAGAAGGCAGTGGAGATCACCGCATCTGCCCTGCGGGGGACGATGGGCGCCGAGAAGGGCCAGCCCCCCAGGTTCGCCGGGGACGTCTTCCGCGAGGTCTGGAACGCCGTGAAGGAAGCTGCGGAGGACCTGCCCGGCAGGGGCCGTCCCGGCTTCTGATCGGGTGATCGGCGCAGGGGGGGCGCGCCTCCGTCGGGGCGCACGCGCGCTCCTCCGCTGGTACGAGCCGCGACGGTCCGCCTACCCGTGGCGGATGACCACCGATCCATACGCCATTCTGGTCAGCGAGGTCATGCTCCAGCAGACGCAGGCGAGCCGGGTCGTTCCCGCGTTCGAGCGGTTCCTGGCTGCATTCCCGACGCTCGTCGGCCTCGCCGAGGCCCCGCCCGCCGGGGTACTGCGCGCGTGGAACGGGCTCGGCTACAACCGGCGGGCGATCGCGCTCCATCGGACCGCGAGGCAGGTCGTCGCCGAGCATGACGGACGAGTGCCGAGCGACCCCGCCGCGCTGCGGCGGTTGCCCGGGGTGGGTCCGTACACGGCTTCCGCGGTCGCGTCGATCGCGTACGGCGTCGCCGTGGCGGCGGTCGACACGAACGTCCGTCGGGTGGTGTCGAGGGCGTTGGACGCGACCGACGCCGAGGTCGCACGGCTCGCCGACGCGTGGCTCGACCCGTCTCGACCGGGCGACTGGAACCAGGCGCTGATGGATCTCGGACGCGACGTATGCCGTCCTGTGCCACGGTGCAACGAGTGTCCGCTCCGGCGGTCGTGCGCGTCCGCATCACGGCCGCACCCGGCCCCGCATCCGCTCGCCAGGCGCCAGCCCTCGTTCGAGGGATCGTTCCGACAGCTCCGGGGCTCGATCGTCCGAGAGCTCAGGGCCCGAGATTCCGCGTCGGTGGCCTGGTTGGTCTCGGCGACCGGAGATTCTCCCTCGAACGTGGGCCGTGCCATCGCGGCGCTCGCACGCGACGGCCTCATCGATGCCGACGCCGCCGCGACACGCGGAGCACGGTCGGGCCGCGTCAGACTTCCGCGCTGACGGCTGCGGGCTGGCTCCTTCTGCCCCCTTCTCCTTCGCGTCGCCTCTCCTCGGCCTTCGCGGGCGGCGGCAACTGCGCGTGAGGGAACACCGCCCGCTCGGTTGTGCGTCCAACCCGCCAACCAGACCGAGGAGGTCTCGATGCGCAAGGCGGTCGTCCCGATCCTGGTGTTCCTCGCCCTGGCCGCCGTGATCGGCTTCGTCGCGACGAGCGGCGGAGGCGATGCGGAGATGTCGACCGGGGGTCCGGAGGCGGCGGGTGGTGAAGGAATGGCGGTCGAGGACGCGGCGTCAGGCGCGGCCGCCCGCGAACCGTCGTCCGACGGCGGCGGCTCGCTCCGCGGCGTCGGCGATGTGCCGCTCGTCGGCCTGTCGGTGGTGAAGACCGCGAGCGTGTCGCTCGTCGTTCCGAGGGACGGCTTCGAGGACGCCTTCTCGGATGCGTCGGCGATCGCGGGGCGCCTCGGCGGCTTTGTCGAATCGTCGTCGCAGGGCGGGACGCGATCGCGGTTCGGGGAGCTCGTGGTCCGGGTCCCCAACCAGAGCTTCGATGCCGCGATGGCGGAGCTCCGACAGCTCGGGGAGGTCGAGTCACAGGAGTTCACGGCGGAGGACGTCTCGGCACAATTCGTCGACCTCGAGGCGCGGCTGCGGACGTGGGAGGCGCAGGAGACCGTGCTGCTCGGGTTGATGCGTCAGGCCACCAGCGTGGCCGCAACGCTGCAGGTCCAGCGCGAGCTGCAGGAGGTCCAGTTTCGGATCGAGCAGATCAAGGGCTCGCTCCGCATGCTCGAGGACCAGACCGACTTCTCCACGATCCGCGTCTCGCTCCGAGAGCAGGGCGCCGCCCCGCTTCTGCAGCGGCGCGCTGCCGACGACCGTCCCAGCCTCGCCGAGGCCTGGGACCGGGCTGTGAACGGGTTCCTCGGGGTGCTGTACGCGACCGTGGTCGGCCTGGGCTACCTGATCCCGATCGCCGCGCTGTGCGCGATCGCCTGGTTCGGGTTCCGTCGGCTTCGTCCCGCGACGTCCTGACCTCATTCGCCGCGGAGCGCGGGGACAACGTCGGCGGCGAACAGCTCGACGGCTCGAGCGGCCGTCTCGAAGTCCATGTCGGGGTAGTGCAGCCGCACGATCAGGTGGAGCTCGTCGCGTTCGCCGAACGCCTCGAGCGTCGGGCGGAGCGCGCGGACGACGTCCTCTGGAGAGCCCGCGACGGTCCATCCCCGCATCTGGGCCTCGTCGGGTACCACGGGCCGCAGCTCGTCGAGATCCGGCGTGTCCGCGCCGGCGTCCCACGCGGCGTACGACCCGAGCTGGTGCGCCACTCCCTCGCGCGCGATCGCCCAGGCGTCGCCGTCCTTCGACACGAACACGTTCTGCAGCAGCGCGAGACCCATGCCCTTCGGGTCCCTGCCGGCCTCGCGCGCGCCATCCTCGAGCAGCGGCAGCAGCGGCCGAACGGCCTCGACGGCCGCGTCGTCGGTGATGTAGCCGTCCGCGAGGCGCCCGGCGCGTCGGACCGAGCGTTCCGTGTACCCGCCGAGGTAGATCGCCGGCCCGTCGCGCCGGGCCGGCGCGGGCGTCACCCGAACGCGGTCGAACCGGAACGAACGCCCCTCGAACGAGAAACGCCGCCCGGTCCACGCGCGCCGCAGGATCTCGATCGTCTCGATCGTCCGCTGCAGCCGGTGGGAGATGTCCACGCCGAACATCCGGAACTCCTCTTCGCGCCAGCCGAGGCCGAGCCCCAGGATCAGCCGTCCCTCCGAGAGCACGTCGACGATGGCGGCGTCCTCCGCCAACCGGAGTGGATGATGCAGCGGCGTCAGGACCACGCCGGTGCCGAGCGTCATCCGCTCGGTGACCGCGGCGAACGCCGCGAGCATCGGCAGCAACGACGGGAGGTACCCGTCTGACGAGCCGTGGTGCTCGCTCACCCACGCCGAGTCGAACCCCAGGGCCTCGGCGAGCCTCACGAGCTCGAGCGTCTCGCGGTACTCCTGCGGGAAGGTCCGGCCCGACCCGGTGGGCAGCTGGGCGGTGAACAGCCCGATGCCGATCCGAACGGCCATCCCGGGCACACCGTATCGGTCCGACGGGTCCCCGTCATCGCGACGGTGGGCTCCGCGTCACGCGGTGAGGTACGGGCGCGACGGCCGCGGCGCCGTCTGGATCCCGGACGGTTCCGCGTCGACGATCACCTCTCGGCCGACGGGGTAGATCGTGCCGTCCACCCGCACCCACTCGTTGGTCTCGAACGCGCCTGCCGGGACGTTCACGACGCGAACCTGCGCGGGCGTCGCATCGGCGACGCAGCAGGTCACGACGTAGCGCGTCAACAGGAACTCGTCCGCGGGCGTGTCGTCGTACCGACTGACGAACCCGACGAACGAGACGTGCTCACCCGCCCGCGCCGCGAGCGCGCGCTCTCCCTCCTTGGTGGTCTGCCCGGCGGCGATGTCGACGAGGGTCAGCTCACCGCTCCCGATGTCGCCGGAGGCCGCGGCGCCGGTCGCCACGAACGCCGAACGCTTGCCCGCGGCGAAGCTGCCGAGCGTCGCCGGCGGCAGGAACGCGATCAGGACCACCGGCAGGACTATGACGCCCATCACCACGGCCTCGCGGCGGCCGAGCGGCTCCGGCGATGGCGTACGCGCGGCGGCCAGCCGCCCGACGGCACCAGCGCTCAGCAGGACGGCGGCGACGGGGACCACCCACGCCGTCCTGTCGGACAGGTAGAACGCATGACGGCCCGTCACGAGGAGGAACCAGAACAACGCCGCCCACGCCGCTAGCACCGAGGCGCCAGCGACGCGCGACGCGCTCCACACCGTCGTCGCCGGCCGCGCGGCCGCGCGGTCGGCGCCCGCGCGCGAGATCACGCCGCTCATCCGAAGATCACCTGGACCCAGAGCGTCGCGACGAGCGTCGTCGCCGCCACCACCACCACGATCGGGCGGACGAGCCCGGACCTGAACGTGCCCGAGTACAGCGCGATCAGCTTGAGGTCGACCATCGGCCCGAACACCAGGAACGCCAGCTGCGATGCGGCGCCGAACTGCACGAACGACGCCGCCACGAACGCGTCCGATTCCGAGCACAGCGACAGCGCGGCGGCGAGGGCCATCATCGCCACCAACCCGACGATCGGCAGACTTGCGACGCCCGAGAGCAACGACGCGGGCAGGAACGTCTGCACGGCCGCTGCGGCGGTCGCGCCGAGGATCAGGTACCGGCCCATGAACAGGAAGTCGTCGCCGAGATGGACGAACAGGCGCCGCCACCTCGACTCGGGGCGGCCGAGCTCGACGCGGTGCGCGTGTCCATCGTCGGCACGTGGCCTGAGCAGCTGATCCCGCGACGTCGCTCCGATCACCCACCCGGCCACGACGGCGACGACGAACCCGATGACGAACCGGCCGAGGACCATCGTCCACATCGACTCCCGACCGCGGTACGCGAAGAACGTCGAGGCAACGACGACGGGGTTGAGAACGGGTGCGGCCAGCATGAAGGTGATCGCGGCCCCCGCAGAGAGCCCACGCGTCGCCAGCCGCCTCGCGACCGGCACGGAGCCGCACTCGCAGATCGGGAACGCGAGCCCGGCCAGGGCTGCGGCCGGCAACTGGAGCGGGCGCGGCAGTCGCGCGATCGCCTGGAGCGTGCCGACCGGGACGAACACCTCGATCACCGACGACGCGAGGGCGCCCAGCAGCACGAACGGAAGCGCCTGGACCAGCAGCGACCCGAACAGGATCAGGAAGGTCTGCACCCACGCGATCCGCCCCGGGTCCGTGAACGGCAGGAGCGCCGCCAGCGCGACCAGCACCCCGACGACCGCGACGGCGGTCGAACGGTTCGCCGGCGTGGAGACGTCGTGTTCGACCAGCTCCGCCATCAGCAGTACCTCGCGAACGAGACCGCAAAGCCCTGGAACGCATCGCGCACCATCGCGGCGCCGTCGGCGTCCTCGAGCGACAGCAACGCCTCGACGACCGCTTGACCGGTTGTACCCTCCTCGGCGAGGACCTTCTGGTCAAGGAAGACGCCGCCGGCCACGACGTCCTCGATCAGCGCGCCGCCGCCCGGGAGCTCGGCCGCGGCGTCGGCGATCAACGGCTCCGCGGCCGCCGCCGAAGCATCGGCCACGTCGCCCGTGCCCGCGACGACCAAGAGTGTCTGACCGTCGGTGGCGCGATCTGCCGCGTCCGCGATCCGCGACGTCCACCGATCGAGCGAGCGGACGTCGCCCTCCAAGACGATCCCCAGGAGGTCCGGGACGTCATCGCGCCCGGCGCTGGAGTCGGCAAGGTCCCGGACCATCCGCTCGCTCCGAACGACGGCCTTCGTGCCGCTCGCTCGGACCACCACGTCGTCACTGGGCTGCCGGCGCTTGAGGTACCAACGCCCGCCGACGAGGCCGCGGTCTTCCGGTCGCTTCGCGATGAGCCCGACGAAGGCCGCGCCGCGGCTCGTTTCGTCGAGGTCCTCGGCGAGTGACGCGATCACTGGCAGCGGGGCCCCCCGCGTGAACGGCCGGATCGCCTCTCCCTCGTCGTTGCGCACGACGCTCGCCGTGATGCCGTGCTGGAACGGCAGCCCGCCCGTCCCGATCGTCGTGAGCACGGCGGCCGGGTCCAGCGGTACCGAACCCGGGTCAGCGGCGAACGTTGACGGCGTCTCCGCCGCGAGCTCGCGGAGCCGCGGCCAGGCGTCGGACTCTGCGCCCAGCGCGCGGGCGCCCACACCGCTCCACGCGATCAGCACGACGAGGGCCGGGGTGGAGCCGTCGGCGACGCCCGAGATGGCCCTTCCCGAACGAACCCCCGGGTGCGCCCGACGCAGGTCGATGATCTCGGCGACGGTGGGTGCCACGCGATCGAGCGTCGTCCCGTCGGGGATGCCGGCGCTCGGATCGACACCGGCGCCCGCGAACACCAGCGGGACCCGGGAAGGCGCCGCCGTCCCGGACGGCCATGCGATCGATCCCGACGCGACGGCCTGCGGACCCGCGATCGCGGACCCGGCCGCCGTGACGGCCAGGACGTCGGGCGACCGGCCCTCGTAGTACCCGTGCTCGATCGCCGTCCGGACCGCGGCGGGCAGCGGGCAGAACGGCACGCGGGCGGATTCGCCGACGCCAACGTCGCACGAGCGCCCCGCGCATGCGGCTCGGAGCGCGCCCGCCGGAAGACCGATCGCCGCGAGAAGGATCAGCAGCAGCACGAGCCTACGTCCGGACATCGAGGCATCACGCTACCGCGCGACGGCGGCGAGGGTGCCCGCGCGGGTCCGCGGTTGCCGGTCGAGCCTGTTCCTTGTTTCCTATCCATTTCGTGACCCCGCGACGGATGCCCGCGTTGGCGCTCGCTCTCGGCATGCTCGTCGTGGGGTGCACCGGAGGCCGCGAGCCGGGCAGACGCGAGAGCCCCCCGCCCGCGAACCGACCGTCGGCGAGCGCCCGCCCGTCCCAGGATGGGCCGCAGCACCGCGGCGCCCCGGGGGACATCGCGTGCTCGCTCCCGCACGAGTGGCTCCTGCGAACGTGGCGGGGCTGGCGTGCCGACCGCAGCGCCGAGCTCCAGATCCTGCCCAAGGAGCCCAACTTCGTCGGGTCGGGGCTGCCGCACGTCGGGCCGTGGGACTGGGCCGTCGATGTCCCGCTGTTCTGGTACGGCCCGGGCCACATCGCGGCGGCCGGGGATGTCGACCGCCCCGTCACCGTGGCCGGCATCGCGCCGACGCAGGCAGAGCTCCTCGGCTTCCCGTTCCGCGCGATCGACGGCGTGCCCATGATCGAGGCGCTGGAAGGTGACCGCCGTCCGCCAAAGTTGATCGTGACGCTGATCTGGGACGCGGCCGGTCGCAACGTGCTGGCGCGGTGGCCGAACGACTGGCCCTACCTCCGGTCACTGATCCCCGAGGGCACGTGGTACGACGACGCGTCCGTGGGATCGTCGCCGACGAGCACCGCGCAGATCCACGCGACGATCGGGACCGGCGCCTTCCCGCGGAGCAGCGGCATCGTCGCGCACCGGATGCGGATCGGCGAGAGCCTCGATAGCCCGTGGAGGGCGGGGCCCGCGTACCTCGTTACGCCGACGCTCGCCGACGTCTACGACGTCGCGATGGGCAACCGGCCGATCGTCGGCGAGCTCGGCACGGTGTCGATCCACCTCGGAATGCTCGGCCACGGCTCGATGTGGGGCGGCGGCGATCACGACGTCGCGGTGATCCGCGAGCAGATCGGCGCGGAGACGCTGGGCGCCGAGGGCTTCGAGTGGAACCTGACCCCGCAGCTCGCGCCCTACTACCGGTTCCCGGACTACCTGAACGACGTCTCGGGTTTCGAGGCGGACGTCCGCGCGGTCGACGCCGCGGACGGCCAGCTCGACGGCCGGTGGCGGAGCAACGAGATCGAGCCGTTGCTCCGAGGTTTCGACACGCCGGCGCGGATCCCATACCAGACTCGCGTGCTGAAAGAGATGATCGAGCGAGAGGGGTTCGGCGCCGACGATGTCCCGGACATGCTGTTCGTCAACTACAAGATGATCGACTACATCAGTCACGTGTGGACGGTGGACAGCCCGGAGATGAAAGACGCCGTCCGCGCGCAGGACGAGGCGCTGCGCGATCTGGTCTCGTTCCTCGACCAACGGGTCGGGCGCGGGCAGTGGGCGATGGTCCTCACGGCGGATCACGGAGCGATCCCCGATCCCAAGGTTTCCGGCGCGTTCCAGATCTCGACGGCGGCGGTCTCGGCCGGGATCCAGGCCTCGTTCGATCTCGACGGTGACGCGGATCGGATCGTCGAGTTGGTTCAACCGACCCAGATCTTCCTGAACGTAGACGAGCTTCGCCAGAACGGCGGCACACTCGCTCGCGTCGCGCAGTGGGTCATGGCCCTCACCAAGGCGGACGCGGCCGCGCCCGGGACTACGGTCCCCGCGGACGAGGCCGGCGAGACGGTGTTCCAGGCGGCGTACCCTTCGTCGATCATGCGCGACTTGCCGTGCCTGCCGGAGGCCCGCTCGTGAGGTGGCGCAGGGTGGGGATCGTGGCCGTCGCGTTCGCCGCGACGGCGGCCTGCACATCGCCGCCACCGCAGACCCGGGGCGGGACGACGACCGCGCCGGCCGGCTCCGGCGCCGTCACCACGCCGCCGGTCGAGCCGGCGCCCGGCGTGCTGGCCGACGCGGCGTGCGCGATGCCGCACCGCTATCTGGTCCGCGTCTGGCGCGGGACCGATCCGGCGCGCTCGGGACAGATCGCGGTGATCCCGCAGGAGCCGAACTTCCTCGGCACGAACTTCCCGCATTCCGGCCCGTGGGACTACCTCCAGGACGTGCCGCTGTTCTGGTACGGGCCCGGCGTCGTCCCGGCGGTCGGGCGCGTCGAGCGGCCGGTGACGATCGCGGACATCCCGCCGACGCAGGCGGCCATGCTCGGCTTTCCCTTCGAGTCGGACGACGGGCACGTGCTCCCCGAGGTCGTCGACGAGGCAGGGGCCGACGGGCCGACGCCGCCGCCGCTGATCGTCACGCTCGTCTGGGACGCCGGCGGTCGAAGCGTCCTGGATACCTATCCGAACGACTGGCCCGTGCTCAGGTCGATGATCGAACGGGGCGTCTGGTACGACCGCGCGAACGTCGGTTCGTCGCCCTCGATCACCCCCGCGACGCACGCCACGATCGGGACGGGCGCCTTCCCGATGCGCACGGGACAGGTCGACGCCGAGTTCCGTCTCGACGGTGGCCTGGTCCGCGCCGGGGCGCTGGGGCCGCTCCTGTTGATGGAGCCGACGCTCGCCGACCTGTACGACAGGGCGATGGACAACGAGCCGCTCGTCGGCGGGCTCGCCAGCGTCACCTGGCACCTCAACATGATGAGCCACGGTGCGCTCTGGGGCGGCGGCGATCGGGACATCGCCGTGCTGCGGACACCGCTCGACCCCGAGAGCAACGAGGGCGCCGAGGGGACCACCTGGAACCTCCAGGGCAAGAACCAGCCCTTCTTCGAGTTCCCGGCGTACGTGAACGACCTGCCACCGCTGTCGTCCTACGTCGACGCGGTCGATGCGGCCGACGGCGCGCGTGACGGGAAGTGGCGCGACAACTCGATCGAGCAGTACGAAGGGGGGTGGGCGACGCCCGCCCGGATCCCGTACCAGAACGACATGGTCGAAGAGGTGATCGCGCACGAGGGGTTCGGCGACGACGACGTCCCCGATCTGCTGTTCATCAACTTCAAGGCGATCGACCACGTCAGCCATATCTGGAGCGCGAACTCGCCCGAGATGCGGGACACGCTCCGCACGCAGGATGCCGCCCTGGGCCACCTCGTCTCGTTCCTCGACGATGAGGTCGGACCGGGGCGGTGGGCGATGGTCCTCACGGCGGACCACGGCGCGCAGTTCGACCCGAAGGTGTCGGGCGCGTTTCAGGTGACGCCTCCCGAGCTCACGCGCGACCTCGACGCCGCGTTCCCCGCGTCCGGTGGTGGCTCGGTGTTCCTCGCCGTTCGGACGAGCCAGATCTACGTGAACGAGTCGGTCATGCGGGAAAACGGCTACACGCTCGAGCAGATCGCGCGGTTCGTCCTCGAGTACACGAAGGGACAGGCCTCGACCGATCCCTCGACCGTCGCGGCCGCCGAACGCGACGAGCGGGTGTTCGCCGCGGCGTTTCCGATCTCGCTGCTGCCGCGGTTGAAGTGCCTGGACGAGGCTCGCGGGTGAGGCGAGCGCTCGTCGCGCTCCTCGCGTGCCTCGTCCTCGCCGCATGCACCGGCGGGGATGAGCGTTCCGCCGGCGGTGGCTCGTCCGTGCGGCCGACGTCGGCCGCCGGGCCGAAGACGTCGAGCGAGACGCTCGCACGTCGGGTGTGCCTGCAGACATCGCACGAGGTCCTGCTCCGGACGTGGCGCGGCGTGATGCTCGGCCGGAGCGGCGACATCCAGATCGTTCCGTACGAGTGGGCCTTCGTGCATGGAGGGCTGACGCACGCCACGCCGTTCGACTACACGCAGGACGTTCCGGTCGTGATCGTTGGGCCCGGGTACGTCCGGCCCGGCGTGTACGACCGTCCGATCACGCTCGCCGACGTGGCGCCGACGCAGGCGGCACTCCTCAAGTCCTCGTTCCCGACGCCCGACGGGCAGGCCCAGGCCCAGGCGCTGCTGCCAACGGCGGAGCGGCCGCTCCCGCGGCTGCTCATCACGCTCGTGTGGGACTCGGGCGGATGGGACGTCCTCGATCGGTGGCCCAACGCCTGGCCGTACCTGCGGTCGTTGGCCGAGGACGCCGCCCTGTTCACCGACGTCACCGTCGGAGCCTCGCCGACGAACACCCCGGTCGCCCATGCGACGATCGGGACGGGAACCTTCCCGATGCGCCATGGCTTCGTGGACGAGTACATCCGGTTGAACGAGAAGCTCCAGAAGCCGAACGCGAACGGGCCGGCGTTCCTGGTCGATCCGACGCTCGCGGACGTCTACGACCGCGCGCACGGCAACCGCCCGATCGACGGCGCGATCGCGACGCTCGCCGCGCACGTGATGATGATGAGCCACGGTTCGCAGTGGGGAGGCGGCGACCGCGACATCGCCGTCACGCGCGAGAAGGAGTTCGCCCCCACGGCGGGCGCCGAGTCGGAGCAGTGGAACCTCACGGCGGCCATGGCGCCGTTCTACGACCTGCCCGCGTACGTGAACGACCTCCCACCGGTGACGGCGTACGTGCGGAAGCTGGACCAATCCGACGGCGCGCTCGACGGGAAGTGGCGGACGAACGACATCGACCAGCTTGCGCACGGGTTCGACACGCCGGCGCGGACGCCGTACCAGACGGCGTTGATCCGTGAGGTCGTCGCCCGCGAGGGGTTCGGCGACGACGACGTGCCGGACCTGCTGTACCTGAATTACAAGGCGATCGACACGATCGGGCACCTGTTCAGCGCGGACTCGTTCGAGATGGCGGATGCCGTCGCGTGGCAGGACGACGCGCTCCGCGAGCTCGTTGCGTTCCTCGACGACGAGGTGGGCGCCGGTCGGTGGGTGATGACGATCCTCGCCGATCATGGGACGCAACGTGACCCCGAGGTCTCGGGCACCTTCCTGATCGATATCGACCGTCTCGAGGACCAGGTCGCGACCGCGTTCGACGCCGACCGCGACCGCGTGCCGCTCGTCGAGAAGGTCAGACCGACCGAGATCTGGCTCAACACGGACGAGCTGCGGGACAACGGGTTCACGCTGGTCGAGGTCTCGGACTTCTTGATGCACCTCACGCAGGCCGACACCGTCAGGGCGAACCAGGAGCCGCAGCCCGGGCGCGCGGACACGGAGGTGTTCTCGGCCGCGCTACCGTCCACGTTGCTGTCCCGGCTCCCGTGCCTGCCCGAGGCGTCGGCGGAGCGGTGAGCTACCCGCGACCGCCGGAGGAGCGGTCGCGCCCGCGCGCCGCGTACGCGGCCACGACGCTGCTGCTGCTCGGGTTCGTCGCGGTGTCCTTTTTCGTCCCATGGTCGCGCGTGCACTTCCCGGCGGACCTGCCGCCGCTGTTCCTGAACTGGCGTCCGGCGATCGGACCCGGCGTCGTCGCGCCCCTGGTCCTCGGCGTCGCCTTCGTTGTGTCTATCCCGTGGGTGATGCGGTTGCCGCCCGCGGCGTTCCTGGCCTTGCTGATGATCGTCGTGTGGCTGCTGGCGGGCTCGCTCGCGATACAATCCGGACGGATCCGGACGTTCGCCGGCTGCTGTCTGCCCGGGACCGGGACTGCGCTGCTGACCGCGCCGTTCGAACGCCACGGCGAGTACATGGCCGCCGTCCCGATCGTCGATGAGCTCGGGCCGCGCGCGTTCGCCGAGCGGTTCGACGAGCTCAACCGGCTCGGGTTCGCGTTCCTGCCGCTGCACGTGACCACGCACCCGCCCGGCGCGCCGATCTTCCTTTGGCTGATCTCCCGCGCGACCGGCGGCGGGGTGCTGTCCGTCGTGCTGATCGTGATGCTGATCGGAGCGCTCGGCGTCGTCCCCACGTACCTGAGCGCGAGGGAGCTGTACGACGACCGGACGGCCCGCGTCGCGGCGGTGCTGTTCGCGAGCACCCCCGGGGTGCTGGTGTACACGGCGACGTCGATGGACGTGGTCTTCATGACGGCCGTGGTGGCGTCGTTCGCCGCCGTCGTGCGCGCGCCGCGGTCGACGGCGTGGGCGTTCGGGGCCGGCGCGTTAGCGGCGCTCGCCTCCACGCTTTCCTGGGCAGCCCTGGCGCTCGGGCCGCTCGGCGTCGGCGTGGGACTGCTGGCACTCCGGGACGGCGTCCCGTGGAGGCCCGTCGTCGTCCGGGGCGTGGTCGCGCTCGTCGCGTTCGCGGCGTGCGTGGTCGCGATCCGCCTCTCGACGGGCATCGACCTGCTCGGCGCATACGGTTCGACGATGGATCGCCACACGGCATACCTCACGTACCGGCGCTCGTACCCGTACTGGCTCGTCGGCAACGTCGTCGCGCTGTTGATCACCTCTGGGGTCGCGACCGCGGCGCTCGTCGTCGCGCGCACGTCGGACCGGTGGCGCGCCCGGCGCCCGGGGATCGAGACGGTCGTGCTGGCGACGATCGCGCTGTCGTCGGTCCTCGGCGTGTTCAGGGGCGAGACCGACCACAACTGGCTCTTCTTCGTGCCACTGCTCGTGGTCTCGGCGGCACCCGCCGTGGCGGACGTGCGCCCGGTCGCCGCCGCCGGCTCGGTGCAGGCCGGGGCCACGGAGATCCTCTTCTACACGGGGTGGTGACTCACCACGTCACGGGCGGGAGCCCGAGCGGGTCCTCGTCCGCGGCGTACCGACCGGGCCCGAGCTCCGTTAGGTCGGCCCCCTCGATCCGCGCCAGGTAGTCGGTCGACAGCACGGCCGCGAACACCGGCTCCGCGAGCCGGTCGTCGTCCACGACCGCGTCGCGGACGTACGGCCCGAGGTTGTCCTCGTACGTGTAGTCGTGCATGAAGGCGGCGACGTCGTCCCGCGTGAACCCGGCGTCCACCAACGCGAGCTCGTTCAGGTAGATCTCCGAGGGAGCCACGTACGCGACGAGGTCGAGCATCGAACGCCCGAACTCCCGCTCGAGGTCGACCTTCAGCTGGATCGGATCCACGCGCACTCCGCCCATATCCTCTACCGTCGGGCACTGTCCGTGGTCGGCCGTCACGATCACGACGCACTCGCCGGGCGCGAACGCGCCGTCGAGGAACGCCATCATCCGCGCGAGCTGCTCGTCGACCGCCTGGAGCGCGATCGCGGTCCGCTCGGACTCCATGTTCCACGTGTGCCCCGCGTAGTCCGGTGACTTGAAGTTGACGTACAGCAGGTCGGTCGACCCGTGGAAGCCGGGGCGCTCAGACATCAAGGTGGCCTTGACGAGGTCGCCCTGGTAGCGGGTCCCGGGCGGGTTGCAGCAGACGGACTTGAGCTCGCTCGGGTTGAAGCGCTCGTCGATCCGGTTCGCCGGGTCGGATGCGTACGCCGCGACGTAGCCGTCGAGGTCCTCCGCCGGCGGGACCTCGGCCGGCAGCCGATAGTCCGTCGGGTGGTGCGGGCGCCACGAATGGGTCTCGGCCTCGTCGAAGTACACGCCGACCGGTAGCTTGCCGAGCGGCCGCCCGCCGCGACCCAGCATCCCGATGTGCCAGACCTGCCAGCCGAGCTCGCCGACCCACGCGCGCTGGTCCGTCGCCTGGGTCCACGCGTCCGCGAGCGTGGGCACCAGGATGTCGGAGGGGTCGGCGCGCCCCGCCCTGCGGTAGGCCTTGCGGACGACCTGGCCGTCCCGGATGTTGTGGCCGGTGATCCCATGGGTCCTCGGGAACGCCCCGGTGCAGATCGTGGCGTGGGCCGCTGCGGTCACCGCGGGGAACGACCCCGTGATCGCGTTCCGGTACGTCGCGCCGCTCGCCATCAGCGCACGTAGGTTCGGCCACGCGTCCGGCCACAGCTGCAGGACGTTCCATCCGCCGCCGTCGAACACGAACGTGACGATCAGCCGCGGTGGCGTCGCCCGCGCCGCGATCCCCGGCAGCGCCGTCCCGTCGGGGGTGTCAAAGCCGTCGAACCCCATAAGCCTCGCCGTCGTGGGCGCCAGATCCGCAAGCGTCACGCGCTCCGTGTGGTCCGAGCGTTCGAGCACCCCCGGCGCGTACACGACGATCGGCACGCGCTCGGCGTACATCCACGGCAGCGCGTGGCTCGACCGCGGGTCCCGTCGCGCGAGGTTCAGGGACTCCTCCTTGTAGTTCGAGGTCGAGCCGGGCGTCAGCACGAGCTGGAGGTCGCCGAGCCGCCCGGGGTGGTACGCGCGGCGGACAAGCTCGAGCGCCTCGGATCCGATCCCGCGCGCCATCTCGTCGATCGCGGCGGACGGGTCGGGCGTGGTCAGGCCACGCAGCGCCCGGCCCGCGGCCGCCCCACCCACGAGCGAGGCCGTCCCCGCCAGGCCCAGCGCCGCCAGGAACCGCCGCCGACTGGGGTCGAATGCGCGATCGTCGCCGCGGGCGAGGACGGCGCCGACCCACGCCAGCGCGATCGCCCCGATGAGCACGCCGTACGAGGCGCTCAGCGAGAAGGCGACCACCACCGCCACGACGGCGGGGACGGCCGGCAGCACGAAGACCAGTCGGGAGTTCGGGAGGAAGGAACGGGGCACAGCGGCTGCGATTGTCCCACACGGCAGGCACGCCGAGGCGCGGCTGGATATCCTGTGCGCGCTTCGCGCCGTCGCGCCGTCCCCAGACCGACGTTGGGTGCGTCCGCGCGTCGCGCGCATAGACAACGACGAACCGGAGGAGAGCCGGATGACCGTCACGAACACCGCGCGCACCGAGGGGGCCGTCCAGATCCCCGAGGCCCGGCGACACGGGGCGCGCTACGGGGTTGCGCTCGCCGTCGTGATCGTGTCCGTCCTGTTGTTCTTCGCGTGGCCCTTCCTGCGGGACCCCACGATCAGCGCACCCACGCGGGACCCCGCCTGGTACACGTGGCGCTCGAACGTGATCATGCACGACGACCCCGGCCTGATCGCGGGTGACTGGGGGCCGTTCCACATGTTCGGCGGTGGCTACCGCGTGTCGGTGCCGCTCTATGGGTCGGTGCTGCAGCGCGTCGCCGGGATCGAGCTGTTCTCGTTCAGCGCCTTCATGATGATCGCGGTCCCGGTGCTGACGGGTCTCGCGCTGGGCGCGTTCGCCTACCGGCGCTACCGCGACCCGCTCGCCATGCTGCTCGTCGTGTTCGTCACGGGCTTCTTCTTCATGACGACCCCCTACGTCGGCTACCTCGACAACCTGATCGTGCTGTACGTGTTGTCGCTGATCCTTGCGTTCTGGACCGAGGGCCGGACGTCGTGGGGCGCGCGCGTCGCGATGTTCCTGCTTGGGATCGTCGCCGCGTACACGCATCCGACGACGTGTGTCGTGTTCGGTGCGTCGTTGATGGTGGTGTTCGCGCTGCACTTCGTGACGAGCCGGCTCTCGCTCGGCTCGGCGCTGCGGCGCGACGGGCCCAGCCTGATGGCGATCGGGTTCGGGATGATCTTCGGGCTGGCGACCTGGCTCGTGGGTCCGTGGGGCGTCGCCGGCTCACTTGCCGACGCCGCCCTGCCTCCGCCGTATACGCGCGAGGCATTCATGAAGCGGCTCGGTGAGTGGGTCGGGTCGCTTGAGCCGGCGATCACGTTCCCGCTGATCCTGCTCGCGATCGGGTGGGCGATCTACCGCGCGAGGCGGGACCGCCGTCCCGGCGACGACGTGGTCACGGTCTCGTCGATGTGGCTGATCCCGCTGATCGGCACCCTCGGGTGGGCGTTCGGAGCCGCGTACCCGTACTACCGATTCATGAACGCGACGGCCGGGCTGATGGCGCTGACGGGTGTCGGCGCCTGGGTCGCGGTACGGTGGCTCTGGGCGCGCGAGGGACGCACGCGGCTCCTCGGGATCGCCGGCTCGGTCGCCGTCGCACTGGCACTGGTGTACGCGTTCTACGCCGCGCGCGAGACGGTCAAGTGGGGGGACCCGGAGAACCAGTGGATCGACCAGCCCACGCGGACGGCGCTCGCGGCCGCGGCCGCGGTGGTGCGGAACGAGCCGGCCGACCGTCCGATCGTCTTCGTGATCAACGACGCCGACCGCTACCAGTCGTACGGATGGTCGAAGACGTTCACGAACGTTTCGCGGACCGGCCTGCCCGGTGACGCGGTGGATCGGTCGATGTCGTACTTCGGAAGCTACGAGGACTTCCTCGCGGGCCGGCCGACGGCGCTGACCGACCCGATCTACAACAAGATGTCGGGCGGCTTCTTCCGAGAGGTCGAGACGCTCCGCGCCGAATACCCGGAGCCGCCGATCGCGTTCGTCGTCCGGGGGTTCAACGAGGGGACCGTCAACGAGGAGCTGCTCGACCAGGAGCCTGCTCCCTCGAACCTGATCGAGCTCGGCGCGGACGTCGCCGTCCTGACCGGCCCCGAGCTCACCACGCCGTCGCCCGAGGCGATCCAGGCCGCACGCGACGCCGAGCTCGCGACGGCTCAGCTGTACGCGAACCACCCCGGGATCTTCGGGAACCTCGGCCACACCCTGTGGGTCGTCGTCGCGCTCGCGCTGCTCCTGGTCGTTCCCGGGCTGATCTCCGCGAGGTTCTTCGAGCTCGAGGATGCGTGGGTGAAGGTCGCGCTCGTGCCCGGTATCTCGTTCGCGCTGACCGTCGTGGCGGGGATCCTGGTGGTCGCCGTGCGCCGGGCGCCCTTCTCGACGGCGGACGGGTGGGCCACGCTGGCCCTCGCGACGCTCTTCGCCCTTGGCCTGCGCCTCGGGGAGCCGGCGCTGCGCCGGGCCTTCGACCGGTTCTCGCGGTTCTTCGGTGAGATGTTCTCCGTCTTCTCGAACGTCGACTTCGCCACGCTGATGGGGGTGCAGTTCCTCGCGCAGGCCGGGCAGGGGCTCGTCCAGGGGGCGATCGCGAAGTCGATTGCGTTCGGCGGCCAGGAGGGGTTCGACGTCGGGAACCTCCCCTCGGCGCGGTACCTGTTGACCGTCGTCCTGTTCCTCTATGGCCCCTACACGATCCTGTCGCCGTTCATCGGCGTGTTCATCGACCGGTTCCCGCGACGGCGCGTCGTGTGGTGGGCCGCGCTGACCACGGCGGCCGTCGTCGCCGCCGTCGCAGCGGCGGTCCTGGTGCCGCTCGGCACGGGCACGACCCAGGGCGAGGTTGGCGCCACCGCCGGGCTGATCCTGGGGCTGCTCGCGGTCCAGGCATTCGTTCGGGTCGTTTTGGCGGCGAAGTCGGCGGCGATCCCGGACGTGCTCTCGGGCAAGGACCTCCTCCAGGGCAATGGGCTGTCACAGGCCGGCGGCGGGTTCTTCCAGGTGATCGGCATCGGCGTGGGCACCGTGCTGGCCGGGAGCGTGCCGCCGTTCATCCCCGTGCTCATGGGCGCCGCGGCGCTCGTGGTCGTGGCGTTCGTGGCGATGCGGCTGCGCCACACCGAGGCGACCCCGCACACGACGTCGTTCGCGGAAGAGGCGTCCCGGGTGGTGCGCAACATCGTCGCCGGCCTCCGCGAGGTCGCGGGCCGCGCGCCCGCCGCCCTCGGGCTGACGTCGTTCCAGATGCTCCGCTACCAGTTCTGGGGCTTCGTCCTGTTCGTCTTCGGCCTGTACGCGAAGGAGCTCGCGACGGGCGGCGACGCAGACACGCTCTCGCTGGCGCTCACGGGCGTCGGCGGGCTGTTGGGTGGCGCGCTCGGCATGATCCTGGCACAGCGCTGGAAGGACCGGATCGCGCCGATCCGCCTGCTCATCGGTTCGATGGTGCTTCTCGGGATCGGGACGCTGGTCGGCGGGGTGCTGCTCTCGCTCGGGGGGTTCGCCGTGATGCTTTTCGCAGGGTTCTTCGCGTTCTTCCTCGGGAAGATCTCCGCCGACACGATCGTGCAGCAGGCGATGCCCGACGACTTCCGCGGGCGCGCGTTCGCGCTGTTCGACATCGCGTACAACCTGGGCTTCATCGTGCCGGCCCTGATCCTGGTCGCGGTCTGGTCGGACGACCGCGTTCGCATCATCCTGCTCGCGTCCGGGATCTTGTTTCTGGGCTTCACGGTCCTCGTCGCGCGGTGGGCGTCCAGGATTCGCGATGAGCTGGCGCCGCAGGACGACGTGGTGAACACCTGATGCGGACGCCGTCGCCCGATCCGGTCGCGGATCCGAGCGGCTACCAGCGGCACATCCTCTCGCTGCTCGGCGACGACGATCCGGCCAAGGTGCAATCTGGCACGCCCGCCGCGCTCCGCACGCTTGTCGCCGAAGCGGGCAGCGGGCTCCGGACGCGACCGGAGCCTGGCGAATGGTCGGTCCTCGAGTGCGTCGGGCACATCGTTGATGCCGAGATCGTCTCGACGGCCCGGTACCGGTGGATCGTGGCTCACGAGGAGCCACAGCTGATCGGGTACGACCAGGACCTGTGGGTCGAGCGACTCCATCACGCCGACGACGACGCAGGCCGGCTGCTGACGCTCTTCGAGACGCTTCGCGATGCGAACCTCGAGATGTGGGCCCGGGCCACCGACGGGGAGCGCGCCCGGGCGGGGATCCACGCCGAACGCGGCCGCGAGACGTACGACCTCATCTTCCGGCTGCTCGCCGGACACGACCGCTTCCACGTTACGCAGGCGCGCCGGACGCTGGACGCCGTCCGGGGCTAACGATCAGCCGGACGCGATCTCGCGTTCGAACTCAGGGAAGTATCTCGCGATGTCCCTGACGTCGAAGGCGCTCAGGATGGACTCCTTCGGCTCTCGCTCGAGCATGAACCCGAAGCAGGCCCGCACGAACTCCTCCGCCGAGCCGTAGGGTGCGCCGAGTCGCTCGACGTCGGGCGTCGCGGCAGTGACGTCGTAGCGGGTCTCGCCGTGGTCGTCGCGCACGGTCACCTGGTACCGCTCCTCGCCGACGCGGAGGACCTCGATGTGGGGCATCGCGTGTATCGTACGCGCGCCACGCAGGAGGCCAGCATGCCCGAGGTCGTGACCACCGACGCGACGCTGTACGTGGAGATCGAGGGCGACGGCCCGCCCGTGACCGTCGTCGCGCACGGGCTCACGAACAACCGGCGCGAGCTCGCCGCCGTCACGCCGTTCGTCCCCGGGACGAAGGTGCGGTTCGACTTTCGCGGACACGGACGCTCGAGCGCCCCGGAGACGGGCTACGGCTTCGCGGACTTCGCGCGCGACCTGGAGACGGTGGCCGACACGTACGGGGCGACGTGCGCGGTCGGGACGTCGCTCGGTGCGGGCGCGCTCGCGAGCCTCGTTTGCCGGTCCCCCGACCGGTTCGAGCGCATGGTGTGGCTGCTGCCGGCGGCGCTCGACCTGCCGTTCCCGTTCAAGGACCGGTACCGCGACATGGCGGCCGTCCTCGACGGCAAGACCGCCGACGAGGCGCTGGACATGATCGTCTCGGATCCCGACCGCGCGGCGCGGTACGCGAGCATGCCATGGAGGCTCGATCTCGACCGCGCCCTGTGGGACCACGCGGACCCGGACGGCGTCGCGCGCGCGGTGCGTGGCGTGATCGAGGACTGGCCGGTCAAGGACCGGTCGCTGCTCGCGCGCGTTACCGCGCCGGTGCTGCTGATCTGCGTCGAGGGCGACGAGATCCATCCGGCCGAGCTCGGGCGGATCTACCGCGAGCTGCTTCCGAACGCCGAGCTGATCGTCCTCGGCGGTCAGGACCAGCTCTTCGCGTCGATCCCGACGCTCGTCGAGCGCGTCTCGTCGTTCCTTCGCGCTGGCGGCTGAACCGGCGACCGTGAGCTACGACGCGACTGCGACGGCGCGGGTCGCTCCGAGCGTGACGACCGGCAGCGTGACCGTGAACGTCGTGCCCTCTCCGGGCGCGCCGAGGACCTCGATGCGGCCGTCGAGCTCCTCGACCATCTCCCGGACCAGGTACAGGCCGAGCCCGACGCCACCAAAGCGACGCGTCGACGTCTGGTCGAGCTGGTGGAAGCGCTCGAAGATCGCCTCGCGATCCGCCGGGTCGATGCCGACGCCCCGGTCGGTGACCCAGCACCGCCAGCCGTCCGGCGCGACGCTCGCTCCGACCTCGACCTCGGTCCCTTCGGGCGAGTACTTCAACGCGTTGTCGATCACGTTCGTGAGGATCTCGACGACCCGCGCGCGGTCCGACACGACCCGCGCCGCGGCGGGCTCGATCGCGAGCCGGATCCGCGAGGCGGCACCGGGGAGGCCGTCGACCAGCTCGTGGATCGCCTGCGCGACGTCGACCCGCTCGAGCAGGATCGGGCTGCCGCCCTCGCTCATCTGCGCGGCCGCAAGGAGGTTGGTGATCAGCCGATGCAGTCGCCTTGCCTGCGCCTCCGCCGAATCGATGAACTCGTTGCGGATCCGTTCGTCGGCGACGATCTCGTCCTGACGAAGGGTCGACAGGTACCCCATGATCGACGTGAGCGGCGTCCGCAGCTCGTGCGAGGCAGCTGCGACGAAGTCGTCCTTGCGGCGGTTCGCGTCGCGAAGCTCCGCCACCGTCCGCTGCTCGCGCTCCAGCAAGGCGTTTAGCTGCTCGTTCTTGAGTCGGAGATCGCGTGAGGTCCGCCGGGCGAGCGGCATGATCGCCGCCCACAGCGCGAGCAGTCCGATGCTCAACGTCGCCACGAGCAGGCCCAGGAGCTGGTCGATGTCGCCCTGCAGGTACGCGTAGTCCTGATACAGCTCCGAGACGGCGACGACCCGTTCGCCAGGGCGCAGGCGCTGCGGAACGTAGGTGTAGAAGAGCTTGTCGGCGAGTGCGCGCTCGGCGACGTTCTCCGCGTGGTCTAGCTCGCTGATGCCGCTCGCCGGCCCGTGCTCGAGGACCTCCTCGAACTCCTCCTCCTCTTCGGGGAACCGTCGGCCGATCAGCGCGCGCTCGTCCGAATAGACGATCGTGCCGTCGAACGACCAGACCTTGATCCGCACGGCGGGCCCGCTCAGGACTCGCGACCGGACGAAGGCGTCCAGCCGCTCGAGCTCGGTCCCGGAGACGGGTCGTGTGAGGTCGATCCCCTCGAGGGCCGGCGCCAGCACAGCGTTCGCGACGAACACGGCATGGAACGTGCCCCGCTGCTCGGCCTGCGTCCTGGCGTTCTGCACGAGCACCGCGCCCATCCCGACTCCGACGAGAACGAACGCGATCAGGCTGCCCGCGCCGAAGCCGAGCATCAGGCGGGGGGGCCGCCGGCGAGGTTCCACGCGTCGGTTATCGGTCGTTTCTCGCGTTCGCCTGAACGGGCGACGAAGGCGCTCCCACCGGTCGTCGGATAGGTCGTCGGATAGGCTTCGGCCGGCATGACCGACGAGCTCGCCTCCGTGGACGCGTACGCCGCCACATGCGACGCCGCTGTCGTCGCGGCCGCCGAGGACGGCGTCGTCCTGGACAGGACCGTCTTCTACGCGCGGGGCGGCGGGCAGCCGGGCGACACCGGGCTCCTCCGGTGGGACGACGCCGACGTCGCCGTCTCGGACACGCTCAAGCGCGCCGGCGACGTGCTGCACGTCACGTCCGGCGACGCCCCGGCCGTCGGCGTGCGCGTCCGCGCCGAGATCGACTGGGCCCGCCGGTATCTGCTGATGCGGACGCACACCGCGCTGCACGCACTCTCGGCGATCGTGTTCGGCGACTTCGACGCCAAGGTGACCGGCGGCAACATGGAACCCGGCGTCGCGCGGAT
Source organism: Actinomycetota bacterium (assembly GCA_046729855.1). GTDB lineage: Bacteria > Actinomycetota > UBA4738 > UBA4738 > HRBIN12 > DATHSY01. The sequence continues at coordinate 7,843 of JBKPHM010000024.1, read as the reverse complement.
GGACTTCGAGCTCCCGACGATCTCGTCCGACTTCGCCCGTGAGGTCGAGGGGCGGCTGAACGACGAGCTCGCGCGCGACCGTGTCGTGAGCGTCGCGTTCCTGCCGCGGGCCGAGGCCCTGGCCGATCCGGACCTGATCCGGACGAAGGTGAACCTGATCCCGGAGCATGTCGACCCGATCCGCGTGATCGATATCGACGGCCTGGACCGCCAGGCGGACGGCGGCACGCACGTCCGCTCGACGGCCGAGGTCGGCCGCGTCCGTGTGGTGAAGACCGAGAACAAGGGCAGGGGCTTCAAGCGGATGCGGATCGAGCTCGCCGACCGGTGAGCGCGGCGGCGTGGGGGACCGGTCCGCGGGGGCGCCGGGGCGAGAGGATCGGCGGCCTGCTCGCCGTCGCGGCGGCGCTGCAGTTCGGCGCCGTCGTCGTGCTCTCGAGCTCGATCTTCGACCGGGGCCTGCCGGTCTGGTCGGTGCTGGCGTTCCGGTTCGGGGCGGCGGCGGTCGTGCTGGCCGCCATCCTGCTGGTACTTCGGCGTCCGATGGCCCCGGCGCGGGGCGAGCGGGGACGGATCGTCGCGCTCGCCGCTGCCGGCTACGCGGTCGAGGCGAGCTTCTTCCTGGCGGCGCTCGGGCACGGCACGGCGGCCGCCGTGACGCTCCTGTTCTACACGTATCCGGTGTTCGTCGCGGCGGGATCGTGGGTGGTCCTGCGCCGCGGCGCGCCGCCGCGCCGCACGGCGGTAGCGCTCGCGATGGCCGTCGCCGGCGCGGCGATCGTGGTGGCCGTGGGCGGCGAGCTCGTCATCGAACCCATCGGGGTGGTCCTCGCGGTCACGTCGGCCGTCATCATCACCGGCTACATGCTGGGCGCCGACGTCGTGATCCGGCGCACGCAGCCGCTCACCGCGTCCCTATGGGTCAGCGCCACCGTGTCCGTCTCCACGTTCATCGCATCGATCGCGACGGGGCAGTGGGAGGCGCCAACGGGGTGGAGGGAATGGGCGATCCTGCTCGCGATGGGCGTCGGCACGGCGGGCGCGTTCGTCACGTTGCTCGGCGGGATACGGCTGATCGGGGCGGAGCGCTCGTCGATCATCGGCGCGATGGAGCCGCTCGCGGCGGCGCTCCTCGCGTGGGCGTTCCTGTCCGAGCCGATCGGGATCGGCGTCGCCGTCGGGGGCGTCCTGATCCTGGCCGGGGCGATCCTGGCGAGCGTGGCACTGCCCTCGCGCGTCCGGGAGCCCGCGATGCCCTAGCGGTAGGGTGATGTCGTGCCGCCAGAACGCCTGACGCCGCTCGACGCCTCGTTCCTGTTCCTGGAGCGGGGCGGCATGCACATGCACGTGGCCGCCGTGTCGATCTTCGACCCATCGACGCGCCCCGGCGGACGGGTGCGGTTCGAGGAGGTGCGGGACCGGTTCGAGGCGCGGCTTTACCTCGCCCCTCGGTTCCGCAAGCGCGTCCGGTTCGTCCTGGGCAACCTGGCGCTGCCCGTCTGGGTCGACGACGTCTCATTCGACCTCGGCGCGCACGTGCACAGGGCGGCGCTGCCGGCCCCCGGAGGGCGCCGGCAGCTCACGGACCTGGTCGCCGACGTGATCTCCCGGCCGCTCGATCGCACGCGGCCGCTCTGGGAGCTGTACCTCGTCGAGGGGCTCGAGGGCGGCCACGTCGCCACGGTGATGAAGATCCACCACGCGATGATGGACGGCATCTCCGGAATCCAGCTCGCGATGGCGATGTACGACCTCGAACGCGACCGGCTGCCGTTCGAGCCGCCCCGCGGCTGGACGCCCGATCCCGAGCCCACCTCGTCCGAGCTCCTCGCTCAGGCGCTGCGCGATGCCGTCACGCACCCGCTGCGCGCCGGGCTGGACGCCGTCGACACGGTTCGGCGCTCGCCGGCGGTCGCCGCGCTCGGCGTCGGGGCGGTCGCATCCGGCGTGCGCGACCTGCTCGGCCTGGGCGTGCGGCCGTCCTCGCCGCTCGACGCGCCGGTGGGGTCCTCGCGCCGCTTCGCCATGACGGAGGCACCCGTCCAGTGGTTCAGGGACGTGAAGCAGGCGCTCGGCGGAACTGTGAACGACGTCGTGCTGACGTGCGTGGCCGAGTCGCTGCACCGCCTTCTGTCCTCACGCGGGTCCCCGACCCGAGGCCGGTCGCTGCGTGTCATGGTGCCGGTCTCGGTCGGCACCCAGGGCGGATCCACGGCCGGCAACCGCGTGGCGCCCGCGTTCGTCGACGTCCCCGTCGGCGCGATGTCCGCCGCGCGACGACTCGCCGCGGTCCGGCGCGCGACGTCGCATCTCAAGGGATCGATGGCCGCCATGAGCGTCGACGCGATCGTCGCGCTGGGCGCGTACGCCCCGGCCGGCCTGCTCGCCGCAGCCGCGCGCGCGGCCTCACGCGGGCCGTGGTTCAACGTCGTCGTGTCGAACGTCCCCGCGCCTCAACAGCCGCTCTACCTCGCGGGCGCCAGGCTCGTCGGCACATACCCGGCGATGCCGCTCGGTGCCAACGCGCCGCTGTCGATCGCGTGCACGTCGCTCGGCGGGACGATGGCGTTCGGTCTGACCGCCGACCGAAACGCCGTGCCGGACCTCGACGCCCTCGCGGCGGCCCTGGACGAATCGTTCGCGAAGATCTCGAAGGCTGCCGGCGTCTAATCGACCTCGACGAGCTCTCGATCGACCAGCCAGCGTTCCACCGCGTTCAACCAGCGGTCGGGATCCTCGAGCTGTGGCACGTGACCGAGGCCGGGCAGGATCGCGTGATCCCAGGTCGGCCGCCGCTCCAGCACCGACAGCGCGTACGCGAGTGGCACCAGCCGGTCCCGGCTGCCGTGGATCACCAGCACCGGGACGTCGATCGCGTCGATGACGCGCCTGGACAGCGATGGCCGCGCGCCCAACCACAGGATCGAGCGCGCGGCCTCGAGGAACGCCGGCGCCGCGGTGCGATCGTGCTGCCGTTCGCGCACCAGGTCGACGTGCGCCCGGACGACCTCGGGCGGGATCCTGGACGCATCGCCCGCCGTCAGCCGAAAGCCCCAGCGCACGACGAGCTCGGGATCCAGGCGGCGGAACCGCGTCGCGACCACGTGCTCGCCGACCCATGGCATCCGGTAGACGGCGAACGCGGCGACGGCGAGGGGCGACGGTATCGCGGCCGGGGCCCAGGGGAAGACGGACGAGGTCAGGATCAGCCCGGCCACCGAGTCGGGTTCGAATGCGGCGTGCAGCATCGCGTACCCGCCGCCCATCGAGTTGCCCACGACGATCGTCTGTCCGGTGGCGAGCTTGCGGACGAGGTCGCCGAGCAGACGCCGACCGGCATGCATCGCGGACCGCCGACCGGCGAGCGGGGACCGTCCGAAGCCGGGGAGGTCTGGCACGACGACGCGCCCGAGCCGCGACAGGGATGGGGCGACGCGGACCCAGTTCAGGTGCGACCCACCGAGCCCGTGGATCAGCACGAACGTCAGGTCCGGCGGCCCCTCCCACTCGACGTAGTGGACCGGCCCATCGAGGTCAACGTACCGGCTCGCCGGAAGCTCGAACGCCGCCATCGGCTCAGGCTACGTCGCGCGGCTGCACCCTGCCCCCCTGCCCCCCGCGCAACGCCGTGGAGTCCCTCGCCCGTGGCCGGGTCCGTCGCTAGACTCGTGCGCCGTGGCAACCGTTTCGCTGCGCCCGCCGCTCCGCGACCTCGCCGGGGGGCTGCGCGAGCTCGCCGTCGACGGCGCCACCGTCGCCGACGTCCTGCGGGCCCTCGAACGGGAATATCCGCGCCTGTCCGGGTGGGTCCTCGACGAGCGGGGCGAGATCCGCGAGCACGTGGGCGTCTTCGTGAACGGCGAGAGGGCCCGGGCCGCCGATCCCATCGGGGGCGCTGACCTGGTGCACGTCCTGCCCGCGATCTCCGGCGGCGAGGACGCGGAGGTCCTCGTCGGCACGCGCAAGGGACTCGTCGTCCTGCGGGGGTCGCGCGGTGGCGAGCTCGACGTCGCGGCGCGCGCCTTCGCCGGATCCAGCGTCGAGTACGCGATCCGCGAACCCAGGATGGGCCGGTACCTGGCGTCGGTGACGCACGGCCAGTTCGGGCCACGCATCTACGTGACCGATGACGCCGCCGGCGATTGGGAGCCGGTCGAGGGTCCGCGGTTCCCCGACGACGCGGACGCGGCCGTCGAGCGGATCTGGATCGTGCACCCCGGGGCGGACGACGGACAGTTGTACGCGGGAGTGGCGCCGGCGGCGCTGTTCGCGAGCGAGGACGGTGGGTTCACATGGTCGCTCAACCGCGCCCTATGGGACCAGCCGGGCCGGAAAGAGTGGCAACCCGGGTTCGGTGGGCTCGCGCTCCACTCGATCTGCCCGTGGCCGGGCGAGCCCGACCGTCTCGCGATCGGCATCTCCGCGGTCGGGGTCTGGCTAACGGAGGACGGTGGTGCCACGTGGCGGCACGGCAACGCCGGCCTCATCCCGCGCTACCTGCCGGAGGAGACGTGGGCGACCACGCTCGACCTCTGCGTCCACAACATGCATCGCTCCCCCGTGCGGCCCGAACGGCTCTTCATGCAGTTCCACGGCGGCGTCTACCGATCCGACGATGCAGGGGAATCGTGGAACGACATCGCCACCGGCCTGCCGTCGGACTTCGGGTTCCCGATGGCGATCGACCCCGGCGACCCCGACTCCGCGTACGTGATCCCGCTCGCCGACTCGGGGGACCGCGTGACCCCCGAGGGGAAGGTCAGGGTGTACGAGACGCGGGACGCGGGCTCCTCGTGGTCGCCCCGGGCCGACGGGCTGCCTCAAAAGAACGCGTACCTGACGGTCCTGCGACAGGCCTTCGGGCGCGACGACGCAGAGCCGCTCGGGCTGTACTTCGGCGCCACGTCGGGCGAGGTGTTTGGCTCCGCGGACGGCGGTGCGACCTGGACGACTGCCGCGCGACGGCTTCCGCCGGTGTTGTCTGTCCGCGTGTCGCGCTGAGGCGGGGCGATCCGAGGCGCGGCTACCCGGGCCGCGGGTCCAGGATCAGCGGGTCGAGCGGTGCCTGCGTGAAGTCGAACTCCAGCGACAGATCTCCCAGCACGTCCAGTTCCTCGCGGACCGTCGGTCGCGAGTCGGGGCGCCCGTCGGTGCTCGGATCGAGCCGCTGCCCGCCGAGGAACCGATCCTCGATGAGCTTGAGGTACGCGTCGAACGACAGCGTCTGATGATCGATCGTGCCGGCACGGGCCCACGCGCTGATCGTGATGCCGGGAACGCGCAGACCGAACCCGTTGCGGTCGACCCGCGGCGGCACGACGTGGTCGTAGAAGCCGCCCCAGTCGTCCCACGTGAGGAAGATCGCGGTGCTCTGCCAGTCCGGTCCTCGCATGACGGCGTTCACGAGCTTGGTCACGTAAGCCTGACCGTCGTCGATCGGTGTGGCGGCGCCGGGGTGCTCGCTGACACGGTTCCCCGGGACGACCCACGATACCGAGGGGAGGGTTCCGCTTCGTGCGGCGTCGAGGAACGTCCGATGCGTTCGGATGTGATCGAGCTGATCCCGACCAACGACGCCGACGAACCCGGGGAGGGGGTTCTTACCCGACGCCGTCGTCCCCCAGCGCCCCGGCTCCTGGCTACAGGGGGGCGAGACGCACGTTCCATCGCCCACGTAATACGCCCAGCTCACCCCGCCGCGGTCGAGGAGGTGCGTGATCTCTGTCCACGCGTAGACCGGGGGGTCGCCGTACCGGTGATACTGCCCCCGTCGCGTCAGGTCCACGTTCGACCGGCAGCTCATTGGGTCGTGGCGATCGGGGCAGTACGCCGACCATGCCGAGACCAGGAACAGGTGTGCCGGCAGCGTCCATGAGTCCGTCGGCGCGAACATGCGGTCCTGCAGGACGAAGTGTTCCGCGTACGCCCAGTAGTTCGGGATCTCCTCGGCCGTGTGGTAGCTCACGACGTCGGGCTGGAGGTCGGGACCGAGAAACGGCCGGCACCGGGTGGGGGTCCGATCCGACGCGCAGAGCTTCTTGCGTTCGGCCGCGGTTCGGATGAACCCGTCCATCGCCCCGCCGTTGATGTCGGCGATGGAGGCCGGGCGGTCGTGGGGGCCGCCCTGCTGGAGCAGGGATCGGCTGGGATACGGGCGCGAACAGTGGCCCACGACCGGGTCCGGGATACACACGGCCGGTACGCCGTCGGCGCGGAACTGGATGCCGTCCGCGCCGGGGAACGTCCCGAAGTAGTGATCGAACGAGCGGTTCTCCTGGACGATGAAGATCAGGTGGTCGAGCGTATCGAGCCCATTGGCCGCACGGGCCGGCTCGCGTCCGGGCGGCCACAGGAGGAAAGGCGCCACCGCGACGCACGCGGCCGCGACCGCCAGCGCGATCACGCGCACTCGGAGGCGTCGTTCCATCCCGCGCAGCCTAAGCGTCCGCGGCCCCTGATGGGCAACCCATCGCGCCGCACTCCGGGTCGGCCCGATCCCCGGCATCGAGACCGATACGCCGATCGCGCTACGCTATGGACGCGGCTTCCGACGCCCGATCGGCCGAACGATCGGGTGCGTGGATGGGGAATATCCGCAGTATCCACGGCGTCTTAACCTGTGCCTGCCTTTACAAAGGGTGGCCCGGTGGGTACGATCGCCTTCGAGGTTGCCGGGGGGCGGCCCGTTGATCCGCGCCCGTCCCGGGTCGCTCGCACGGGAAACAGAAATTCCCCGAGGACCTTCGTGGGGGACGCCCACGCCCCCGAGGCCTCGAGGGGGGAGAAGGAGCACGATGCCAGAGCCTGCACGACCGCTCGGAACCGACGATGCCGACGACCTTCGCCTCTATCTGGAGGCGGCGGCCCGCGAGCCGCTGCTCACCAAGGAGGAGGAGGTCGAGCTCGCCATCATCATCGAGCACGGCAAGGAGGCCGAGGAGAAGCTGCGGTCGGGCCGTCTGCGCTCTGAGAAGAGCATCATGAAGGCCCGGCAGGTGGTCCGGAAGGCCGAGGCCGCCCGGCAGCGGTTCATCATGGCCAACCTCCGGTTGGTCGTGTCGGTCGCGCGCAAGTACCAGGGCCAGGGGCTCCCGCTCCTGGACCTGATCCAGGAGGGCAACATCGGGCTGATGCGCGCGGTCGAGCTGTTCGACTGGCGCCGTGGGTTCAAGTTCTCCACGTACGCGACGTGGTGGATCCGGCAGGGCATCACCCGTGCGATCGCCGATCGCTCGCGGTCGATCCGCCTTCCCGTCCACATCCACGACCGGCTGCGGAAGCTGAACCGCACGCGGTTCCAGTTCGCGCAGACGATGGGCCGCGAGCCCACCCGCGAGGAGTTGGCCAGGGCCCTCGACACCACGATCGAGGAGATCGACGACCTGTCGGAGATGGGCCGGCGCGAGCCGCTGTCCCTCCAGTCGCCGGTCGGCGAGGACACCGAGCTCGGCGACCTGATCGAGGAGGTCGACTCGGACGCGGCGTTCAACGAGGTCGAGGATCAGCTGGTCCGCGAGGAGATCGGCGACGCGGTCGAGCGCGTGCTCGACGAGCGCGAGCGGCACGTGGTTGCCCTGCGCTACGGGCTGGAGAACGGACAGCCGCTCTCGCTGCGCGAGACGGGCAAGGTGCTCGGTCTGTCGGGCGAGCGCGTTCGGCTGATCGAGCGGGAGGCGCTGCGCAAGCTGCGCGACTCCAACCTGATCTCCGCGGTCAGCATGTCGTAACGGACCTGGCAGGATCACGTCCGAACGGGGGCGGGCGGCGGAGCCGGCCCCCCCCCGGCCGAGGGGGGTGGTTTGGGTGACCCAAGAGGTGGGGATCGGCTCCGGGAACCTGTCGC
>JBKPHM010000023.1:0-13485 GCA_046729855.1 Actinomycetota bacterium | reverse complement strand
GCGAAGTCCTGCCCATCCAGCTGCACGGCCCGAACGATCGCGAAGATGAAGGCCGCTGAACCCGCGAGTAGCGCCATCGTGCCACTTCGCCGACTCCCAACCATCGCGAGAACGCCAGCCGCAACGACGAGGACGCCCAACGCGACCAAGACCCAACCGCCGAGACGTGTGCCCGCGACTCGCTGTTCCAATCCGAAGTCGTAGGTCCGGACCGCCCATGTCGCCAGCGGGCTGAGCGCCACCACGAGGCCGAGCGACGTGAGCGCGATGGCGGCGGCGACCGTCCGTGGCCTGGGTGCTTCCTGCGTCATGCCGAACACCTCTGGACAGGCCGAACGGCAGCCAGAGTAATGCGGTCCCAAGGTGTACGGCTAAGGCGCTTTATCTGCGGATCGAGAGGGTGGCTGTCGTCCTTGCGCTACCTGCGCGGGCCGTCCTCGAGATTCGCCCGAGCGTTGCGCCACACATCCTCGAACTCGTCAGCGGAGATGTCGTCGTGCGGGAAGTCGAGGTCCGTCGGCAGCGGCTGGTCCGCGAGCCCGCCGTAGCGTGCCGTGTACTCTCGCACGGCGTCCAGGCCGTCGGTTTTCGGGTCCGGCCACTCGCTTAGAGCGGCGGCTGCGCCCGCAGACTGAGTCAGGCTTGCTCGCGCACCCACGCCTCGACCACGCCTATATCGACTGGCTCTGATGTATCAACTTCGAGCACGGGACCGATGTTCAGCGGGGAAGGCGGTACGGTGGCGACCCGATCCTTCAGGCGATCATGGTGAGCCAGACCCAGGTGAATGGGATGTCTGCCGGGAGCTCGCTCACGGAACCGCCGGAGTACGTCGTCCGTCCGGCACGAGCAATAGATTTCGATAGGTCGTGCCGGAAGCGTCAATATGTGCTCGACCGACTCGGGACCGAAGTTCCCCTCGAGGACAGAGTCAACTGTCTCGCGAGCGATCGCCCACATCACCTCAAACGCTGCGGCTCCCAACCGGCTCGACCATTGCAGGTCGCCGGAAGGTCCAAGGACGTCGGCAATCGCCTCCGTGATTGGGTCTTTGCTGATCAGGGGCAACCCAAGCGCGCGAGCCAGGGGTCTTGCGAGGGTCGTCTTTCCGGCCCCCGGAGCGCCGTTCGCAATCACGAGCACGGCTCCGAGTCTAGGGGACCGGCGGGAACGCGCCCGACCGGATGATCGCGCGGCCACGGCACACGCCATGTCGCGTCAAAGAGGGACCTCGGGTGAACAAGGCTGCTCCCCCTGAGGTGGGCCGGTCTACGGATAAGGAACGTTGTCCGCCGTCCGAGCGGGTGTATGGTTGCCAGCCGGGGCGTAAGCTGCGGCCATGTACCCGGTGACCCTGCGCGGGAAGAACATCGAGATTCGCGAGATTGAACCGCGCGACGTGGAAACGATCGCTCGCGTCATCGGCGCACCCAGCGTCCTCCGATACACGACCTGGCGGGGTCCGGCCGATGCAGAGGCGGCGGCGGGATTCGTTCGGATGGCCCGGGAGACCGCCGCAGTCGTTCCCCGGACGGAGTACCTCATGGCGATCGTGGACCTGGAGTCAGGAGAGGTTGCAGGGTCTGGTGGGATCCGGATCGAGGACGCGGATGCGCACGTCGGATCGCTTCGCGTTCTCCTTCACCCCGAGTGGTGGAGTCGCCGCATCGGAACAGAAGCGGCCAGGATGGCTGTCGACTTCGGGTTCGGAAGCCTCGGGCTCGACAGGATCGAGGCGGATCCCGCTCTCGAGAACGCCGCTGCAGCATCGCTCCTTGAGACCGCCGGGCTGAGGAGGGGTGACATCCGACCCGGCCATCATCTCGCCTCGGATGGGGAACGCAGGGATTCGGTCGGGTACGCCGTCACGCGCGAGGAATGGGCCTCACGGCAGTAAGCCCGGCTCCGACTCCGCCGCACGCCTACGGCTAAGGAACGTTGTCGGCGGATCGAGAGGGTCGTTAGGTGTCGGACTGAGGCAGCCTTATGCTCCGCTGTTCAGTACTTTGCCCAGACCTTCGCGCCGTCTCGCCGGCCGACTACGAACAACCAGAAGTCCATACTCGCGCTGATCGTTCCGTCGTCCACCGTCACGCGCCACGTCTTCGACGCAGTTCCCCGGCCACAGGCATGTCTGACGATGGGATCATTCGTGCTCCTGCGCACGTCGAGCACCCGCATCCGCCCTGAGCCGCCGCCGGATCCGGCCACTCCGTTGGCTGCGGCTGCGGGATCGAGCAGCCTCTCACGCTCTCTCCCTGACGAGGCGAGATAGGCGGTCGCGGCGTCTTCCGCCACGTCCTCGGTCAGTCGGACCATCCCCCTCTCGATAGGGCACGCGACGAAGAACGGCGTCTGCGAAGCCACCCACATCCCTTCGCCTTCGGCGGGCAGATCCACCGCAGGTTCGGGCACCTCGTGCGATGGCGATACCGAGGAGGCCGCGAGAGGGGGCGTACGGCTCGAGGAGGGCGGCGGTTCCGGAGAACACGCCACGACCAGGATTGCCACTCCGGCGACCGCGCTTACGACGCGAGCCCTCATGAAGCGAAGGTACGTCCCAGGTGGCAGCGCTTTCAAGCGAACCATCAGGGCGTGGGCAGAGGCGAGTTAGGCGTTCGGTCTACGTCTACGGCGCTTGGGTCCGCGGATCGAGAGGGTGGAGAGTAGGCGCGCCTGCGGCGAGGAGACCGACGGCACCGTCCCCGACCACCCCAACCGTCTTGCCCGGGGGGGCGCACCTCAGCGGCGACCGCTCCGAACCAGCCGGTACCCAGCACGTCGAAGGCGGCGAGGAGGCTCGGGACGACGTCCTCGGCGGGGAGAGCCGGCGTCGCGACGAGCGTGCCGTCGGCGAGCGGAACGCGTAGGAGCTCGGCGTGCGCACCCTCGGCGCCGACCGGCTGACGTTGGATGCACGAGCTCTGGTAGTCGGCTTCGCAGATCTCGCACGTGTTGTCGCAGGCGAAGAACGAGCCGATCACGAACTGGCCCGGCTCGATCGTTCTGACCTCTGCGCCAACCTCTGAACGATCCCGGCGTACTCGTGACCCATGGGCGCCGGCCACTCGAAGGTCTGGATGCCTCGATAGGGCCACAGATCTGAACCACAGGGATACACGTCGCGGCTAGCCGGACGATGGCGTCGGTCGGCTCGACGATCTCCGGGTGGTGCTCGACACGAACATCACCCGGCGCATGCATCGCCACGCCACGCATCAGTTCGTCCTTCCCGCTGCCACGAGCCCCAACCGTCGAGACCGCACTGTCGGCCTCGAGCGGTCATCGTGGCTACCCACAGACCCGCCATCCGTCCTATCTTCGTCGGAGCGGGCGCGTTTCCGGAGATGCGGCATGAGCTGGGAAGTGAACGACATCGAGTTTGAGAACGTTCTCGCACTGGCCGCGTCGCGGCGCTACGAGTACTTCGTCAAGCGGTCCGCGGGTCATGGCGAGCTCTGGGGGCTTCATGGCGATGGCGGATGGGTGATGGCCGAAGATGATGATGGCCAGACGTTCCTCCCGGTATGGCCGCATCCACGATTCGCAGAGGCATGCTCGGCGGGAGCGTGGGCCGATGGGTCCCCGAAGGCGATCGACATCGACGAGTGGGTCGAGGCGTGGATCCCTCAGCTCTCGGAACAGGGATTCGGGGTCGCCATCTTCCAAACGCCAGATGATCGAGGCGTCGCTGTTTCTCCCGACAGGATCAAACGCGATCTCGAGGACGAACTGTCCGAGTTCGATCTCTGAACGTGCGCCGCTCGCGTCGTCGTGGACGCGCCGCCGGTACGGAGCGTCGGCGATAGCGATAGGGTTGAAAAGTGTCGCGTGTCGTATCGGTTCGGCGGGCGAGCCTCGCCGACAGGGACGAGATCGACAGGTTCGAGCCCGCATTCGATGACGTGCTCCGTCCCGAAGAGGTCTCCCGATTCCTCGCGGACGAACGGCATCATCTGCTTCTCGGGTACCTCGATGATCGACCGGCCGGATTCATATCGGCCGTCGAGGTCTTCCACCCGGACAAGCGAGCGGAGCTGTTCCTGAATGAGATCGGCGTGCTCGAGGAGGCGCGGCGCGGCGGGGTCGCCAGAGCACTGGTCGAAGAGCTCAAGCAGCTCGGCCGCGAACTCGGGTGTTCGGAGATATGGGTGTTGACCGATGAAGGCAACCGTCCGGCCATGGCTTTGTACAAGGCGACTGGCGGAGCATGGGACGGCACACCGCAGGCGATGTACGAGTACACCCTCGACGACGATCGAGCCCAGTGACGCCGCCCGGCCCTGCGTGCGAGCGGATGGAGCGGCTCATGACGTTCCTCGCGGCCATCACGAGCGGGAAGTGGTGATCCTGTGGGCCACGCGTTTGGATCGGAGATCCGGCCGGATCCCGGTGAACTGATCAGGCGGTTCGCCGAGCTGTGTGCCGCCGATGACCGGATCGTGGCAGCCATGGTGACCGGGTCCCATGCCCGCGGTGAAGCCGACGAGCACTCCGACGTCGACCTGTGCGCGATCACGACCGATGCTGCGTTCGATAGCGTTCTGACGGACCGGGAGTCTCTGATCCGGCCCCTCGGCCGGCGCCTCGGTGCGCCGCTGTTCATGGAGACGTTCGGTCACCCGAGCAACGTGCACTTCATCCTTGCGGATGGTTCAGAAGGCGAGCTGCTGTGCGAGCGCGAAAGCGCGCTCGACGGGCTCGACGTCGGACCCTTCCTGACGTTGATCGACAAGCGCGGTCTTCTGACCGGGGCATCGTTCCCGTTCTCCACGCCAGATCCGGAGGAGCAGCGCTCGTCGCTCACCCGGATCCTGACCGGGTTCTGGCATGACCTTTCGCACCTGACCGCCGCGCTGGGGCGCGGCGACCTGTGGTGGGCCGCCGGCCAGCTCGAGAGCCTGCGCGGCTCCAGTGCGAACCTCGTCCGTATCCACATCGGCATCGAGGCGGAGGATGAGCCGTTCGAGAAGCTGGGGACCGCCGTCCCCGGCGCGGAGCTCGCGGCGCTCGAACCGACGTATGTCCCACTCGAACGGGCGGCGATGCGCCAGGCGGCGCTCGAGGTCGTCTCCTTCTTCCGCGAGGTTGGGCATCGCGTCGCCGCGGAAAACGACGTCCCCTATCCCGACGAGTTGGACCGACTGATATCTCGCCGCCTCGATGCGGTGCGCGAGTTCGACGTTTGAGATTCGTCGCCTGCCGCCGAGCATGAAGGTCTTCCTGCGGCCGGATCGAACGAGGGCGGGGGCGGAAACCGACGCCGTGGAACGAGCGAGTCCGCAGTTTCAGACCATCAAGGACTTCAACCCAGGCGGTTACGGCCGCCCCCGTCGCACCTCGACGCGGTGCTCGCGGTAATGGATCAGATCCCAGGCGATCAACGCGCCGCAGACCGACGTCGCGAGGGCGAGGGAGGCGAGCGCCGGGACCTCGAGCGCGGCCGGGATGAGCGCCAGCATGGCGATGCCTGCCGCGAGCCGGCCGGGGCCGATCCATCCGGGTCGGTCCGCGCTCGTGTGGCGGATCAAGAAGACGAGACGCACACGCTGTACGACGTGTGTCAGGAAGTTGAGCGAGAGCCCGCCGCACAGCGCCACCGCCGAGACGGCTGCCAGCGGTTCGTCGAGGTGCGCGATCGTCTCCTTCAGGCCGAGCGCGAACAGGACGATCCCGGCGATCATCGGCATGTGCAGGTAGCTGTAGTAGTCGCGCGCGATCGCGGCGCGCGTTGTCCCCGTCGTCTGCGAGAGCTGATGCTGAGCGATCACGGCCAAGACATCGAAGTACGCCCACCACAGCGCCACGATCACGGCGATGCCGAGGATCGCGGCCGTCACGAGCTCGCGGGTGAGGGAGTCGTGTGCTGCTCCCACGCCGAGCGCGATGACTGACTCGCCGAGCGCGATGATGACGATGAGCCCGTATCGCTCCGCGAAATGCGTCGGCGAGATGTTCCAGCCTCGGCCGCGACCGATCAGCGCGCCTCCGTAGATCACGATGAGTGCGATCACCCAGAGCGCTGTCTGCCAGCCGCCGTCGAGGAAGCCGGCCGCGAGAAGCATCAGAGGCCCGAGCGTGGCCGACGGCAACAGTCGCACGACGGCCTGAACCAGGTCCGGGTCCCGCTTCGCTGCGACCCCGTAGAGCGCGACGTTGATCAGTCGCACGAGTAGATAGCCGACGCCGAACAGTACGCCGTCCGCCTCGAACGCCTTCGGGACGGCGAGCGCGATCACGAACATCGAGGCCATGGCCGCGAACATCCCCGCCCGGACGAGGCCTTCCTCGGGCTCGAGCGCGTTCGTGAGCCACGCGTAGCCCGTCCACAGCCACCACACCGCTGCGAGAACGAGCACGCCGCGTCCGAGCCCCGACCAGGTGAGGTCGTCCGACATGAACTGCGTGACCTGGGTGATCGCGAAGACCACGACGAGGTCGAAGAACAGCTCCAGGGGCGTGACGCGCTGCTCGCGCTCGACCCGTCGATCTGCCATCGCTAGGAGGTCGACGTTCGGGGTGTCAGCTTGAGCGTGGTCGATCGCGCATGGGGGGTCAGCACGCTGCCGACGATGCTCGGGGAGTAGCGGCGGTACTTGCTTCGGTACGCGTCATCGATTCGCTCCTCGAGCTCGTCGTGCGCATCGAGGAAGGTGATGTCCTTCGTGACGCCCCCGGCCGAGATGCGACCTTCGTGGCGCACCTGAGTGCCCCGGAACCATGCGGCGGTCCTCCCCCTCACGGATCGGACGAAGAGGTCGTCGCCTACGCGGACGACCCAGATCGTGGTCGGGTTCCTGAGCGCACCATCCCGCCCGATGGACGCGATCTCGAGTTCGTCAGCGGCCTCGATCTTGTCGAGCTCCTCGGTTGTCCACCCGGTCATGGGCCTCCCCTGCGGTGGGACGTTCACCGGACGCATCGTACGCGTCATCCACGGTTCGAGTGACGGACCCGCACCGAGCCTCGTTGAGAGCGTCACGAACTCTAGGCCTAATTGCGAGGCGGACAAACACGATGCTTGGTCAGGAAGATACATTCTGCATCGACATGCATCCGGTAGCGCTGCGCGGGTCGACGATAGAGATTCGCGAGATTCAGCCGTCGGACATCTCCGCGATCGGTCGCGTGATCGGCGGAAAGAACGTCCTTCGTTACACCACGTGGAGAGGTCCAGCTGACGAGCAGGCAGCAGCACGCTTCGTCCGTGCAGCCCAGGAGTCGGGCCGTCGCCGTGCCGCGGACCGAATACACGCTCGCGATCGTCCTGATCGACTCAGGCGAAGTCGTGGGAATGGGTGGGATCCGCATCGAGGATGCCGCCGAGAGGATCGGCTCGATCAGATGTCTGTTGCATCCCGATTGGTGGAACCGCGGGATCGGGACTGAGGCAGCCAGGATGGCCATCGCATTCGGCTTCGGACCGCTCGATCTGAAGCGCATCGAGGCGGATCCCGCTATCGAGAATGTGGCGGCGACCTCTCTTCTCGAAGGCGCCGGGCTGAGGCGGATCAAGACTCGTCCCGGGCACCATCTGGCTCCGGATGGACAGCGTCGCGACTCGGTGGCGTACGCGATCACCCGCGAAGACTGGACTCCACCCGCTTAGAGCGGCGGGGGCTCGCCGAAGCTGCCCAGACGTTCGGGCCGAAGGCGACGGGATCGCCTGAGCCGCCGGCGGTGCTGTATCACTACGTCATGGGATCGACGTTGCCTCAGGGGTTCGAAGCGCGCTCCGCATTGCTGGAGGACGGCGAAGCGATCGTGTCGGTCGTCAACGGATGCATGCGTGGGGAGATCGGGACACCCTGGACGACTCCGGAAGAGGTTCGCGATCAGCTCACCGAGCCCGGACGTAACCCGGACCAAGACGACGTCCTCGTCATCGACCCCGACGGGGTCCCGGCCGCCTACCTACAGTTGTGGCGGAACATCGCTCCTTTCACGGAGCTGACGTCAGAGGTGTACGTCGATCCGCGGCATTGGGGTAGGGGCATCAGCACCAGCCTTCTTCGACTCGGCGAGGAGCGGGCAGCCCAAACCGTTGACCGGGCTCCGCCCGGCGCACGCGTCGTGTTGCAGGTGGCCCGATTCGCGCACAACGAGTCAGCGCGCGCGCTGTTCGAAGAGCTTGGATATGCGTATGCGCGGACGTTCTGGATGATGCGGATCGAGCTGGAAGCGCCACCACCGATGCCGGAGATCCCTCCCGATATTGAAATCCGGTCGTTCGACCCGGCGAAGGAGGCCCACGCCGTCTACGCCACTCTCGTGGGAGCGTTCGAGGACCACTGGGGACACGGGTTCCCGTCGTTCGAGCTGTGGCGGCATCACACGATCGACGGCGGCTCGAGATTCGCACCCGAGCTCTGGTTCGTCGCGCACGAGGGCGACGAGGTGGTGGGGGTCGCCGCGTGCTTCGGTGGTTCGCCTCGCGATCCCGACGCCGCCGAGGTCGACGATCTCGGTGTGCGGCGCAAGTGGCGGCGGCGCGGCATCGGGCGCGCGCTGCTCCTCACTGCCTTCGCCGAGTTCCATCGACGTGGTCTCCGCCGGGCCGAGCTGGGCGTCGATTCCGAGAGCCTGACGGGAGCGACTCGCCTGTACGAACGGGCGGGCATGCACGTCGCGTACCGGTGGGAGTTCTGGGAGAAGGAGCTGCGACCGGCTTCCTCAGGGAGTTGATCCTTAGGGCTCTGCCATGTGCCCACCTTGGCAACGGCTCAACATAATGGGCCGGGTGACGTCGCGGCAGCTTGGCCTCACGCGCGAACAGATCCTCGCGTACCGGCGTCGAGTGGGCGCGCTCGACGTGCGACTCCCGCGGGGACGGCGCTCACTCCGCCGGGCCGCCTGGGCGGGTCTGCAGGACAGCGTCCCGCGCGCTGCATTGCTCGCGATCCATGCTCGCATGGAGGGGAGCCGAGCGAACGCCTGGGAGGACCCTTCGCTCGTCCAGATCTGGGGGCCGCGCCACGCCGTGTACGTCGTGCCCGCCAGGGATCTCGCCGTGTTCACGCTCGGAAGGCTCCCCGACGACCCCGATGCGCGGCGCGAGGCCGAGCACATCGCGGATCGTTTGCGTGCCTTCCTGGGTGGCACACGGATGCCGAGCAGTGACGCGGCCGCCGCGATCGGCGAGGACCACATCCAACTGAGGGCCGCCGCATCCACGGGCACGGTGCTGATCCGCTGGATGGCGCGCGAGAGCCGATCGTCTGGACCGTACCGCCGCCTGACAACGAATCGCACGAGGCCCGCCTCGAGCTGACGCGTCGGTACGTGCACGTCCTCGGCCCCGCCACACCGCCGGCGTTCGCCCGTTGGGCGGGCATCGCACCCGCCGAAGGGACGTCGGCGTTCGCGGCGCTCGAGCGCTCGTTGACACCGGTCCGCACGCCGCTCGGCCACGCTTGGATCCTGTCGCGCGACGAGGCGGCGTTCCGCGAGTCCTCCGGAGCTCCGGCGGCGGCACGGTTCCTTCCGAGCGGCGACGCGTACCTTCTCGCGGCTGACCGTAAGCTCCTCGTTCCGGACGCCGATCATCGCCGGGTGCTCTGGCCTCCGTCCAACGTCTGGCCCGGCGGCCTTCTCGTGGAATCCGAGCTCGTTGGGACCTGGCGCCGCGCCGGCCGAACGGTGGCGATCACGTCGTGGCGACGCGCGACGCGCGTGACGCGGGACGCTGTCGAAGCGGAAGCCGAGCGACTACTGCTGCCGGGCATGCGAGGACCCATCGCCGTCCGCTGGGACGACTGAGATGTGGTTGAACTGCCCCTATCTGATCCATCCGTCGACCGGCCGTTAGATGAGCGAGCACTCCATGGAACGACATGACGTCGTTGCGGCTGCGCTGGTGTCCGACCGACGCGTCCTGCTGTGCCATCGTTCTCCCGACCGCGCCTGGTATCCGAACGTGTGGGATCTTCCCGGTGGCCACGTCAACGTCTCGGAGTCGCCATCCGAAGCGCTCACGCGGGAACTCGAAGAGGAGCTGGGGATCCTCGCAACGGTGAGGGTCGCAACGCCTCTGGCGCGGATCACGGCATCAGGGATCGAGATGGCGATATGGGTCATCACGGAATGGGAGGGCGACATCACGAACCGAGATCCGACCGAGCACGACGCGCTCGGGTGGTTCGGTGCGGACGACCTCGGTCATCTCCATCTGGCTGACCCCGCCTATCTGGCGATCCTGACCGACGTCCTTTCCGCGTCGGATCCGGCCTCGGCGGAGCTCACCCGTCGAAGGCAAACGTCTCAGGCTGCAGGTGGCGAGAATGATTCGACACGCAGGCCGTCAAGCACCGCGCGGATGTAATCGGGTTTGCCGTAGATCCCGACCTCGACGTTCCCGTTCCCCAGACACATCGACGCGAACGTCCGCGGGCTGTCGTACTCGACGTCTCCGGAGCACGGATCCGGCGAGAGCAGGATGAGGCGATCGAGCTCGGACACGATGCTGGGATCGGGCTGGGCGTCGCCGATGCCGAGCACCGGACCCTCGTCTTCGCCGGCGTATTCGGCCAGGCGCACCGGCCCCGTCGCACTGACGAACGGCATCCCGGTCTCCGTCTCGTACACGACCAGCGACGAGGCGAGCGATTTCGCATCGTCCTCGTTCCGTAGGGCCGCCAGCGCGGTCCATGACGCCGTGCGGTAGGCCAGCCACCAGGGGATGTCCTTCAAACGATAGCTCCGCGTCTCGGCTGCGGGCCACAGCGACACCTCGCCGCCCCCCGGAAGCGGGAACGTCGCCGTCGGCTCCTCGACTGCCACATAGGCCCGCTCGACACCCGGCTGTCCGTGGAGGAAGAGGATCGGGTGCCGGACCGGCGCGTCCTCGCGCCAGAAATACGACACCTCCGGCTGGATCCCTCGAGACGCGAGATCGAGCTCGCTCGGGTACGAGAGCGTCGCCGTGCTGCCGTCGGGGAAGGTGACGTCGATCCGCGCGACGCCCTCGTCGATCACGACGTCGGGCTCGAATGGGTTGGGCTCCTGAGCCTCCGGGTCGCCCGCTGATGCCGTTGCTGGTCGGTACGCGAGCATCCTCGACGACGACCCGTCCCCGTAGTTGTGCGCGAGCAGGACGAATGCTGGAGCCGCCGGGATCAGCTCTACGGCCCAGCCGGCGAGGTCACGTCGATCCAAGTCTCGCCACGCCTCGTCCTCGGTATCGAAAAGGACCCGTCCGCCGCAGTAGTCCCCGAAAACAAAGGACCCGACGGCGACGCTCTGCGGCGAGCACTCGCCGGCGTCGAGCGGCACCCGGGGCAGCGGACGCCAGACATCGGCCGCCGGGTCGTACGCCGCACTCGCGTTGTTGTAGTCCCACGCGATCATCTCGCGGCCGTTCCACGCCGCGGTGGACGCTTGCGGCGAGAGGTCGGAGTCGGCGATCCGGCGCCAGGTGTTGTTGGCCGGATCGTACGCTGCTCCAATCGCCGTTGGGGTCTCCGCGTGGTTCCCGCCGTCCAACGCAGCGCCGAAGACGATCATCTCCGCGCCCGTCCACACGGCGGTGGAATCGGTCAGCTCAATCGGCGCCTCGGGGATCACTCGCCAGGCGTCGCTGGCGGGATCATAGGTGGCGCCGTCACGCGGTCTGTCCTCGACCCGAAGCGACGTTCCCCAGACGAGCAGCTCGCTGCCCGTCCACACCGAGAGCGGTGCGCGAGCCTCGATCGGAGCCGGGGGGAGCGGCCGCCACGTATCGGACGCGGGGTCGTATGCCGCTCCGTCGTCGAAGAATCCTTGCGCGTAGGCGTAGCCGTACGTGCCCCGCCATCCGCCCCAGACGAGAAGCTCGGATCCCGTCCAAGCCGAAGCCGCGTGCGTCCGCGCCTCGAGCGGCGAAACCGACAACGGCTCCCAAACGTTCGCCGCCGCGCCGAACGCGAACCCGTCCCCGGTTACGTTCGGTTCGTCGAAGCCCGTGTACCCGCCCCACACGATGAGCTCCTCCCCGGTCCACGCAGTTGCCGAGGCGCTTCGAACCTCTGGAGGCGCGCGAAGCTCCGTCCATCCGGCTGCGAGTCCGTCGAAGGCGTTCACCGGCATCGGGGCGATCGACGGCTCCCCGACCGGCACGTCGTCTGTCGTGAACGTCTGCCATGCGAAAACCGTACCGCCGGTCGCGACGGCAAGCGCGACGACCGCGGTCGCGGCTCTCCTTCGGCCAGCCGGGTGCTCTTCGGGCTTCGGGATCGAGGGCGGCGCCTCGAGCACGCGTGTGGCGCGCCAACGGGTCCTGCGATCGTTCCGCACGAAGAACCGACTGGTGCTCGGGCGTGCCAGTTCCCATCACCCGGCGCCCAAGTAATCGTCGCGGCTCAGCCGACAAGGAAGTCAACGATGCTTCGGACCGTGACGTCCGGAGCTTCCTCGGGCAGGAAGTGACCGGCCGTGACCGGGGCGCCGCGAACGTCGTCCGCCCACGTTTGCCAGATCGCCAGCGGGTCCCATCGTGCGATCCAGCCGGTGTGACTCCACAAGACCAAGACCGGACACCTGATCCGGCGTCGGTCCCGATCGGCCTCGTCGTGTGCTCGATCGAGCGTCGCGGCGGCCCGGTACTCCTCGCAGATCGCATGGACGGTGTCCGGGTCGCGGAACGGGGAGATGTACGCCGTGCGAACGTCATCCGGGAAGGCGTCGGAGCGCTCTGACCATTCGTCGAGCAGGTGGTTCACGAAGATGTCCGGAGCATCGGCGATGAGACGTTCGGGCACCGGCTCGGGAGCCGAGAGGAACGACCACACCCAGAACGACATCATCAGGTCGCCATCGACGCGACGGAACACGTCGCCGGTCGGCACGATGTCAAGCACGGCGACGTGTGCGACGACCGAGGGATGATCCAGCGCCATCCGATAGCCGCAGCGCGCTCCACGATCGTGTCCGACCACGGCGAATCTGTCATGTCCCATCGCCGCCATGACCTCGATCTGGTCGCGCGCGATCTCTCGCATGCTGTACGGGGCATGGTCTGCGGTGCTGGGTGGCGTGCCGCTCTCGCCGTAGCCGCGGAGGTCGGTCGCGACGACCGTGTGGCGCTCGGCCAGCGTAGGCGCGATCCGATGCCACATGAGGTGCGTCTCCGGGATGCCGTGGAGCAGAAGAACCGGTGGGCCGTCCCCGCCGACGCGACCGTGGATCGTCGTCACGGACGTCGTGATGTCGAACCGTTCGAACCCTTCGAACACGGGCCTTCGTCCCGAATGGCGATCGTGCTAGCCGGGCTCCGTGAACGTGAGGAAATACCCGTTCGGGTCTTGCAACCCTAGCTCGCGGCTTCCCCACTCGCGGACCTCGGGTCCCCAGGCCGGCGGCGTGTGGTCTTTGATCTGCTCGAACACCGCCTCGACGCTATCGGGATGGACGTAGAACGTCCCGGTGAACGTGGGCGGTCCCGGCCAGGGCGATTCTCCACCGAGGAACTGCAGGATCAGTCCATCCCTCGCGACCTCGCACCATGTCGGA
>JBKPHM010000022.1:0-70541 GCA_046729855.1 Actinomycetota bacterium | reverse complement strand
GCTCTACGGCGACGGCGCGTACCAGCTGGAGGGCAAGCCGCGCTCGGCCGACGACATGATCGCGTTCTGGCGGGAGATCGTGGACCGCTTCCCCGTGGTCTCGATCGAGGACGGTCTGGCAGAGGACGACTGGGAGGGGTGGGCCGCGCTCACGGCCGAGCTCGGCCACCGCGTGCAGCTCGTGGGCGACGACCTGTTCGTGACCAACCCCGAGCGCCTCGAACGTGGCCTCCGCGAGCGGGTCGGGACGGCGATCCTGATCAAGGTCAACCAAATCGGCACGCTGACGGAGACGATCGACGTGATGCGCCTGGCGGCGGGGAACCGCTACGGGGTCGTCGTAAGCCACCGGTCGGGCGAGACCGAGGACACGACGATCTCGGACCTGGCCGTCGCGCTCGACGCGGGACAGATGAAGTCGGGCGCGCCGGCGCGGTCCGAACGGGTGGCCAAGTACAACCAGCTCTTGCGGATCGAGGAGGAGCTTGGCGACGCCGCCCGGTACCTCGGCGGCGGCGCGATCCGGAGGGCACCCTCGTGACGGTCCGGACCCTGGAGCGCGACCGGCCGCGGCTGACCGGCCGTGCGGGGCTGCTGCTGCTGATCGTCTTGATGCTCGGCATGTACGGGAGCGTGCCGCTCCGGGAGGTTCTCGAGCGGCGGGCGCAGGCCGCGGAGCTCGAGCGTAAGGTGGCCGCGCTCGAGGCGGCGAACGCGAAGTTGCTCGCCGACATCGCGAAGCTCCGCGAGCCCGTCTACCTGGAGCAGCTCGCGCGCGGCTGCCTCGCGATGGTCGCGCCGGGCGAGACCCGCTTGGTGCTCGACGCGGGGAGCGATTACCCCCCGGCGGGCCCCTGCTAAGCGTCGGCTCGGCTATTGACGCCCCAATGGGGCGATGGGATAGTTGCCGCCTGTCCGTATCTTCGATGGGGAACCATCGACGTAGAAAGGGGTCCAGCTGGCAGATCTCGAGGTCGGCGCGGTCATCCAAGGGACCGTGTCGCGCATCACACCGTATGGGGCGTTCCTGACGCTCGAAGGTGGCAAGGTCGGGCTCGTGCACATCTCCGAGATCGACCGCAACTACGTCCGGGACGTCCATGACCACCTCCACGAGAACGACCAGGTCACGGCCAAGGTCATCGCGATCAAAGAAGACGGCAAGATCGACCTGTCCATCAAGGCACTACAGGACCCGCCACCTCAGCGTCAGCGGCGCGAGCGAGACCCGGATTTCGAGTCGATGCTCAAGAAGTTCATGCGCCAGAGCGAGGAGCGGCAGGTCGACTTCAAGCGCTCCGTCGAGCACAAGCGCAAGTAGCCTCGCCCGGGATGGGCGAGCTGCGTTCGGGCGACCTCCAGATCGTTCGCGAACAGCTGGGCCGCGCCGTCGCGACGCGGTTCACTGTTGTCGCACGATGCCCGGGCTGTCACCCGCTCGTGATCCGCAATGAGCCGTTCGACGCGGACGGTCGTCCGTTCCCGACGACGTTCTGGCTAACGTGTCCGACGGCCGTGAAGGCCGTGGCGCGGCTCGAGTCCGCGGGATGGATCGCGCGGATGAACGAGCGTGCGGAGGCGGACGCCGAGTTCGGCGCGCGGCTCCGGGCCGCACACGAAGCCTACGCGCGCGAGCGTGCGCGGCTTCACGCCGATGCGGAGTCGTTTGGCGGCGTGGGCGGAACGCGCCAGGGCGTCAAGTGCCTGCACGCGCACTACGCCAACCACCTCGCCGGCGGCGACGACCCGGTCGGGCGTTGGGTCGCCGAGCGCGTGGAACCGATCCACGAGGAGCGACCCGGACGGGTGGCCGTGGTGGACCTCGGCACCAATTCGATCCGGTTGCTCGTCGCGTCGGCCGCCTCAGAGGATGCGCTCGACGAGTTCGCACGCGACATGGTGATCACGCGGATCGGACAGGGCGTCGACCGGACCGGTCGGATCGACCCCGAGGCGCTCGCGCGGACCGTCGATGTGCTCGGCCGCGACTGCCGGCGGGCGCGGGCGCTGCACGCCCGCGACATTCGCGTCTCGGCGACCAGTGCGGTCCGTGACGCGTCGAACCGCGAGGATCTCGAGGCCGCGGTCCGGGAGCACGCAGCGAGCGAGCTACGGGTCATCACGGGCGAACAAGAGGCCGCGCTGACGTTCGCGGGCGCGACGATCGGGCTCGACGCCGAGGGGCCATTCGCAGTGCTCGACGTCGGCGGCGGCTCCACCGAGATCGTCGTCGGAGACGTAGAGCCGGCGGCCTCGGCGTCGCTTCAGATCGGCAGCGTTCGGATGACCGAGCGCTTCGTCCGTCACGACCCACCCGCGGGCGACGAGCTCGACGCGATCCGCGAGGAGGTCGACCGCAGCCTCGCCGATGCCGAGCGAACCGTGCCGGTCGGCGAGGCACGGACGTTCGTCGCCGTGGCGGGAACCCCGACGACGGTCCAAGCGATCTCGCTGGGACTCGAGCGGTACGACCGCGACGCGATCCACCGGACGTGGCTCACGGAGCGCGACGCCGTGGCGGTCTTCGAGCGGTTGGCCGCGATGACCAACCGGGAGCGAGCCGAGATCGGCGTCATGCCCCCCGGCCGCGGCGACGTGATCGTCGCGGGCGCGCTGATCCTGCTCGGGGCGATGCGCCGCTTCGGCCTCGATCGGGCGCTCGTGTCGGAGACCGACATCCTCGACGGTCTGGCCTTCGAGCTGCTGTCCGCGCGGTAACCTGCACCGCCGATGCCGAACCGACGCACGCGCAACCGACAGCTCGCTCGACTGGCGCAGCAGCGCTACGCCGAACGGCGACGCCGCGAGCGTCAACGCCGGCTCCAGGTGATCGCGGTGGCGCTCGTCGTTGGCCTCGTCGGCCTCGGTGTCGCCGGGTTCACGTTCGGCGTATTCGGTCCCGAGACGCAGCCGGGCGCGTCGCCGTCCGGTTCGCCGACCCAGCCGGCGAGCGGCGCCGGCCTCAGCTGCCCCAAGCGGGATGCGATCCCACCGGGCCAGCGGCCCACGTACGAGGAGCCTCCGGAGATGATGATCGACACCACCAAGACCTACGTCGCGACGATGCACACGTCAGAAGGCACGATCGTGCTCGACCTGTTCGCCGACCGTACACCGGTGACGGTGAACAACTTCGTCACGCTTGCATGCGATGGGTTCTACGACGGGCTGACCTTCCACCGGATCGTTCCGGGGTTCGTGATCCAGGGGGGTGACCCCAAGGGCAACGGTACCGGAGGGCCGGGCTACCAGTTCCAGGACGAGATCGTGCCGTCGCTGACGTTCGACCGGCCGGGCCTGCTCGCGATGGCCAACTCCGGCCCGAACACGAACGGCAGTCAGTTCTTCATCACGCTCGGCCCCGCTGAGCACCTGAACGGCAAGCACACGATCTTCGGCGAGGTCGCCGAGGGGAAAGACGTGGTGGACGCCATCGCCGGCGTCGAGCTGAACGGCGAAACGCCGGCGCAACCCGTCTTCATCGAGAAGATCTCAATCGACGAGTCGAGATGACGATTCTGCGTCTAACCCTGGATCCGCCACCGATGGGGGTTGAGAACCTCAACCGATAGCTCGCCGGTGCGCGACCGGTGCGTCCCCGTCCCGCCGATGACGGGTACCGATCCGTCACCGATGTCTCTGGTTCCGTCACCGCTGACGGAGAGCGCGATCGAGCCTCCGGCGGCGATCGTGCCGCGCCCGTAGACGTTCTCATCACCCCGTCCGTCGAAGACGAACACCACGTCGCAGTGCGCCGTCTCGTTGACGCCGATGATGCACGTCGCGCGGAGCGTCCCAACCTGTGCGCCCGGCTTCCAGTCGCCGGCCTGTTCGAACAACGGCTCCTCGAACACGACGACGGACCCCGGTTCGGCGTCCGCGAAGCCGGCTGGGGGGCTCTGATCGCGCTCGTTCATGGTAAGGACGATGATCTCTGGCCTGTCCACCAGTCCCTCCCTCCCTCGGCGGAGACGTCACCCTACGGCGGCGCACCTCTCCCCGCAATGACGCACTGCGTCTAGACTCGGGCGATGCCGGTCTGTCCGGCGTGTGGCGATGCGAACCCCGCGGGGGCGAGGTTCTGCATGTCGTGCGGGACGGTCCTGAGTCGAGACGCACCCGCGCCGCACGGCGCCCGCAAGGTCGTCAGCGTCGTGTTCTGCGACGTTGCCGGATCGACGCCGTTCGGCGAGCTCCTCGACCCCGAACCGCTCCGCGCGATCATGGCGCGCTTCTTCGGGGCGATGCGCGCCGTCGTCGAGCGCCACGGCGGAACCGTCGAGAAGTACATCGGGGATGCCGTCGTTGCGGTGTTCGGCATCCCGCTCCTGCACGAGGACGACGCCGTGCGCGCAGTGGGGGCGGCGCTCGGGATGCACGAGGCGCTGGCTTCGCTGAACGAGGAGCTGCGGACCGGTCCCGGCGTGTCGATCGAGGTGAGGATCGGCGTGAACACCGGAGAGGTAGTTGTTGGCGACCCGGCCGCGGGACAGGCGCTCGTCGTGGGCGACGCGGTCAACGTCGCGGCTCGGCTGGAACAGGCGGCGCAGCCGGGTGAGATCCTGATCGGTCGCTCCACGTTCGCGCTCGTGCGGACGGCGTTCAACCTCGAGCCAGTCGAGCCCCTGGTGCTGAAGGGGAAGCGCGACCCGGTGATCGCGTTCCGTGCCCTGCCGGGCGTGCCGCCGGGGACGTCGTCGCCGGAGCCGCCGTTGGTCGACCGGGGCGAGCAGCTCGCGCTGCTCGGAACGATGTTCGGATCGACGGCCCGCGCGCGTCGATTCCGACTCGTGACGATCCTGGGGACGGCCGGGGTGGGGAAGTCTCGGCTCTCGCACGAGTTTGTCGAACGGGTCGCGGACGACGCGGTCGTGCTCGAGGGCCGCTGCCTGCCCTACGGCGATGGCATCACGTTCTGGCCGGTCGCCGAGATTGTCCGGCAGGCGTGCGGGATCACAAACAATGACACGCGTCGCCGCGGTCGTTCGCGGATCGATGCGATGCTCGCCGGCGCCGAGGATGCCCGCGTCGTCGCCGACCGGGTCGCCGAGGTCACGGGATTCGGGGAGGGCAAGGCGGCGATCGAGGAGAGCTTCTGGGCGATCCGCCGTTTCCTCGAGTGGACCGCTCGCGAACAACCCGCCGTCGTCGTCTGGGATGACCTGCACTGGGCCGAGCCGACGCTCCTCGACCTCGTTCAGTATCTGGCGGGATGGAGCCGGGATGCCCCGGTGCTCATGGTCTGCCTCGCGCGTCCTGATTTGCTGGATGTCCGATCCGGCTGGGCGACCGCTGTGGAAGACGGCGAAGTCCTGACGCTCGAACCGCTGACGCCGGGCGAGAGTCGCGACCTGGTGCTCGGGCTGCTGGGCACGCCACCCGAGACCCTGCTCGCCGTCGAGCGCGTCGTCGAGGCGGCGGAGGGCAACCCGCTGTTCGTCGAAGAGATCGTTCGGATGTTGCAGGATGACGGCGTCCTCGTGCGGGACGGTGACCGATGGGCGGTCCGTGCCGACCTGCGCGACATCTCGATCCCTGCCACGATCCATTCGCTGCTGAGCGCGCGGCTCGACCGGCTCGACCGAGACGAGCGGACGCTGATCCGAACCGCGTCGGTGATCGGGCGCGAGTTCTGGTGGGGGGCGGTCGCGCAGCTCGTCCCCGAGCCGATGCGATCGCGAGTCACCGGTGCCCTCCATACGCTCGTCCGCAAGCAGTTGATCCGTCCGGCGCGCTCAGCGCTCCCGGGGCACGACGCGTTCCGCTTCCATCATCAGCTGATCCTCGAGGCCGCCTATGAGGGAGCCCCGAAGGAGATGCGCGCGGACGTCCACGAGCGGTTCGCCGCCTGGCTCGAACGGACGACGGGCGAGCGCGTCGTCGAGTACGAGGAGGTGGTCGGCTACCACCTGGAGCGGGCCCATCGGTACCGGGTCGAGCTCGGATCGACCACTTCGCACGATGCCGACGTGGCATCGTGGGCGGCGACGCGCCTGGGTTCAGCGGGGCGTCGAGCACTCGGCCGCGGAGACGTCTCTGCCGCGTCCGATCTGCTGGGCCGCGCCGTGGCCATCGCGCCGGAGGGGTACGAGCGCCTCGGGGCGCTGCTGGTCGACCGCGCCGAAGCGCAGATGGAGCTCGGCGAGCTCTCGGAAGCCGATCGCTCGCTCGACGACGCGATCACGATCGCCCGGGCGTCGCAGGACCGCGGGCTCGAGGCCCATGCGGCGATCCTACGGCTGTTGATGCAGCAGTCGACCGATCCGAAGGACCGGTCGGAGGAGGCGCTCCGAGAGCTCGAGGGAGTGATCCCGGTGTTCGAGGCGCTGGGCGATGATCTCGGACTCGCTCGCGCGTCACGGCTCATGGCCGACGTGCACTGGACGCGGGGTCGGTACGCCGCCGCCGACGAGGCGCTGCGGCGCGCGATCGAACACGCCCGGTACGCCGGGGCGACATGGGAGGAGACGGAGAGCCTGGGTCTGTACGCAGGCTCGGGGGTCTACGGTCGCGTTCCCATCGCCGAGATCGAACGGCGATGCTCCGAGGTCATCGACGCTGCCGCCGGCAGCCGTCTCGTAGAGGCGGGTGCGCTCCGCGGGCTGTCCGTGGTCCGCGCCATGGAAGGGCGCTTCGACGAGGCGCGTGAATTCGCTTCGTCGTCGCGGTCCATCCTTGAGGACCTCGGGTTGCGCCTGCGCGCGGCGTTCGTGTCGGAGGCATCCGCGTTCGTCGAGCGGCAGGCGGGCGATCCCGCGGCCGCAGAACGGGCCCTGCGGGCCGGGCTCGACGTCGCGAGCGAGGTGGGCGAGCAAGGCTTCCTCGCGACGGCGACCGCCCTGCTCGCGCACGAGCTGATCGCGCAGGGCCGGCTCGACGAGGCGGAGTCGCTCATCGACGTCAGTGAGGAGGCGACGGCCGAGGACGACCTCACAACGCAGGTCCTTTGGCGGGCGGCGCGAGGCAGAGTGCTCGCTGAGCGCGGCCGATCAGACGAGGCCGAGGGCATCGCACGGCAGGCGGTGAAGCTCGCGGAGGAGACCGACGATATCAACATGCGCGCGGACGTCCTGATGGATCTCTCGCGTGTGCTCGACATCGCCGGGCGCCCCGCCGAGGTCGGCGAAGCCATCCGGCATGCGATCGACCTCTACCGGGCGAAGGGGAACACCGTCTCGACCCATGCGGCTGAGCGACGCCTGGCCGAGCTCTCCCGCCGTCGTTAGCATCGAGTATGCCCGGGTG
This sequence comes from Actinomycetota bacterium, assembly GCA_046729855.1. GTDB lineage: Bacteria > Actinomycetota > UBA4738 > UBA4738 > HRBIN12 > DATHSY01. The sequence continues at coordinate 63,296 of JBKPHM010000022.1, read as the reverse complement.
CCGGAAGCGGTAGACGGAGACCTCTTAAAAAGGTCGGCCCGAGAGGGCATGTGGGTTCGAGTCCCACCCCGGGCACCGACATAATCCACACGAGGTAACGCCCGCTACCTGCGGTTTCGTCTCCTCCTCATCTCATCGTGAGCCAGCCCGAGCCGGATTTCGAGGCGGTCCTCCTCTCCACCCCAACTTCACGGAGCGCACTGTCCGGGTGAATACCTGTCGCTGGTCCTTGGGATCGCCGTCCTGGAGCACCGCTCGCAGGTCGTCGGCATGGTCGCGGAGCTGCCGGAGTGCGGCGAGGGCGTGGGCCTCGTCCGGCTCTCCCTGGATGCTCCGGAGCTTCTCCTGATCTCGTTCCTCCCGCTGGAGCTCGTCGACCACCTCCTTCACGAGCAGCGGGTCGAGCGGGATCGACTTCCGGGCGCCTGACCCGCGGCCGGATCGCCGCGCTGGTTCCCAACATCCTGCGCGTGCGACGAAGCGACGTCCTGAGCGGCTCATTCATGAGTGCGTAGCGGCTGCCTGATGCGAATCAAGGGTTTCCGTGCCGTTCACGCCCACGCCTCGCTCGTCAATCCTTGGCGCGGACGTTGGGAGCAAGCGACCCCGCCGACCGCAATCCGGCGCCCGAACCAGGAACATCTGGCTCTTAATGATTGCCCGCCGCAGAACCTCCCGCCGGCTCGATGGACTCGGTGCGACGACGTGCGCGGCGAAGCTGGACGACGCGGGCGGCGCCTGCTGCGACGACGATGACGCCGCCGAGCGTCGCAGCGACGAGCAGGGCGACGCCGAGCGGGAGCCTACCGTGGAAGAACAGGAACGAGACAGCCACGGCCTGAAGGTTCTGCAGGATGAAGACGAGCACGAGCACCAGCGATGCCACTAAGACGACCACGGCCGTCCACACCGTGCTCGTGCGCGTTCGCGTTCCGCCGCGTTCGGAGGACGTTCTCGGCGCGACTTCGGGCGGCATCTCTGAGGAAGAACCTGGCTCCGTCCCGAAAGTTTCCGGATCCAGCTTCGAGTTCGTCATCACGCGTCTACTTACCCGGCGGTTCGACGTCCAACCGGTCATTGACCGGATGAAGCGATCGAGTCGCCGCGAGTGTCCGTTGTGACGGAAGCACATCGTCAGCTGAGGAAGCGAAATGCGCGCAGAAGCGTCTTCTTCTACCTCACCGCTTCGTGATTCCGCTGCCTGGGCACACGTTGACCAGTAATTGCTACGCACCGAGGCCCTCGTCGTACGGCCCCATGATTCGAGCAGCAGCCACCGGCACTTGACGCGGTAGTCGAACTCCGGTACGAACGACGCATGGCCAGCGCGATCGAGACGCTCTCGAGCATCCCGCTCTTCGCGAAGCTCTCGACGCGACAACTGCGGAAGATTTTGAAGAGCACATCCGAGGACCGCTACGAGCCGGGCGACGTCATCGTCAGTGAGGGTGGAAGGACCGAGACGCTGTTCGTCGTCCTCAGTGGAACCGCGAAGGTGGTACGCAACGGCCGAACCGTCGCGCGGCGCTCCGAGGGTGAGTTCTTCGGTGAGATCTCGATGATTGATCTACGACCGCGGAGCGCGTCCGTCGTAGCCGACACCCCGATGCGTTGTCTGGTGCTCTATCACGACGACCTGCGGAAGTTCGTGATGGGCGATGCGCAGGTTGCATGGAGTCTCCTGCAGACGCTTGCGGGTCGAGTCAGGGACGATTAGGTCGAGCGACCTCAGTTTCGTGCAGCATAGAGGCGCCACTCGTTCGGAATTCCCTTCAGTGCGTGAGAGCCACGGTCTTCGAACGCCAGGCCCGACCCTGCGACGAGGTCCTTCACGGTGTTCGAGACGAGAACCTCGCTCGGCCCGGCGAGAGCGCCGACGCGGGCGCCTATCGCGACAGCGATCCCTCCGACGTCGTCACCGTTGAGTTCGATCTCACCAGTGTGCAGCCCGGCCCGGACCTCGATCCCGAGTGGACGCATGGCAGCAGTGATCGCCTGGGCGCACCTCACGGCGCGTCCGGGGCCGTCGAACGTCGCGAGGAAGCCGTCGCCCATCGTCCGGATCTCGCGACCTCGATACCTGGTGAGCTGAGCCCGGACAATGGTGTCGTGCGCTTCTTGAACCTTCCGCCATGCCTGGTCGCCCATCGCCGCTGTTTGACTGGTGGAGTCGACGATGTCGGTGAACAGGACGGTCGCCAGCAGGCGGTCGAACGCGACCTGCTCCTCTCGCGACGTGCGAAGGAAGGTCTGCACCGCTTCGCTCAGCTGATCGAGGTCGCCCATCCAAACAACGCGACGATAGCCGGAGAGCGGGAGAAGCCTCGCACCCGAGATCTGTGAGGACACCCATTGGGCCTCGTCTAGGTTCGCGTCCTTCCTGCATATGACCAACGTTGGCACCTGGATCGCGGGCAAGACGTCCCGAACATCCGTCTCCAACCACATCTGGTCGAACGCCTGCATCCCACCCGGAGCGGCGGAGTAACGGGCCCATTTCGCCGCCCACCGCAGGAGCTCCGGATCGTCGGGGTCTTGCGGTTCGATGACCCATGAAATCTCCGCCCACTCGCGAGCGTGCTCCTCTCGGCCCCAGATCTCCGGCATGCGGGCGTGCTCCCGCTTCCAATCGTCCTCGCTCAGCCCCCACGGGTAGTCGGGTGCCCACGCCATGCGGGCGTTCCCGCCACAGAGGATCAATCCCGCGGCTCGGTCCGGGTACGTCGCCGCGAAGAGCGATGCCAGGGCTGCGCCGTCGCCCCACCCGAACAGGACTGCCCTTTGACTGGTGGCAGCGTCCATCACCGCCCGGATGTCATCCATCCTCGCCTCGAGGTCGGGTGCCCGGCTGATCCGGTCCGAGAGCCCTGTGCCTCGCTTGTCGAAATTGATGACACGCGCATCCTCCGCGAAACGGCTCAACATCTGAGCGAAGCGCGGCTGTTCCCAGTAGACCTCCAGATGTGACACCCAGGCATTGACCACGATGAGGTCGATGGGACCATCGCCCACGGCGTGGTAGGCAATCCACACGTCGTCGCTCGTCTTCGCATAGAGCGTTTCGGGGACCACGGATCCAGTCTCGGCGTTCGGCCGCTCTGCGGCAACTCACCCGACGGCACGCACCATGCGATGGTCTCCATCCGCATGGCGTCCAAGTTCCGTTCGAGGCCGCGCGTCCGTGCTCGTTCTGGCCTGCTTTCGCGCACGTGTGCCTCGCAGCGCACAATCCGCTCGACGTCGTCGGCGGAGCGGACCCAGCTCGCAGTAAGCCGTCGCCAGACCGTCCCGTTTCGCCCGCATGGAGGGCCGCACGGGGTCGCTGCTTAATCCGCTACGCGAGCCGAACCTTCCCGTGTCGAGGGACGACATGGATCGCACGCCAGTGCGGGGGGACGACAGACATGAGGCGTCCTATCGAACGCCCCAGTTGGTCACGGGACACCGCCCGCAGGTCACGAGGGTCGGCGATTGTCAGCTCGGCGAGGTCCACGACAACGCTCTGGTCGCTCCCGACGTTCGTACGATGCATGATTGCGGACGCGTCGCGCAGGATTGTGACCCATCGGCCGCTAGCCTTCACCGCCCTCGGACTCGGCCGGCTCAAAGTAGGTGATCGTGACCTCGTCGGGTGAGTATTGGCCGATCATGGTCGTCGAGCGGACGAGCTCCGCCTCGTCTTCAGCCGTCCACGCATCGAGCCGCTCGACGGTGTAATGGATCGTGACAGTCACATAGAACCGTGCCATGGCGCCGATCTCCTTACCTGCGGACCCGACTGGTGCTCAGTGGAGAGGTGAGCCTACGACGGTCGCACAGCAGCGAAACCACAGTCGCGTCTCGCATGGTCATACGACTCTGCTCGTGCGACCTGGAAGCGGCATTCGCGTTCGTCTGCAGGCACGACCCCACGGAAGGCCGTCTAGCGAGCCGGCAACCGAGTACACTGGCGACAGCAGGTCCAACCTGCGGTTCGCGTGTAGCGACCGACTCGTGGCCCAGCGGCCCACCCGCCTCTCGCATCCACGAATCTCAAGGGATCCGGAAGGAGGCGGCCCGTGGTCAGGTGCCCGGCTTGCACGAAGATCCAGGTGGTCTACGTCCAGGCCCCCACGCGCACGTCCTGCTACTACTGCGGCGCCCGGTGGATCCAATCGGGAGACGAACAGGACGGCCTCATCCGGCTGGGAGCTCCACAGTCCGCCTTGTGGTCCATGGGGAAGCTCCAGCCGACCCCGGAGGGGACGACATGACGGCCAGGCTGATCACGTTCGACGCGGAGGCGCGCCGAGCCCTCGAGCGGGGGCTCGACCAGGTCGCGAGGGTGGTCAAGATCACACTCGGGCCCAAAGGCCGCAACGTCGTGCTCGCGAGCGACTGGGGCGCGCCGACGATCACCAACGACGGCGTCTCCATCGCGAGCGAGATCGACCTGGAGGACCCGCAGGAGAACATCGGCGCCCAGCTCGTCAAGGAGGTCGCCAAGAAGACCAACGACGTGGCGGGCGACGGCACGACCACGGCCACAGTACTGGCTCAGGCCATGGTGAAACAGGGTCTTCGGAACGTGGCCGCCGGCGCCAATCCGATGGCCCTGAAGAACGGCATCGAGGCCGCCGTTGAGGCTGCCGTCGAGTCGATCGCGATCCAGGCGCAGGAGATCGAGGGCAAGGCCGACGTCGAGCACGTCGCCTCCATCTCCGCCGCGGACCCCGAGATCGGCGCACAGATCGCCGAGGCCATGGACGAGGTGGGCAAGGACGGTGTCATCACCGTGGAGGAGTCCCAGACCTTCGGCATGGAGCTCGAGTTCGTGGAGGGAATGCGGTTCGACAACGGCTACATCTCGCCGTACATCGTCACCGATCCGCAGCGGATGGAGGTTTCCCATGAGGACCCCTACGTCCTGCTGGTCGACGGCAAGGTCTCCAGGGTCGAGGACCTGCTCCCCCTGCTCGAGAAGGTCGTGTCGGCAGGGCGTCCGCTGGTGATCGTCGCCGAGGACGTCGAGGGGCCAGCCCTTGCCACCCTGGTCGTGAACAAGATCCGCGGCACATTCAGGGCCGTGGCCGTCAAGGCCCCGGGCTACGGCGATCGCCGCAAGGCGATGCTGCAGGACCTGGCCATCCTCACGGGTGGGCAGGTCATCTCCGCCGAGGTCGGAATCAAGCTCGAGAACGTGACGCTCGACCTGCTCGGCAGCGCCCGGAAGGTGGTCGTGACCGAGGACGACACGACGATCGTCGAGGGCGGCGGCAAGCCCGACGAGATCAAGGGTCGGGTCAACCAGCTCAAGGCCGAGATCGACAAGGCGGACTCCGACTACGACCGCGAGACGCTCCGGGAGCGCCTGGCCAAGCTGTCCGGTGGCGTCGCGGTGCTCAACGTCGGTGCGGCGACCGAGGTTGAGTTGAAGGAGAGGAAGCACCGCATCGAGGACGCGGTCTCGGCGACCAAGGCGGCCGTCGAGGAGGGGATCGTCGCGGGCGGTGGCGTCGCGCTCCTGCAGGCGCAGGCGGCTCTGGACAAGGTCGATCTCGAAGGCGATGGGCTCACCGGTGTCGGCATCGTTCGCCGCGCGCTCGAGGAGCCATCCAGGCAGATCGCCGCGAACGACGGGTTCCATGGTGGGGTGGTGGTGGAGAAGGTTCGCTCGCTCGATCCCGGGTGGGGCCTGGACGCGGCCCGCGGGGAGTACGTCGACATGTTCAAGGCGGGCATCGTCGACGCGGCACGGGTCACTCGCTGCGCGCTTCAGAACGCCGCGTCGATCGCGGCGCTGTTCCTGACGAGCGAGGCGCTCGTGGCGGAGCGGCCGTAAGAAACGACGGCGCGCTTTCCGGGACGGTCCGGGGCATGGAATTCCAGTTCAGCTCGGGCAAAGGGACTGCTTGCGAGGAGTCGTCGGCAGCCCCGCGAACAGGGAGGCATCATGTCGACCATCCTGCAAGATCCGGTCCAATTGCAAACGCCACCCCGCTCGCCGGTCCGTCCGGTGGCACCTCTGGATAGGGAATCGGCCCCCGGGAAACACGAGATCTCGTTCGAACTCGAATCCCCGGGCGGCTACCGTCGAACAGTGACAGGAAAGATCGCCTACCTCGACGGCGAGGCACAGACATACATGGTGCGCGCACCCGACGGGGAGCTGATCCGCGTGCCGCTTCGGGACATCAAGACAAGGCATCGGTCAACAGCACCTCGGTCGTAAAGGGGTCGCAGGCGGTACGTCCACAGCTATGGCCTCGACGACGGGACTCGGATGACCGACTCAGTCCCCGTGCGCGCGAAGTGGCACCTCATCGGCCGTGGGCGCGGGAGGCCATTTCGGCGCCGCCGTTGAGCGATACCTCCATTACGCTTTGGCCACCACGCCCGTCATGCCAGTCGCCGCGGCAGCTCCCAATCTAGACATAGTCTCCGGATCAGCTGCATCTGCTCGATGCTGGCGAGACGATCGCATCCCTATGCGCGGGCACGCCACGGCCGCTGAGGTCAGCGCGGGACACCATGCGTTGCATGGCGACCATTCGGCGACAACGACAAAATGAACGGTGGCATGGGCTACGACTTCCGCGGTCTCGACGTCGGCCTCGACCGGCGGACCGCGCCGTCGATGCGCGCTCGATGATGCCGAGGCTGTCGGAACCCCCGCCGGCGGGAGCGGACGAAGGTCGTCCCAGCCTCCGCTGCCGGACAGGAGATCTCCTCGTGCTGTGCGGCGATGAAGCGAAGGAGGAGGCGATGAGCGAACGAGAGCCCGTCAGGCCCGAGACCGCCGACGTCGGTGTTTGGCTGTCGTGCGTGCAAAGGGGACTCCTGCGTCCGCCCATCGTCGGAGCGGAACGGCTAGAAGAACAGGTATGATTGATACTCCACCGCCGGTGGGGCCGCCCTAGACGGGTGAACGCGTTGCCTGCCTTCCAGGGTTCCCCTACCCCGAGGAGGCAGAGACATGACCCGATGCGACAGCTCCCGCCGGAGCGTCCCACGTGAGTGAAACCCCCGACGAAGGAGCTGGGGCCTATCGCGCCTTGGCGCCCTTCAACGTCTCCGTCATGCTGCACTACACGGCCCAGCGACCGTCCATGTGGACGGCACACGACGAAGCGGAGTACGTGCGATCCAACACCGTCGTCGGCCCGCACGCGCTTGCCCGCGTCGACGTCACGCACTTTGCCCCGTTCGAGCCCGAGGCGGAGCCAGCCGAACAGGGGTAGAACCGCTCGCTGGAACGACGTTAGCGGCCTGCCTCCGGCGCGATCTCGATAAACGAGATCGTGAACGGCGGGAGCCCGAGGGCGGCCCACACGTCGGTTGCCGCCTCGCGGAGCGTGCTCTCGGCCGCGTACCTGGCCGACATCTCGTCCGTCGCCTCGACCGAAATCTGGACCAGGACGGCTCCTGTATCCCCGCGAGTGACCTCTGGCCGAACGGGATCGTTCGACAGCCGTTCGGTCAGCTGGTCGATCCCCTCGTCGGTGAGAGGCGTGCCATCGTCGCGGGCAAGCCCTAACGACACACGCCAGCCGGTGATCACGGTGATGAGTCTATGCCGCGCGGCGCCGGACCGAGTGCCGAACCGCGTGCGCATGGGCGTCGTCCGATCGAGCCGCGACCCGTGTCGCGACCTGTCAGCGACCATGGTGCGCAGACCCGGTCCGCCGCTGCCAGGAGCGGCCGATCGACGGTGGTGAAGAGGAGTCGCCGCCCGCCTCGCCGGGGAAGATCTTCGGTTAGTGGCGGAGCTCGGAATTTTCGAGATCCAGCTCATCCAAGCCGCAGCGGCAGCAGCGGAGCAGGCCACGGAGGAGCCGTACCCGGATGGACCAGAGCATCCGGGCAGTGTCACGGCGGGTCGGCGAGCTGGCGAACGCACAGGTCGGAGTGCCGATCGAGTTTCCTTACTCGACAGGCTCGCGCCCCGGGCACCGAACCGCTCGTGCGTCGCGTGTAGATAGAAGATACCGACGACCCAGCGTCGGTCGCCGCCGCCGCCGACGTCCTTTCCGACGCCCTCACCAGGGTCGTCGCGGCCGGCGGTCCGACCGTCTTCACCCGCTCCGAGCTCGGGCGCCTGCTCGTGCTCACCGGTCGTCTGGTGGCGGGCCTCGCGCTGCTCCGGGCGTCCCGCCGCCGCATCGGGTGACGAGGGAATGGTCAGCCTGGGCCATCGAACCGACCCCCCGACCGACCGACACCTACAGAGACGAAGGGTGTGAGATGGCGCGCAGGCTCCAGGAGCAAAGGGTCCGGTCCCGCGAGCACCACGCGTCCTCGCGCAGGGCGACCGAGACCGGTGCGACCAGGGCGCAGGCGCCAGAGCACGAGGACCTCAAGCACGAGGACCTCACGCACGAGGACCTCAAGCACGAGCTGGACGACCTGCTCGACGACATCGACGCGGTGCTCGAGGAGAACGCGGAGGAGTTCGTTGCGGCCTACGTCCAGCGCGGGGGCCAGTAGGCCGGCGGTCAACTCGGTTCGCCCTTCGGGGGCGAGGGTAGGACCGGCTCATGGGATCGATCCGTCACACCTGCCCGCACTGCGGCTCCACGTTCGAGGACGAGGACAGCCTGGCCAGGCACCTCGAGGAGCACAAGGACGCGCCGGTTCAAACCGAGTGACGACTTCTGTTGCTGCGCACCCCCGGACGTGAGACAAGGGAAGCATGGGGCCGAGCGAAGGGCGGAAGCGCGTCGTCATCGAGGCCGTCTTGCCGCAGCTGGACGGCGGCCGGTTCGCTGTCAAGCGGATCGTCGGTGACGTCGTCACCGTCGAGGCCGATGTCCTGGTGGACGGCCACGACCGCCTGGGCGCCGCCGTCCGGTACCGCCACGTCGACGAGGACGACTGGGCCGAGGTCCCGATGCGCCTGCTGGACAACGACCGATGGGGCAGCGACTTCCGCGTCGAACGGCTCGGCCGGTATCGGTTCCAGGTCGTGGCCTGGGTCGACGCGTTTGCAAGCTGGCGCGACGACCTCCTGAAGCGCCTCGCGGCCGGACAGGACCTGTTGCCCGAGCTCCAGGTCGGGGCCGCGCTCGTCGGCGGTGCGGCGCGCCGTGCGGCGGCCGGCGACGCCGAGCGGCTCCGGACGTGGGCGGGTCGCCTCAGGAAGCCGTCGCCCACCGAGTATGCGGAGCTCGCGACATCAGAGGAGCTGGCCGCGCTGATGTCGCGCTACCCCGACCGCCGGCGCGGCGCCGCGAGCTCGCCCGAGTACCCGATCTCGGTCGACCGCGAGCGCGCGCGGTTTGGCGCCTGGTACGAACTGTTCCCGAGGTCGGTCTCGCCGGTGCCCGGTTCGCACGGGACCCTCCGCGACGTCGCCGACCTGGTCCCGCAGCTCGCGGAGCGAGGGTTCGACGTGCTGTACCTGCCCCCGATCCACCCGATCGGCCACACCAAGCGCAAGGGCGCGAACAACGCCGTCGCCGCCGGGCCCGGAGACCCCGGCGTGCCTTGGGCGATCGGATCCGAGGAGGGCGGGCACACCGCCGTGCATCCGGACCTCGGCACGATGGAAGACATCCACATGCTCGTCAAGACGCTCGCCGACGTCGAGATGGAGCTCGCGCTCGACCTCGCGTTCCAATGCTCACCGGACCACCCGTGGGTGCGCGAGCATCCGGAATGGTTCCGCCACCGTCCCGACGGCTCGATCCGCTATGCGGAGAACCCGCCCAAGAAGTACGAGGACATCTATCCGATCGACTTCGAGACGAACGACTGGAAGGAGCTCTGGCAGGCGCTCCTCGACGTCGTCCTGTTCTGGATCGACCACGGGGTCCGGATCTTTCGGGTCGACAACCCGCATACCAAGCCGTTCGCGTTCTGGGAGTGGTTCCTCGGAGAGGTGGAGCGCGACCACCCCGACGTGATCTTCCTGTCCGAGGCGTTCACGCGCCCGAAGGTGATGTACAGGCTGGCCAAGCTCGGCTTCGACCAGTCGTACACGTACTTCGCGTGGCGCACCGGCCAGCAGGAGTTCACCGACTACTTCGAGGAGCTCACCCGCCCGCCGGTCGTCGAGTTCTTCCGGCCGAACCTGTGGCCGAACACCCCGGACATCCTGACGGCCACCCTCCAAACGGGCGGTCCGCCCGCGTTTCGTCTGCGGTTCCTGCTGGCGGCGACGCTCGGCGCCAACTACGGGATCTACGGGCCGGCATTCGAGCACATGGAGTATGTGGCGCGCGAGGCCGGCTCCGAGGAGTACCTGCACAGCGAGAAGTACGAGATCCGCTGGCGCGACCCGGGCGGCGGCTCGGGCATGCGTGAGCTGATCTCCCGCGTGAACCGGATCCGGCACGACGAGCCCGCGCTCCAGCAGGACCGACTGCTGTCGTTTCACGCCGTGGGCAACCCGAACCTGATCGCGTACAGCAAGCGCTCGCTCGATGGCGCGAACGTCGTCCTGACCGTCGTGAACCTCGACCCGGTGTACCCGCAGAGCGGGTTCACGGACCTGCGGATGCCCGAGCTGGGCCTGGCGTGGGACGCGCCCTTCGTGGCTCGCGACCTGCTGACGGGTGCCGCCTATCCTTGGTCGGGCCCGCGAAACTACGTCGAGTTGCGTCCCGAACGGCAGCCCGGACACATCCTGCGGATCGAGGCGGCGGTGGGGGAGCCAGCGTGACGGTCGGCACGCGCCGGCGTCAGGAGATCCGGGACACCGTCGTCTCGCCCAGGGAGCCGCGCTGGTACCAGGACGCGGTGATCTACCAGGTGCATGTCCGTGCGTTCCAGGACTCCAACGGCGACGGCGTCGGAGACTTCCGTGGGCTCGCGCGCCGGTTGGACCACGTCCGCGACCTGGGCGTCACGGCGGTGTGGTTGCTGCCGTTCTATCCGTCGCCGCTCCGCGACGGCGGCTACGACATCGCGCAGTACAAAAGCGTGCACGAGTCGTACGGCACGCTGCGGGACTTCAGGCAGTTCCTGCGCGAGGCGCACCGGCGCAATCTCCGCGTGATCACCGAGCTGGTGATGAACCACACCTCGGACGAGCACCCGTGGTTCCAGCGCGCGCGCCGCGCGAAGGTGGGATCGGTGTGGCGGAACTTCTACGTGTGGAGCGACACGCCCAACCCGTACAGCGACGCGCGAATCATCTTCCGCGACTTCGAGTCCTCGAACTGGGCCTGGGACCCGATCGCGCAGCAGTACTACTGGCACCGCTTCTACTCGCACCAGCCGGACCTGAACTTCGACAACCCCGCGGTCCGCGAGGCGATGTTCGACGTCGTTGAGTTCTGGCTCGAGATGGGCGTCGACGGGCTGCGCCTTGACGCGGTGCCGTACCTGTTCGAACGCGAGGGGACCAACTGCGAGAACCTGCCGGAGACGCTCGAGTTCCTGAGTGACCTCCGTCGCCGCGTCGACGACCGGTTCGACGACCGGATGCTGCTCGCCGAGGCGAACCAGTGGCCCGAAGATGCGGTCGCCTATTTCGGCAAGGGCGATCGATGCCACATGGCCTTCCACTTCCCGCTGATGCCACGGATGTTCATGGCGAACCGCATGGAGGACCGGTTCCCCGTGATCGACATCCTCGGCCAGACGCCGCCGATCCCTGAGAATTGCCAGTGGGCGACGTTCCTGCGCAATCACGACGAGTTGACGCTCGAGATGGTGACGGATGAAGAACGCGACTACATGTACCGCGTCTACGCCGAGGAGCCTGAGGCGCGGATCAACCTGGGAATCAGGCGGCGACTCGCGCCGCTGCTCGAGAACGACCGGCGACGCATGGAGCTGATGAACTCGCTGCTGTTTTCGCTGCCCGGCTCGCCGATCGTCTACTACGGCGACGAGATCGGGATGGGCGACAACATCTACCTCGGCGACCGTAACGGCGTCCGGACGCCGATGCAGTGGACCGCCGACCGCAACGCGGGGTTCTCGACGGCCAACCCGCAGCGGCTCTATCTCCCGGTGATCGCCGACCCCGAGTACCAGCCCGGCGCGATCAACGTCGAGGCGCAGCAGACCAACCGCTCGTCGCTGCTTTGGTGGATGCGCCACCTCATTTCGGTGCGCCGGGGGCTCCCATCGCTCGCGCTCGGTGACGTGGAGTTCCTTCCGAACGACAACCGCAAGGTGCTCGCGTTCCTGCGCACGCTGGGGGAGGAGCAGGTCCTCGTCGTCGCGAACCTCGCGCGCTCGTCGCAGTTCGTCGAGCTCAACCTCTCCCGCTTCGCTGGGACGATCCCCGTCGAAGTGTTCGGCCCGACGGACTTCCCGCGGGTGGGCGAGTTGCCGTACTTCCTCACGCTCGGCCCGTACGGCTTCTACTGGTTCCTGCTGCGCCCCGAGGCGGCACCGCCCGAGGCGGAGACGCCGGTCCCCACCCTGCGGCTCGCGGGGCCGTGGGACGGCGTGGTGGCGGGAGGCAGTCGGGCGCAGCTCGAGCGGCTGCTGCCGGCCTTCCTCGCGGGGCAGCGCTGGTTCGCCGGGAAGGGCCGGCAGATCACGGGCGCCTCGATCGTCGAGGCGCTCCCGCTCGCGGACGCGGGGGCCGGCCAGACGGCCGGGTTCCTCGCGATCGTGGACGTGAAGTACGCGGAGGGGGACCCCGACACATACGCGCTGGCGCTCGCGGCCCGGCGCGCCGACGGCGAGGGTTGGGCACCACCCGAGCACGCCGTCCTCGCGCGCGTCGAGGCCGCGGATGGGCCCTGGCTGTTGCTGGACGGCGCCTGGGAGCCGTCAGTGGCCGAGGCGCTGCTCCGCGTGTTCGACCGGCGGCCGCCCCGGGGGGATCGGCTACGGATCGGGGTTGGCAAGACGTACGCGTTCCGCGACGCGCGGAGCCGCGACGCCGAGCCGCCGACGTCGCGTGTCGCCCAGGCCGAGCAGAGCAACACCTCGATCATCTTCGACGATCGGGTGATCCTCAAGCTGTTCCGCAGGCTCGAGCAGGGGCGGAACCCGGACCTCGAGATCGGCCGGTTCCTCACCGAGCGGACCTCGTTTGCGAACGCGGCGCCGGTCGCCGGGGCACTCGAGCTGCACGGGCTCGGCCGCGAGCCACGGACGCTCGCGATCCTGCACCGGTTCGTGAACAACGAGGGCGATGCCTGGAGCTACGCGCTCGACGCCCTCGACGACTTCTTCGAGCACGCCATGGCGCGGGGGCGAAGCCGCCCGGCGCCCGAGGCGGTGGACCCGTTGGCGGCCTTCCCGCCCGAGCCGCCCGGGGACGAGACGCGGACGCTGGTGGGGCCGTTCCTGCCCAACGCGGAGCTGCTCGGACGGCGCACGGCCGAGCTGCACCTGGCCCTTGCCTCCATCACCGACGACCCTGCGTTCGCTCCCGAGCCGTTCTCGGCGATGTATCAACGCTCGCTGTACCAGTCGGCCCAATCGCTCGCGACCCGCACCTTCCGATGGCTCCGCGCGCGGCGTCCGGACGTCCTCGGTGTCGAGGAGCTCCTCGAGCGCGAGGGCGAGGTCTTCGAACGCTTCGACCGATGGCTGCGGGGGGGCCGCATCAAGGCGCTGCGCATCCGTGTCCACGGGGACTTCCACTTGGGGCAGGTGCTGTGGACCGGATCGGACTTCGTGATCATCGACTTCGAGGGCGAGCCGGCGAGGCCCCTCGGCGAGCGACGGATCAAGCGGAGCCCCCTCGCCGACGTCGCGGGGATGCTTCGATCGTTCGACTACGCGGCCGAACAGGCGAGGCGCTCTCCCTCGTCGTCCAGGCTCGTCAGCGGCAAGGCCGACAGGCTCGGGCCGTGGGCCCGCGTGTGGAGCCGGTGGGTCGGCGCGGCGTTCCTCGCCGAGTACCTGGCCGTTGCCGCCGTCGGCGGGATCCTGCCGGGCGACGCGGAGGAGACTCGATCGCTGCTCCGAGCGCTGGTCCTCGACAAGGCCATGTACGAGGTCGCGTACGAGATGAACCACCGGCCCGACTGGCTGGCCACTCCCGTGCGGGGCGTCCTCGAGCTGCTGCGGGAGCCGGCCTGAGCCGCACGGGGTCCTCGTCCCTGGACGTGCGCGCGCTGGCGCGGCTGTACGGGATCCAGCCGAGCTACACGAGCGCGACCGGCCATCGGGTGGTCGCGTCGGTCGGCTCGCTCGTGCGCGGGCTCCACGCCGTGGGAGCGCCGCTGAGCGGGCCGCGGGACGCCGCCGAGGCGCTGCGCGCGCGCCGAGCGGAGCTGGAGGCATATCCCATCGATCCCGTCTTGGTCGCGTGGAACGGCCGGGTCCCGCCCGTCGCCGTGCGAACGGACAGCGGGCGGCTGCGGGTCGGGATCGCGCCCGAGGACCTCGAGCCGTCGGGGTGGCTGACGTTCGAGCCGGGGCAGCCGGACGCCGGCGGACGCGTCGCCGTCTGGGTGCCGGGCGGACCGCTCGAGCCCGGTTACCACACACTGCACGTGGACACCGGCGGCGCTCGTCTGAAGTCCCTGGTGATGTCGGCGCCGCGCCGGGCGCCCGCGCTCCCGGGGCCGCGGTGGGGGGTCTTCGCGCCGGCCTACGCGATCCGCAGCGCGGGCGACTGGGGCGTCGGAACGTTCGGTGACCTCGGGCGGCTCGGCGCGTTCGTTCGGAACCGTGGCGGCGAGGTGGTCGCGACCCTCCCGTTGCTCGCGGCGTTCCTGGACCAGCCGTTCGAGCCGAGCCCCTACTCGCCGGCGAGCCGGCTGTTCTGGAACGAGCTGCACGTCGACGTGGAGGCCGCGCCCGAGCTCGCGCGCTCGGACGAAGCTCGTCGGCTGCTCGACGACGACGGGTTCCGGGGCGAGCTCCGGCGGCTGCACGAGCTCGACCTCCTCGACCACCGCGGCGTGATGGCCGCGAAGCGCAGCATCCTCGAACCGCTCGCCGAGACGTTCTTCGCGGGCGCGCCGCCTCGCGAGTTCGACGCCTTCGTCGCAGGTGACCCCCGCGTCCGCGACTACGCGCGGTTCCGCGCCGAGCACGAGCGACGTCGGACGTCGTGGCCCGACTGGCCGGCCCTCGAACGCGACGGGTCGCTCGCCGGCGATCCCATGGACGATCCCCGGGGGCGGTACCACCTTTACGTGCAGTGGCTCGCCGCGATGCAGCTCGACGAGATGAGGTCGGGTGGTCGCCGCCTCCTGCTGGACCTGCCGCTCGGTGTGGACGGCGGCAGCTACGACGTGTGGCGCGAGCGCCGGCTGTTCGCCAGCCAGGCCTCCGCCGGTGCCCCGCCCGACGCGTTCTTCCCGACGGGGCAGGACTGGGGGTTCCCGCCGCTGCATCCGGACCGGATCCGCGAGGACGGGTACGCGTACCCGCGGGCTTGCATCGGCACGCTGGCGCGGTACGCGTCCGCGATCCGGATCGACCACGTGATGGGCCTGCACCGGCTGTATTGGGTCCCGCACGGGGCCGCGCCGGGCGACGGCGTCTACGTGCGCTACCACGCCGAAGAGTGGTACGCGATGCTGTCGATCGAGGCTCACCGCGCCGCGGCGATCGTGGTCGGGGAGGACCTCGGGACGGTACCTGGGTACGTGAGGAAGGCGATGCGCGCCCACGGCGTCCACACCAGCTACGTCGTCCCGTTCGAGGTGTCGACCCGCGCGCCGCCCGGCCTGCGCGAGCCGCCGGCCGGCTCGGTCGCCTCGCTCGGCACGCACGACATGCCGCCCTGGGCGGCCTTCTGGAGCGGGTCCGACGTCGACTTGTACCGCAGGCTCGGGATCGTGGACGACGCCGAGGCCGCGCGGCGCAGGCGGGATCGGCAGGCGATCCGCAGGACGCTCCTGGGCGCGCTCCGTCGTCGCGGCGCCCTCCAGCATGGCGAGGACGACCCCGAGTCCGCGCTGCGCGCGTGCCTGCGGTTCCTCGCGCAGAGCCAGGCCGCGATCGTCTTGTCGAGCCTGGAGGACCTGTGGCTGGAGGAGCGGCCGCAGAACATCCCGGGCACCGCAGGCGAGGTCCCGAACTGGCGTGGGCGGTTCCGGTACACGCTCGAGGAGCTCGTGGAGCGGGACGACGTCCTGGCCGCGTTGGGTGAGCTCGCCGACCGCTCGTGGGGGGTCGCGTGAGCGCCGCGAGGATCGCCCGCCCGCACGACCTCTCCGCCGACGACCTCTACCTGTTCAACGAGGGCACGCACACCCGCCTGTGGGAGAAGCTCGGCGCGCACCCGACGGACGACGGCACCGCGTTTGCCGTGTGGGCGCCAAACGCCGAGTTCGTCTCGGTGATCGGCGACTTCAACGGCTGGGACCGTGGCGCGCACCCGCTCGAGCCGGTCGCCACCTCCGGGATCTGGGCGGGCGTCGTGCCGAAGGCCCGCCCGGGGTCGATCTACAAGTTCCACGTGCGGTCGCGGTTCGGCGGTTACGCGGTCGACAAGGCAGACCCCTTCGCGGTGCGCAGCGAGGTCCCGCCGCGGACCGGATCCGTCGTGTGGACGCTCGATCACGAGTGGGGCGATCGTGAGTGGATGTCGTCACGGCACGGCCGCAATGCGCTCGACGCACCCATGTCGGTGTACGAGCTGCACCTTGGCTCATGGATGCGGGGCGACGACGGCCGATGGCTCACGTACGACGAGCTGGCGCCTCGGCTGATCGACCACGTCACGTCGATGGGCTTCACGCACGTGGAGTTCCTGCCTGTGATGGAGCACCCGTTCTACGGCTCCTGGGGCTACCAGACGACGGGCTACTTCTGCCCGACGTCGCGGTTCGGAGAGCCGCAGGCGCTGATGCGGTTGATCGACGCGCTCCACCATGCCGAGATCGGCGTGATCCTCGACTGGGTGCCGTCGCACTTCCCGAACGACGAGCATGGGCTCGCGTACTTCGACGGGACGCACCTGTTCGAGCACGCGGACCGGCGCCGAGGGTTCCACCCCGACTGGCACACGTTGATCTTCAACTACGGCCGTCTCGAGGTCCGCAGCTTCCTTCTCTCGAGCGCCACGTTCTGGCTCGACGCGTACCACGCCGACGGGCTGCGTGTCGACGCGGTGGCATCGATGTTGTACCTCGACTACTCGCGCCGCGAAGGCGACTGGTTGCCGAACGAGTTCGGGGGGCGCGAGAACCTGGAGGCGATCTCGTTCCTTCGTCAGCTGAACGCCAGCCTGTATGGCGCGTTCCCAGACATCCAGACGATGGCCGAGGAGTCGACGGCGTGGCCGATGGTGTCTCGGCCGACCGACGTCGGGGGGCTCGGGTTCGGTCTCAAGTGGGACATGGGGTGGATGCACGACACCCTCCAGTACATCCGGCGCGAGCCGATCCACCGCTCGTACCACCATGACGAGCTGTCGTTCCGGCAGGTCTACGCGTGGCACGAGAACTTCGTGCTGCCGCTGTCGCACGACGAGGTCGTCCACGGGAAGGGCTCGCTGCTCGGCAAGATGCCGGGCGACCGGTGGCAGCAGCTCGCGAACTTGCGGCTCCTCCTGGGCTACCAGTTCACACAGAGCGGCAAGAAGCTGCTGTTCATGGGCGGCGAGATCGGCCAGCCGTGGGAGTGGGACCACGACGGCTCGGTCGACTGGGGCCTGCTGCGCTACCGGGAGCACGAGGGCGTCCGCCGTTGGGTGACCGACCTGAATCGTGTGTACCGCGACTACCAGGCGATGCACGTCTTCGACGTGGACCCGCACGGGTTCGAATGGGTGGAGGGCGGCGACCGCGCCCAGAGCGTCCTGATGTTCCTGCGTCGTGGTGTCGGCGAACGCGACGTCGTGCTATTCGTCGCGAACTTCACGCCGACCGTCCGGGAGCCGTTCCGCGTCGGGGTCCCGTTCCCGGGGCCGTGGCGCGAGATCCTGAACTCGGACGCCGAAATCTACGGGGGCAGCGGCGTCGTGAGCGACGGCGGGGGACCCGTCGCCGGCCGGCCGGGAGCCCACGGGCGGCCGTTCGCCCTCGAGCTGCGGCTGCCGCCGCTCGCGTGTGCGTTCCTGGTTCCGGATGGTTGAGTCGATGGATGAGGTCCGGCTGACGCCGGGCGCGATGCTCGGAGCCGTTCCGCAGGCAGGGGGACGGTGCAGGTTCGAGGTCTGGGCTCCGTCGTCCGAACGCGTGGCGCTCGTCCTCGGGGGCGGTGACGTCGAGCGCGTGGTCGAGATGCAGCCGATCGCGTGCGGCTATCACATCGCCGTTACGGAGGCCGATCCCGGCACGCGCTACGTGTATCGGTTGGCCGACGGCGACGCCCCCGACCCGGCCTCGCGCTGGCAGCCCGACGGCGTCCACGGGCCGTCGGCCGTGTTCGACGCGGACGCGTTCGCGTGGACCGACGACGCCTGGACGGGGCTCGAGCTCGGGCGGTATGTCAGCTACGAGCTGCACGTCGGGACGTTCACCGACGACGGGACGCTCGATGCCGCCACCCGGCGCCTCGACGATCTGGTCGAGCTTGGCGTGACGGCCGTGGAGGTGATGCCGATCGCCCAGTATTCCGGCGCGAACAACTGGGGCTACGACGGCGTGTTCCCGTTCGCCGTCCAGGACACCTACGGCGGCCCCGAGGCGTTCCAGCGGTTCGTCGACGCGTGCCACGGGCGTGGACTCGCGGTCGTGCTCGACGTCGTCTTCAACCACCTCGGGCCCGAGGGCAACGTCCTGCCGCGGTTCGGCCCGTACCTCTCGCCTGGGCACTCCACGCCTTGGGGCGACGCGTTGAACCTCGATGGGCAACGCGCGGACGAGGTCCGCCGGTTCGTCGGCGAAAACGCGCTCCGCTGGTTCGTCGAGTTCCACGTCGACGCGCTCCGGCTGGACGCGGTGCACGCGATCGTCGACACGGCGGCACGGCCGCTGCTGGGGCTGCTGGCAGACGCGACCGACGACCTCGCTCATCGTACGGGCCGCCGCCTCTATCTGGTCGCGGAGAGTCCGGCCCGCGACGCCCGGCTGGTTCGCCCGCGGGACGAGGGCGGGCTGGGGGTGCACGCCCGGTGGGACGATGAGCTGCACCACTCGATTCACGCCCTGCTGACGGGCGAGCGAGACGGCTACTACGCCGGCCACGGGCGCGTCGTCGACGTCGCCGCCGCCCTGCGCGGGGATCATGTCCATCACGTGCCGGCCGAGCGGTTCGTCGTGTTCGCGCAGAACCACGACCAGGTCGGCAACCGCGCGAAGGGCGAGCGCCTGATCTCTCTCGCGGGGGTCGAACGCGCGAAGCTCGCGGCCGGGCTGGTGCTGCTCTCGCCGTACCCGCCGCTGCTGTTCATGGGCGAGGAGTACGGGGAGACGAACCCGTTCCTGTACTTCGTGTCCCACTCGGACCCGAGCCTGATCGAAGCGGTCCGCGTGGGCCGGGCCGAGGAGTTCAGGCACTTCGCGTCGTTCGTCGAGCCTCCCGATCCGCACGCGCAGGAGACCTTCGCGCGGTCGAAGCTCGACCGCTCGCAGCGCGAACGGCCGGCCGGCCGCGGGATCCGCGGCCTGTACCGAGAGCTGCTCCGGCTCCGCCGCGACGAGCCGGCCCTCGCCGGATCGCGAGAAGATCTGGACGTGACCTGCGACGAGGAGGCTCGGACCCTCGTGCTGCGCCGCTGGCACGCCGGACGACACGCGGTCGCGCTGTTCGACCTGGCCGACGACGCCGCCGAGATCGAGGCGACGATCCCCCGAGGCCGGTGGACCCGCGTACTCGACTCCTCGGAGGGACGGTGGGGCGGTCCGGGCGAACGCTCCCCCGAGGACCTCGCCGGCGGAGCGGTCGTCGCCAAGGTCCGGGCCGGCGCGTTCGCGTTGTACGTGTTGGACGAGACCGCGTGACGCCGCTGCGGGTCTGGCCCGGCCAGCCCTACCCACAGGGCGCAACATGGGACGGCGAGGGCGTCAACTTCGCGATCTTCTCCGAGCACGCGACCGCTGTGGAGCTGTGCCTGTTAGATCAGCAGGGCCTCGAGCGCGATCGGATCCCGATCACCAACCGGACGGATTTGATCTGGCACGCGTACCTGCCCGACGTGCGTCCGGGCGAGCTGTACGGGTACCGGATCCACGGCCCGTACGAGCCCCGCGCCGGTCATCGCTTCAACCCGAACAAGCTCCTTGTCGACCCGTACGTGAAGGCCCTGACCGGCGACCTTCGGTGGGACGACGCCGTGTACGGCTACCGGATGGGCGACGAGGCGGCGGATCTGTCGTTCGACGACAGTGACAGCGCGGCCTGCGTCCCGAGATGCGTCGTGGTCGACCCGGCGTTCACGTGGGGCGACGACCAGCGCCCGAAGACGCCGTGGAACCGGACGGTCATCTACGAGGGCCACGTCCGCGGCCTCACGATCCGCCACCCGGCGATCCCGCCCGAGTACCGGGGCACCTACCGCGCGCTGTCGTTCGACCCCATCATCGAGCACCTCAGCTCCCTCGGCGTCACGGCGATCGAGCTGCTGCCGGTCCACCAGTTCGTGTCCGAGCGGCACCTCGTCGAGCGAGGGCTGCGCAACTACTGGGGATACAACACGATCGCGTTCTTCGCGCCGCACGTGGGGTACGCCTCCGGACAGCTGGGCGAGCAAGTCACCGAGTTCAAGTCGATGGTGAAGGCGATGCACCGAGCTGGCATCGAGGTCATAATCGATGTCGTCTACAACCACACGGGTGAGGGCAACCACATGGGCCCGACCCTGTCGCTGCGCGGCGTGGACAACGCGGCGTTCTACCGTCTCTCGCCGCAGGATCCGCGCTACTACCTCGACTTCACCGGGACCGGGAACAGCCTGAACATGCTGCACCCGCGCACGATCCAGCTGATCATGGACAGCCTGCGGTACTGGGTCACCGACATGCACGTCGACGGCTTCCGCTTCGACCTCGCGCCGGTGCTCGCCCGGGAGCTGTGGGAGGTCGACCGGCTCTCGGCGTTCTTCGACATCATGCAGCAGGACCCGACGCTCTCCCAGGTGAAGCTGATCGCCGAGCCGTGGGACGTCGGGCCGGGCGGCTACCAGATCGGCAATTTCCCGGTCGGGTGGGCGGAGTGGAACGGGAAGTACCGAGACTGCATCCGCCGGTTCTGGCGCGAGGAGCCCGGGATGCTGCCCGAGCTGGCCTACCGTCTGTCCGGGTCGAGCGACCTGTACGAGGCTAGCGGCCGCAACACCTATGCGACGGTCAACTTCGTGACGGCCCACGACGGGTTCACGATGAACGACCTCGTCACGTACGAGCACAAGCACAACGAGGCGAACGGCGAGGACAACCGCGACGGCGCGGACGAGAACTTCAGCCGCAACTGGGGCGTCGAGGGTCCGAACGACAATCCGCAGATCGCGCAGATCCGCGAGCGGATGAAGCGGAACCTGCTCGCGACGGTGATCTTCTCGCAGGGAGTGCGGATGCTCCTGGCCGGCGACGAGATGAGCCGCACGCAGCGCGGCAACAACAACGCCTACGCGCAGGACAACGAGATCAGTTGGATCGACTGGGACCTCTCCCAGAACGACCGCGAGCTCCTCGCGTTCGCGCGCCGATGCGTCCGCATCTTCCACGAGAGTCCCGTGCTGCGGCGGCGGTCGTTCTTCACGGGTCGGACGCTCGGCACCTCGTTGGTGGGAGTGAAGGACGTGACGTGGCTCCGAGCCGACGGGAAGGAGATGACCGATCCGGATTGGTCGAACCGCGAGGAGCGCGTCCTCGGGATGCTGATGCCGGGGAGCGCGACCGACGAAGTGAACGAGCGCGGCCGGCCGATCCATGGGGATTCCCTCCTGATGCTCCTGAACGGTGGCAGCCGGTCGAGGCTCTTCGTCTCGCCCCAGCTGACGGAGGGCGGCGTCTGGGAGCAGATCGTCGACACCGCGCGGCCGGCGGGCACCCGTTTCATACGCCGCCGGGGCGTGAACCTGACCGCGCATTCGCTGATCCTCCTCCGGTGGGTCTCCGCGCCGGACCACGAAGCGGCGCGTGACCGGACCTGACGCCCGTGCCGCCCTCGACGCACCGCCTGGTTGGCGCCTCCCCCGACGCGGGGGGACGTTCTTGGCACTCTTTCTGCGGCCGTCGGGGCGCGGGGTCGCCGGGGAGCCGCCCGGATCGCCGCAGGCCGAGGCCCACTCGAGGCGGGGCGTCTCGGAGCCGGTGGACCGGGTGATTCGGTCTGAGCCGAACGGGCCATTCCCCGCACGGATCCGGGCCTCCGATACTCGCGCTACGCGATGAACGATTCCTCGATCCGGTACGTGCTGGCGCTGGGCGACGACGCCGACCGAGTGGAGACCGCAGACGGCGTGGCCGTGATCGAGCGCCTGCCGAGCGTCGTGCTGGTCGAGGCGGACGAGATCATCGCGAAGGAGCTGGCGTCGTACGGCGACTACGTGCACATCTACGTCTCGCCGCACGACGCCCTGCGGGCGCTCACGCTGTTCCGCCGCCCAGGCCCGGGGTAACCGGCGCCCGCCTACCCGGCGGCCTCATGGCCGTCGGCGTGCGTTTGGGCGGGCTCCGCGTCGGGGGACGCCAGGGCGACGGCCGTGGCGCCCACGACGGTGATGGCCGCCAGGACGAGCACCGCCGTCGCCCGGCGAGCCGGCACGATGGTCCGTCCCCTGCGCAGGAGCACGACGGCGAGCACGACGACCATCACGACCTCGAAGATCGTCGAGGAGACGTCCCTGACCCCGGCCGCCTCCACCTCGCCGGCGTGGGGCCCGATCGGCACCCCCACGGTCCGGGTCCACAGCCACACGCCGGCGATCGCCAGGTTCGCGAGGGCACCCAGCGCGAGCCACCGCGAGCCAGGCCGCAGCAGGATCAGAACGCCCCAGCCCAGCTGGAAGACCGTCACTGCCAGGAAGAAGACGCCAAACGGCGTGTACTCTTCGAAGTGCGGCTGCGTGACGGCTCCGTGGATGATCCCGCACCCCAGCGAGAACAGCGCGGCGACGCGGGCGAGCGTGGCGTCGATCCGCTCCGAGGCGTCTGCCGGCCAGGACGTAACGCTCATCGCCGGTACTACGTGCCGGAGGGGCGCGGTGGTTCGCCACCGTGCTGGGCACGCTATCGGGAGCTGCCGCTAGCAGACCTGCATAAGGAACGGATAGGGGTCGACCGCGTCCCCGTTGTCCGGGTGCCACTCGAAGTGATCGTGGTTCCCGCCCGCGTTGCCGGTTGCCCCGACGTACCCGATGATGTCCCCCGTCTCGACGGGGCCGAGCTGGCCGAACCGCGACAGGTGCGCGTTGTAGACGTAGCCGTACTCGCCGTACACGCTCACGGAGCTGCCGCCGACGTGGTTGGTCGAGTCCCTGGCGATTCCGTCGAACGGCGCGTAGATCGGCGTCCCGGCGGGCGCCATGATGTCGTTGCCCTGGTGGATGTGGTCGCCCCCCCACTTCTTCGGTCGGTGCACCCATATGCCGAAGTTGTTCGCGATCGCCCTTGGCGTGCCGACCGGGCACACCGCGAACGGCCGGATCTCCGAGATTCGGTCGAGGACGACTCTCTTGTGCGACTGCAGCTTCGCGAACAGCTCCTTCGAACGCTGCATTGCCTCGTTCATCGCTGCCCGATCGCGCTTCAGCTGCTTGCGCGTGGACTTGAGCTGCGCCGCGTAGCGCGCGTACTCCGCGCGTTCCTCCGCCAGCCCGTCCCGCAGTTCCTGGATGCGCGCGGCCAGCAGCGAGTCGCGTCGCGAGACCTCGTCAAGCAGCGAGAGCCGGGACGCGACCTCGGCCGGGGAGCTGGCGGTGAACACGTATACGAGCGGCGCGCCGGAGCCTCCGGTGATGTACGCCTCGCGGGCCTGCAATGCGAGCTTCTCCTCGAGGTCGTGGAGGGCCGCTTCCTTCGTGCGGATCTTCTCCGCAAGGATCCCCATCTTCTGGCGCGTGCCTTCCATCTCGTTCTGGTTCTTGGAGATCCTGGTCGCGAGCCTATTCAGCCGCCGCTCGATCACCCGCATCTTCTGCGTGCGCGCCCGAATCCTCGCTCTGGTCTGGTGGAGCTCCCGGCGCGCCTCTCTCAGTTCCGTATCGACGGCGACGGCCGGTGGCACAACGGCGCCGAGCAACGCGGCGGACAGCATCGCCGCCACGACTCGAGGGAACCGGCCCCCCGCTCCGCGGGCATGGGGAGGGAGCATTACCGTCGATATTGCCCTTCTGGGACGTCGCGCGCTACCGCGGAAGGACCTAGGCCGCGCACTTCTTGCAGGTCGGACGGAGACGTCGGCGGCATCGGTCGAACGGGGCGAAGCTCCGCGCTGCGCCCCACCTCCTCGACCTTTAGCGTTCCTCGCTGCCGTGCGAGGATCGCCCTGCTCAGGACCGACCCCCTGCCTGTCGGCGAGCTTCGGAGAGCGGGGGATTGGAGCGGTCGCGGTCGGACAGGATGGGGTCGCGTGACGGCCACGCGATGCCGACGTCCGGGTCGTCCCAGGCCAGCCCGAACTCGTCGTCGCCCGTGAACTCCGCGTCGACAAGGTAGAGCAGCGTCACGTCGGTCTCGGCGTAGAAGCCGTGTGCCACGCCGGGCGGGAGGTACAACGCGACCGGGCGCTTGCCGGCATCGATGCTCACCCCCGCCGCCGTTCCCTCCGTCGGCGACGCGGCCCGAAGGTCCACGAGGCCGACGAACGCACGCCCTCCCAGCACGCACCAGTGGTCCGCCTGCGAGCGGTGCACGTGCAGCCCGCGCAGGACCCCGGCGCGCGAGACCGAGACGTTGGCCTGGACGAACGGCTCACGTCCGGGGAGCCACGAGCGCCGGAAGACCTCGGTGAGGCTGCCGCGGGGGTCCTCGTGCGGCTCGAGCGGGAACAGCTCGACCCCGTCGATCGTGACGTGTTCGTCCAGCCGATACCTCCGGGGCGCGCGGGCCGCCCGGAGGTTACCCGACGATCACGACGCCGCACATGCCCGAGCAGCGGCCATCCGAGAGCGTCGAGTGGATCCTGCATCGGTAGCGGTACCGGCCTGCGTCGTCGAACGTGAAGCTGGTGCGCTCGCCCTCGGAGATCGTCGAGTCCTTCGACCAGTCGCCCCGGTACGCCGTCACGGTGTGGGTGCCGCCGGTGGACCGCCACACCACCCGCTCGCCGACGCTTACGGCCACCCTCCGCGGCCTGAAGACGGCGTCGCTGGTGGCGCGGACCCGCTCGACCGCGTACGCGGCCGAGGCCAGCACTCCGACCACGACAACGACGACCACCGCAACCACCAAGGTCGAACGCAAGTTCGAATGCCGTCCCGAACGCATCGCGCCATCGTCGCTCATCGGCTCATCCTTCCCTCGTCCGTTCGGTACTACGGCCGGGCGGGTACCAAAGATGGATGAGGGAACGTTCCCCGGCGCCCACGCGTCAAGTGTCGGGTGCCGTGGAGCCGATACGTCAACTGTACGAGCATGGAAGGCGGACCCCGGACGCCGTGCTACGCTCGCATGCGGCGAATGGGACTTCCCCCCGGATCCGCGGAGTATGAGCAACCCTGGTGGACCCACGGACGTTGCAGTACTAAGCAGGGACTAAGGAGTCGTTTTGGCCATACGTGCGCCCGAGCTCCGCGAGCGGGTCCGCAGACAAGACCTTTCGGACCTCGACGACCGGATGCTCGTCCTCGACTTCCAGGCGGGCAACGAGCATCAGGCGTACGGCGAGATCTACCGCCGCTACCACGCGCTGGCCAGGCACGTGTGCCAGCGCATCCTCGTCAATCCGCAGGACGCCGAAGAGGCCACGCAGGAGACGATGCTGCGCGTCTACCAAGGTCTGCCCCGGTTCAACGGCCGGTTCGCGGTCCAGTCCTGGGTTGCGCGCATCGCAAGGAACGTCTCCCTGGACGCCCTCAGGTCGAGAGCGCGTCGCCCACAGGCCGCCGACCGCCCACTCGTCGAGGTCGATGAAGCGGTTCGGGAAGCGGCGCTGCGAGACGCGGACCTCGTCGCCGACCCGGAGGCGCTGTTCGAGCAGCGGCTGAGCGGGGACCAGGTCAAGGCCGTGCTGGCGGAGCTCCCGAGCCACTATCGCAACGTCCTGATCCTCCGGGAGTTCGAGGGGAGATCTCACGAGGAGATCGGCGAAGCGCTGGGGGTGACGGCGCCGCAGGCGAAGGCACTGATCCACCGGGCGAAGAGGCGTTTCCGCCGGATGTGGGACCGACCCACCGGACAGCACCGCCTCCGCGGCATCGTGCCCTTGCTCGTGCTGCCGCTGCGGGCCCCGGCGTTCCTGCGGCGTGCGTTCGACAACGCTGAGCACTGGTTCACCGGTGCCGCCACGGCGCCGGCGGCGACGGCCACGGCCGCCTCGGCGGCATCGACCGTATCGACCGTATCGACCGTTACCATCGCCGAACGCGTCACGGCCGCGGCGGTCGCGCTGCTGCTCACCGGGAGCGCCGCGGCAGGCGCGGTCGCGCTGAGCGATCAGGACTGGCGCACGCGGGCCCAACCGACCGCGTCCTCCCAGGCAGAGCCTCCGGTGATGACGGAGTCCGTCCGGCCACATCAGGACCCGAGGTTCTTGGAGGTCGAGAAGGAGAAGGCGGTCCTGATCGCCATGCCGAGCGAGACGGCCGATCTTGTCGAGCCGCCCCTGACAGAGGAGGCTTCGACCGCCACCGAGTCCGCGGCGGTGAGCGAGTCGCCACCGGCGACCGAGTCACCATCGCCCACCGACGAGTCATCGGAGCCCCCGCCCGCAATCCCGGATGCACCCGCGTGGGCCATGGCGCTCCAGATCCTCGCGGCGCCCAGCTTCTCCTGCGGCTGCGGACCCATGGAGAAGGTGTCCGAGCCCGAGGTCTCTGGACAGGCGGGCCACGACCTCACGTTCATTCAGACCGTCAGAGGTCCCGTGCGCAACCCGTTCGGTCATCAGCCGTGGGGGGTCAGGATCAAGATGTTCGGCGACGTGGAGGGGTCGACGGCCACGGCGGGCTTCTCGCTGTATCTCGACCAGGGCCGTCGCTCCTACGAGTACGAGGCGCAGGCCCAGGGCGACGTTTTCACCTTCGAAAGGCTCGACAATGGCGGCATGCGCTACAACTTCTCGGGCACATACAACCTGGTCGACCCGGAGGCTGGCGCGGACGCCGTCGAACCGCAGGACATGCCGGCTCTCCGCCACGGCACCTTCGCACTGAGCGTCGACTTCTGGTCGGACGGGACGACGCTGTACAACGCCGAGCTCTGGCTCGCGGAAGCACCCGAGCAGGCTTAAGCGCCCGCGGGCCGCCTGCAACCTTTGGCCCTCCCAGGCCGTTATCTCCTGTAGGGCAACAGGTGGCGGCGGATCGCGCCCGCGGGTGATTGGCCGATCGGCCGATTGACCGAGGCTGATACCCGAAATAGGCTCCGCTGCGCCACCTGCGAAGGGAGGGGGTAAGGCCGTTGTCGCGGCCGGCGGTGGCGTCGGGGACCACTGCGCCCAGTGGGCGTTGCTCGCCCCTTTCCGGTTCCTGTCGCATCTACCGCCGACCGATCCGTAATCCGCTGTATTCGAAAGGAGGAACGCACCGCGTGACCGCCCGTGCGATCACGAGAGATCGCCACCCTTCCCCGGGCCACGTAGCCCGGTGGTGGTCTATCGCATCTCCGGGATGAGATGCGTGAAAGGAGGAACTGGATGGACGCAGGTGGACGAACGTCCAGGGGGGTGAGGCGGCCGGCGCTCACGCTGTTCTCGGTGTTGACGCTGGCTTTCGCGTTCCTCGTCCCCCTCGCAGGCACGGCGCTCGGGAATCACGAGACGCGTACGCTCCAGGTAACACCGGAGACCGCCGAGAACGCGACAGGCAGCACCCACACGTTGACGGCGACTCTCAGCGCCGCGCCCGACGCAGGCGAGGGATCGATCGAGATTGACTTCGAGATCACGGGCGCTGGTGATCCCGATGCTGGCAACACGCCGCTCTCTCCGGACCGGACCTGTAGCGTCGCTGAGGGGGCAACGACGTGCACGGTGAGCTACTCGAGCATCGTCGCAGGCCCGGCGGAGATCCGGGCCTGGATCGACCATGACAAGAACAACGCGACGAACGAGGCCGACGCGGCCGAGGGTCGCGACGAGGGAGCCGTCCCGGGCGATGAGACTGAGCCCGACGACACGGACGTCGTGGCGAAGACCTGGTTTGCGGGCCTGCCAGCGGGCGCGCGACTGGACTGCGACGACGCCAGCGGGAACGACACCGAGACGAACGTCGTTACCGGGCCGAATTCGAGCGAGATCTACACGTGCGCCCTCGTCAACACCGGAACCACACCCGCCACCCCGATCGGCGGTGTCCAGATCGACGCCGAGAACCTGAACGGCGCGAACGACCCCGACAACTCGGCGGCGGCAGGGACGGCTGACTTTAACCCCGCCTGCACGACGGGTATCGCTGGGACGTGCACGTTCACGCTGACCTCTTCGGAGAGCCAGGCCGGCACGGCGAACGTGTGTTTCTGGGCGGACGAGGATGCCGACAGCGCGTTCGACCCCGCCGGAGGATCGCAAGACGGCGGCGGATGCGGGGAGGCGGTCGGAGCGGCCGAGAACGACAACCTGACGGATGTCGTGCAGAAGACGTGGGCGGCGCCCGCGCCTACCACACTCGTGGTCCAACCCGCATCCGACGTCAACCAGACCGGCACCCGCCACACAGTCACGGCGACCGTGCTCGACCAGTTCGGGAACCCGGTCAACGGAGTCAACGTCGACTTCCGGGTGACCGGCCGCAACACCGTCAACGAGCTCAACCAGACAACCACGGGTCAAGGCACGGCTACGTTGACCTATACCGACACGGGTCCCGTCGGCTCTGCCGGCACCGACACGATCGCCGTCTGCGCCGAGACGGGCACATCTGACGACGACTGCGTCGATGTGACGGACATCGCGCAGACCGCAACGAAGCGGTGGATCCCCGAAACGGCCGTCGCGGCCGATGTAGAGATCGACATGGTCGGGTGTAACGGCAACCTGGGGAACTTCGCAGCCGCATCGTGGGAGGCCACTGCGGGTCCCAACGACCTCGACGTCGTCAATACACATGAGGTCTGTGCCTCGGCGAAGACAGCGAGCGGCGAGATCCTCATAGGGAGCACGATCACGTTCACGTCGACGGGCCCCGGTTCGTTCACGAATGCGAGTGGCGCCGATCTCGGCACGACTGAGGACGTCGTCATCGGCGCCGACGGATACGCCCACATCCTCCTCTTCTCGAAGACGTCGGGTAGCCAGGTCGTGACGGCGACGTCCGGCAACCAATCGGACTCGGGAACGAAGACCTGGGCCGCCGGCGACCCTCGGAACGTCGACGCAGAGCCGGAGGAGTCGACAAACGCTCCCGGTACGGTCCATGAGATCACGGCGACGGTCACCGACCAGTTCGGCAACGGCGTGCCGGGAATCGTCGTGACGTTCACCGAGACGGGGGCTGGCGTCTTCAGGAGCGGTGGTTCGACCATCACGGTGACGACGGACGCCAACGGCGAAGCCGTGGCCGAGACGACGACCCTGGCGACCGAGGAGGGCGATCAGACGGTCACCGCGTCGATCACGACCCCGGCTCCGGGGTCGAACGACAACGACTGCGACCTGGCGGCCGGCGTCCCGACGGGCGCGCCGGCGGGCAACTGCTCCGACGAAGTCACGAAGACCTGGGCGATCATTGCCTGCCCCGGCTTCGAGGGCGACTCGAGGAACCAGGTCGTCGGTACGAGCGGTGACGACGTCCTTCGAGGCACCGACGGTGCAGACGTCATCTGCGGCAGGGGTGGCGACGACGTCATCCGCGGTGGTGGAGGACGGGATCTCCTGATCGGAGGTCGAGGCAACGACAGGATCTACGGTGGTGCCGGGAACGACACGCTGAGGGGCGGGGCCGGTAACGACCTGCTCAACGGCGGTGCCGGTCGTGACACCTGCCTCGGTGGTCCCGGGAGGGACCGCTTCCGCAGGTGCGAGCGGCGACGGCAGTAGTCCTCGGGCGCCACAGCAGCGCACGCAGCGAAGGGAACCGGCCCCGTTTGGGGCCGGTTCCCTTTATGGAACACTCCGATGTCTCCAGCAGCTGGTCTCCGGCGGCGACGCGCAGGGCGACGTCGTGTCGGGCTTCGAGAACGTCGAAGGCTCGTCGTCGGCGGACCTGCTGCGAGGCAGCGGCGCTCCGAACATCCTCCGTGGTGGCGCCGGCGACGACGTGCTACTTGGGCGCGGCGGCAACGACGTCCACGACGAGAGTACGACGACCACGGCGCGGATGATCTTGGGGACGACCCGGCGACGCCCGCAGACGAGGATCCGGGCGCAGATATCGTTGACTACGGCCGGCGGACGGTACCGCTCGTCGTCACCCTGGGGACCGATGCCGACGACGGCGAGAGCCGCGAGAACGACGCTGCGGGGGTCGAGAACGTCCGTGGCGGCGCCGCGGGGGCCGACACGCTCGACTACGCCACGTCGCCCGACGGAGTTCGCATCGACCTGCGAACCGGATCGGGCTCGGGTGCGCACGCGGTTGGCGACGTCGTGTCTGGGTTCGAGATCGTGTGCGGTTCGCGCTTCCGCGACGTGATCGTCGGCGACGGGGCGGCGAACGGCCTGGTCGCTTCCTCCGGTCACGACCGCCGTCCGGCCTCGGGGGTCCAGACGCGATCGAAGGCGGCTGGGGAGACGACGTGCTCGACGGCGGACCGATACGTGTGCCGGTGGTCCGGGCTCGGATTTGGCTCCTGCGCTGCGAACGCTGACCGCAAAGAAAGTCGGCCGGGCCCGCCAGGAGGGCCGCTCCCGCCGGTCGGGCGCGGACCTCTCTACGTCTCCCCGGGGTCCGGCCCCGGCAGGATCAGGGGTGCCTCGCTGATTCGGCGCTCGACGCCGTCGGAGGGCTTGTTCACCACCTCGCCGTCGACCCACATCGTGCTGGACCCGCCGCCGTCGAGCATCAGCGCGTCGACGGCGCCCAGCTGGATCAACAGGCGAGCGAACGCTTCGGAGCTCATCCCGATCGAGTAGCTCGAGCGGCGGCCGTCGACCACCACCATCATGATGCGGCCGGTCTCGTGGATCGCGATGCCCGTCCGCGGGTGAGGAAGGCACCGGCCCCCGTAGCATCCCGCCGGAACGGTCTCCTTGCCGTCCTGGACGATGATGCCGCCGCCGCTCTGGACGTCGAGGATGTTGGTAAACCCGGTGTCCCACGTGACGGTCACGGTCGTGCCGACGGGCAGCGCGAACAACGTCGTCGCCTCGTCGGTGCCGGGCACCGCCGAGAGCACCACGCCGCCTCCGACGGCCATACGGGTCTGGGTGCACGCCCGCACGTCGACCGTGTAACGGCGCTGGAGTCCCGTCGGATCGGCGAACCCGACACGGCCATCGGGTGCCAGGTGGATCGAACACGAGTCCTGGGGCGGCTGCTCGAGCGTTCCACCTCGAGGCGTGAACCCGGCGATCTCGCCGATGTCCGGTGCCCCCTGGTTCCAGCGGTCGATCCGCAACGTGGCGCCAGTCAGCGGGTTCACCATCGTGATGATCTGCTCCGCCCGCGCGACGAAGATGCGGTCCTCGTTCGGAGACACCACGAACGAACCGCCGCGCGATACCGTGGTGTGCAAGAAGTCGCCATCCTCGACGAATGGGTGCACCGGCCGGCCGACCCCCCGCGTGCTGAAGTCGCCGTTGACCGCGGCGATCGCTCCGTGCGCCCTCGCGATGTCGCTGGTCGTCGCGAACGAGGGCAGGGCGTTGGTCCCGAGCGCGGGATCGAATGTCAGCGGGTGGTTCACGACGTCGGCCCGAAGGATGAAGATCCGCCGGGGCACGCGGTAGTCGATGATCTTCGTGTAGACCAGTCCCGGCGCGATCCTGCGGCGGATCACCTTCGTCCCGTGCTGCCGGAGCGCCACGGTGTCCGCGAAGCGCCGCTCACGTGCGGTCCAATGCTTCGCGCCGCGACCGTGGCCGGCACCGGCCTGCGGGACCGCCGACAGCGCCACGAACGCCACGAGCGACGTCGCGACGATCGTCCGTACGGCCCGGGCGCGCCGGGTGCTAGGTTTCACGGCGGAACATCCTAGACCGAACATGCGAACGACCATCCGAGTGCTCACGCTCGCATCGCTCGTCGCGGCGGGGTCCGTTGCGGCGCAATCACAGGCTGCGCTCGCGTATCCCGCCACCAACGGCGTCGTGGTCTTCCGCAGCGACCGCACGGGCGCGCCGGAGCTCTTCTCTGTCCCGGCGACCGGCGGCGCCGAGACCAACCTCACACAGTCGTCGCAGGCCGAGGAGTTCGACGCGGCCGTCTCGCCGGAAGGGACCCGGATCGCGTTCGCGCGCCGCCCGACGAGACCGGGCGCGCGGACCGAGCTGTGGGTGAGGGGCCTCGGGACGGCGGGCCGGACCCGCCTCACGAGAACGCCGGTGCCGGAGCGAAACCCCGCATGGTCGCCCGACGGCACGCGGATCGTCTACACCGCACGAACGTCGCGGCGCGGGCCGTTCCGGCTCTTCAGCATCAACGCGGACGGGCGCGGCCGCGTTCGACTGACGGCGCAACAAGACGACAGCTACGACATGGATCCCGCGTGGTCGCCCGACGGGACCAAGATCGCGTTCGTCAGCAACCGCGACGGCGGATTCCCGGAGATCTACGTGATGAACGCCGACGGGCGCCGGGTCACGCGGCTCACCGACAACGGGCAGATCGACGCCGATCCGGCGTGGTCGCCCGACGGGACCAGGATCGTGTTCGCCCGCTGCTGCGCGACCGGCAACCACGAGCTCTACACGATGAACGCGGACGGGAGCGGCCAGACGCGTCTGACCTCATCCGCCGAGGAGGAATCCGACCCCGCATGGTCACCGGACGGGACCAGGGTCGCGTACGTGTCGTTCCCCGCCGGTGGGGGCAACGTCGACATCTGGACGATCGGCGCGGGCGGGACCGACCCGTTCCGTCTGACGACCGACGAGGCCGTCGACCTGGCGCCGTCGTGGCAGCCGCGGCCCACGTGCACGATCTCGGGCGGCTCCGGCGGCGAGACGCTCACGGGGACGAGCGGATCCGACGTGATTTGCGCGCGCGGCGGCAACGACGTGATCCGCGCAGGCGACGGCGCGGACCTGGTCCTCGCGGGCGGCGGCAGCGATCACGTCGAGGGGCAGGGCGGGAACGACCTGCTCTTCGGCTTGGGCGAGAACGACCTGCTGAATGGTCGCGACGGGTACGACGGCCTGTTCGGTGGCGGTGGCGTGGACACGTGCGCTCGCGGTGCGAACGGTGGCTTCGTCCGACAGTGCGAGGCCTGACACAGCCCAGGCCCGCGCCCCGACGGCGCGTTGCAGCGGCCCGTCGAACGGGAGACGATGTCGCGGCCCGAGTGCCTGGAGGAGACCGGTGAACGACGAAACGATCCGATTCCTGGAGCTTTCTGGAACGCCGCTCGAACGCGGCCGCGCCCACGGGCGAGCGATCCCGGAGCTCCTCCTCGCCTACTGGAACGAGCTCCTCAAGGACGCCTCCGAGCGCGTCGAGCGGCCGCTCACGGAAGGAGAGCTCGTTCGGTGGATCGGCGAGCGCGCAGAGCTCGCCGGGGCCGTCGCTCCGGATCTGATGGAAGAGGTCCGAGGGATCGCCGAAGGCGCGGGCGTCCGCCACGAGGTCGCGATCGCGGTCGCGTTCGGCGAGGAGCTCAACCAGCTCACGAGCGGGCTCGGATATCACCCGGCGCCGCCGGAGGGCCGCTGCCTGTCCGTCGTCGTGCCGCCGCCGAACACGACGACCGGCGGATACCTGCTCGCGCAGACCTGGGACGGACCGGACTGGACGCCCGATCCGATGCTGTTCGCCGTCGAGGAGGAGAGCGGACGATCGGTGTTCCTGGCGGACCCGGGATGGGTGGGCGGCGTCGGCGTCAACGACAGGCGTGTGGGCACCGTGCACACCGGTGTGCTGATCGCGGAGAACCCGTCGGGGCTTCCGTACTCCTTCATCGCGCGCAGGATCCTGCAGGCGCGAGACGTCGACTCGGCCGCGGCGTCGGTATCCGAGATCCCGACGACGGCCGGGTGCCACTACATCGCGGTGCAGGGCGACGTGGCGGTCGACGTGGAGGCGGCCGGACGCACGTTCGCCCGATGGCAGGACGAAGGCCTGTTCTCCACGTGCGCCCATTTCCTCGCGCCGGAAACGGGTGCCCTGCACGCCGAGGCTCGCAATGTCGTGAGCGAGTATCGGACCCAACGCATCACGCAGCTCGTGCGGGACCGCGGTGTCGTCTCGCCGACCGATCTCCTCGTCCTGCTCGGGGATCACGTGGAAGGTCCCGACGGCGCGACGGTGTGCCGCCATCCGGGAACGGGGCGCTCGCTCGGCGGCATCGTGATCGACGTCGACGCGATGACCGTATGGGCCAAGGCGGGCAACCCGTGCCTGCCGCGGCCCGCCCGCGAGGTCCGGCTCACGTCCGACGCCGTCGAACAGCGGGTCATGGCGCTCGAGCCGCGATCCTAGGCGCGTCCGGGTCTCAGTCCGCCTTGACCCCGGCCTTGAACTCTGCCCAGGCGTCCTGCCACAGCTGATCGGCCTCGGCGGGCAGCGCCGAGATGTACTGTCCGGCCTCGAAGTCCTCCGGTTGCACGATCGTCGTGTGCAGGTTGTCGGGGATGTACCCGGCCGTCAGCCACTCGGACTCCTGGATGCCGACGAGCGGAGGCTGGTACCCCTCGTAGCCGAAGTTGTCGAGGGCGTTCGTGCGGTCGAACAGGAAGTCGATGAACATGTGTGCGAGGACCGGATTCTGCGCGTCCCTCGCGACGACGATCGTGTCGTTGCCGACCACGCCGCCGGGCGGGTAGTAGAAGCCGAGCACGTCCGCGGACGTTCCCTTGGGCAGGTAGTAACGGGTGTAGTTGAGGTTCCCCGACCACGCGTATCTGATCGCGTGGACGCCCTCCCCGAGCGCCTGGTAGTCGGGCGGGTTGACGTTGACGCTCACCTTCTCGGCCATCTCGACCAGGGCGTCGCCGGCCGCCTGGATCGCCTCCGGATCCTCGGTGTTGACGTCCCCCGCACCGTTTCGCAGCAGCGCCATCGACATGGTGTCCCGATACTCGTCCAGCACCCCGACCTTCCCGTCGTACCGCGGATCCCATAGGACTCCGAACGCGCTCGCGAAGTCGCCCGACGGCTCCGCGTCGACGAGATCGCGCCGGTACCCGACACCGGTCTTCCAGACGAGGTACGGCGTCGTGTAGCGGGAACCCAGGTCATAGAAGGGATCCTTCAGCTCCGGCCACGTGTTCGCGTCGAAGTTCGTGAGGTACGTGCGGTTCAACGGCTGGACCTTCTTCGCGAGGACGAGCGAGCGCAGGTGGTCCGCGGTAGGGAAGAACAGGTCGAACTCCACGGCGTCGTTCTGGATCTTCGAGATCGCCTCCGCCATGCTGGTGAACTGGTCGTACTCGATCTCGACGCCGAACTCCGACTCGAACCGCTTCAGGACCTTCTTGTAGATGTAGTCGTTCCAGTTGAAGATCCGGAGCGGCCCGGCCTCCGGGGATAGCCCGTCGTCGATCGGCGGGTTGTCGTCGAACAGCGGCAGCTCGACCGGAGCGTCGGGGCGGGCGAAGCCGACGTCGGTCGCGACACCGTCGGCCTCCTCCTCGCGGCGTTGACAGGCGGCGAGGAACGCGCCGAGCGACGAGAGCGCGAACGCCGTGCCGGCGGAGCGTCGGATGAAGTCGCGGCGCGTCAGCGCGCGCGCCCGGAACCGGGTTTCGTTCGGATGCACGCCCATGTCCCCCCTGGGTCTTGTGTTAGGAACAACGGCGGTCTATCTCGGCCCTCCGACCGTGTCAAGCCAACCCACCGTCCCAACCTGTGACCATCGGTCAACGGGCGTGGGTCAGGTTCCCCTGCGCCGGATGCGGCCGGTAGGATTCGGCGATCGGCATGGGCGGTGACGGCGCCACGACGGGTCGACGAGGGGCGCGTGGAGCGCGCGGCGGGGGGATCGAGGCGCTCTACCCGCGTGGGTTCTGGCCGGCCCTGGCGCTGCCGGGCATCGCGTGGGTCATCGCGCTTTTCGTCGTGGCCTTTTACGCGATCCTCGCGACCGCCGCCAGCCTCCGCATCTCGCTCCTCCAGACCGTGATCCCCGAGTGGAACCCGATCTACTGGCAGCCGGACAGCTTCCGGTACGTGCTGGAGAACAGCGTCGCGGCGAACGGCCTGTTCCGCCCGGTGATCGTCAGGACGATCGCGTACGTCTTCGGAGCCGTCTCGTTGTGCCTGGTGCTCGGGTATCCGGTCGCGTACTACATGTCGCGTCTCACGGGGCGGGTCCGCAACGTCTTCCTGATCCTCATGATCCTTCCCTTCTGGGTCAGTTACCTGATGCGGATCCTGGCGTGGGCCAACCTCCTCCGGGAAGATGGGCTCGTCAACCGGATCCTCCAGGCGAGCGGGCTCGCGGCCCCGCAGCCCTGGCTCGAGGGGCGTGGATCGACGGTCGTCCTCGGCCTCGTTTACGGATACATCCCGTTCCTGATCTTGCCGCTCTTCGCGGCGCTGGAGCGGATCGACAGGAACCTCGTCGAGGCCGCGCTCGATCTGGGTGCGGGTCCGGCACGAGCGTTCGTGCGCGTCACGCTCCCGCTGTCGAAGCAGGGAATCCTCGCCGGCGTCGCGATCATCATGCTGCCGATGTTCGGCGACTTCTACACGGCGGAGCTACTCGGCTCGACCAACAACGCGATGGTCGGTACGCTCGTGAACTTCTATCTGACGAGATCGACCGGGACCGCGTCCCAGTCCCGCGGCGCGGCGCTCGTGATCCTCCTCGCGGCGTTGGTCTCGTTCCTGACGCTGTACTACCTGGTGAACACCGCGCGCGCCGCACGGGAGGCGCGCGCATGAGCGGGACGATCGCTGCTCCGGCCGCGGCTCGGACGCGCGCACGTGTGCGGGGCGCGTTCGCGAACCCGTGGCGCAAGCCGAGGATCCTCGCCGTCTACTCGTGGCTGTTCCTCGCGTGGGCCATCGTGCCCGTGGCGATCGCCGTGCTGTTCTCGTTCAACGCCGGCCGCTCGAGGAGCACCTGGCAAGGGTTCTCGTTTCGTTGGTACATCAGCGACCCAGACCTATCGGTGCTTCACGACCCCACCCTGCACAGCGCCGTGGTCCAGAGCGGGAAGCTGGCGGCGCTGACCATGCTGATCGCCACGCCCATCGGCGTGGCGATGGCGCTCGGACTCGCCAGGTGGCGCGGCCCGGTGGCGACGAGCGGGAACTTCCTCATGCTCCTGCCGCTCGTCACCCCCGAGATCGTCCTCGCGTCGGGGCTGCTGCTGGTCTTCGCACACCTGTACAGGTTCGGCGACAGCACGCTGTTCGGCACGCCTGCCCAGCTCCTGGGGCACGTCACCTGGTCGATACCCTACGTCGTGATCGTGATCCGAGGGCGCCTGTTCGGGATCGGCAAGGAGTACGAGGAGGTCGCGATGGACCTGGGGGCGCCGCCGTTCGAGGCAATGCGACGCGTCGTGCTGCCGCTGCTCGCTCCGGCGATCTTCGCCGCGTTCATGATCGTCTTCGCGTTGTCGATCGACGACTTCGTCACCAGCCAGTTCCTGTTCAAGGGTCAGGACACGATCACGATCCCGATGCTGATCTACGGGACGGGCAGGACCGGGGAGAACCCCTCGCTCAACGCGGTCGCGACGGTGATGCTCGTGCTCTCCCTGTCCGCGATCACGATCGCCGGGTTGGTGATGCGTGGGATGGCCAGGCGCCGCGGCACGCGCGAAGCTTCTGCCGCCGACGCCCTGACGAGGTTCGAGTTCTGAGCGACGAGCATGCACCCGAAGGAACGTGACCGCTGTCGAGCGCCCGGGGTCGGCATCGACCGTCGGTCGTTCCTGCGGTACGCCGGCGCGGCCGGGATCGCGCTTCCGAGCCTTGCCGCGACCCTCGCCGCGTGCGACTGGCTCGGCACGCAGAGGCAGGGGAGACCGTCTCCCACGGTGCCGATCGCGGCGCCCGATGCGCCGGTCGAGCTACCGCTGTACGACGACGTCCCGGCGATCGACGACGACCTGGAACCCGAGGCCGGCCCGCTGACGATCTACGGCTGGAACGACTACGTCTACGAGAAGGTGCTGAACGGGTTCTCCGAGCGGTACGGCGTGGAGATCGCGTACACGCCAATCTCCGAGATGTCGCAGGCGATCTCGAACATCTCGAGCGGCACGGTCGAGTTGGACGTGTTCTTCACGACGATCGGGAACCTCGGCAAGATGGTCGCGGCCGAGTTGCTGCAACCGCTCAACCACACCTACCTGCCGAACCTCGAGAAGAACATCTGGCCGGAGCTGCGGGACCCGTTCTACGACCAGGGGTCGCGCTACAGCGTGCCGTACTTGACGTGGAAGACCGGGATCGGCTACCGGATGGACGAGGTCGACGATCCAGTGTCCCTGCCG
Source organism: Actinomycetota bacterium (assembly GCA_046729855.1). GTDB lineage: Bacteria > Actinomycetota > UBA4738 > UBA4738 > HRBIN12 > DATHSY01. Next base: position 24,911 of record JBKPHM010000022.1, on the reverse strand, counting down.
GATCCGCTCGACGCGCTGTGGGACCCGAGTTACGGGGGCAAGATCGGCGTACTGGACGACTATCGCGAGACGATCGGGTGCGCGCTGTTGCACCTGGGGATCGACGACGTCAATACGACCGATCCGACGGACATCGAGGCGGCGCGGGAGGAGCTGCTGAGACTCGTGCCGCTCGACGTCGACGTGACCGGCAGCGGCTACCAGATGCTGGCGGATGGGTCGTCGTCGGTGCGGCTTTCGTGGTCCGGCACCATGAACTACACGCGCTGGTATCTGCCGAAGGGAACGCCGGTGTCCGTGCTCGGCTATTACTACCCGCCCGAAGGCGGATGGGCGGTCTCCAACGACGTGATGGTGGTCTCCGGGGACGCGAAGAACCCGGCCCTTGCGCACCGCTTCATGGACTTCCTGATGGACGTCGACAACGCCCTCGCGAACTTCTCCTACGTGGGGTTCCAGCCTCCGCTCGACGGTGTGGACGATGCGGATCTCATGAAGGCGGGTTTCATCCCGCGGAACCTGTCGAGCACGATCGTGACCGCCGATGACTTCCAGACGGGGAAGCGGATCGTGGAGCTCCCACCCGAGGCCGACGCCATCTGGCAGGAGGCCTGGAACGAGTTCAAGGCCGCCGTCTAGGGTTTCTCGCCCCGGCGGGGGAGCGGGCGACGCGGCGAGCCGTGCCGCCCGCGGCGGGCCAGCTCGGCCTGCCGCCGCAGCTCCTCGGCCTTCAGCCGGTAGATCTCGAGGAACGGGTGCTCGGACATCTGCCTCATCCCCTACGCGGCATCGCGGTTCGCCGCCTCGGCGAACCTGAACAAGGTCTGGACCCAGCCGCCGGCGTAGGTGCCGTGCAGCTTCGCGACGACGCCCGGAACCTCTTGGAGGCGCTCCCAGGCGCGATGCATCAGGACGACCTCGGTGCCGTCCTGCGCCGGGGTGAACGTGACTTCGACCTCGGTCGGCGGCTGGTCGCGCCCGTGTGGCTTCCAGGCGAGGACAAAACGCCGGGGCGGCTCCCATGCGAGGACTTCGCCCCAAGGCAAGACGAGCCCGCTCGACACGTGCTCGAGGATCCGGCCGCCGACGCGACCCTGGAACTCCACGCGCTCGACCTTGACGCCCTGGTCCTCGTACTCCGATGCGGCGCGCGAGTGGGTCTCGACCGGCCACCAGGAGTCCATCTCGGCCGTGAAGACCTCGAACGCCCGCTCGGGGGAGCAGCGGACGGACACCGATCGCGTGATCGGCGGAAGCGCTTGGCTCATCGTTGGTCCTCCTTCGGTTCGGCCACATCCTTGAAGGCCGTGAGCGCGGAGTCCCAGTGCCGCTCGAGGTAGGAGCGGAGCTCCGCCAGCCCGCGCGTGTCCACGCTGTACAGGCGCCGGTTGCCGTCCTGGCGGTCGTGCACGAGCCCCGCCTCCTTCAGCACGCGCAGGTGCTGCGAGACCGCCGGCCGGCTCACGGGCAGGTGCCGCGCGATCTCGCCGACCGGGCGCTCCCGGTCTCGGACCAACTCCAGCACCGCCCGTCGCGTCGGGTCTCCGAGCGCGTCCAACACCCTCGCGGCCGCTTGGTTCGTCTTCACTTACCGTAAGCTACTACTAACCAAACGGCGAGGTCAACCCTCGGCTCGGGCGGATCGCGGGGCGATGTTCCCCACGCGCACGGCGAGGGGGTCAGGCGAGCTGCGCCGCGAGCGACTCGGGATCGGTCACGGGCAGCTTGCAGACGAAGCGCTCGCAGACGTAGGCGGTCGCCCTGTCGTCCTGGGCCTCGCGCTCGCGGAGGAGCGGCACTCGTTCGCGCGCCTGGGCGTCACCCGGAGCCGCCACGGCGAGAACGTGGTTCGGGACGAACCGCTTCGTGGTCACCTCGGACGCCAGGGCGAGCGTGTCATGGGCATCGGGCTCGCCGACGATCGCGACCTCGCGCGCGGGCGAAACGTACAGATCGAGCGCCGACAGCGCGAAGCCGAACCCCAGCGGCGCCTTGGCAATCGCATCCCGCACCAGCCGCAGCGCCGAGACCGCCGCGTGCTCGTAGGCCTGTTCGCCCGTCAGCAGCGCCATCCGTTGGAGGACGTCCGCCGCGGCCGAGTTGCCGGAGGGAACGGCGTTGTCCAAGAGCTCCTTCGGGCGGATGACGAGCGCCTCGGCATCGGCGCCCGTCTGGTAGAACCCGCCGCGCTCCCGATCCCAGAACCGTTCGAGCAGCTCGTCGCAGAGCGCGCGGGCGCGCTCGAACCACGCGAGGTCGAAGGTCGTCTCGTACAGGGTGAGGCATGCGTCGGCGAGCAGGGCGTGGTCGTCCGCGAAGCCCGGGCGGCCCGTACGCCCGTCGCGCCACGACCGCAGCAGGCGCCCGTCCACGCGGAGCGTGTTGACGACGAACGTCGCGGCGCGAACGGCCGCGTCGACGTACCGGTCGACCTCGAAGGCGCGACCTGCCTCCGCGAGCGCCGCCGCGGCGAGGCCGTTCCAGCCCGCCAGGATCTTGTCGTCCGTCGCCGGCCGCTCGCGGCTCCGGCGTACCTCGCGCAACCGCTCGCGGGCGTCCTGGACCTCGCGCTCCAGCTCGTCGGCATCCCGACCGGTCTCCGAGGCAACCGCCTCGATCGGGTACGGGCGCCACAGCACGTTGAGACCGCCCTCCCAGTTGCCGCCCGGCGCCGCTCCGAACACGGCCGCAACGTCGGTGCCGACGAGCGAGACGAGGTCGTCGTACCGCCACACGTAGAAGGCGCCCTCGACGCCCTCGGAGTCGGCGTCCTGCGACGAGAAGAGGCCGCCGTCCGGATGCTGCATGTCGCGGAGCAGGTAGTCGGCCGATTCCATCCCGACGCGCCGGTAGTCGTCGCGGCGCGTCACCTGCCAGGCGCGCGTGTAGAGGCGGATCAGCTGCGCGTTGTCGTAGAGCATTTTTTCGAAGTGGGGCACCTGCCAGCGTTCGTCGACCGAGTAGCGGTGGAAGCCGCCGCCGACGTGGTCGTAGATTCCGCCGGCCGCCATCCGATCGAGCGCCGGCGTCAGCATCTCGAGCGCATCCGGCATCCCGCGCAGGTGGCATCGCAACAGGAACTCGAGCGTCATCGCCTGCGGGAATTTGGGCGCAGACCCGAACCCGCCCCACCGCGGGTCGAACGCGCGCCTCAGGTTCCGGAGCGCATCGTGAAGCAGGTCGGCCGAGAGCGGCTCCGCCGAGCCCGGCGCCGTCGCGGGCCGGGCCAACGCGTCGACGACCCGCTTCCCCTGCACCTCGACCTCGTCTCGCCGTTCCCGCCACGTCTCCGCGATGGCGGCGAGCACCTTCCTGAAGGCCGGAATCCCGTGCCGGTCATCCTTTGGGAAGTACGTGCCCGCGTAGAACGGCTTTCCCTCCGTTGTCAGGAACGCGGTAAGGGGCCACCCTCCGTGGCCCACCATCGCCTGGACGGCGTCCATGTAGATCGCGTCGACGTCCGGGCGCTCCTCCCGGTCGACCTTGATCGAGACGAAGTGCTGGTTCATCAGGGCGGCCGTCTCGGGATCCTCGAACGACTCCCGCTCCATGACGTGGCACCAATGGCAGGAGGCGTAGCCGATGGACAGCAGGATCGGCTTGTCGTCGGCACGCGCCCGCTCGAGGGCCTCGGGACCCCAGGGGTACCAGTCGACGGGGTTGTGGGCGTGCTGGAGCAGGTAGGGGCTGGTCTCGCCGGCGAGGCGGTTGGCCGGCAGGTCCGGGTCGTCGTGGTCGCCCATCCCCTCAAGTCTGCCCCGGCGGGCGGCGCTCGACACCCTGCTCAGGTCTCGTCCGCCGTGCGCCGATGTTGAAGGGACCATGCGCGACCTCGTCCGCGTGCTCGTCGTCGACGACCACGAGATGTTCTCCGACGCGCTCGCGCTGCTCTTCTCGACCCAGCCGAACATAGAGCTCATCGCTCGGGCACACAGCGCGGAGGAGGGCATCCAGCTCGCCGCCCGGGAACGGCCCCACGTCGTCCTCATGGACCTTGACCTGCCCGGGATGGATGGGATCGAAGCGACCAAGCGCGTTCGGGTCGTGTCGCCCGACAGCAAGGTGGTGATCCTCACCGCCATCCAGGCGACCACCCTGATCGCCAGCGCCCTGGCGGCCGGCGCGTGCGGGTACGTCCCCAAGACCCGTGCCGTGGACGAGCTGCTGGACCTGATCCACCGAGCGGCGGCCGACGAGATCGTGATGCCCGACGCGCAGCTGCCGTTGGTGATCCAGCAGCTCCAGAGCGGTCGCGGGCCCGCCCCGGCCGCCGAGTTCGCCCTGAAACGGCTGACCGCTCGGGAGACCCAGATCCTGCGAGCGCTGGCGGCGGGAGACACGACGACAACGATCGCGGAGAACCTGCACATCAGTCCCCTCACCGTGCAGAGCCACGTGAAGAACATCTTGTCGAAGCTCGGCGTCCATTCGAAGATCGAAGCGGTGACCCTCGCGTGGCGCCACGGGTTCGCGCCCGCGGCGCGGACGACGTGATCCGTCGGGGGACGACGGTGACCGGCGTGAACGCGAGGACCAGACGGCGGTCCGGCGTCCTCCTGGTCGGGAACCACCCCTTGATCCGAGGTGCGGTGCGGATCTGCTGCGATGCGTCGGCGCACCTCGCCGTTGCCGGAGAGGTCTCCACCGGCGAGGCGGCCGTCGACGCCGTCCGATCGCTCCGTCCCGACGCGATGGTCCTCGACCTACCCCTGCCCGATCTCGAGGGCGGCGATGTGATCCGTCCGGCGAGGATGGAGCGACCGGACATCCGCGTCCTCGTCCTCGTGAACAGGAGCGATGACGACACGGTGTTCGGCGTGATGAAGGCGGGGGCCGATGGTTGTCTGGAGAAGACCGCCAGTATCGGGGCGCTGCGTGAGTCGGTCGAGATGGTCGCGGCGGGGAGCCGGGTGTTCACGCCCCAACAGGAACGCGCGGCGATCACCGAGCTGGGGCGGTTGGCTCGACAGGCTCGCGAGGCGTCCGCGCTCGCGTCGTCCGTGACGGCCCGGGAATTGCAGATCCTCCGCTGCATGAGCGAGGGGCTCACGATCCGGCAGATCGCCACACGGTTGGGCGTGTCGCCGCGAACCGTCGAGGCTCACATCGGCAAGATCTACCGAAAGCTCGACGTCCCCAACAGGGTCCGGGCGATCGTCCGCGCGACCGAGCTGGGCCTGATCGACCTCTCCGCCGACCTCGGCGGAGCGTAGACCACGTACTGCTACCCTGGCCGCGATGAAGGTCGCGTACCAGGGGGAGCCCGGCGCCTTCAGCGAGACGGCGGTCCTCGCCGCGTTCCCCGAGGCGGATCCGATGCCGTGCGATACCGTCCGCATCGCGTTTTCGCGCGTGACGAGCGGCGAGGCGTCCTTTGGCGTCGTCCCGGTCGAGAACTCGCAGGCCGGGTCGGTCAACGAGACGTACGACCTGCTGCTCAACAGCACGCTCGTGCGGATCGTGGGCGAGGTCGTCGTGCGGGTGGACCACGCCTTGCTGGCGCCGCCCGGCGCGCGGCTCGAGGGGATCCGGCGCGTGTACTCGCACTGGCAGGCACTCGCGCAGAGCGAGGACTTTCTCGCCTTGCTCGGCGTCGAGACCGTGGCGGTGCACGACACGGCCGGCGCGGCACGTATCGTCGCCGAGGCCGGGCGCAGCGACCAAGCGGCGGTGGCCAGCGTCGAGGCCGGGACGCGACTGGGACTGATCGTGCTGGCCGAGCGGATCCAGACGTACCCGGACAACTTCACGAAGTTTGCCGTGGTCGGGACGACCGACGCAGGGCTCGGCACGCCGGACAAGACGTCGCTCGTGATGGCCGTGCACGACAGGCCGGGCTCGCTCCTCGCGTCCCTGAAGCCCTTCGCGGGCCACGGCATCAACCTCACGAAGCTCGAGTCCCGACCCCGGCGAGGTGCGCCGTTCGAATACCTGTTCTATCTCGACGTCGAGCGGTCGACCGACGACCGCGAGCTTGACGAGGTCCTGACAGAGGTCCGGCTCCACACCTCGATGCTCAAGGTCCTCGGGACGTACCCGGGCTCGAAGGGCCCGGTCTAGACGTCGTTCCGTTCGGCCCGGCCGACGTCCGGGTGCGGTCAGATTGCGCCGATCGTTGCGCGGATCTGCTCGGAGCGCCACGCGACGAGAGCGACGCCGACCGCGACCATTGCGATCAACGCGACGACGCGGGCGGCGGCGCGAGTGTCCCGCGGCCCGACACCCTCGATGACCCAGCCCGCGACGAACCCGGCGATCAGGCCGCCGAGGTGCGCCCGCCAGTCGATGAACGGGATCAGGACGGCGAGCAGCGCATTCAGGAGGATCAGCGTGACGGCGGCCCGCAGGCGTGCCGATGGGAGCGCCAGATGCCGGCGGCGGTAGTTGTAGGCGACGAACGCGCCGAAAAGCCCAAAGATCGCGCCCGACGCTCCGACGCCGATCGTCAGCACCGGGCCGAACGCGTACGACGCGACGCTCGCGAGGAAGCCCGTCAGGAGGTACAGCACGGCCATCCAGACGTGGCCGTACTCCTCCTCGACCGCCTGCCCGAAGATCCACAGCGCGTAGCCGTTGAACAGGATGTGGAACACGCTGGCGTGCAGGAACATCGCCGAGAGCAGCCGCCAGTACTGCCCCGCCGCGATCGCGGGCGGGAACATCCCGCCGAGGCGGTACAGCACGGGCTCGTTCAGACCGCCGAACAACGACCGGGCCGGACTGCTGCCGACCTCGATCACAAACATCACGATGATCGCCCCCAGGAGGACCCGGGTCACCGTCATCGACCGGGCTCGGCGGCGCAGGTTGCCGGGCCCTCGCCGGTAGTCACGTCGCGCCTGCTCTAGGCACTCGGGGCACTGATAGCCCACGGCCGCGGGGACCATGCAGTTCGGGCAGATCGCGCGGCCGCACCGCGTGCAGTGGACGCCGGTCTGCATGTCCGGGTGCCGGTAGCACCCCTCGATCGTGGGCGTCGCCGGACGCGGGTCGTCGGGGCCGGGCGGCAGCATCGATACCTATGCTACGGGCTCGCTCGCGGCTCTCAGCGGAGCGACGGCAGCTCCTCCAGCCACGCAGCGACCTCGGCCGGGTCGAAGACGCTCGCCCAGCGATCGACGATCACGCCGTCAGCGTCGATGGTGTACAGCCAGGGTTCAGTCAGTTCGCCGTCACGGTACAGCCAGTCGGCGGCCGCCTCGTTGACCTTCTGTGGTTGGGACGTGTAGTCGCGCCAGATCTCGACGTGGACGAAGGCCGCGCGGTCCTCGTACCGAGCGGCGAGCTCCTCGATGGCCTCGGTGACCGGGCCGCAGAACCGGCTCATGCAATACACGGGGGTGGCGAAGATCGCCACGACCGGGACGTGCTCGCGGAGCGCTCGCGCGATCGTCCATCGGTGCAGCTCGGGATCGGGGATCTCCCCTTCGGTCACGGCGCGTGAGTCGATCGCCGCCTCGGGCACGCCCTTCGAACCGATCGTCGGGTTCCGAGTCGGCAGCGCCCGGTTGCCGGGGGCCGGCAACGAGGGCTCCTCGAGGACGTCGAACGCGGCCGTCGCGCGCTGGGTTCCTTCGCCCTCGACGTCGGCGGTCACCTCGACCTGCCAGAACCCGGCACGGTCGAAGGAAACGTCGTCGGCCTGGTAGACGCCTCGCGCCTCCGACGGCGAGGTCACCCGGGGCCCGCCGCCCTGCTCGGGGGCATCCGGGGTCCCGGGGGTCGGCACGTAGTGGGCCACGTAGCTCGCCCCCGCCGGCGACGGCGAGACGGGCTCGGCCGCCGTCCCGAGGTACGAGAAGGTGAGCGCCACGGTGCCGAAGCTGACGTTCCTCCGGTCGTCGAGGGGCAGCCCTACCGAGACCCGCTGCGGCGCGCCGACGGCGAGATCGGGCGTCGCCACGATCGTGATCATGCCCGTCCGCGCCGGCGACGTGCCCCCGGTAGCCTCCTGCCCGTCGTTCCCGCATGCGGTGCTCGCGGCCACCGAGACGGCGAGGACGAGCGCGAGCGGGGTTGGGATTCGCACGCGCATAGCCCCCATCATCAACGCGCGAGCCATCCCTCGAGCGTCAGCAGGTACTCCTTGCGCCATTCGCTGCCGCCGTACCGCCCAATCCCACCGGAGGACGGCACGACCCGATGGCACGGCACGACGACCGGTACGGGGTTGTCATGGAGTGCGTTGCCCGCGGCGCGCGCCGCGCGCCGGCTGCCCGCACGGTTCGCGACCTCGCCGTATGTCGAGACGGAGCCGTAGGGGATGCGCGCGGTCTCCTCGAGCACACGCCGGGAGAAGCCCCCCGGGATCAGCGCCCAGTCGATGCGCGCGGTGAACCGGCGACGTCGGCCCTCGAAGTACTCGTCCACCTCTCGCCGGATCCGGCTGAGCCGCTGGCCGTCCTCCAGGACGCGTGGCGAGACCAGGTCCGCCAGCTCTTGCAGAACCAGGTCGGGCCGCTCCTCAGGAAAGGCGACCCGGATGAGCCCCTCCCGTGTCGCGGCGAGGAGCAGCGCCCCCACGGGTGTGTCGACGGTGGTGATGGCCACGTCGACCAACCCGGCGACCGCCGCGCGCCGCGCCAGTGCCTCCGAGGCACGCCGGGATGCGGCGTCGACGTCGAGCCTCTTGATCGTTCGAAGCGTGTCGTTCATCCGACCTCCGTTCGCGCCATGACCGATCGGGCTTCGCGTTCGGGTTCGAGCGCGGCCCGCAACTTGCGTCGACCCTCGTACGCGTTCGCACGCGCGGCCTCCTCGGTGCAGCCGATGAGCCTTCCGATCTCCGCGTACGACAGGTCGAGGACGTACCGCTGGACGACGGCTGCCCGCTGCATCGGCGGCAGCGCGCGGACCGCCTCCCACACCTCAGGCACCCCGTCGGTCTCGGCGACGACCGGCGTCTCCGGAAGGTCGTCCGTCGGCACGGGCCGCCGTCGCTCCGCTCGCCCGTGGTCGATCGCCTTGCGTGTCGCGATCGTCAGGATCCAGCCGCGCAGGTTGCTGTCGTCTCGCAGCGTCGGGTAGGCGCGCAGCGCCGCGATGAACGTCTCCTGGAAGCAGTCGTCCGCGTCGTGCGGCCCGACCGTGCCGAGCAGGAACCGGTACACGGTCGCACGATGCGCTTCCATGAACGTGGCGAACGGCGGTGGCGTCATCCTTGTGGGAGAACGACCGGGGAGCGGGCGGCGTGAGACGCCGTCGCTCACAGGACCGGCCATGGGTACGAGCGCTCGGTCCCGGGTCGCGGGAACCGCCGCGTCCCGAGCAGGGTGTCGAGCCGCTCGAACGTCGCGTCGACCTCGCGGTCCGTCAGGAGCTCCTCGAGCCGGACCGCGGCCTCCCCCCGAAGGCGGTCGCGCAGCCGCGCCAGGTCGAGCGCGAGGTCGTCCGGGACGGGTTCGTCGACGAAGTCCCAGATCACGGTGCGCAGCTTCGACTCCTCGTGGAAGCAGACGCCGTGGTCGATGACGAACACGCGTCCGTCGTTCGCGCGAAGGCAGTGTCCTGCCTTTCGGTCGGCGTTGTTCACGGCTGCGTCGAACAGTGCGATCCGCCGGAACTCGTCGGGTCGCTCCTCGACCATCGTGAAGTAGTGCGCGTCCGGGTCGAACTCGAGGAACAGCTGCACACTTCCCGGTCCCTCCGGGCCGTCGCGCAAGATCGTCGGCGGGACGAGCGGCCATCCGAGCGCGTGCGCCACGAGATACGCGGCGACCTCGCGTCGACAGAGCGTTCCCCTGGGAAAGTCCCAGAGGGGCGCCTCTCCGGCTCTAGGCTTGTAGACGACGAGCGCTTGCGCGTCGCCATCGGTCGCCTTCGCGAGGAACGTGTAATTCGACGAACGGGGGAGCAGGCCGAGGATCTCCAGATCCGCCCGCTCGAGCAGCGCGAGGACGTCGGCCTCAGCGTTCACCTTCACGCGGCCGTCCTCACGTCGACGGACTCCCGTGGCCGTTCATCGCGGGGCAGACGTGCCCCTCGGGGTCGAGCGGGTTCCCGCAGAACTGGCAGAGCGGCCGGCCGGCCGCCACCACCTCGGCGCCGTGACGAGCGAGTGCGCGCATCTGCTCGCGCGTGGCCCACAGCCGGACGAGCTGCGCCTCCGCGATCGGTGTGACCTCGCCGCCCTCCTCGGGCTCGTCGACCAGCTCCTCCAGCTCGAGGAGCATCAGGTCGTTCTCCTCGTGGTAGCCGATTGACAGACGCCCCACGCGCCACATCGCCTCGAGCGGCTCCTCCAGTTGAAGCTCGTCGTCCGCTGGGCCGTCGCCCGTCTCGACCTCTAGCTGTCTGAGCAGCTCGTAGATCGACGAGGAAAGCAACTGCACCTGTTGCTTCTCGACCAGGACCGTCACGACATCCTCGCCGTGGCGGGCCTGGACGTAGAACGTCCGGTGTCCGGGCTCGCCGACGGCGCCGGCGGTCACGCGGTCGACGCGCTCGAGCTCCACGTGCCTATCCTCGCACCTTCGCCGCCCGACGCTTCGGGCGGCGGGGCGGCACGAGCGAGCCGAGGTCGCCCGTGTCGTTGACCTTCAGGATCCGGGGGATCCCGTCACTCAGCGCGACCGCGGACACCGACGCGGGCTCGATCACCAGACGCTGGAACAGGTCCTGGTGCATGCCGGCGACGTGCGCGACGACGAGCTTGATCACGTCCGCGTGCGAGAACGCCGTGACGAACGCGCGCGGATGAGCCGCCGCGATCCGGTGGACCTCGCCGACGGCGCGCTCCTGCACCTCGAGTAGGCTCTCGCCGTTCGGGAACCGCACGTTCGAGGGGATGGTCAGGACCTGCCGGAACAGCGCGGTCCTCGACAGCTGCGCGAGCGAGCGTCCGGTCCAATCGCCGTACCGGACCTCCCCGAGCGCCTCTCGATGTCGGACGGCGAGCCGCAGCCGCGCCGCAAGCGCCTCCGCCGTCTCGACGCACCGCTCGAGCGGGCTCGAGTACACGGCGCGGATCGGAAGCATCGCGAGCCGCTCGGCGGCCCGTTCCGCCTGATCGCGACCTGTTCGCGACAGATGGAACCCGGGCGACCAGCCCGTGAGACGCCGGCCGGTCGCGTCCGTCAGTCCATGACGGACCAGCAGGACGACGGTCACCGGCGAAGGATAGACGGTGCGTCAGGACGTCACGGTGGGCAGCCGGACGGTGAACGCCGTCCCGCGGCCCAGCTCGCTCTCGACGGAGATCGAGCCCGCGTGGTTCTCGACGACGTGCTTGACGATCGATAGCCCGAGGCCGGTCCCGCCTGTCTCGCGGGAGCGCGCCCGATCGACGCGGTAGAAGCGTTCGAAGATGCGGTCGAGGTCGCGAGACGGGATCCCGACGCCTGTATCCGCGATCGTCATGACGACGCCGTCCTCATCCTCGCGGATCCTCGCCGTCACACTGCCGCCGGGCGGGGTGTTCCGGATCGCGTTGTCCAGGAGGTTGCGCACCAGCAACGAGAGATCGCGCGCCGACCCGGACATGGGTGGGACGGGCGCCGCGTCGACGGTGAGGGTGATCCCTCCGGTCGAGGCGGCGGACATGCAGCGCTCCGCCTCTCCGCGGAGCACGCTGTCCAGACCCACCGATCCGTCTGGCGCGGCGCCCGACTCGAGCCGCGACAGGTCGAGCAGGTCCGACACGATCCGCGACAACCGGATGGCCTCGCGCTCGAGCTGCTCCGCGAACCTCGGCACCTCGGCCGGGTCGGCTGCGGCCGCCGTTTTGATCGTCTCGGCCGTCGCCTGGATCGAGGCTGCGGGGGTCTTGAGCTCGTGCGACGCGTTCGCGACGAAGTCCCGGCGGACGCGTTCGACCCGCGTGGCCTCGGTGACATCGGCCACGACGAGGAGGACCGAGCCATCCCCGCCGACCGGCGTCGCCGAGCCGCGGAGCGAGCGGGTCGGCGTCCCGACCTCCCCGCCGGCCGTCGTCGGCAGGCCCTGACGGCTCGCGCTCGCGACCGCCTCCCGAAGGCGCAGCGGCAGGATGGCCTGGACCGTCGCCGGGTTGGCGCCCAGCAGCCGATCGGCCGCCGAGTTGGCGAAGCGTCTGCGCCCATCGGGCCCGAAGAGCAGGACGCCCTCCTCCATCGACGACAGCACGAGCTGCATCTGCCGACCCTCGGCATCGGCAATCAGCAGCTTGGCTCGGAAGTGCTCCGCCGATCGGTCCGCCTCGTGCGCTCGTCGCTCCGCCTCGCGGGCTCGCCGACGGGCCCAGGCCGCGAGCGCGACGCCGAACCCGAATGCCGCAAGGCCGACGATGAGCACGACCACGTCCACGGCAGGAGTGTAGGAGGCGCCGCTCGGACGTCACGCGCTTTCCCGTGGCGTTCGACGACCGTTCGTCGGCCCGGACGTCGAGCCAGATGTTCGTGGCGCTGCGCACGCAGTTCCTGGAGACGGTCGGTATCGCGCCCGGCGCCGCATAGGCCGTCTGGCGGACGACCATCCGGGCTGTTCACCTCCCATTCATCTTCGCGCCCAGGGGGCGACACCGGGACGGCCTACGGTGGCCGCGCCTCGTCGGGAACGCAAGGAGGAGACGTATGGGGAAGAGGTCGAAGATGGTCGCCGTCGCCAGTCTCATGGCGCTCGCGCTGTTGGGGGCCGCATGCAACGGGGGTGACGGCGGCGATGGGGACGACGGCACCAACACCGAGCTTACCGGCGACATCTTCGTGTCCGGCTCCTCGACCGTGGAGCCGATCTCGGCGCTGAACGCGGAGAAGTTCCAGGGCGAGAACACCTCCGTGAACATCACCGTCGAGGGCCCGGGGACCGGCGACGGGTTCGAGCTGTTCTGCAACGGTGAGACCGAGATCAGCGACGCGTCGCGCCCGATCGACGAGGAGGAGGCCGCGGCGTGCGAAGAGAACGGCATCGAGTACACGGAGCTCGAGGTCGCGCTGGACGGCATCACGGTCATGACGAACCCGGCGAACGAAGCGGTCACGTGTCTGAACAACGGCGACCTGTACGCGCTGGTAGGACCCGAGTCGCAGGGGTTCGAGAACTGGTCGGACGCCGACGCACTCGCGAAGGAAGTCGGTGGCACAGACAACTTCCCGGACGCGCCGCTCGACATCACCGCCCCGGGTGAGGAGTCGGGGACCTACGACGCGTTCATCGAGCTCGCTGGTTTCGAGGACATCGGAGTCGAACAGGGACTCTCGGAGGACGAGGCCGCGACGACGCGTCCCGATTACCAGTCCTCACCCAATGACAACGTCATCATCCAAGGCATCGAAGGGTCCGAGTCCTCATTCGGATGGGTGGGCTTCGCCTATTACGAGAACGCGGGAGACCAGGTTAAGGCGATCGAGATCGACGGCGGCGACGGCTGCGTCACGCCGTCGCGCGAGTCGATCGAGGATGGCAGCTACCCGCTCTCGCGGTCGCTCTACATCTACGTGAACAACGCGAAGGCGGCGGATAGCGAGACGCTGCGCGCGTTCGTCGACTTCTACGTGTCCGACGAGGGATTCGCGTCAGTCACCGAGGTGGGGTACGTCGACCTGCCCACCGACCGGATCGAGGCGACGCGAGACACCTGGGGGTCGATGTGAGGAATGGCGATGGAGGGGACCGGACGACCACCGGTCTCTCCGACGTCCACGTAGGATGAGGGGACGGGTGGTCAGATGAGCCACGCGGCGGTCGGTCCACGCCCGAGCCCCGACATGTCTCTGTTGCTGGAAGGGAACGCTCGGCGGCGTCGGAAGGAACAGATCGTGCGAGGCGCGTTCTTCGCCGCGGCGGCGTTCTCGGTGGTCGTCAGCGCGCTGATCATCTTCTCGCTGTTCCGCGACGCCATCGAGTTCCTCTTGCGCGTCGATCTCGCGTCGCTGTGGACGGACGGATGGTTCCCACGCCGCGGGATGTACGACATCAAGACGATCGTCGTAGGGACCCTGCTCGTGACGGCCGTCGGGATGTTAGTGGCGGCACCGGTCGGGTTGGGGGCGGCCGTGTACCTGTCGGAGTACGCGAGTCCGCGGGCCCGCCGGACCCTGAAGCCGATCCTCGAGGTCCTCGCCGGGATCCCGAGTGTCGTGATGGGGTTCTTCGCGTTGACGTGGATCAGCCCGAACATCGTGCAGGGGTTGTGGGAAGAGGCCAACCTGTTCAACCTCGCCGCGGCCGGGATCGGGGTCGGCATCCTGACGATCCCGCTGGTCGCGACGATCGCGGAGGACGCGATGCACGCCGTGCCCGCCTCGATGCGAGAGGCGTCCTACGGACTCGGGAGCCGCAAACGAACGACGAGCATGCGGGTGGTGTTCCCGGCGGCAGTCTCCGGGATCGTGGCGGCGCTGATCGTCGGGATGTCGCGGGCGATCGGCGAGACCATGGTGGTTGCGATCGCGGCCGGCGGGACGGGGGGGTCTCTGTTCACGGTAGACGTCACCGGCCCTGGCCAGACGATGACCGCAGCGATGACGGCGATCGCGACGGGCTCCGATCAGGTGAAGGGAGCCGGACTGACGTTCGAGAGCATGTTCTTCGTTGGAGCGCTGCTGTTCGTAATGACGTTCACGCTCAACGTCGTTAGTGAGCGCTTCGTTCGGCGCTACCGGAGGCGGTACTGATGGCCCAGCTCGTCGAGTCGGCCGACGTCACGACGAGCGTGCGGCAGGGTCTGCTCGGCCGCCGGGTGGACTGGTCGGGGGCGCTCTTCCAGCTCGCCCTGCTCCTCACCCTGGTGCTGTCGTTCGCCGTTCTGCTGATGCTGCTGACGGACGTCTTCACGAAGGGATACCCGGTGCTCGCCGAACGCGGCGCGGACTTCTTCACGTCCGGGCTCTCGAGCCTGCCCGACAACGCCGGGATCTTGCAGGGGCTGATCGGCTCGCTCGGCCTCATGCTGTTCGTGGGTGTCGTTGCTTTCCCACTGGGCATCGGCGCCGCCGTGTACATGGAGGAGTATGCGCGAGACACCAGGCTCACGCGCTTCATCAACGCCAACATCAGGAACCTGGCGGGCGTGCCGTCGATCGTCTACGGGATCCTCGGCCTGACGATCTTCGTGGTGGCGCTCGCGGGGGTGACCGGCGGCCGCAGCTTGATGTCCGGCGGCCTGACGCTCGCCATCATGGTGCTGCCAATCGTGATCATCACGGCGGCCGAGGCGTTGCGGGCGGTCCCGCAGAGCATCCGGGAGGCGGCGTACGGGGTAGGCGCGACGAGGTGGGAGACGATCCGTAGCCACGTCTTGCCGTACGCCGCTCCGGGCATCCTGACGGGCACTGTGCTATCCCTGGCGAGGGCGCTCGGCGAGACCGCGCCGCTGATCATGGTGGGCGCCGTCACGGGCTTCTTCGCGTCCGATGCGTCGTTCCTCGAGTCGTTCCAGCAAGAGTTCACCTCCCTGCCGACGATCATCTTCGTCTGGTCCAAGCATTTCGACGCCGAATTCCAGGCGATGGCTGCTGCGACGATCATCGTGCTGATGGTCGTACTCTTGGTGATGAACTCGGTCGCCATTCTGCTGAGGAACCGCTATGAGCGAAAGTGGTGACGCCGTGGAAGTGGAGGTGACCGAACAGGGTCAACAGGAGCAGAGGCGGATCGTGCTCGAGGCGACGCATCGGGAGGAAGCGGCGCCGGCCGAGGCTCAGCCCACGGTCTTCGACGTTAAGGGTCTCTCGGTCTTCTATGGGGACTTCCGGGCTGTGCGGGACATCAACCTCCCGATCCCTCGCAACCGGATCACCGCGCTGATCGGACCGTCGGGCTGCGGCAAGAGCACCGTGCTCCGGACGTTCAACCGGATGAACGACCTGATCGAGGGCGCCCGGGTCGAAGGGACGGTGCTGTATCACGGGGTCGACCTCTACGACCCGAAGGTCGACCCGGTCGAGGTTCGCCGTCGGATCGGCATGGTGTTTCAGAAGCCGAACCCGTTCCCGAAGTCGATCTACGACAACGTCTCCTTCGGCCCGAAGATCGCCGGGTTCAAGGGCGACATGGACGCGCTCGTCGAGGAGTCGCTCCATCGGGCAGCCCTCTGGGACGAGGTCAAGGACAAGCTCAAGCAGTCGGCCATGGCCCTCTCCGGCGGCCAGCAGCAGCGGCTCTGCATCGCGCGGGCCATCGCGACGCGACCGGACGTGATCCTGATGGACGAGCCGGCATCCTCCCTCGACCCGATCGCGACGCAGAGGATCGAGGACCTGATGCGCGAGCTCGTCTACGACTACACGATCGTGATCGTCACGCACAACATGCAGCAGGCCGCACGCGTCTCCGACCGGACAGCGTTCTTCACCGTCGAGGTGTCCGAGACCGGTCAAAGGACCGGTATGGTGGTCGAGTACGACGAGACCGAAGTCATCTTCACTAACCCGAAGGACAACCGGACGGAGGACTACGTCACGGGGCGGTTCGGCTGATGGCGCGGATGCATTTCCACGAGGAGCTCGAGCAGCTCGAGCTGTCGGTCCTCGGCATGGGGGAACTCTCCGAGCGCGCCGTCGCGTGGAGCATCGACGGCCTCGTTGAGCACGATGACGTCAAGGCCGAGGCGGTGATCGCCTCCGACGACGAGATCGACGAGGAGTACATGGCGATCGAGAATCGGGCGCTCCAGCTGATGGCGTTGCAGACGCCGGTCGCCGTGGATCTCCGGCTGCTCTCCGTGATCCTGCACACCAACCTCCATCTGGAGCGGATCGGCGACCAAGCCGTCAACGTCGCGAAGATCTACCTCTCGGTCCGGGACCTGCCGACGAGCGCGATGATCGTCTCGCACATCCAGGAGATGAGCGACGTCGTCCGCCCGATGATCCGGACGGCGATGGAGGCGTTCGGGCGTCGCGATCTCAACCTGTGCCTGCGGCTCCCTGAGATGGACGACCCGGTCGACCGGCTGAACCTCGGCATGTACAAGGAGGTCGCCGCGCTGGCCGACGACCCGCCGCTCTTGAACTGGGGTCTTCGGATGCTGCTGGTCGCGCGCCAGCTCGAGCGGGTCGGCGATCACTCCGTCGACATCGGGGAGCAGGTCGGGTTCCTGCTGACGGGCGAGTTCCGCGAGTTCACGGATGCCTCCCACCCCGTCCACATCGCGCCGGAGGCGTAGCGGGTCGGGGCGCATCCTCGTCGTCGAAGACGAGGCGGCGCTCGCCGAGTCGGTGCGATACAACCTCGAGCGCGAGGGCTACACGGTGTCGGTCGCCCCGGATGGGCGCCAGGCCCTCGACCGGTTCCACGCCGACGAGCCGGCCCTGGTGATCCTCGACCTGATGCTCCCCGAGCTCTCCGGTCTGGACGTGTGCCGCGCGATCCGCGCCGAGTCGGAGGTCCCGATCATCATGGTCACGGCCAAGGACTCCGAGGCCGACAAGGTCACGGGCCTGGAGCTTGGGGCCGACGACTACGTCACCAAGCCGTTCTCGATCCGTGAGCTGGTCTCCCGGGTCCGGGCGAACCTGCGCCGAACGAGACCGCCGATCCTCCCGGGGGTCGACGAGGAGATCCTTTCGGGCGGCCCCGTCGAGATGGACGTGCCGCGCCACGAGGTCCGTGTCCGCGACGAGCGGACCGCCTTCCCGCCGAAGGAGTTCGAGCTCCTCGAGACGCTCCTCCGCCGGAAGGGACGGCTGCTTACCAGGGACTTCCTGATCGCGGAGGTCTGGGGGGCGGACTACTTCGGCGATACGAAGACGCTCGACGTGCACGTGAAACGGCTCCGTCAGAAGCTCGAGGCGGACCCCCACCGTCCGGTACACTTGGTCACCGTCCGGGGCCTCGGCTACAAGTTCGTCGACTGAGGTTGGCCCGGTCGTTCACCTCGCGTTCACCTGGCACGCATAGCATCCGGAGGAAGCTTCCTCACCATGTCGATCCAGGAGCTCGCGCGGCAACGCGCCCAGCCGGATGCTCGATTCATCAACCGGGAGCTCTCGTGGCTCGACTTCAACGGCCGCGTCCTGACGCTGGCCGAGGACGGGTCGCTGCCCCTCCTCGAGCGGGCGAAGTTCCTCGCGATCTTCTCGACGAACCTGGACGAGTTCTTCCAGGTCAGGGTCTCCGGCCTCCGCGATCAGCTGCTGGCGGGCGTGGGAGCCGCGACGCCTGAGGGCATGACGCCCGGGGAGCAGCTCGTCGCGATCCGCGCGCGCTGCCTCGACCTCGTCGACCGCGCGACGACGTTGTTCGAGGAAGACCTGTCGCCCTCCCTCGCCGAGGCGGGCGTCGAGCTGGTCGGTATGGCCACGCTCGACGAGGCCGACGCGGCGCGCGTGGCGAGCGAGTTCCGCTCACGGATGTTCCCCGTGCTGACGCCGCTCTCCGTCGATCCGGCGCACCCGTTCCCGTACGTGTCGAGCCTGTCGATGAACCTCGCCACCCTGGTCCGGGACCCAGTCACGGGCATCCGCAGGTTCGCGCGGGTGAAGGTCCCGCCGCTGCTGCCGAGGTTCGTCCCGCTGTCGGACGGACGGTTCGTGCCGGTCGAGCAGGTGATCGCGGCGCACCTCGACGAGCTGTTCCCGGGGATGCAGGTCGTGTCCCACGCCGTGTTCCGCGTCACGAGGGACGCCGACGTCGACGTAGAGGAGGACGAGGCCGACGATCTCCTCGCCGCCATCCAGAGCGTCCTGCGGCGCCGGCGGCGGAGCGCCGAGCCGGTCAGGCTCGAGGTCCAGCGGGGGATGAGTCGGTACTCGCTCGAGCTGCTGATGCGTGAGCTCCGCCTGGGGTCGGACGACGTGTACGAGTTCGGGCGAACACTCGATCTGAGCGCCCTGCGGAGCCTGTACGACCTGGACCGTCCCGATCTGAAGGACGACGTCAGGACGCCCCAGACGCAGGCGCGGCTACGGCCGAAGGAGCACGCGCTGGACCTGTTCGCCATCCTGCGTGAGGCCGACGTGCTCGTCCACCACCCCTACGACTCGTTCGGGACCGTTGAGGCGTTCGTCGAGCTCGCGGCCGAGGACCCGAACGTCCTGGCGATCAAGCAGACGCTCTACCGGACCTCTGCGCAGGAGAGCCCGATCATCCGGGCACTGATCCGCGCGTCGGAGTCCGGCAAACAGGTGGTCGCGCTCGTGGAGCTGAAGGCGCGGTTCGACGAGGAGGCGAACATCACATACGCACAGGCCCTCGAGGAGGCCGGCGTCCACGTGATCTACGGCGTCGTCGGCCTGAAGACGCACGCCAAAACGACGCTCGTCGTGCGGAGGGAGGGCGCGAAGATCCGCCGGTACGTCCACGTCGGGACGGGCAACTACAACCCCCGGACGGCTACGGTCTATGAGGACATCGGTCTGCTGTCGGCGGAGCCCGCGCTGGGGGCCGATCTGACGGATCTGTTCAACACGCTCTCGGGGTACAGCCGGCAGCGTGGCTACCGTAGGTTGGTCGTCGCCCCGCACTCGTTGCGCTCGAGGATCCTCGACCTGATCCGGCGCGAGTCGACCTCGGGCGGCCGCGTCACGATGAAGATGAACTCTCTCGTCGACGCGGACATGATCGACGCGCTGTACGCGGCGTCGCAGGCGGGATGCGAGATCGATCTGATCGTTCGCGGGATCTGCTGCCTGCGTCCGGGGGTCCCCGGGCTCTCCGACCGGATCCGCGTCCGCTCGCTCGTCGGCCGGTATCTCGAACATTCGCGGATTTTTCGGTTCGGCGAGCCCCAGCGGGCGAGCGACCACTTCATCGGCTCCGCGGACCTGATGCCCAGGAACCTCGATCGTCGGGTCGAGGCCGTCGTCCCGATCCTGGATCCGGCGTTGAAGGAGCGGCTCGACGAGATCCTGAAGGTCGAGCTTGAAGACGACGTCCTCTCGTGGGAGCTGGACCGCGAGGGTCGCTGGCACAAGCTCGCCAACCGGCGAGGGCTCAACGCGCACGATCGACTGCAGGAGCTCGCGGTCATGCGGTCGGTGGTTCAGGCGTGACGGTCGAACGCGAGGTGAAGATCCAGGTCGCGCCGGACCTCGTGCTGCCGCCGCTCGACGGCGTTCGGCCGGGGATCTCGGGTTCCAAGGCGGCGCAGGTGCGGACCACGACGATCTACGTCGACACGGACGATCTGCGCCTTGCGCGGTGGGGATGGAGCCTGCGCCACCGGGACGACGACGGGTGGACGGTGAAGCTCCCGCGGTCGTCCGACGGACCCCTCGTCGTGCGCTCCGAGCATCGATTCGACGGGGCGCCGGACGAGGTGCCGCCGGACGCGCTCGACCTCGTGACGGCCGTCGTTCGCGGGGCGCCGATCGCCCCCGTCGCAGAGCTCACGACCATGCGGCGCACGATCCGTCTGGCGGCGAACGGGTCGACCGTCGCCGAGGTGATGGACGACCGCGTCCGCGTCGCGCGCTCACCGGTGTCCGCGTCCCCGTTCCGCGAGATCGAGATCGAGATGCTGGAGGAACGGCCGGACGTCCTCGAGGCCGTGCTCACGCGACTTGCCTCCGTCGGCGTGCAACGAACCGTTCCTGCCCTGTCGAAGTACGAGCGTGCGATCGGCGGCCGGCCCGATCCGGAGCTGCCCGCCGACGGAGCACTCGACGGCGACACGGTCTACGACGTCGTCCGCGCGGCGATCGCCGCCTCCACGCGTCGGCTGATCGTCCACGACCCGGGCGTGCGTGCCGGCGAGGATCCCGAGGCCGTGCATCAGGCCCGCGTGGCGGTGCGCCGGTTGCGGTCCGACCTCAAGACGTTCGGCGCGTGGCTCGACGAGGGCTGGTCGGACGGCCTTCGGGCGGAGCTGCGCTGGATCGGGGACCGCCTCGGCGCCGTCCGGGACGCGGACGTGCTGCTCGATCGGCTCCGGCGGCGGGTCGTCAGGCTCGGAGGTGTCGACCGCGGCCGAGCGGACCGGCTCCTCGGCAGGCTGAGGGACGAGCGTGAGACGCTCCGGGCGGAGCTGCTCTCGGCTATGCGCGAGGATCGATACGTCCGCCTGCTCGACCGTCTCGTCGACGCTGCCCGTGAGCCCGCCGCCGGGGCCGACGCGCGCCAGACGCCGGCGTCCGACGCGGCGGGCGCCGTCGAGCGCGCGTGGCGCCGACTCGAGAAGAGCGTCCATCGGCTCGGGGTGCACCCGACCGACGAGGACCTGCACACCGTGCGGATCAGGAGCAAACGCGTCCGCTACGCGGCGGAAGCGCTGATCCCGGTCTTCCGGAAGCCCGCCCGTCGCTTCGCGACTCGTGCCGCAAGACTCCAGGACATCCTCGGCGAACACCAAGACGCCGTCGTCGCCGAGGGGTGGCTGCGAAACGCGACGCGTGGCGCGCGCTCGGGCGCCGCGTTCGTCGCCGGCGAGCTGACCGCCGCGGAGCGGCGGTCAGCCGAGAACGCGGCGGCGGCCTGGCCGGCTGCCTGGGACCGCTTGCGCCGCAAGCGCCTGCGGTTCTGGGCATGACTGACGTCGTTCGCGCGGCCGGTGGAGTCGTCGTCCGGCGGGACGCCGCGGAGCGGGTCCAGGTCGCCCTGGTCCACCGCCCCAAGTACGACGATTGGTCATTCCCGAAAGGCAAGCTCCTCGCGGGAGAGGAGGAGCCCGAGGCCGCGCTCCGTGAGGTCAACGAGGAGACGGGCCTGATCTGCCGGATCGAGCGCGTGGTCGGAGATGTCACGTACGAGGACCGTGCGGGACGGCCGAAGATCGTCCGCTACTACCTCATGACGAGCAACGGCGGAACGTTCGCGCCGACGAGCGAGGTGGACCGTCTCGTCTGGTCGGACGTGGCAGATGCCGCCGGCGTCCTTACGTACGAGCGCGACGCCCGACTGCTGCGTGACGCCATCGCCGAGAAGGACGATGCGTAAGACGCACCCCGTCCCCGTCTACCTGATCCGGCACGGCAAGGCGGGTGACCGGACTCGCTGGACCGAACCCGACGAGTTCCGTCCTCTGTCGAAGAAGGGACGGCGCCAGGCCGAGGCGCTCGCCCTGCGTTTCCGCACGCTGGATGTCGCTCGCGTGATCACGAGCCCGCATCTGCGCTGCGTGCAGACCGTCCGACCGATCGCCATCGACCGCGAGCTCCCGCTCGAGGTGTCCGAGGCGTTGTCGGAGGGCGCCCCCACCGAGGCCGCGCTCGCGCTCGTCGAGGGGGCCGCGTCGGGTCCGACCGTGCTCTGCAGCCACGGCGACATCATCCCGGCCGTGGTCTTGGCGCTCGCGGATCGGGGCATGGCGCTGCAAGGGTCCCGCGACTGGAAGAAGGGCAGCACATGGGTCCTCGAGGCCGTCGACGGTCGGTTCACGCGCGCCCGGTACCTTCCACCGCCGAAGACGAGCTGATGCGCGCCGGTGCCATACTCCGCGAGCCGTGTGTCGCGCACTGAAGGTCCTTTGTGTCGCGCCGGATCTGGCGTCGCTGTCCGAGCTGAAGCGCGACGCGGTGAGTGCCGACTGGGAGCTCACGCCGGGGGCGACCACCGAGGGCGAGGGGCTGGCACGGCTGGAGTCGGAACACCCCCACGTCCTGGTCGCGTTCGGCGGGTTCGAGGGGCTGGTGCGCGCGGCGCGCGAGCGCCAACCCTTCCTGCGGATCGTGACCGACCGGCCGGTCGATGTGGAGACCGTGGTCGTCGCCGCGGGGACCGACCTGCGGGCGGTGATCAGGGGACTGCCACGCCCAAGCGGGCCGATCGCCTGAGCGGACCACGGCTGGGGGACGACCGAACGGGCGCCGGTACGATGGTGGGGTGCCGTCCAAGGTCTTGCTCGCCGCGCCACGCGGCTATTGCGCCGGTGTCGAGCGCGCCGTCGAGGCGGTCGAGGTCGCGCTCGAACGGCACGGGGCGCCCGTGTACGTGCGCAAGCAGATCGTCCACAACCTCCACGTCGTCCGGGACCTCGAGGCCAAGGGGGCCGTCTTCGTTGACGAGGAGACCGACGTCCCGGACGGAGCCGTCGTCGTCCTGTCGGCGCACGGCGTGGCGCCGACTGTCTACGAGCGGGCGAGCGAGCGGCGGCTGCACATCCTCGACGCCACCTGCCCGCTTGTTACGAAGGTCCACCTCGAGGCCCGCCGGTTCGCGGCCGACGAGCGGACGATCTTGCTGATCGGCCACGCGGGTCACGAGGAGGTCATCGGCACGACCGGACAGGCCCCCTCGCGGACGATCCTCGTGCAGAGCGTCGAGGAAGCCCGGACGGTTCCCGTCCCGGAGCCAGAGCGGCTCTCCTACCTGACCCAGACGACGCTGTCGGTCGACGAGACGAACGAGATCCTGGCCGTCCTGCGCGAGCGGTTCCCGACGATCCAGGGGCCGCCGCGAGAGGACATCTGCTACGCGACGCAGAACCGACAGGACGCCGTGAAGGAGATCGCCCCGCGGGCCGACGTGGTGCTGGTGATCGGCTCGGACAACTCCTCGAATTCGAACCGATTGGCCGAGGTGGCCCGCGAGCAGGGCACGCCGGCCTACCTGGTCGACGACGAGACCGAGGTCGATCCCGGATGGCTCGAGGGCCGCGACGTGGTCGGGCTGACCTCGGGCGCGTCCGCCCCCGAGTGGCTGGTCGAGCGGATGCTCTCGTTCCTTTCGAGACTCGGCGCGACCGACGTCGAGGAGGTTCCCGTCACCCGCGAATCGTTGCGGTTCTCGAACGTCCGCGTCTGACCGACCAGGGGAGCGTCATCCCTGCTCGGCAGCGGGTTGCGGGACCCGGGTCAGCGCGTCGAGCTCCTCGCCGCCTTCCTCCGGACCGACCGCGATCAAGCGGTCCCCGACGTGCAGCGCGAACTGGGGGCGCGGGCGGTACACCCATCGCCGGCCGCGCTGGACGGCCAGGACGAACATCCCTGTCTCGGTCTCAAGCTGCAGGTCCCTCAGGGTCCGGCCCTCGGCGCGCGAGCCCTGCTCGATGACGGTCTCGAACCCGATCTCCTCGGTCTCCTCGAGGGCCATCTGGATGACGGGGTGGAGCTCCTCACCGCGCTCGACGTACCAGGTCATGTCCCTGGCGGCGTCGCAGATCGCCTCGCTCGCCGAGGCGAGGCGCAGCAGCCCACGCAGCTCGTCCGGGTTGCGGGCCTCCGGGGAGGCCCTGAGGACCCACGATTCAAGCTCGTCGTGGAGGGCGTCGCTCTGCGCCTCGAGCGTGCCGACCTCGGCTGCGAGGGCCGTGTCCTGGAAGAGCAGCGACGAGTAGGCGAGGCCGACCGCCGCCTCGGACGAGTTCTTCAATTCCACGAGGATGTCGACGGCGCGGTCCAGCTCGGATAGGGGCGGTACCTCGAACGCGGGAGGAGGCGGGAGCGGCGGAGCGCCTGCGACCTCCCGGATCAGGTTCACGCCCTCCTCGGGCCCCTGGTAGACAAGGACATCGCCGTCGCTCACGACGCTGTCCGGGCCGGGATCGAAGTCCCAGTCGGACCCGCGGCGGATCGCGAGCAGCCACATCCCGGTCTCGACGGGCAGCGACAGATCGCGGAGCGAACGGCCGACGGCTGGCGAGTCCTCGCGAACCTTGACCCGTCCGGACACCTCGTCGGCGTGGCGGAGGTCGGCGCGGAGTGCATCGGGGATCCCGAGGTGGGCCTCGACGACGCGGCCGATGTCGGAGGCGGCGTCGCCGATCTTGTCGATCGCGGCGGCGATCCACAGGACGGCCTCCATCGCCTCGGCGTCCTCGGGGCTGCGGGCGGCGAGGATCGCGAGCGTGCGGAGGCGACGCAGGTATCCCTCCAGGCGCCTCTCGAGCGTCTCCACCTCTCCGGCGAGGTCCTCGTCGTCGAAGAACAGGGCCGCATAGGCCAGGTCCACCATGAGCTCGGACGAGTCCTTGGCCTCGACCAGGAGCTCCTTGACGGTCTTGGGTTCCTCGTCCATCCCTACGTCACTCCCAATAGTGTCATAGCGACCAGCACGCAGACGACCCCCGCCAGATCCATCGTGCTCGTGATGACGGGAACGCCGTGGTTGTCGGGGTC
>JBKPHM010000021.1:0-46644 GCA_046729855.1 Actinomycetota bacterium | reverse complement strand
GCACCCGCGCCCGCTCCCGAGGCGGCTCCAGCTCCGGCCATGGCGCCGGCCGAGGCTCCGACCGTGCCGGCGGCGGCCGCGGCGGCGGGCGAGGACGTTCAGCCCATCTCGCACATCCGACGCGCGATCGGCGAGCACATGCTCGCCTCGACCCAGCAGACGGCTCGCGCCTGGACGTTGGTCGAGGTCAACGTCGACCACCTCGTCAAGGTCCGCGAGCGCGCGAAGGAGGACTTCGAGCGCAAGCACGGCGTCAAGCTGACGTACCTGCCGTTCGTCGTCCGCGCGACGGTCGAGGCCCTGCAGACGTACTCCCAGGTCAACGCCCGGCTGGACGGGAACAACATCGTGACGCCTCGCTACGTCAACATGGGGATCGCGGTCTCGTACGACGCCGGCCTGATCGTGCCGGTCGTCAAGAACGTGGACGCGATGAACTCGGTTGGGATCGCACGTGCGATCGCCGACCTGGCGGCCCGGGCGCGGGCCCACCAGCTGAAGCCGGACGAGGTCCATGGCGCGACGTTCACGATCACGAACCCCGGCCCATATGGCTCGGTCGCGTCCGTCCCGATCATCAACCAGCCCAACACCGGCATTCTGTCGCTCGACGCGATCGTCAAGCGCCCCGTGGTGATCGACGACGCGATCGCGATCCGCAGCATGGTCAACGTCTCGATGTCGTGGGACCACCGGACGATCGACGGTGAGATCGCGACCCGGTTCCTCGCTCGCGTGAAGCAGAACCTGGAGAGCTGGGACTTCGCCGAGGACCTCGGCCTCTGACATGACACGGCACGGCTGGCTGATCCATCCCGCCGGTCTCGTCGACTACGACCGCGCCAACGACCTGATGCACGAGCTTGCGTCGCTGCGGCTGCGTGGAGAGATCCCCGACACGCTGATCCTGCTGGAACACCCGCCCGTCTTCACCGCCGGCCGCCGCGCGAAGCCCGAACACGTCGTTTGGACGGAGGACCGGATCAACCAGGCAGGAGCGCAGCTTCGCTTCATCGACCGGGGCGGCTCGCTGACGTTCCACGGGCCCGGCCAGCTGGTCGGCTACCCGATCCTCGACCTCGGCGTCCGTCCGGACGCGCTGCGTTACGTGCGGCGCCTCGAGGACGTCGTGATCCGCGCCTCGCGCGACCTGGGCGTCGAGCTCGAACGGAGCGACGTCCAGACCGGCGTGTGGTCCGGCGACCGCAAGGCGTGCGCGATCGGCGTTCGTTTGATGCGCATGCGCGTGAGCCTGCACGGGTTCGCGCTTAATTGCACGACGGATCTCTCTTGGTACGACGCGATCGTCCCCTGCGGCCTCGCGAACGAGGGCGTCACATCGCTCACACATCTCGCCGGACGCACGATCTCCGTCGCCGACGCGACGATCCCGGTCCTGCGGCATTTCGAGCGCGCGTTCGACCTCGAGCTCAGATCCGCGGCGGACGCGGCCGAGCCGTTCGAGCGCTCCGTCGTTTCCTGACCAGACACGATCAGGCGTCTGCGATCAGGGCGTATTGGACGATCTGTTCGAGGACGCCGAGGAGTGGCTTCGCGGCGGTCCGCCGGGCCCATTCGACGTCGCGCAGCCGGCGCAAACGGACGGCGTGCCAGCCGGCATCGTGAACAGCGTCGACGAGCGGCCCTGCGGAAGGCAGCCGCGCGAACGGCAGCTGGGCGAGCACCTCGGGGTCGTAGTCCGCGTGATGGTCGTGGGGGATCGCGTAGAGCGTCCGAAGGGCCTCTGCGGCCGCGTCGCGGATCCGCTGAGCGAGATCCGTGCGGCCCCAGACGCCCTCGATAAGGACGAGTCGCCCGCCCGGACGCGTCACCTCGCGCCAGGCTCTAAGGACGGCGGCCGGGTCCCCGGTCGTCCACAGGACGTGCCGCTCCATCACCGCGTCGAACGGCCCGGCCGGCGGCGACTCGGCGGGCCCCACGACGAACGACAGCTCGAGCCCTCGCGCGTCGGCCTTCTCCCGGGCACGGTCGAGCATCCCAGGCGCGAGGTCCAACGCCGTGACGCGATGCCCGAGCTCGGCGGCGAGGAGCGACATCGTTCCCGTCCCGGCGCCGACATCCAGCACGGTCGCCGGCGCGGGCGGCAACGCCGACGCGAGCGCCGCCCGCCACGCAGCCGCCTCCACGGGGTCGGACGCGGCGTGCGACGGCGCACGGTCATAGACGTCGGCGTCCGCGTTCCAGAAATCGCGGATCCGTTCGTGCAGCTCGCTCACGTCAGAACAACGCGTTCGCCAGCTTGCGTCGGTACTCGGCCGCGATCCCGTCGTCCTCGCCGATCGCCGAGAACACGGTCAGCATCGCCTGGCGAGCGTCGGGATCGTCCCGCAGAGCCCCGAGCATGCCATCGAGCGCCTCGCGCCATCTGCCCTGGGCCGCGAGCCGCTTGGCCGACGCGAGCGTCCCGGGCTCCGTGACCCGCGCCCACTCCGCGACGTCGATCCGCGCGAGCAGCCACTCGGCCTCGTCGTCGGGCAGCAGCGGCGTCAGCGTCTTGCGCGCCTCGTCGTCGTCGCCTCGCTCGGCGAGGATCCGCCCGAGACCGAGGCGCGCCGCCCGGTTGTCTTCGTCCTGCTCCAGCGCCTCGCGGTACCGGCGCTCTGCGTCGCCGACGTCACCCGCGGCCTCCTCTGCGGCCGCGGCCTCCGCAACCCGGTCGGCCTCGGTTGGCAGCAGCCGGTCCACGAAGGCGTCGATCATCGGCTCGGGGATCGCGCCGACGAAGCCGTCGACGGGCTTGCCGTCGACGAACGCGACGACGGTCGGGATGCTCTGCACCCCGAACCGCGACGCCGTGTACGGGTTCGCGTCCACGTCGAGCTTGGCCAATAGGAACGCGCCCCCGCGCTCGTCGGCCACCTCCTCGAGCATCGGTCCGAGCGTCCGGCACGGGCCGCACCAGGCCGCCCACAGATCCACGACGACGGGCCGCTGCTTCGAGCCCTCGACCACGACGTCGTCGAAGTCGGCGTCGGTCACCTCGACGACCGTCTCGCCTATCCGTTCCTGCACCATGTCCACCTCTCGTTCCCTTCCTCTCAACGGTACCCGTCAGCCGCGGAACCGTCGCAGCCTAAGCGAGTTCGTCAGCACCGAGACCGACGACAACGCCATTGCGGCGGCCGCCACGATCGGGTTCAGGAGCCCGAACGCGGCGAGCGGGATCGCCGCCACGTTGTACCCGAAGGCCCACCCCAGGTTCTGGACGATGGTCCGGAACGTCCGTCGGGCGAGCCGCACCGCCGTAACGACACCGGCGAGATCGCCACGCATCAGCGTGATGTCCGACGCCTCGATCGCGACGTCGGTCCCCGTGCCGATCGCGATGCCCAGGTCGGCCTGCGCCAGCGCCGGTCCGTCGTTGATGCCATCGCCGACCATCGCGACGACCTTGCCTGCCGCCTGGAGGCGCCGGATCTCCTCGACCTTGCCGGACGGCGGGACCTCGGCGTAGACCCGGTCGATCCCGACCTCGCCCGCGATCGCGTCCGCGGTCGCGGGGTTGTCGCCGGTGATCAGCGCGACGTCGACCCCCAGACGGTGGAGGTCCGCGACGGCCCGCGCGGCCCCGTCTTTCACGGCGTCCGCGACCGCGAGCACACCGCGGGCCTTCGCGTCCCAGCCCACCCAGAAAACGGTGTGCCCCGAGGCCTCCAAACGCGCCGCTTCCTCCGCCAGCCACCCGGGTGCCTCGAGCCCCTGGTCCTCGAGGAACCCGCGCCTCCCGACGAGGACGTCGCGGCCGTCGACCTCGGCGCGGACGCCTCGGCCCGCGAACGAACGAAACCCGCTCGCCGTCGCGATCCCCACACCGCGCTCCCGCGCGCCCTCGATGACCGCGGCCGCGACCGGGTGCTCGCTCGATGCCTCGGCGGACGCTGCGAGGCGGAGCGCGTCGTCGCCGCCAACGACCTCCCCGAGCCGCATCCGCCCCTGCGTGAGCGTCCCTGTCTTGTCGAACAGGACGACGTCGAACTCCCGCGAGCGCTCGAACACGTCCCCGCCACGGATTAGGACGCCCATTTGCGCGCCGCGGCCGGTGCCAACCATGATCGCCGCGGGCGTTGCGAGCCCCAGCGCGCAGGGGCACGCGATGATCAGCACCGCGACCGCCGGCACCAACGCCGACCGCACGTCGCCCTCGCCGATGAACCACACGGACGCCGTCAGCGCGGCGACCGCGATCACGACCGGCACGAAAATGCCCGCGATGCGGTCGGCCAAGTGCTGGATCGGCGCCTTGGAGCCCTGCGCCTCCGCGACCAGCCGGACGATCTGCCCGAGAGCGGTATCCGAACCGACCCTGGTCGCCTCGATCAGCAGGACGCCATCGCGATCGACGGTCGCACCGGCCACATCGTCGCCGACGGCCTTCTCGACCGCGACCGACTCGCCGGTCAACATGGACTCGTCCACTGCCGCGGCGCCGTCGACGACCCGTCCGTCGGTGGGGATCTTCTCGCCCGGCAGGACCTTCAGCAGCCACCCTGGACGGACGGCGTCGACCGGGACGCGCAGCTCCTTGTCGCCCCTCACGACGCGCGCCTCCTTCGCGCCGAGCTCGAGCAACCGCCTGATCGCCTGCGACGCGCTCCCCTTCGCACGTGCCTCCAGCCACCGTCCGAGCACAAGGAACGCGATGATGACCGCCGATGTGTCGAAGTACAGAGGCTCCGACTCGGTTGCCGCGAGCGCCCACACCGAGTACACGTACGCGGCCAGCGTTCCGATCGCGATCAGCGTGTCCATGTTCGCCGACAGCGCCCGCGCGCGGATCGCGGCCCCTTTGAGGAATGGCCAGCCAGCGTAGAACTGCACCGGCGTCGCCAGCGCCAACGCCGCCCACCGCGCCCAGGGCTCCTCCATGAAGAGCATCGACAGCGCCATGACCGCCAGGCCGAGCGGCCAGGCGAGCAGCAGCCGGTCGCGCCACGATCGCTCCTCGCGCCGTGCCGCCTCCTCGGCCTCGTCCACGTGGACGCGGAGGTCGTAGCCGCGAGCCTTGACGGCCTCGCGGAGCCTGTCGAGGCCCGGCGCGCCGTCGGCGAGCCGCACGAGCGCCTCCCCCGTCGCGAAGTTGACCGATGCATCGACGCCGGGCTGCCGGTTCAGGGTCTTCTCGACGCGGGCGGCGCACGACCCGCACGTCATGCCGAGGACGTCGAGCCGCAGCTCCCTGACCTCGTCGCGGATCGTTGCCTCGGTCACGTCCTCACTTCCCGGCGAAGCGGGCGACGGCGGCGAGGAGTTCGTCGACCTTCTCGTCTCCCGTCCCGCTCTCGATCGACTCCTTCACGCAGTGGCGGACGTGCTCGTCCAGCAGGCCAAGCCCGACCGCCCGGAGGGCCGCCGTGGCGGAGCTGACCTGCGTGAGGATGTCGATGCAGTACTTGTCGTCCTCGATCATGCGCTGGAGCCCTCGGACCTGGCCCTCCACGCGCCGGAGCCGGGCCAGAAGGTCTTCCTTGCCGTTGGCGTACCCGTACATCCGCACTCCCGTCCGCTCGAAGCCCTAGCCTCATTTATTATACCCTAGGGGGGTATCCCATACCACCAGGGACGGTCTATCGGCGAGCGCTCCGGGGTAATCAGTGGTTACCCCGATGCTAGACTCGCGGCGCGGAGGAAGGTGATGTGGCGACCCGAGTAGGTCCCGAGACATCGCACGAAGCCCTCGGTCTCACCGTTGAAGACCTCCTCTCGATGTATCGCTTCATGGCGACGGCCCGCGCCTGCGACGAGGCCGCCTTCCGCCTCAACAGACAGGGCAAGGCGCCGTTCGTGGTGCCGGTCTCCGGCCACGAGGGCTGTCAGGTCGGCACGGCCTGGGCGCTCGAACGCGGCCGCGACGTCTGGGTCCCGTACTATCGGGATCTCGCGGTGGTGCTGGTCGCGGGGTTCACGCCGAAGGACATCTTCCTGGGGGTGTTCGCGAAGGCGGACGATCCGTCGTCGGGCGGGCGGCAGATGCCGTCGCACTGGGGATCCCGGCGCCTCAATATCGTCTCGCACTCCTCGCCGATTGGGACGCAGATCCCGCACGCGGCCGGCGTCGCATATGCGATGAAGCTCCGCGGCGAGGACGCCGTCGCGGCCTGCTGGTTCGGCGAGGGCGCGACGAGCGAGGGCGACTGGCACGAGGGCCTGAACTTCGCAGGCATCCACAAGCTTCCCGTGGTCTTCGTCTGCGAGAACAACCTGTACGCAATCTCGGTCGGGCAGGAGAAGCAGATGGCCGTCGAGAACGTCGCCGATCGCGCCGCCGGCTACGGCTTTCCTGGAGTGGTCGTCGACGGCAACGACGTCCTGGCGAGCTACGCCGCGATGCGCGAGGCGGTCGAACGTGCCCGGGCGGGGGACGGGCCGACCCTGATCGAGGCCAAGACATACCGCTTCTTCCCGCACACCTCGGATGACGATGACCGGACGTACCGGAGCCGCGAGGAGGTGGAGGAGGCGAAGCACCGCGACCCGCTGAGCAGGTTCGCGGCATATCTCAAGGACCACGCGATCACCGACGATGCCGGCCTCGATGCGATCGCGGCCGACGTGAAGAGCGAGGTCGACGCCCAGATCGACGAAGCGTGGAGCGCCGCCGACCCCGACCCGGAGACGCTCGGCCTGCACGTATTCGCCGCGGAGGAGGACGCCCCGGCGTGACAGAGAAGAACGTCGTCACGGCGATCCACGACACCCTCCACGACGAGATGGCCGCGGACGAGCGGGTCGTCGTACTCGGCGAGGACATCGGAGCCCGCGGCGGCGTCTTCCGGATCACGAAGGGGTTCCTCGACGAGTTCGGCGAGCAGCGAGTAATCGACGCGCCGTTGGCCGAGTCTGCGATCGTCGGCGTCGCGGCGGGGATGGCGCTGCACGGCCTGCTCCCCGTGGCGGAGATCGAGTTCGCCGACTTCATCCATCCGGCGTTCGACCAGATCCTCTCGGAGGTCGCCCGGATGCGCTACCGGACGAACGGCGACTTCGGGCTCCCGATGGTGATCCGCGTCCCGTGGGGCGGCGGGATCCACGGTGCTCTCTATCACTCCCAATCGATCGAGGCGTTCTACGGCCATATCCCCGGGCTCAAGGTCGTCACGCCGTCCACGCCGTACGACGCCGCGGGGCTGCTGCGGGCCGCGATCCGTGACCCAGACCCCGTGCTCTACCTGGAGCACAAGAAGACGTACCGGCTCGTCAAAGGCGACGTGCCGGAGGAGCCATATACGGTGCCGATCGGCAAGGCGGACGTGAAGCGCGAGGGGGACGACCTCACCGTGGTGGCGTACGGCCTGATGCTCCACCAGTGCCTCGACGCGGCCGCTCGGCTCGAGCAGGAGGCGGGCATGACGGCGGAGGTCGTCGACGTTCGGACGATCGCGCCGCTCGACAAAGAGACGATCCTCGGGAGCGTCCGCAAGACGGGCAAGGCGATGGTCGTCTACGAGGACAACCGAACGTACGGGGCGGGCGCGGAGATCGTCTCCACGATCGCCGAGGAAGCGATGTTCGACCTGGACGGCCCGCTCGTGCGGATCGGTGGGCCGGATGTGCCGGCGATGCCGTTCGCGGCGGCGCTCGAGCACGCATTCATGCCCGACAGCGAACGGATCTACGAGCGGATGCTCGAGCTCGCGCGCTTCTAGCGGCGCCCCTCCCGCAGGAGACCCGTGAATAGACTGGATGAGATGCCGGCCCGCGACCACAACCCGCACAAGCGGCGGCTGTACCTGCCGATCGTCTCGACCACCTCCGGGACGCCGGCGCCCGACGGCCGCAAGCCGCCGTGGCTGAAGGTGAAGCTTCAGACGGGGCCGAACTACCACGAGCTGAAGCACCTGATGCGGCAGCGTTCGCTCCACACCGTATGCGAGGAGGCCTCCTGCCCGAACATCCACGAGTGCTGGGAGGAGCGGGAGGCGACGTTCCTGATCCTCGGCGACCGGTGCACCCGGCGCTGCGGGTTCTGCGATGTGATGACGGCCAAGCCCGATCCCGTGGACGAGGCCGAGCCGGCGCGCGTCGCTGAGGCGGTCCGCGAGATGGGCCTGCGGTTCGTCGTGATCACCGGGGTCGCGCGCGACGACCTATCCGACGGCGGCGCTCGAGTCTGGGCCGCCACAATCCGGGCGGTGCGCGAAGCGGTGCCAGGCTGCGGCGTCGAGGTACTACCGTCGGACCTGAAGGGCGGCGAGCGCGACATCGCCACGGTCCTCGACGCCGAGCCCGACGTATTCGCCCACAACCTCGAGACGGTCCGGCGGCTCCACGCCCGGATCCGGCCCGCGTTTGGCTACGACCGTTCGCTCGACGTGCTCCGCATCGCCAAGCGCGTCCGTTCCGGTCAGGTGACGAAGTCGAACCTGATCCTGGGGATGGGCGAGCGACCGGACGAGATCCCGGTCGCGCTGCAGGATCTCGCTGATGCCGGCTGCGACATCGTTACGATCGGACAGTACCTGCGGCCGTCGTCGTTCCACCTGCCCGTGGACCGATGGGTCACGCCGGACGAGTTCGCGCAATGGAAGGGGTTCGGAGAGACCCTCGGAATCGCGCACGTCGAGGCCGGGCCGCTCGTGAGGAGCTCGTACCACGCGGGCAAGCAGTTCCGTCGCGCGGTGGAAGCTGCCGCCTTCGCCTAGGTCTCCCGGCGCGGGTAGTTGGAGGAGTCGGCCTGTAAGCCGGATCCTGTTGCGGCCCTCGCGGGCCGGTGGCGACCATCTCTCTGAGCCGCTCGCGCGACCCCGGGAGCGCCCCGGTACCACGGGCGCCCCTCGTGCGGCCTACCCGGGAGCTATCTGGACGGGCCGCCCAGCTCCCTGCTTGGCCTTGCTCCGGGTGGGGCTTGCCGATCCGGGCCGGTCACCCGACCCGCTGGTGAGCTCTTACCTCACCGTTTCACCCTTACCGCTCGAGGGCGGCGGTCTGCTCTCTGTGGCGCTTTCCGCGGGTCACCCCGCCTGGGCGTTACCCAGCACCCTGCCCTGTGGAGTCCGGACTTTCCTCGACCGACGCGAAACGTCGACCGCGGCCGCCCGGCCGGCTCCTCCTCAAGAAGTGTACCGGGACTGCTCGGCCAGCCAATCGTCCACGCCGACGTTCGCCAGGCGGTCGGCCTGGACGTTGAGCTCCCGTGGCACATGCTCGAACGTCACCGACGCGAACCCGGTCACGAGCGCCATCGCCTCGGCGTGCAGCCGCTGGAGGTTGGTGTTCCGCACCTTGAACCGTCCCGCGAGCTGCTCGATCAGGAGCCGGCTGTCGGATCGAAGCAGGACGACCTGTGCGCCGAGCTCCTTGGCCAGGCGGAGTCCCTCGATCGCTGCGGTGTACTCGGCGACGTTGTTCGTCGCCACGCCGATGCCTCGGGCGAGCTCCCCGACGGTGTGCCCGGAGTCGTCCGTGACGTGGACGCCGATCCCGGCCGGTCCAGGGTTGCCCCGGGCGGCCCCGTCGCACGCGACGATCAGGCGAAAACCAGGATCCGCCGGCAGTACTCGCACCGCCTGATGCCGTCGCTCTTCTTGAGCCGGTCGATCTCCATCGCCGAAAGCTTCTCGTGGCACGCCTGGCAGACGCCGTCGACGAGGGCGGCTGCGCCGATCCCTTTCTTCTGTGCACGGAGGTCGTCGTAGAGCTCGAGCAGCTCCTCATCGATCTCCGGCCCCAGGGCCTGGCGAGCGGCTCGTCGCGCTCGTAGCTCCGCTTCGATGTGTTCGAGCTCCCTTGCGGACTCGCCGGCCAGCGCCTCGACGCGCGTGCGCGCGCCCGTCGTCTCCTCCTCGGCGACGGCGATCCGTGCCTCGAGGTCCTCGCGACGCTCCATGACCTCCAGCAGCTCGTCCTCGGTGCGCGACCGCCGTTCCTTGACGCTCGCGATCTCGTGCTGGAGCGCCTCGAGCTCTTTCACATTCACGATGCTGCCGTCGTACAGGCGTTTCTGCTCGGCGTCGGCCTTCTGGGTCATCGAGTCGACGTCGCGTTCGAGCCGCCGCTGGTCCCGGGCGAGCTCGTCCAGCGCGAGACGCAGCTCGCCGAGGCGTCCCTCTGCGTCCTCCATCGCCGTCCGTGCGGCGCGCCTCTCCTCGCCGCCCTCCAGCTGCTGCCTGCGCGCCTCGAGTCGGTCGATCGCCGAATCTGTGTCCTGAAGCTCGAGCAGGCGGTCCATCCCTCGCACGTGGCCAGGGTAACGGACATGCGCTTACGCCAGGTCACATGACGAGCTTCAGCTGCTCGCCGTCGTCGTCCTTTGGCCGAGACGGCGGCGTCCAGCGCTTCGGCGCCGACGGGTGGGAGCGGACGCCTCCGAGCGCGCGGACGATCTGGGCCACGGTGGCGGTCAGCTCCTTGCGTGCGTCGGGCGGACCGTACGGCTTGGTGTACATCTGGAGGTACCGCTCGACCAGATCCGGGTACTGGTCCTCGAGCCAGGGCAGGAACTCCTCGCGGACGCCGGGACGCAGGTGCAACAGGATCGGCGTCACGTGCGTCGCGCCGGCGTCGATCGCCGCCTCGACGACCTCCCGCAGCTGCCGAGGGTCGTCCGTGATCCCGGGCAGGACCGGCGCGACCAGGACCCCACAGGCCACGCCGGCCTCGTTCAGTGCCTTGACCGCCTCGATCCGCTTGCGCGGATTCGGCGTGCCAGGCTCGCTGCGGCGCCACGCGTCCTCGTCGAGCGTCCCGATCGAGAAGGCCGTGCCGACGTCGGTCACGCACGACGCCTCAACGAGCAGCTCGAGGTCGCGTAGGATCAGCGTCCCCTTCGTCAGGATCGAGAACGGGTTGCGGTAGTCGGTGAGCGCGCGGATGATTCCGGGCATCAGCCGGTAGCGGCCCTCGGCGCGCTGGTACGGGTCGGTGTTGGTCCCCATCGCGATGTGCTCGCCCTTCCAGCGCTTGGCGGCGAGCTCTCGGCGCAGCACGTCGGGCGCGTTCACCTTTACGACGATCTTCGTCTCGAAGTCCCGGCCCGCGTTCATGTCGAGATACGTGTGCGTCGGCCGGGCGAAGCAATAGGTACAGGCATGGAGGCATCCGCGGTACGGGTTGATGCTCCAATCGAATGGGACGCCGCGCCCGGGGACGTGATTGATGATCGACTTGGCCTCGACCTCGATGAACTCGATCCCGCGGAACTCGGGCGTGTCGAACGTGCGTCGCGCGATCTCGAACAGCTGCTGCTCGGACATGGAACCTCAGAGGATAGAACGTACGTTCGATTCCGGCAAGGGCTACACGCGCACCACGCGGCCGCGTTCGCTCACGAAACGAGCCCGCAGGACGTCGGCCGTCGCCTCGATCGGCTGACCGTTGACGCGGAGCTGGACGGCCTCGGGATCGTCCACGATCACCTGCATCGTCGACGAGGCGACCGGCCGCAGCACCTCGCCGGCACCTACCCAGCGCTTGATATCCCGCTCGCCGTCGGAGATCACCCGGACGAACGTCGTGGCCTCCACCCTGATCCAGGCCACGATCGGGACGTCGTCGCGCCCGTAGCGGACGCCTGCCTCCTTCGGGTGGTGGGCCGGGGCCGCGACCACAGGCGGCCCGACGTCGCGGAGGCCGCGCTGCCCCAGCCGCGAGTTCGCGACCGTGGCGGCCACAAGCCCGATGAGCAGGCCCAGGGCCAGGATCGTCATGAGGCGGTGCGCCCAGCGCCGCGGTGCGACCAACTCGCGGATCGGCTCGATCCGCGGGGCCTGGCGCTTCACTCGGGCGTCGAGCATGGTCATCAGCGCCGCGTCATCGAGTTCGAGGCTGCGGGCGTACTCGCGTAAGAAGAACCGGGCGTACACCTGCCCGGGGAAGTCGTCCTCGGGGGCGTCCTCCTCCAGCGCCCGGAGATAGCGCGATTGGATCCTGGTCGTCTGCGCCACGTCGTTCAGCGACAGACCGCGCGCCTCACGGGCGCGGCGCAACGCGGCACCAACCCCGGCGCGCGGGGCCAGATCCGCCTGCATCGCGGAGAGTACTTCGGCCATGGGGATGAACTTGTCGGCCTCAGTATTCGGGAGCAGGGCCCCGCAGGTCAACATGGGCCGATCGGCCTACGGCATCTTTCGCAGACGTCCCGATATGGAGCGGACCAGGTACGTCGTGTGTCCCTTGGACAGCCGGCGAAGATGAACGACTCCACGACCGGCGCAGCCAGGTCGATCACGTCGTCGAAGTACCTCGCGTCAATGGCATTGATCACGATCGTGACGGTGTCGCCGGCGGGAAGGTCGAGCACGTAGAAACGAATCTTCTCGTTCCGGGCGATCGACCACATCCCCCCGCGGTCACCTATGACGAGCGTGAGCCCGGTCGCGCAGGTCTGGACCCAGTCGTCGGCAAGCTCGACGTCCACCCAGCTCCCGGTGGCCCCGCCGAGCGTCACCTCTCGGGGTGTCGTGGCGTCGAGCGCCGGGTGGGTCGATAGCCAGCTCGTCATCGCGTCGCTCGACCGGCCGACTTCCCGCTTCGGCCGAGCGGAACAGTCAGACCTTGCCGGCACGAAGCTGCTGAAGACGTAGAGGTCGTCCGACCATCCCAACGGCGCTTCGGGCGGACGCAGCGAGACCACCCAGGAGCCGTCCGAGACCGTCCAGCCGGCGGGCAGCGTGTACGTGAATGGCGCCTCGAAAACGCGGGTACGGCCGCTCACAGGTGTCGGCGACACCGACGTCGACGGCGGTGCGAGGGGCGCCTTCGGATCGGCATCGGACCCCAGGAAGCGTACGGCGCCGACCAAGAGCAGGAGCGGCACCCCGACGCCCACGGCGATCGCCGCGATGCGTTGGTTCCTCGACGTCCGCGCGCGGTACTGATCGAAGCGCGTGAGCCTCTGCGGTGTCTTCGTGTTCGACATCTCCATCACCTCCACGGCGCGGTGGATGCCCTGCGCGGCCCGTCGAGCACGCTCGTCGAATCTCATCGGTCGTCCTCCTCGAGCCTCAGGCGGTGGGCCACGGCCCGCCGCCCGTCGTACAGGTGCTTCTTCACCGTGCCGGTCGCGGTACCGAGGATCTCGGCGATCTCGGCGACCGATCGATCGTCCAGATAGCGGAACGCGATGACCTGCGCCTGTCGTCGCGGAAGGGACCGGACGGCCGCCCAGAACTCGGCGTCGTCGGCATCCAGTGCCGGCATCGTGGTCGCGGTTCCCAAGGCGAGCCGCGCTAGCGCCTTCGCCTCGGCGTAGCGATGGCGGAACATCGACATCGAGAGGTTCGTCACGTCCCGGCGCACCCAGACGTCGGGGCGTTCGAACCCGCCCACGCGGTCCCAGTCGCCATGGGCGGCCAGGAGGGCCTCCCGGGCGAGGTCCTCCGATGCGGTGCGGCTCCCGGACAGCGCGTAGGCGAGCGCGACGATCGCCGGGAACTCGCGAGCGTAGAACTCCTCGAACGTCTCCGAGGAGTCCACGGCAGGCTCGCCTCCGTGCGACACGCCGTCGCCCCCTCCCACGAACGCCCTGGGCATCGTCGCCATCGTCGCTCCACCCCCTCCATCGCGCGAGGAGGCTTGGAGGTTCAGTCGACTCGAGTCGATGGATCGCTTCAGCCGCTCGGCGAGGTGCGAATAGGCGGTCGCCTTGACACGCCGTCTGCAGCTTCCCCGAGAGTGATTCCCCCTTGAGGGAGGGGTGAGGGAGATGCGAAGGGCCTTCATCACGGCGAGTGTCGCCCTGGTCGTGTTAGCGGGCCTCATCCCCGCGACGGCCCGCTTCGGCGGGTCCCGCACGACGCGTTCGGTACTACGAAGGAACCACGTCAGAAGAGGCAAGACGCTGAGGACCGCCGACTGCGCCGGTAATCTCCCGGCCCTTCCGTTCCCTCGACACGCTCACGACCGACCGCCATGCGGCGAATGCGGCGGCCGCGGCAGCCCCCGTCGCGACGACCTGGAGGATGAGGCCGATCCACTCGCTCGGAGTCATGTCCCCATCCACGACTTCCCCTTGAGTGGCGCAGAACTGGCGGCACGCCACGCGCACGGCCCGGACGGCGCGTCCGCGACGGCCTTTGACCTGCGCATCCGTCGTGGGCGCTGCAGGATTCGAACCTGCGACCCCCGCCTTGTAAGAGCGGTGCTCTTCCGCTGAGCTAAGCGCCCGACAGCCACGCCGGCTCGGCCGACCGGCCCCGGATGTGGCCGCATTCCCGACAGACGACCTCGCCTAGCGTCACCGACAGCCGCGTGGCGCCGCAGGCCTCGCATCGGTCGAGCTGTACCGCCCAGTCGGGTCGCTGCTCCTGGCAGGTGGGACACACGAGGACTTGACCGCCCCCGACCGCCGCGCGCACCCACGGCCGCTCTCGCTTGCCGGGATCGAACGTGGGCCGGCCGCAGAGAAAGCAACCGGGACGGCTCGCCGCCTGCGTGACGCCCTCGTCGTCGGTCGAGCTCACGAATGGAAAGGATAACCAGCCACGTTTGCGACGACCCGTGCCGCGCGGCGACGCCCGACGAGCGTCCATAGGATGGGTGCCAGGGAGGTGGTCGAGATGGAAGAGCTCGAGACGCAGGGCCGATTCATCGGCACGATCGAGGCGGCCGGCGAGGTCGAAGCCGAGCGCTCGTTCATCGGCGGGATCAGCGCGCACCAGGTCGAGATCGAGCGCGGCGTCGCCGTCGCCGTGATGGCTCGAGGTGACGTGAAGCTGCACCAGGCGGCGGCCGGGCCGATGCTCACGGCCGGCAGCGTGTCGATCACGCAGGGCGGATGCGGGCCCGTGCTGAGCGGCGGCAACGTGACGTTTCACCAGGGCGGGTGCGGACCCGTGCTCGCCCGCGGCGACGTCGCGATCGAGCAGGGCGGGTGCCAGGTCGCCGTCGCGGCCGGCGGCATCCGGGTCTCGCGCGGATTCGTCGGCGTCGCGGTGTCGCCGAACATCCACGTCGAGGAGGGCGGTCGCGTCTTGATGGGGCTCCGCGAGGCCGCCGTGTTCGGCGTGGCGGTGGCGCTGGGTCTCCTGCTCGCGGTGGGACGGCGGCGGCGCTAGTCCGTCAAAGTCCCGCCTCTTCGCGCGCCACATCGTCCAATCGGATCGTCACGCGGCGTTCGCGGTGACGCCCACCGGTCTCGCGAGCGCGCCAGGTCGCGACGAGGGCCCCGCCGAGCCCGAACGCGCCGGCGAGGCCGAACGTCACGCCACCCAGGAACGGGATCGCGGCGATCGTGCGGAGGATCAGCCAACCGACCGCGAACGTAGCGGCGCGGTTCCGCGGCTCGCGCCACAGCGCGCGGCCGATCGCGTACGCCGCGCACGCGTACCCGACGAAGAGCAGCAGCGCCACGCCGAGCAGCATGACGAGCCCGAGCGGCAGCGCGACCAGCGACGCGACGGACAGGATCACGGTCACCGGCACGGCCACCACGACCGCGAGGGACCAACCCGTCGCGATCAGCGGCTCCGTCCGCGAGACCGATGCGACGGCGTCGAGCCCGCGGGGGGCGAGCAGCACGAGCCCCAGCCCGAGCAGCAGCGTCGACACGGACACGGCCAGCCAGGCGCCCAACCGTCCGAACAGGTCGGCCGGCGAATGCCACGTGAACGCGGTCCGCTCGCGGATCGCGCCGTCGATCGAGGCGCCCGGCTTGATCGCGATGTGGCCGCGTGCGAGGACGTCGCCGCGGATCTGCGCGCCGGGCCCGATCGTCACCTGACCGTCGATCGCGATGACATCACCGCTGACGTGGCCGGCGATGTCGACGTCGCCCGAGAGCACGACGACATCGCCGCGCGCGACGCCCTCGACGATGACATCACCGTTCAGGACAACGATCTCCCCCGACTGCGTACCACGGGGAACGAGGACGTCACCGCTCAGGACGATCCGGTCTCCAGGCACCGCGTCCGGCTCGGCAGCACGTGCCACAGCTGGTGCGGCGATGAGTGCCATCAGGGCGCACACGAGGACGGCCGTAGTTCGTGGGGGGGCCACGGCGGCATCCTACCGGCGGCCTCGGGCGGTCCCTCGGCGCCGGGTGTCCGTGCCTCGGCGTAGGCTGAGATGTCATGGCGCTCGAGCTCTTCTCCCCCGCCGTTCGCGCCTGGTTCGAGGCGTCCTTCGAGTCGCCGACGTCGGCGCAGCGGTTCGGCTGGCCCGCGATCGCGCGGGGCGATCACACGCTGATCCTCGCGCCGACCGGGTCGGGCAAGACGCTGGCCGCGTTCCTGTGGGCGCTCGACCGTATCGCGTCCGAACCCCAGCCGTCCGCCAATCAGCGGTGCCGCGTCTTGTACGTCTCTCCTCTGCGAGCGCTCGCCGTGGACGTCGAGAAGAACCTGCGGGCACCGCTCGCCGGCATCGGCCTTCAGGCCGAGCGACTCGGCGTGCACCTCCACACGCCGTCCGCCGCGATCCGGACCGGCGACACGGCGGCGGCGGACCGGCGTGCGATCCAACGGACGCCACCCGACATCTTGATCACGACGCCGGAGTCGCTGTACCTGATGCTGACCTCGTCGGCCCGAGAGATCCTGCGGACTGTCCGGTGGGTGGTCGTCGACGAGATCCACGCCGTCGCCGGGACCAAGCGTGGCGCCCACCTGGCGCTCTCGCTCGAGCGCCTGGAGGCCATCTGCCACACCGCGCCGCAAAGGATCGGCCTATCGGCGACGCAGCGGCCGCTCGACGAGATCGCCCGGTTTCTCGGCGGACAGACCGAGGCGGGGCCGCGGCCCGTCGCGATCGTCGACGCGGGTCATCGAAAGCAGCTCGACGTGGAGGTCGTCGTCCCGGTCGAGGACATGTCGCAGATCGGACGACCATCCGACGAGGCCGCATCCGGCCCGACGGCCGGGAGCCCCGACCGGACGTCGATCTGGCCGTCGATCCACCCGCGGCTGCTGGAGCTGATCCGCGAACACCGCTCGACGCTGATCTTCGTGAACGCGCGGCGCCTCGCCGAGCGGCTCGCGGCGCAGCTGAACGAGCTCGCCGGCGAGGACCTCGTCCGGGCGCATCACGGATCGATCGCGCGCGAGCAGCGGCTGCAGATCGAGGACCGGCTCAAGCGCGGCTCGCTGCGCGCGCTCGTCGCGACCTCGTCGCTCGAGCTCGGGATCGACATGGGGGCGGTCGACCTCGTCGTGCAGGTCGAGTCGCCGGGCTCGGTCGGCCGCGGGATTCAGCGGATCGGCCGCGCCGGCCACCGGGTCGGCGAGCCGTCGACCGGCAAGGTCTTCCCCAAGTACCGCGGCGACCTCCTCGAGGCGGCCGTCGTCGTCCGGCGGATGCACGAGGGTCTGATCGAGGAGACTCGGTACCCGCGCGACCCGCTCGACGTGCTGGCGCAGCAGATCGTGGCGATGACCGCCGTCGACGAGTGGACGGTCGACCAGCTCGGCACGCTCGTGCGTCGGGCCGCGAACTTCGCCGACCTGAGCGGCGACGTCCTTCATGCCGTCCTCGACCTGCTGAGCGGTCGGTACCCGTCGGATGGGTTCGCCGAGCTCCGGCCGCGCATCGTGTGGGACCGGGCGCGCGGCGTGGTCCGCGCCCGGGACGGCGCCCGTCGCCTGGCGGTGATCAGCGGCGGGACGATCCCCGACCGCGGGCTGTTCGGCGTGTTCCTGCCGGATGGCACGCGGGTCGGCGAGCTCGACGAGGAGATGGTGTACGAGAGCCGACGCGGCGAGGTCTTCGTCCTCGGCGCCACCTCGTGGCGGATCGAGGACATCACGTACGACCGCGTCATCGTGCAGCCGGCGCCGGGCGAGCCCGGCAAGATGCCCTTCTGGAAAGGGGACAAGCCGGGCCGTCCGCTCGAGCTCGGGCGAGCGATCGGCGCGTTCACGCGGACGATCGGGTCGATGCCAGACGGCCGCGCGATCCGGACTCTTCGACAAGAGTATGGGTTGGACGAGCTCGCTGCGCGGAATCTGG
Source organism: Actinomycetota bacterium (assembly GCA_046729855.1). Taxonomy (GTDB): domain Bacteria; phylum Actinomycetota; class UBA4738; order UBA4738; family HRBIN12; genus DATHSY01. Next base: position 28,743 of record JBKPHM010000021.1, on the reverse strand, counting down.
TCGCGTATCTCCGCGACGAGCGGGAGGCCGCGGGCGCGCTTCCCGATGACCGGACGATCGTGATCGAGCGATTCCGTGACGAGCTCGGCGACTGGCGCGTCTGCCTGCTGTCGCCGTTCGGCGCGCGGGTGCACGCGCCCTGGTCGATGGCGATCGAACGGCGGCTGGCCGAGCGCGCGGGGATCGAGGTCGAGGTGCTGTGGAGCGACGACGGCATCGTCATCAGACTGCCGGAGTCAGAAGACGCGATCCCGCTCGACGATCTGCTCTTCGAGCCGGAGGAGATCGAGGACGTCGTCGTGAGGCAGCTGCCCGCGACGGCGCTGTTCACATCGGTGTTCCGCGAGGCGGCCGCGCGTGCCCTGATGCTGCCGCGGCGGATGCCGGGGCGCCGGACGCCGCTCTGGCAGCAGCGCCAGCGGGGCGCGGACCTGTTGCAGGTGGCCGCGGCGCACCCGACGTTCCCGATCCTGCTCGAGGCCACGCGCGAGTGCCTGCGCGACGTGTTCGACGTCCCGGCGCTCAAGCAGGTGCTCGGGGACATCCGCGCGCGACGGATCCGCACGGTCGCGGTCGACACACAGGGGGCCACGCCGTTCGCGCAGTCACTGCTCTTCCGATGGATCGCGGTCTACATGTACGAGGGGGACGCGCCGCTCGCCGAGCGGCGCGCCGCCGCCCTCGCGCTCGATCGCGATCTGCTGCGGGAGCTGCTCGGCGCCGAAGACCTGCGGGAGCTGATCGACGGGCAAGCGGTGGCGGACGTCGAGCTGGAGCTGCAGTGGCTCGCGGACGGGCGTCGCGCGCGCAACACCGACGACCTCCACGACCTCATCCGCCGGCTGGGCGACCTCATGCTCGAAGAAGCGGACGCGCGCTCCGACGGCGACGCCAGGGTCTGGCTCACCGATCTGATTCACGAGCACCGCGTTATCGCCGTGCGGATCGCCGGGGAGGAGCGATACGCGGCAGTCGAGGACGCGGGCCTGCTGCGCGACGCGCTCGGCGTCACGCCGCCGCAAGGAACACCGGCCGCGTTCCTCGAGCCCGTCACCGAGCCATTGACCAGGCTCGTCCGCCGGTACGCCCGGACGCACGGACCCCTCCACGCGGCCGACGTCGCGCGGCGCTTCTCTCTGCCCGAGGAGCGGATCGCGTCGGCGCTCCGCTCGCTCGAGGCCGAGGGGCGGGTCGTCCTCGGCGAGTTCCGGCCCGGCGGGATCGCGCGAGAGTGGTGCGACGTCGACGTGCTCCGCGCGATCCGCCGCCGATCGCTCGCCGCGCTGCGCAGGGAGGTCGAGCCCGTCGAGGCCGCGGCGCTTGCCCGCTACGCCGTCGAGTGGCACGCGATCACACGGCCGAGGCAGGGTCCGAGCGCGCTGGTCGACGCGATCGAGCAGCTGCAGGGCGCGGCCCTCCCGGCGTCGATCCTCGAGTCCGACGTCCTGCCGTCGCGCGTGGCCGGGTACCGTCCGGCGGACCTCGACGCGCTGTTCGCGAGCGGCGATGTCCTCTGGGTCGGCGCCGGAGGCGTCGGCGCCGACGGCCGCGTCGCGCTCAGCTTCCGGGACCGGATGCGCGCGCTGGCCCAGCCGCCGGTCGAGGAGGCGCCCGCTGGGCCGATCTACGAGGCGATCCGCCGACAACTCGTCGAGGGGGGTGCCTCGTTCTGGCCCGAGCTCGTCCAGGCAGCCGGCACGGCGGACGAGCGCGTCGTGCTGTCGGCGCTGTGGGACCTGGTCTGGGCCGGCGAAGTGACCAACGACACGATGGCGCCGCTTCGCGCCTACCTGAGCAGGAGGCCGCGGGGGTCCCAGCGGGGACGCCCGCGGCCGGGTGCGATCCGCCGGACGGGCCCGCCTGCTGGCGCCGGCCGCTGGTCGCTCGTCGCGCCATTGCTCCAGCCCGAGCCCTCATCGACCGAATCGGCGCACGCGCGAGCCACGCAGCTGCTCGATCGCCACGGCGTCGTCACCCGCGAGACCGTGCTGGCGGAGGGCGCGCCCGGCGGGTTCGCCGGCGTGTACGGGGTGCTGAAGGCCCTCGAGGAGTCGGGCCGCGTACGTCGCGGGTACTTCGTCGATGGGCTGGGCGCCGCGCAATTCGCGCTGCCCGGCGCCGTCGAGCGGCTGCGGGCCACGCGCGAGCAGACGGACGAAGACCGCACGATCGCGCTGCCGGCGGCCGATCCTGCGCAGCCGTACGGAGCGACGTTGCCATGGCCACCCTCGGCCGGTCGCCCCGCGAGGGTTGCGGGTGCGTACGTCGTGCTCCAGGATGGCCGGCTCGTCGCGTACCTGGAACGCGGCGGTCGCACGCTCTGGACGTTCGCCGAGGAGGGGGATGACGGATCGTGGGCCGAGGTCCTCGTCCGTCTCGCGAAGGACGGCCGCGTCCGCCGCCTGGAGCTGCAGCGGATCGACGGCGTGCCGGTCACCGACTCGCCGTGGGCGCAACGGCTCCGCGACGCGGGGTTCATCGACGGATACCGGGGGCTCGGCGTGCGAGGATGACGCCGTGCCAACGGCGTCAGCGTCCCGATGATGGCCCCCGAGCGCGCGCTGACCGCGACCGGCCGCCGGTTCGCGATCGCCACACCGCACCGGGACGCCACGCGTGCGGGGGTCGAGGCGATCGGCGCCGGCGGCAACGCGATCGACGCGGCGCTCGCGGCCGCCGTCACGCTCGCAGCGGTCTACCCCCACATGTGCGGCGTCGGCGGCGACCTCTTCGCGCTCGTCCGACAGCCGGACGGGACGGTGTTCGCCGTCAACTCGAGCGGCGCCGCCCCTGTCGCGATCGACGTCGACGGGATCCGCCGGGACCACGGCACGATGCCGATCCACGGCCCGCTCCCTGTCACGGTCCCCGGCGCCGCGGCCGGCTGGCACGAGCTCTGGCGGCTCGGTGCGGTGCGACCGTTCGCGGCCGCGTTCGAGCCCGGCATCGCCGCCGCGCGTGACGGCGTCGCCGTCGCTCGCTCTCTTGCTGCGTCGATCGCCTCGGAGCCGGAGCGCACGCTCGCCGACGCCGGGCTGCGCGGGATCTTCGCGCCCGGCGGCGAACCGCTACGCGCCGGCGCGGCCCTGGTTCAGCCGTCACTTGCGCGGACGCTCGCCGCGATCGCGGAGGGCGGTCCCGAGGCCCTCTACGACGGGGAGGTCGGCTCGTCGCTCGTTCGAGCGCTGAACGACCGCGGGTCGCCGATGTCGAGGGACGACCTGCGGTCGCACGTCCCCGAGGTCGTGCCGCCGCTCGTGCGCAGGTACCGCGACCTCGACGTCGCGGTCGTTCCCCCCAACTCGCAGGGCTTCGCGCTGCTCCAGATCCTGCGGGCGATCGAGCGGCTCGGACTCGACCCTGATCCACTCGGGCCCGACGCCGCGCCGCTCGCCGAGGTCTTCCACGCCGTCGCGCTAGACCGCGACCGCACGAACGCGGATCCGCGGTCCGCACGCATCGACGTCGACACGCTGCTCGACGACCGGCGTCTGGACGAGGTCCTGACCGCCGTTCGACGCGAAACCCACCCAGCCAAGGTCCGGCCGAGCGGCGACACGATCGCGCTCGTCGCCGCCGACGGCGACGGACGTGCCGTGTCGCTGATCCAGAGCCTGTCCGACAGCTTCGGGTCCGGGATCCTCGAGCCCTCGACCGGCGTGGTGCTGCACAACCGCGGCAGCGCGTTCTCGCTCGACCCCTCCTCGCCCAACGTCCTTGGGGGCGGCAAGCGGCCGGCGCACACGCTGATGCCCGTCCTCGTGCACCGACGCGGCGACTTGGCCGCGGTGAGCGGGTCGATGGGCGGAGGCGGGCAACCGCAGATCAACGGCCAGACCCTGACCCGCGTGTTCGACCTGGGGATGCGGCCGGCCGATGCGGTTGGGTCGCCGCGGTGGCTCGCGGGCGGGATGGACCTCGGAGCGGGCCGCTGGATCGACGCCGAATCTCGAGTCCCGGACCGTGTGCGTAAGGCACTGCGGGCAGCGGACTTCGTCGTGAACGCGCTCCAAGCAGTCGATGAGCGCGTTGGACACGCGCATCTCATCGTCCGCCGGGATGACGGCATGTTCGACGGCGGCTCGGATCCCCGCGCCGACGGGGAGGCGGCGGCCGGGTGACCGGTAGCATCGGGAACGTGCACCACGCCCGCTCCCCGGAAGGGCGACCGTGACGCCGGGCTCCGAGAACGACGCGCCCCGGCTCCGCGCGCCGCTCGACCGCGCCAACGCCGACGTCGAGCTGCGCTACCGGCAGCTGATCGAGGCGCTACCCGCGATCGTGTACACCGAGTCGGTTACCGACGACGACATCGAGTTCGTGTTCGTCAGCCCCCAGATCCGGACGCTGCTGGGCATCGACCCGCATGAATGGCTCGGCGAGATCGACCGGTGGCTCGCGAGCGTGCATCCCGAGGACCGCGACCGCGTCCGAGCGCTAAACCGCGTCTCGGATGAGACGGGCGCGACGTTCACTGCCGAGTACCGCATGATGGCGGCGGACGGTCGCGAGGTCTGGGTCCACGACGAGTCGGCGCTGGTACGCGACGAGGAGGGCCGACCCCTGTTCTGGCAGGGCGTGATGGTGGACATCACCGAGCGCCACCACGCCGAGGAGCTCGAGCGCGCACTCGAACGCGAACGCGCCGAGACCGCGGAGCTCCGAGCGCTCGACCAGCTGAAGGGCACGTTCTTGCAGGCCGTCTCTCACGACCTCCGCACCCCGCTCGCCGCGATCCTCGGGCTCGCGGTCACGCTCGAGCGCGACGATATGACGCTGAGCGACGATGACGCGCGGGACCTGGCCTCGCGCATCGCGGCGAACGCGCGCAAGCTGGACTGTATGGTCCGCGACCTCCTCGACGTCGAGCGCGCCGGACGTGGCGCGTTGCAGCCGACGAGATCGACCGCCGACGTCGGGCGCCTGGTCGAGCGCACCGTCGCCGCCGCGGACGGGACACACGCACGACGCGTCGAGGTGTCGGCCGCGTCCGCCTCAGCCGAGGTCGACGTCGCTAAGGTCGAGCGGATCGTCGAGAACCTGCTGGCGAACTCGATCCGGCACACGCCAAATGACGTCACCGTCTGGGTCACCGTCCGCGACGAGGGCGATGCGGTCCTGATCGCCGTCGAGGACGACGGCCCCGGCGTCCCGTCCGAGCTCCATGCCGAGATCTTCGAACCGTTCCGGCAGGGACCGAACGCGCCCGCGCACGCGCCCGGCGTCGGGATCGGTCTCGCGCTGGTCGCGCGGTTCGCCGAGCTGCACGGTGGGCGGGCGTGGGTCCAGGAACGCGAGGGAGGCGGCGCCTCGTTCCGCGTCGAGCTGCCGAAGTTGGCGCCGGCGCAGGACGGCTGAACTCAGCCGACCGGCCAACCCCGTCTCGGGTCGACGGGGCTGGCCGTCAGGTCCGCTTCAGCTCGCCGCGGAGGTGCCGCGCGAGTGCGATGCCGTCCGTCGCCATCCACAGCTCGTAGGAGAGGATTGCGCCGCGGACCTCGATCCGCCGCCTGAGCTCGGTCGCCGGCGAGCCCGTCGCGGTCCGTCCTACGGTCGTCGCGACCAGATCGAGGAGGCCGTCGTGCACGATCCCCTCGGCCGCCTCCACGATACCCAGCGGGTGCGCGAGCGCGGCCTCCGCTCGGCCCGCCCCGGCCGGGCGGAAGAACCCCCGCTCGAGATGGATCGGGGCGCCGTCGCCGAGTTCCCAGCTGCGCTGCGCGTAGACGAGGTATGGCTCGCCGACGTGCTCGAACACCATCTCGTCGCCGTAGCGGAACGGCTCGCCGCCCCACTCCCCTTCGCCCTCACCGACCCAGGTCCCGAGCAGGAACGCGAGCGGCAGCAGGTCGTCGTGCACCGGCAGGGCCATCGCGCCGCACGCTATCACGCGTTCGGCGCCGGTCTGGGGTGTGTGTCAGGCGAGCGGCTCGAGCTGTGCCAGGACCTGCTCGCGCGTCACGTCCGTCCCATGGACCTCGCGCGCGTGCTGCTCGACGAGCGGGATCAGCTCCTCCTCCGTGCCCTCGGCGTGCCAGCCGCACTCACACGAGACCTGCTTGCGCATGGCCTGCCCCCCCTTCTCGTCGGAACACCGTGATACTAGGAAGCAAGCGTTGCCGGAACGTTGGAGACACGTTGGCGGGCACGGCGATCCTCCGAGTGCACCTGGCCGGGACGATGCTGCTCGAACGCGGCGACGTCCTGGTTCGGAGCGATACATTCCCCGGGCGCCAGGGACGGCTCGCGTTCGCGATGCTCGCGGCCGAGCGTTCGCGGCCGATCCATCGCGACGAGCTCGCCGACGAACTGTGGGAGGGTTCGCCTCCGAACGCCTGGGAGAGCGCGTTGCGGGCGATCGCGAGCAAGCTGCGCTCGCTCCTCGCGGGCGTTGGTGTGGACGGCGATCCGATCCCCTCCGCGGTCGGGTGCTACCAGCTGCGCTTGCCCGCGAACTCGTGGGTCGATCTCGAGGCCGCGGACGACGCCGTCCACAAGGCGGAGACCGCCCTTCGCGCAGGTGACCCCGATGCGGCGATGGGATGGGCGCTCGTCGGCAACGCGATCGCTCGCCGTCCGCTCCTGCCCGGCGAGGACGGTCGGTTCGCGACGCGGTGGCGGGCGCGGCTGAACGAGATTCGGATCCGCTCGCTCGGAGTCCGCGCCCAGACGCTCTTGCACCGGGGCGAGTTCGGCCTGGCCGTACGCGATGCCGGCACGATCCTCGAGCTCGCGCCGTACCGGGAGACGGCCTATCGGCTCCTGATGCGTGCGCACGCCTCGGCCGGCGATCCGGCCGAGGCGCTCCGCGTCTACGAGCGCTGCCGGGACGTGCTCGCGCAGGAGCTCGGCGTCGACCCGTCGCGCGAGACCCAGGACGTGTACCTGGACGTTTTGCGGTCGATGTAGGCGTCGCGAATCGGAGCTGCTTGCTAGCGTGTTGGCATGCCGATCGTGGCCCGGTTGAACGTCACCCCTGTGAAGTCCACGGGGCTGCACCACCCCGATCGGATCAGGCTGGAGACATACGGGGCTGTCGGCAACCGTGACTTCTACCTGGTCGACGAGGATGGACGGCTGCTGGGGGGCTCGAAGATCGGCCCGCTCGTTCGTATCGTCGCCGTTCATGATCGTGCGACGAATCGCCTCCGCCTTGGCTTCCCCGACGGCACCATCGTCGAAGACGACGCGTCGAGAACGACGGACGCGATCACGACCGATTTCTACGGCCGGGAAGTCGCCGCCCACCTCGTAGACGGCGCGTTCCCCAGCGCACTGACCGCGTTCGCGGGTCGGAAGGTGCGGCTGGCGCGCGTTGACACACCGGGCGAGGCCAACGACGTCGAGCCGGTCACGATCGTGTCTCTCGCCTCGGTCGCGGAGCTCTCGAGGCATGGCGGCCGCGACGGGCCCGTCGACGCGGGCCGCTTCCGGATGTTGATCGAGCTCGATGACACAGACCCGCACGAGGAGGACACCTGGGGCGGCCGTCGCGTGGGGGTCGGAGAGGCCGTCGTTCGCGTTGGTCGACCCGTGCCGCGATGCGTGGTGACGACGCAAGATCCCGCCACCGGGCTCCGCGACTTCCCGACGCTCTCCGTGATCGGGCGGTACCGAGGGACGACGTCCACCGGCAAGCTCGCGTTCGGCGTGTACGGAACCGTCGAGCGTCCCGGCACGATCTCGGTCGGCGACGACGTCGAACCGCTCGCATGACGTCGCACGACGCCCGATCACGCTCGACGCGGCCCTCGAAACGTGCCTGGTCGCTGGCTAGGCGGGCTCCCGCCGGGCCCGAACGCACGCGGCGCCACACCGCTCGGGGGTAGGCCGGAAGACCTAACGGCCATCCCGCCCCGCCATAACCGAAATGGTCGCTCGCCCGTTCCCCGGGGGGGTGACCGCGGCCTACCGTAGCCCGAGTGGTGGAGGAACGTGTGACCGAACCCTCGCAGACCGAACGTGCCGCCATATTGGCGCCCACCGAAGCGCCGACCCCACTGGGGCTGGAGACGCTGCGCGTGGGCATGCGGATCACGCTGCTGGCGCCGCTCGTGGCCGCGGCGACGTTGGTCCTCGCACGTGGCGGCGAGGTGATCATGGGCCCGTTCGCACTCGTCTTCGTGGCGTTCGCGGCGAGCGCCGCGCTTGCGACGATCCTGCCCTACGACCGGCTGCCCCGGATCGGCTGGGGCATGGCCGGTCTGTACGCGTGGTCCGCGGTCAACCTCCTGCTGATCGCCGTCGGTGTATGGGCGACCGGCGGAGCGAAGTCCCCGCTCGTGTTCGTGTACGCGCTGACGACGCTGTTCTTCGCGGTCGCGTTCCCCACCCGTGCCCAGATCGTCTTCTTCGTGCTCACCGTCGCGGCGCATGCCGCGGTCGTGGGGCCGAGCGCGTGGGACCCGTTGCACGTCGTCGTCCTGGCCGTCCTCGCGTTCCTTGCGAACCTTCTCGTCGGCCAACTGAAGCGCCAGACCGAGGCGCACCGCGACGCCCGTCTCGAGTCGGAGCGCCGCTGGGCCCTGCTCGCCGTCGTGTCGGCGGCGGGGCGACGAATGAGCGCCGTCGAGCCGCTGGCGGTGCTCGGGGCGGTCATCGATTCGGTCGTCGCGCTCGGGTTCCCCGTGACCCGGATCTACGTGCAGGAAGAAGGGGGCTACCGCGTGATCCTTCCGCCGGAGACCCCGCGGGACTTCCCGAGGGGGATCGAGGCGTTCCCCGCCGAGGCAGTCGAGTGTGCGGTGCGCGATGCTCGAACCACACTCGTCGGCTGCGCGGGCGACCAAGAGGTCGACGAGCGCCTGGCCGCGATCGGGCTTCGCTCGGCGGTCATCCTGCCGATCACGACCGGCGAACGTGTCGACGCGCTCCTCGTGGTGGGGACCGAACGCGGTCCCGCACCGGTGGAGGAGGACGTCGAGGTCTTCCACATGCTCGCGCAGCAGGGTGCGGTCGCGCTCGAGAACGCGCGTCGGTTCGAGCGGCAGCGCCGCGCTATGGAGCGCCAGGCCGAGCTCGACCGTATGAAGAGCGATTTCCTGTCGAGCGTTTCGCACGAGCTGCGGACGCCCCTCACGGTGATCGCCGGGATGGGGCGGACGCTCGAGAGCGGCTGGCAAGCGCTCAACGACGACGACAGGCGCGATCTCCTCGCCCGGTTGAACGCGAACGCGGCCTCCCTCGACACGATGATCGGCGAGCTCCTCGACTTCGGTCGTCTCGACGGCGGACAGCTTCAGATCGAGCCGGTGACGTTCGACCTTCACCCGGTCGCCGCCGGCGTCGTCGACCGTCTCTCGAGCCTGTTCCGCAGCCATGCCCTGCGGGTCGACGTCGACCAAGAACTATCGACGTTCGCCGACCCGCTCCTTATCGAGCGCGTGATCGAGAACCTGCTCACGAACGCGGCCAAGTACACGCCGCCGGGCAGCGGCGTGACCCTCACCGCTAGAACGATCGGCAGGGAGGTCGTGGTGTCGGTGACCGACGATGGGCCGGGGATCCCGGCCGAGGAGCTCACGCACATTGGCGAGCGGTTCTTCCGCGGCGGCGATCCAAACACGCGGTCGACGCGCGGGAGCGGACTCGGCCTGGCGCTCGCCTCGGAGGTCCTCGACCTGCACGGGACGTTCCTGGAGGTGACGAGCGAGGTCGGGAAAGGCTCGCGGTTCGCGTTCCGCCTGCCGCTCGGAACGGCGGAGGCGGCGCCCGAGCCGACGTCTGCCACGCCACCGCGTTCGTTGATCGTCTCGGACGGCGGCTTGCCAGGTGAGCGCTTCGACAACGTGATGGCGGCTGCCCGGTCGGGGCTCGAATGGGCCGTGGCGGTGCTGTACCGCGAGTTCCACCCGCGGGTGGTGCGCTACCTGAAGGCGCAGCTGCCCGAACGCGCCGAGGAGCTGGCGAAGAAGACCTGGGGCGACGTGGCCTCGGGGCTTCCGTCGTTCGACGGCGACGAGGCCTCGTTCCGTCGTTGGGTCTTCGCCGTGGCTCGCGGCCATCTCATCGACGCGCGCGATCGCGCGGAGCGAGTGCGGCCACGTCGGGTGAACGGGCGTGTCCACCGCATCGCGCCGAGGACGTCGCGACCGGTCGACGACGCGCTCGTGCGGATGGGGTCGCTCGAGCCCGCGAAGGCCGACGTGTTGTTGCTCAGGACCGTCGGCGGCCTGGACGTGAAGCAGGTGGCCGAGATCACCGGCGAACCGGCTGACGTCGTTCGCGACGCCGAGGAGGAGGGGTTGGAGCAGCTCCGGCGGTGGGTTGACGACGACCCCCTGGAACGCGTGGGAGTCGAACGATGACGCACCGGGCCTTCCGAGCGGGCGAGCCCTGGGCCGAGCGACCGTTCACGCTCGACGAGATCCTCGCGGCCGTCCGCAGCGCCGCAACCCCCGAAGAGCGGTCCGGCGAAGGCGCGCGGATCGCGGAGCTTGCCTCGGTCATCCGAATGCACCGCCCGCAGGTGCACCGTCCGGTCGAGCGGCCGATGGCGCCGACAGGACGCCGTCTCTCGACCCGGCTCGCGGCTGCGATGGTCGTGACGGTCCTGACCGCGGGCAGCAGTCTTGCGCTAACGGGCGGACTCCCCGACGCGGCCGAGAACGCGGCCTCAGGCGTCCTCGCGAAGCTCGGCCTGCCGGCGGCCCCGTCCGTGCGTATCATCGCGGAGGGCGGGTTCACCCCGCCCCTCACGACCGGCCAGGCGTATGGGCCCGTCGACCCCGACGGCGGCGTGCCAGCTGGGCCTGCCGATGACTTCCTCGGAGGGTCGAGCAGCGGCTACGGCCACCCCCACGCCGGTGCCCTGGGCGGGGGCGGCGACGAGCCGACGGCACCCACGCTCTCCACTCCTCCCGCCGTCGGCACGGGCACCGGCGGCGGTGTCGGCACCGGCGGCGGTGTCAGTGGCGGGGGTGGCGACGACGCTGGACAGGGCAACGACCAGGGCAACGACCAGGGCCACAGCCAGGGCCACAGCCAGGGCCACAGCCAGGGCCACAGCCAGGGCCACAGCCAGGGCCACAGCCAGGGCCACAGCCAGGGCCACAGCCACAGCCACAGCCACGGCCACAGCCACGGGAACGACAGTGGGAACGGGAACGGCAACGGCAGTGGCAACAGCAGTGGCAACGGCAACGGGAACGGGAACGGGAACGGGAACGGCAATGGCAACGGCAACGGGAACGGGAATGGGAACGGGAACGGCAGTGGGAATAGCGGCCATCCAGACTACGCCCTCCCCCCGAGCGCCCCGCCAGGCAACGGGGAGGCTCCCACGGATCCGTCCGATCCCTCTGGCGACTTCGAACCGCCTGGCGGGCATCCGCCTGCAGTCACGCCGCCAACCGTTCCGCCGGCCGATCAGACTCCACCTGACGGTCTCGGCCCCGCCGAGGATCCTGGCGTCCCCGAGAACGCTGCCGTTCCGGAGGATCCGGGGCAGCCGGAGGATCCCGGCCTCCCCGAGAACCCTGCGCAGCCTAAAGGGTCGGGCGGGTCTGACGTCCGAGCGGATCCCGATCAGTCCGAGGCGTCAGGCTAGCTAGCCGCCAGGACGCCGCTTCACCCGTCGTCGTGTCCACAGCGCGGCGGCCGACCGCTCTACGCTCCCACCGAGCAGCCCTCTGCTGGAGCTAACGCTCCGCGTCCGTCGCGAAGAGCCGTCGGACCTTCCGTATGCCCCCTGACCTGCGATGAACCGTTAGTTCGGGTGACGTTTTCTAGCCGAACGACCTATCCCAAGAACGAGACCGCGGTGCTACCGTTCGGGGGACAAAACGGTATCCCCCGGATGGGGGAGACGGCCCAAAGAAGGGAAGGCAAGCGGTGAACACTCAGCTCTCGGCCCTCTGGATACTCTTCGCCGCCGCGGCCGCCGTCGTGATCTTCGCGGTCGTTCACAAGGCCATGGAGGTCTTCGCTCAGGCCGGCAGCGTGCTCGCCGGCACGTAAGCGCCTCCCGTAGCAAGAGGCGAACGCGCGCGAGGCTGCAGCCCCGCGCACCCGATCTCACCACTCGATCCCAGCCCCGAACGCCGATGAGGACACTCGGCGACCCAGGCGGTACGTTGCTTTTTCGACGTCAGCCTGGAAGTGTGGTGAAGAGCAAGTGTCGGGGTCACGGGAACCACCTGGACGTACGCGTGGACCGCATCGGTCCGGCGCCCCTCATCGCGGCCGAAGCGCACCCACCAGCGGGCGTGGCGACGCCGAGCCGGCGCCAGGCGCGGACGCGGCCGACGCGAAGGGCGCCGACGAGGCTGCCCAGGAGACTCCGTCCACTGGGAACGAGGAGGTCTCGTCGACCAGGGACACGAGGTTCGTCTCCTGGACCGATCTCGCAAGGGTCGCAGACGAGGCCGCCGATATCGACGCGATCGTCCGAAGCGAGCTGCAGCGCGTCGGCCATCCACTGCCGGTGGAGGAGCCGCCGTCGTCCGGCGAGCGCCGGGCGCGTCACGCGCCGCGACGGCCTCGTCGAGGGGCAAGGCTCGTCGCTCTTCCCTTGCTCGTCCTCGTCGCCGCCGGGGGCCTGTCGGCGCTCCTGGCGCGGGATCCTCCGACCGCTGGGAACGTGGGACCGGAACCCTCGACGACCGTCCGTGTCGTAGCACCCGCGACCCCGCGGCCGACGCTTGAGCCGACGCCGGAGCCGACGAGGGCGAGCGTCGTCGAGATGATTCAGGCACGGCTGACGATCTCGGAACGGTCTTGGGTGGAGGCGATCGCGGACGGAGAGACCGTGTTTTACGGGTTCCTCACCGGCGAAGCGCGCACCTTCCGCGCCGACCGATCGCTGCTCATCAAGCTGGGGAACGCCGGAGGTGCGCGGCTCGTGGTGAATGGCGAGGAGATCCAGCAGGTCACGACCGGCGTGACCGGCGAGGTCGTGGACGTGTCGTTCGTGCTCAGGGATAACAAGCTGGTTCAGCTGTCCACATAGGAGGAGCTTGCGCGATGGCGACGACGAAGCAGGCGGAGGTGACCTGGGAAGGCGACCTGATGTCAGGCAAGGGCACGATCGATCGTGTCGGGAGTGGTGCGATCGCGTCCATGCCGATCTCGTGGGCCGCCCGGACGGGTGAGGGCCAGGACGAGATGACGAGCCCCGAGGAACTGATCGCTGCGGCGCACGCGTCGTGCTTCTCGATGGCGCTCTCGAACGCCCTCGCGAAGGCCGGAACACCTCCGGCGAGTCTTAGCGTCTCGGCGGCGGTGACGTTCGTTCCCGGGACCGGGATCACGACATCCGACCTCGAGGTGACGGGGGAGGTTCCGGGCATCGACGAGGACACGTTCCGCTCGGCCGCCGAGGACGCGAAGGAGGACTGTCCCGTGTCGGGCGCACTCAAGGGGAACGTCGCGCTGAGCGTCACGGCTCGGCTGGCTGCTTCGTGACACGATCGCTCCCTCGCTCGCATCCTAGGTCGTAGATCTTCGTAGATCGCTCTTTGTCTCTGTCAGCCGATCGCCGGAACGGCGAAATCAACCGGATGACCGATTCCATCGATGCGCTCCGTGCCGCACCCTGACAGGACCTCGGCGTCGTCGGACCCCTCTCGGCCGAGCGTCCTCGCGAGGCAGGCGGGTGTAGCGGCTCCAGTGGTTGGGGAACCGTGCCCGCCCCGCCTGCTTCGCAGGTCTCCTCGACGCATACCGTCGATGCACACGCGCGCAGCGGAGCCACGACTCTCGGTTCGGGCGCCGGCGGCTATCCCGACGGCAGCTGGAGGCCGGGCGGCGGCGGGTTGCACAACCGCGCGAGATCCGTCCGTAGCTCGCTCATGAGCGGCTGAGCCTCCGTGGACGAAGCCACGTTCGTCAGCTCGTAGGGGTCTTGGATGAGGTCGTACAGCTCTTCTTCACCCGTGATGTAGTAGACGTACAGGTACCGCTCCGTCCGGACGCCGCAAAACGTCGGAACACGATCGTGCTTCTTCGCGAGATGCTCGGTGAGGAACCGATCCCGCCACGGCGCCGCGGGCGATGCCAACAGCGGCAGGAGGCTCTGCCCATCCGCTTCGGGCGCGGCGATGCCGGCCGCAGCGGCCGCCGTTGGAGCGACATCGACGTTCAGCACGAGGCTTTCGTCTTCTCGGGGAACGGCGACGATCGGGTCGTACCGCACCACGAACGGGATACGCAGGCTCTCCTCGTAGGCCACGCGCTTGGTTCGCCAGCGATGCTCCCCGTACGAGATCCCGTTGTCTGACGTGAACACGATCAACGTGTTCGCCAACCGACCGGTGTCCTTTAGCGCCTGCAGGATCGTCCCGATCGCGTCGTCGACGGACAGCAGCGTGCGGTACTGGTCGATCCGGAAGGCATCCTCCTTCTGCCGCTTCCTTCTATCGAACGAACGCACCGCCTGCACCCACCTCGGCTTGTCCGAGACGTCGGGCTCGTTGTAGCTCGGCGGCCTCCACGGTCGGAGGTCGCGGAACGCACGTTCGTACCCAGGACCCGGGGTCGCTGGACTGTGCGGCGCGAACGGCGTGTACCAAGCAAGGAGCGGTCCCGTCGTCGACCTGATGAACGCGTCGACCTCCTCGGCCAACACGTCCGTGGAGTAGTCCTCGGGTGCGGTCCCGAATGGCTGGATCGACCCGTCCACATTGAGGTCGTATCCGTAGAACCCGGCCCTGGGGAACGCTACCCAGCGATCCCAGCCGGGCGGGATGTACCCCGACCCGTACGCCGCCCTCCAGTACCCGTTGAAGTACTTGCCGAACATCCCCGTGCTGTACCCGAACGGCTTCAGCCAGGTGGCGATCGTGGACGAATCGTCGAACGATGCCCACCCACCGTACGGCGGCTGGTTCCGCCAGACGCCGGTCGAATGCGAGTATTGGCCCGTCAACGTCGATGCGCGACTGGGACAGCACAGCGGGTTCGAGGCGAACGCGTTCGTGAACGTCACACCCTTGCCGATCAGCTGCCTGCGGACGGTCGGCATCGCCCACAGCGTGTCCCACCGCTGATCGTCGGTGATGATGACGACGATGCTGGGGAGTTCGACGGCTCGCGCGCGGCGCGGCGATGGATCCGCAGCCACGGCTCCAACGGCGAGAGCGATAACGGCGAGCATCGCCGCCGCCGCTCGCACCTTCACCACCCAGCCCAAGCGATCCCCCCCGGACGCCGCGTTCCGTCACTCGCGTGCGCCGCACGCAGCGGGCCCGCCGGACACATCATCGGCCGGTCGACGGCAGCGGTTTAACCGGGCAGCTGGTTCATCCGTACGCGTCCGCACGCAGCTCGACGGAACGTGAGAAGCTCCGACGGTTCCGCCGTCCGCCGTGGGAGGCTATCGGATGAAGCGAGGCAGGAAGACCCGGATCCTGGCGGTGTCAGCGTTGGCGCTGGTCACGGTATTCCTAACGGCGCCAAGCGCGGAAGCAGCGCGGCCACGGTGCTTCGGGAAGCGGGCGACGATCGTCGGCTCGGCGAGGGCCGACGTCCTGAGGGGGACGTCGACGGCGGACGTCATTGTGGGCCTGGCCGGTAACGATGTGATCAAGGGTCTCGGCGGCAAGGACCGCGTGTGCGCGGGGACGGGCAAGGATTCGCTCGTCGGCGGTGGCGGTGACGACCTGCTTGCCGGGCAGGAGGGCGGCGACAGGCTCGCGGGTGGTGGAGGTGCCTTCGACTTCCTCATCGGCGGCCCGGCCGGCGACACGTTGAACGGGGGGAAAGGCTTCGCGGACATGGCCTCCTATTTCGGCGCACCCGGCCCCGTCGCAGTGGACCTGTCTCTCGGCACTGCCACGGGCGACGGTTCGGACACTTTGACCGGCGTCGAGGACATCGACGGGTCGAGCTTCGACGACGTCATGTCGGGCAACGCGGCCCCTAACTTCCTCTTCGGCGAACGCGGGAACGACACGCTCTCCGGCGGCGACGGGGACGACGACGGGCTCATCGGTGGTAACGGCGACGACGCGATGGACGGAGGGTCGGGGTCAGACTTCGTGTCGTTCCTCTTCTCGTCGGCAGGTGTGACGGCCAGCCTGACCGCCGGGACGGCCATAGGCGAGGGCTCCGACACCCTCACGAACATCGAGGACGTCGAGGGCTCACGTCACGACGACGTCCTCACGGGGAATGCGGGGCCCAACACGTTCTGGGCGCACGCGGGAAAAGACGTCATCGACGGAGGGGGCGGGACGGATGCCGTCTCGTACTTCTACTCGGCGAACGGCGTAACGGCCAGCCTGGCGACCGGGACGGCAACGGGCGAAGGCGCCGACACCCTGACCATGATCGAGAACCTGTTCGGCAGTCCCCACAACGACAGGCTGACCGGTGACGCAGCGGCGAACCGCCTGTACGGCCTGGCCGGCGACGACACGCTCGTAGGCCGCGTCGGCGATGACACCCTCACCGGTGGCAACGGTACAGATACCCTCGATGGAGGCGTCGGCACCGACGACTGCGCCGGCGAGAACGTGGTGAACTGTGAGGGCTGATATCTAGCGGCGGCACCAGGAACGCGCGGGCGCTCCAACCGCTGAGACATCGGCTGTCGAACGAGCGCGACCGGGACGTGCGACAAGCGATCAAGGAGGCGCTGAGCTCGCGACAAGGCAAGGGCTCTCATCGGGACGACCTCTGAGCGTGCCTCGCTCGACGTTTCGGGGCTCGCGCTCCCACGATCTCCGGGGTCGGAACGAAGCTGGAATGTGCATCAGATCGGGCCACCGGTCGCCTTCGAGGTACCATCGGCGTAGATCCTGATATAGACGAACGCCGACTCGTGTCTACAAACGTTCAGTCCACCTTGCAGGATGCAGCCCCTGAACTGCGCCTCGACCCTTCGCGACTTCCATGAGACGCCGTTGGCCGCGATGCCGCTCTTCTTGGTGATGCTTCCCCACGACACGAACTCGTACAGCCCTTCGCCGTACGCCGGCCTACGCCAGGCAATGTCACCGAAGCACGGGTACAGACTGTGGCATTGGGCCGCGGTTCTCGTGTTCCAATCCACGCTTTGTTCGAGCCAGTACCACACTGGATGCGGCCACAGCGCGGCTTCCTGTGTGACTCGCATGTTCCGATGATGCTCCCACGCGAAGGCGGGCGCGGCCGCCACCGCGATCATCGTGCCCGATAGCAACAACACGATCAGCGATCTCACGGGACGCTTCATGTCCCCACCGCCCTCTCGAGGTGACGATCTCCTCCTCGAGTATGCCTCGAAGCAGTGGCTCGCGCCACGCGGCCTCCCGATCGCCTCCGCCGCCGTGACGACCTGGACGCGAGACAACGACCCGCGCGGTTCGTGCTATGACCAGCATCAGATGCGACGCATCGCGCGCGATGTCTCGATCCATCTGTTCCGGCGAACGTCGGATGGTCCGCGGTTCCTGATGCTTCGTCGAACCGCAGCACGAGGCGGCTTTTGGCAGGGGGTCAGCGGGGCTCCCCTCCCGGGTGAGACCGATGCCGAGGCGGCCGTCCGCGAGGTGCGAGAGGAGACGGGTTTCGATGTCGGTCGCACGCTGACCCCGCTGGACGTGGAGTACTCCTACGCACTGCGGCCCGAGTTGGCGGATCACTGGGAGCGGCTGTACGGACCCGGCATCGCGGCCATCTCCGTGGTCGCCTTCGGAGCTGAGGTTCTCGACGACCACGATCCGGTGCTCGACCCGGAGGAGCACGATGCCTTCGCCTGGTGCTCCTACTCGGAGGCCAGCTCGTTGCTTGATTGGCCGATCGAGAAGGACGCCCTGGAAGGTCGGCGGAAGGCGCTGCAGCTGCTCGCGTCTCGCCTCCCCGACGAATAGCTGCCGTCTTCTGACGGTCGTTCAACTTCGCGGCGCCGCGTGGCGATAGTAGCTGTGACATGGGACAGACCGATCTTCAAGACGAACGAGGATACTGCCGCGTACACGGCGAAGCTTCGAGTCCCATGAGCGACGGGCCCCCCTGCGCACGCGACAACTCTCAGATTCAACGTGTTGCGGTTCGGCGGGCCTTCGGAACCTGACGATTGGTGTCATCACGACCCAGAGCAGCATCTTCGTGTCATCGGCCTGGAGCCGACGTCGTGAACGCGGTCGAGCTCAGACAGGGTCGCGTCTAACCCAGCTGCCCAACTCGCTTCCCGAAACGCCCAGCACTGTTCCACGCAGCGGCGCTACGATTCGATCCGTGTCGGGCACAGACGTCCTGGGGGGATCTTCGCTCGTCGGCCGCGTGTTGGCCGGGCGGTACCGGATCCGGTCCCTGCTCGGCCGAGGAGGCATGGGCGAGGTCTACGAGGCGCGCGACGAGGTCTTGGAGCGCGACGTCGCCGTGAAGGTCCTTCCCGCCCCGGCGAGCCAGGACCGGCGGTCCCTCGCTCGCCTGCGTCGCGAGGCTCGGGCGGCCGCCGGTCTCGCGCACGCCAACGTCGTCGCCGTCCACGATCTCGTCGTCGCCGACGGTCACGCGTTCATCGTGATGGAGCTCGTGCAGGGTCGGAGCCTCTCGCAGATGCTCGGCGACGGGACGCCGCTTCTCCCTCCCGCCGCCCTAAGGATCGCTCGCGACGTTGCCGAGGCGCTCTCCTATGCGCACGCGCGTGGGCTGACCCATCGCGACATCGCCCCCGGCAACGTGATAGTGAGGCCGGGTGGTGGGGCGAAGGTCCTCGACTTCGGTCTCGCACGCGCCGAGGACTGGACGCCCGCCTTCGACCCGTCTCCGAGTCCGCGCGGCACCGTCGCATACATCTCGCCCGAGCAGGTGGAGGGCCGGCGCGGCGACGCTCGGTCTGACGTGTACTCGCTGGGCTGCGTGCTGTACGAGATGCTGACGGGCCGGCCACCGTTCGAGGGTCCGTCCCCGGCCGCGATCGCGGCGCAGCACGTCCGCGCACCGGTCGTCCCCCCCAAAGCGCTCTGTCCCGAGGTGCCGCAGTGGCTGGATCAAGTCGTCCTGCGGTGCCTGATGAAGGAGCCCCGCGACAGGTTCTCCTCGGGGACGGAACTGGCCGCGGCACTCCGCGAGGTCGGACGATCGCAGCGCGCGGCGCGGGCGCGGCCGGTCCGCCCGCCCACGCACATGTTGCCGACGCCGCCGCCGCCGCTCGCGACGCATCGGGAAACGACCACGCGGCCGGCCCGCGTCTCCCCACGGCTGCGGCGCTGGATAGTAGGCGTCGCCGCGACCTTCGTTGCGGGGCTGCTGGCGATCGGGGTGCTGCCCGCTGCGGGGCTCTTGATCTGGCCGCCGAGGCCCGACCCGCTCCCCCGCCTGCCGCGCCCGATCGTCCCACCAACCGGCGTCGTCGCCCAGGGCATCTGCGACGGGTTCCTGAGCTCGGGCGTGAGTGTCTCGTGGGAGCCGACGGCGTCGGTCGCCAACGGCTACGAGCTATACAGGAGCACATCGCCGAACGGGGCATACGAGTTCGTGGCGCGCGTCCCAGGACGCGATGCGACGTCCTTCCGCGATGCCGCCCTCGGCATGGGGCAGACCTATTACTACGTCCTTCGGTCGGTCGCGGGCCGGCGGCTCAGCCCGCTCACGGAGGCTGCGTCGGCCCGCACCCCGCTCCTTTGCCTCGGGTGACGAAAGGGCGGCGCATGCAGCCTCGTGTCCTCCTCGACGGGCTGGCCATGCCCGAATCCCCCCGCTGGCACGACGGCCGCCTGTGGTTCTCGAACTGGGGAACGGGACAGATCGTCGCCGTCGACCTCGGCGGCAACAGCGAAGTGGTCGGAGAAGGACCGGCGGGACTCGGGTGGGCGACGAACTGGCTCCCAGACGGACGGATGCTCATCACGGGCGAGGAGCTGATCCGGGTCGAGCCGGACGGCTCGCGCGTCCGGCACGCCGATCTCGGCCACATCTCGCCACGCGGGTGGAGCGAGATGACAGTCGATGGGCGCGGCAACGTGTACCTCAACACGGTCAATTTCGACTTCGCGGAGTTCAACGACGTGCTCTCGAGCGGACGGGCACCCGGGAAGCTCGCGCTGGTGACGCCGGACGGCCACGCGCGCGAGGTGGCGAACGAGCTCGCATTCCCGAACGGGATGGTCGTCACGCCAGACAACGGGACACTGATCGTCGCCGAGTCCTTCGCCGCGCGGCTGACCGCGTTCGACATCGCCGAGGACGGCACGCTCTCGAACCGTCGGAACTGGGCGGACGGCGTCGGCCCCGACGGCATCTGCCTGGACGCCGATGGGTGCATCTGGGCATCCAGCGGGGTAATGGTGAACGACTGCGCCAGGATCCGCGAAGGCGGCGAGGTGCTCGAGCGCATCGAGCTCGACCGTTCGTGCTTCGCGACGATGCTCGGCGGCCCCGACCGGCGCACCCTGTTCATGCTGACCGCCGATTGGCGTGGCACCGAGAGCGTCGACGACGTCGTCGCCGCGAGGACCGGTCAGGTGCTCACCGTCGAGGCGCCAGCGCCGGGCGTCGGCTGGCCGTAGAGCGCAGGTCTCGCCGGGTCCTCACGCTCGGAACTTGACGACCGCGAAGCTCGCCGCATGGTCGCCGTCGCCAGCGAAGCGGGCCACGATCTTCTGTCGCCCCGAGATGCGCCTGAAGCGCGTGAGGTAGGCGCTGGAATACACGCCGTCGCCGTCCGGATCCGCCGCTGTCCCCAGCGTCGGGTTCTTGCTGGCAACCTGGACCCAAGCCCCGTTCCTGAGCTTGTACAGGGCCACCTGCAGCGTCATCGCCGGGTGGGCTGGGGTCACGTCCCCCTTCGCGACGGTCCGCGTCCGCCGCTCGACGACCGACAGGGCGGTCGAGGAGGCGCCCACCGCCCCGTCGTCGTCTAGGATCACGCCGGCCGCGGACCCCGTTCCGATCGCACCCCCCATGGCGTTCGACAGGGTGACCGTGAACTCCTCCGTGGGCTCGGAGGCCGCATCGCCGACGACGTCGACCGATACCGTCTGCGCGCCCACGCTCCCAGCTGGGAACGTCAAGGTCCCGGACGAGGTCGCGTAGTCGTCGGGGGAAAGGGCGGTTCCGTTCGACGTCGCGTAGTCCACGCTCACGTCGAAGGCGCTGGCAGGCAGGATCGCAACGGCGAACGTCAGCGGCGTCGCTCCGACGCTGCCCTCGATCACCGAAGATCCGGAGAGGGACAGGCTCGGGAAAGCTTCATCCTCGATGATCGTTCCCGCGCCGACGTCGTCGGCGAGCGCGACGCCCCGGGGTCTGGCTAGCCGCACGGTGAAGGTCTCGCCGCCCTCGTAGACGTCGTCGCCGTTGACCGTGATCGAGATGCTGCCCGTCCTCGAGCCGCGACGGATGGCCGCCGTTCCGGCCGCCGCCAGGTAATCGGCCGGGGCCTTGGCCGCACCGTCGCTCGTCGCGAAGGACACGGAGACGTTCTTGGAAGCGGCGGCCGATAGCGTGAGCGAGAACGTAACGACCGTCGTCGTCCCCGAGCTACCCTCCGTGACGGACGCGTCACCGATCGAGACCGAGATCGGTGCGGCCCACGCGGTCCCGGGCGGGAGGAGCCCCCAGCCGAGCCCGCCGGCCAGCAGCACGCCGACGACCGCCCGAACGGTTAGCCCCCTTCGCGGTTCGTTACTCCTCATGTTTGGCCCTCGTCTCGGCTGTCGATCCACGCTTTCACCTAATGGCATCGGGCGCCGCAGCGATCCGAGGAGACCCGCTTTACCGGAATTCCGTCTACCGAGCGTGAGGTATGCGGAAGCACCTAGCCTGGGGTGTTGGACGGGTCGCTCGAAGGCCAACCGATGACGAGAACGTTCACGAAGGCTTTACTAGTAGGACGATGCCGCTCATCCATGGCACCGGCATATCGGGCGCCGGCAAGTCCGCGGTGTGCGATGAGCTGCGGGCCTGAGGATATCGGGCGTACGATGCGGATCGCGACGGGTTCAAGTCTTGGTACGACCGGTCCACCGACACGCGAGCGGCGGACCAGATGCGATGGCCCCACGCGACGGTGGAGTGGCGCCGGCGGTACTGGTTCAAGATCGATCCCTGGAAGGTTGAGGCGCTGGCGTCAAGAGCCAGGGCGGAAGCCGACCCCGTCTTCCTTTGCGGAACATCGGCGGGCGAGGACGCGGTCTGGCTCTGTTCGACGGGGTGATCCGGCTCTCGATCGGTGAGGCAACCCCGCGCCGTCGCATAGAGACGCGGACGGGCAACGACTTCGGGAAGGACCCTGCCGACCTCGAAGACAACTGGGCTGGCACGCATCTTCGGACGGGCGCAGGCAGTCGTTCGGGATCCTTGTCGACGCGAAGCTGCCGCTGGAAGTGGTCGTCGACGAGGTCCTGCGAGTCGCGCTTCGTGGCTGACGTTAGGCCTCGCAGGAGACCACGCTGTCTTGGTCGCCGCAGGTATCCCTGCCGTACCCGCCGTTCAGGACGTCGTCGCCGGTCCCACCCTCCAGGACGTCGTCCTCGTCGTTGCCCCACAAGCGATCGTCCTCCGGACCACCGTAAAGCCTGTCCGGGCCCATGCTGCCCGAGAGCGCGTCGCCGCCGGCGTTGCCCCGCAGCAGGTCGGCGCCGCCACCGGCCTCGAACGTGTCGTCGCCCTCACCCCCGTACAACCGGTCAGGGCCATTCTGGCCGATCAGGACGTCGTCGTCGTCGTCGCCGTGAAGCGTGTCCGAACCGCCGTCCCCGCCCCCGCCCGTCAGCTCGTCGTCGCCGGGACCGCCGTAGACGATGTCGTCGTCGTCGCGTCCGTAGAGGCCGTCGTGACCGGCTCCGCCGTCGATCCGATCGGCTCCATCCCCCCCCGAGACGAAGTCGTCGCCGAGAGCCGCGCAGATCACGTCGTCGCCGCCCATCGCCTCGATGACGTCGTTGCCGTCGCCACCCCAGATCACATCATCCCCTTGGGTGCCGACGAGCTCCTCACTCTTGGCCGTGCCGACGATCGTGGGCTCCAGACCGAAGCACGAGTTTCGTCCCGCGTCGTGGTCCGGCAGGACGTGCGGATCGTCGACCTCCGATCCAGCGGTTGTTTCTCTTGCGGGTACCTGATCAACCGGGTGTGCGGGATCATCGCCCTCGGATCCACACGAGGTCAGCAGGATCGCGGCGAAGCTCGGCACGAGCAGCATCCGAGATACCACGCCGATCTGGCGAAGAGCCGGTCCTACCATTCGTGACGAATGCTCCAGTCGCTGCTTGCCGTACGTACCTTCAGCGAGCCGCCAAGCGTACCGCAGGTTCGATCGCTGCCCTGGGAGCTAGTCGCTCCGGATGAGCGACTCCCTGCGCGGCGGGTCTCCGTCTTGTAACGTGACCGCCCCGACGGGGAGGCGAGTGGTAGCAAGTCCGGATGCGTATGGGAGCGGATGAGGATGACGGCGGCATCTGCCCTGCTGACGCGGCTCGTCGTGCTTTGCGCGATCGGAGCTTCACTGGTCGCCTGCACCGGCGATCCTCGTTCGGCGACAGTACGTGAGACTCCCCGTGCATCGCGTTCGGCCACAACGACTACGCAGGATCCACGTCCGAACGTCGTGCTCGTCGTCACGGACGATCAGCGACACGACTCGCTCTGGGCGATGCCGAACGTCCGGCGAGTGATCGCGGGTCATGGGGTCGGGTTCCGTCGTGCGTTCGTCTCGAACCCCGAGTGCTGCCCTTCGCGCGTGACTCTGCTCACGGGGGGCTACTCGCACACGACAGGGATCTACACCAACGCCGGGCCGTACGGAGGAGCACAAGCGTTCCAGCGAAGCGGCGGTGAGCGGCAGACGATCGCTGTCGCGCTCCAGGCCTCGGGATACCGGACGGCTCTGTTCGGCAAGTACCTGAACGGCTACCGGGGCGACCGCGTACCGCCCGGATGGGACGAGTGGTCGGCGTTCGTCGCTGCCGGCGTCGGGGGCGCGTACTACGACTACGACATGTACACGAACGTGGGAGCGCGGCGACCTCGGATCACGACCTACGGGTCGCACCCGCGCGACTACTCGACGACGGTGATCCGGCGCCTTGTGACGCGGTTCATCCGTACGACGCCCCAAGACGTACCGTTCTTCCTCGTCGTGGCGCCGTTCGCCGCACACGGCCCGTGGACGCCTGCGCCAGAAGACGTCGGCACGTACGCGGAGCATCGCGAGCCGCTCGTCCCAAGCGTCAACGAGGTCGACGTGTCGGACAAGCCGACCTACATTCGAGACCAGCCACCGATCGACACCTCGCTGATGCAGGAGAAGTATCGGTCGACCTACGAGTCGCTCATGTCGGTCGACCGAATGGTCCGCGCGCTTGCGACGGTACTCCGATCAACGGGAAGGCTCCGGGAGACGCTAGTCATCTTTACCTCGGATCATGGCACGGCGTTCGGCGAGCACCGGTGGACCTACAAGTTGGTGCCGTACGACGAAGTGATCCGGGTGCCTCTGTTGCTCAGGTACGATGCGCTGATTCCGCCGCCAGCGCGCGGAGCGACGTCCCGCTCTCTCGTCGCGAATGTGGACATCGCGCCGACGATCGCGGATGCGACGGGGCTGTCCTCGTTCGACGGCGTCGGCCATGTGGACGGCAGGTCGATGCTTGAGCTCCTCGACGACAGAACGGCTCGGATCCGGGATTCCGTGCTGCTCGAGCACGTCGGCGGCCGTAGCGACGCCTTCATCGTGCCGACGTATTGCGGACTTCGCACCGACCGCTTCCTGTACGTCCGATACGCGACCGGGGAGCAGGAGCTGTACGCGATGCAGCGAGACCCATATCAGATGCGGAACGTGGCCGCGTCGCGCCCCGATATCGCACGTCGCCTGCGCCATCGGGTCAGGGTCCAGTGTCGGCCCCATCCCCCCGGGGGAACCTGGTGGCGAGCGACCCAATGACGAAAACCCATCGCGTTTGGGGAACGAGCACCCGCGGTTGGTCAACAAACGGTTCCGCCCCGTCCGGGAATCACGAGGTTCGATGGGCGGTGTGGAGATGCAGGGTGCCCGAAACGCCCTTCAACTCGACGGGCCCGATCTCAGTGAACGTCACCGGGACTCCGTTGGCCGCGTCGACGACCTCCTGGCTCACCAGGACCTCGCCCGGTCTCGCGTACTCGGCGATCCTCGCCGCGATGTTCACCGTCCGGCCGTAGTAGTCCCCCTCCTGAAAGACCACCGGTCCGGCATCGATCCCAACGTGGGCGGGCGGAAGGGCGCGGGTGGCGATGCCCTCCAACATCTCGAGTGCGGCCAATACGCCGTGGCCTGGCTCCGGGAAGTAGAACATCACGCCGTCCCCGAGCCACTTCACGGGCTCGCCCCCGTGTTCCTGAGAGAGCCGCCGGACCAGGGTTGCCAGACTCGCCGCCAGGTCCGCCGCAGCTTGGTCTCCTCGCTCTTCGGTCAGCCTCGTGTACCCGGTGACGTCGAGAAAGCACACCGCCGGCGGACGGCGCAACCGCTTGAGCAGCCCGGCCTTGTCGAGGGCGCCTTCCACAGACTCGACCAACGCCTTGGTCCACTCGTGTTCCTGCTGCCCGTGGTAGATCGCCAGGGTGGCCTGTTCCGTGAGCGGCGCGATGCGGGACCCCACGTCCGCCTGCGCCTCCAGCATCTCTGCTTCGGACATGCCCGAGTCGAGGAGGGGCCGGATGACCTCGGTTGCGTACCAATCCGTTTCCGTCTGGATGATCCGGCGCAGGTTATCCCCACAGACACGGAGCCACCTCTCGATGACGACGGGCCGAAACCCCTTCGAGAGCTGGAGTTCAATTGCCCGCACCACGGACAGCTCGTCCTCGCGCATGCGATCCTCTGGCCGGGGCTCCGCAAAACCGATGGCCTCTCGGACGACCTTGAGGAGCTCCAGCGAAACGCCCGTGCGTTCGCTGAGCTCGCGGAATGTCGTGTCGCTGAGTGGGGCGAACCGATCGAAAACTGCCACATCCAGAAAGGAAAATGACAGCGTTCCTTGCCGGATGGCGGCCGCCATCCCGTCTAACGGCACGCCGGCGCGCTCCAAGCTCCGAACCCAACGCGCCCTGCGCACGTCGCCCGCCGAGAACGCGTCTCCTGGGCCAGGTTTCAGGATCCCGACCTCGACCAATCGGTCGACGTAATCGCGATCGACCCCAGCCCTCAGAGCGACGTCATGACGCGAGCGTTCCTCCACGGCAAGGCGCGATCTTATCCGGAGCAGGCACTCTCGCGCTTAGAGCCGTCATCGAATTCGAACGGAACCCCGTCGCAAGCAGTAGGGAGTCGGACGGTGTCTTCATGGGTGGACGGCCCACGCAACGGCAGGTCGTTGAGCAGGCGCAATCTCGGTCGCCGCCGTCATCGGCACGACGCCGCCGAGGCCAATCATCTTCACCAACCAGCACGCGTCGGGGTCCGCGGTACTCGCCCTGGTCGGCTTGTCCTCCAGCCGTAGAGCAGCCCGAGAGATCGAGGCCGAACTTGAGGAACCGCGGCGATCGCGATCAGCACCACCCAGCCACCCGTGCAATGGGAGCTAGGCGCGGCCCGTCGGATGTACGCGGTTGAAACAAGCGTGGCGCAGCGCGGCGTGGCGCGGGCCAAAGGTCTTCGGGATGCCGATCCGATCGCCCTATGCGGCACGGGGATCACATGGGAGCGTCAATGTTGGAGGTGACTCAGCATGACGATCGAAGGAGGAACGAACGGCCCGCAGGATCCGGAGCCCGAGCACAAGGTGAAGCGGCTACGCGTGAGGGTGGTGGATCACACCAAGGACGCTCGCCCCGCGGTCAACATCAATGTGCCGATCGACGTGGCCAAGTGGGGCCTAAGAATGGCTCAGAGGTTCTCTCCGGATCTAAAGGACGCCAACCTGGACTGGGACGCGATCTCCGCGATGATCGAAGAGGGAGAGCGAGGGAAGATCGTGGACGTGGAAGACGAAGCCGAGCACAAGACCATCGAGGTGTGGGTGGAGTGAAGGCATGCGCGGGACGACCCTGAAGTGACCAGAAGTCATCCGTGACGTTGAGATCCTTCGGCACCGCGCTGGCAGGAGCCGTCGATGTTCCGTTGCACCTCCTGCGTCGCCCTTTGGCGAAAGCAGTCCCTCGCTACGTAAGGTCGATCATGAAGTCGGTCCCGGCTACGTCGTCATCGCACTTCATGCTCGATCCGCACGATCAGCGGTATCGCCGTTTCCACACGTAGTGCCCCTTGGCCGTTATCCACTGCCTGCAGGCCCACCCTGGATCGGACACCTTCCCTTCGACACCTCGGGGAGCTTAAGCGGGATTGATGTACATCAGCATGATGCCCATGACATCGTCGGCGGCATGGGAGCTCTGGTACTCGCTGTGCAGCCGCACGACGTCGCCCTGACCCACGCGCGCCAGCGGATCTCCCGTGCACGTGGACATCGACAGCACGCTATGGACGTCGTTCGGATCGAGCGTCGCCACCGACCTGCAGATCGACTGTCCGCCACGGCTCTCGTTCGTCGCCTCGACGGCGATTCCGTGCCCGTGCACATGTCCTAGGGAGGCGACGACGTTACCTGGGACGTTGACGCTCCAGTCCCAGTGCGTGTCCGAGTAGCCGGCGGGGATCGAGTACTCGGAGTCCCCGCACTGGTCGATATCCAGCCATACCGGGCGCACGCGCCTGACCGACTCGTACGACGGTCGGTACGTGAAGGTGACCTCCACGTACACCGTCTGCTCAGATGTCGAATGGTTCATCAGGTCGACGAGCAGGTTCCACGAGTCGTACCAGCGCACGCGGTAGCCGTAGCCCGCCGGGAGGGCGATCGCCGTGCGCTCGTTGCCCGAGGCAAAGAAGCGCTCGCCGGCGAGCCCGAACCATTTGCCACTACACGTCGCATCGCTCCTGAACTGGTTCGTCAGCACGACATGATGCAGCATCGCGCCGGTCGCCATCGTCGCTCGCGTGCCGTCGCCGTAGACCAGGTCCGGCCGGAAGGAAGTGATGTAGCAGTCGGTGCATGCCTTCCGGACGCCGATCTGAAGCTTGTTGTGGACCATGCCGGGATCGGTCTCGGTCCCGGCCGGGATGGTGTGCGGGCCGTAGCGGACGGTCCGCGTATACGTCGTCGCCTGCGCGGCCGCGGGAGCCAGCAGGACGGCGGCAAGTACAAAGAGACACGTCGGCACCGCCCATCCCCTTTTCATGGTCCCGTCCTCCCTTCGTCGGTTTGTGTGGCCCGTCGAGGCGACCGGACGGCCGACGCCCTAGTGATGTGACGCATCGGCACCGTGTCGTGTACCCGCGGGGTGACGGGCGAAACGGCGTGGTGATCCCTGATCCACCTAGAAATCCAGGCATGAGATGCAGATCCCCGATCGGGGCATAACAGCGGCTCGACGAGTTGGACGGCACGCCGGATACGCGTGACTCGCTGGGTCGGTGCCTCGAGGGACGGCACATTAACCGGTTGGGTCTAAGTCCGGGCGCGAACTCACCGGATGCTCCCCTGCCGCGGCTAAAGACGTCACACAATGCCCAGGATGGCGGCGTATCCATTCCTAGCCCACGTGTGGGACAAACGGTTGCCTGGCGACCGCCGAGTACGGCCGGGAGGACCATCAGCGGAACGAGGACGAGAGACGCCCAGGGAGCATCGGGGAGAACAACTGATCGTTCGCCAGCTCACCCACACGACAGCGCTCCGCGCGCACGAGCTAGACGCGATCGGACTTTTGAAAAGTGTCGGTTCGTTGGGTAGCAGAGGAATCGGGTAATGCTGCGTTCGTAACCGCCTCATTGCCGCGCACCCAGGCGACACGGGAAGGCCTCCGAATGGACCGGCACGACGTGACCGAGGT
>JBKPHM010000020.1:0-36827 GCA_046729855.1 Actinomycetota bacterium | reverse complement strand
CCTCGGCGAGGGCGCCGACCGCGAGGTCCTGTTCGCGAACGGCACCAAGCTGGACGAGCACCTGTGGGGGTTCGGAGCCGTGCCGGATCCCTCCGCCTCACCCCCGAGCGGAGAGGCCGTCGGCAAGTTCCTGCGGGTGCTGCGCAACAACTTCGCTTTCGTCGTGGTCGATGCCTCGGCCGCCTACACAGACCTGGCCCTGGCCTGCTTCGACCTGTCGGATGCCATCTGTCTCGTGACGCAACTCGACGTGGTCGGCGTCAAGCACCTCTCGAAGGCACTCGAGACGCTGCTCACGATCGGCGTGCCGCGCGAGCGGTTCCGCATCGTCCTGAACCGGGCCGACAGTCGCGTCGGCCTTGATGCCAAGGACGTGGAGCGGGTCATGCAGATCCAGGTGGACGCGATGATCCCGTCCAGCCGCCTCGTGCCGACCTGCCTGAACAAGGGAAGGCCGATCGTGCTCGACGAGCCAAACTCCGATGTCTCCGAGAGCGTCCGGCGGCTGGCGTCGCGGTTCGTCGGCGCCGTCACTGCCAGAGAGGGCGAACCCACGCCCTCGCAGGGCAAGCGCGGGCTCTTCAAGCGGTAGGAGGACAACGACATGACGCTCGCAGATCGACTGGCCAACGCAACACCGAAGGACCGGATCGCGGAGACGCGGAACCGGGTCCAGGGCCGGCTGGTGGAGACGCTCGGGCCTCGGCTCTACGACGCCACGCTCTCCGACAGCCAGCTCGAGGGCCTCGTCCACCAGCACCTCAGAGAGCTGCTGGACGAGGAGGAGGCGGGCCTCTCCGCGCAGGAGAAGCTCCTGATCGTCCGTCAGATCGGGGACAGTGTCCTGGGCCTCGGGCCGCTCGAGCCCTTCGCCCGAGACCCCGACGTCACCGAGATCATGGTGAACGGCTGGGACTCGATCTACGTCGAGCGCGCCGGCCGAATCTACTGGACCGGTGCCAAGTTCCACGACGACGCTCAGCTCCGCCGGATCATCGACAAGATCGTGGCCCGGGTGGGCCGCCGGATCGACGAGTCGTCGCCGTACGTCGACGCGCGTCTGCCCGACGGCTCGCGTGTGAACGCGATCATCCCGCCGCTCTCGATCGACGGCGCCTGCCTGACGGTCCGGAAGTTCTCCGCGGAGCCGTACCAGGCCGAGGACCTGATCTCGTTCGGGACCCTGACCAAGCAGACCGTGGAGCTGCTCGACGCCTGCGTCCGCGGGCGCCTGAACATTCTGGTATCCGGAGGGACGGGCGCCGGGAAGACGACGACGCTGAACGTGCTGTCGTCGTTCCTGCCCGACGACGAGCGCATCCTCACGATCGAGGACTCGGCCGAGCTCCGGCTCCAGCAGCCGCACGTGGTGCGCCTCGAGTACCGGCCGCCGAACATCGAGGGCCGGGGCGAGGTCACGATCCGCGACCTGGTCCGCAACGCCCTGCGTATGCGGCCCGACCGGATCGTGGTCGGTGAGGTCCGTGGCGGCGAGGCCCTGGACATGATGCAGGCGATGAACACGGGCCACGACGGTTCGATCTCGACGGTTCACTCGAACGCGCCGCGCGACGCGCTGTCCCGTGTCGAGACGATGATGCTGATGGCCGGGATGGACCTGGGCGTCCGGGCGATCCGGGAGCAGATCTCCTCGGCGCTGAACCTGATCGTCCACCAGGCGCGCATGAAGGACGGGGTGCGTCGCATCACCCACATCACCGAGATCGTCGGTATGGAGGGCGACGTCATCAGCCTCCAGGACCTGTTCCTGTTCGACTATGGCGCCGGGATGGACGACGAGGGTAGGTTCCGCGGTCAGCTCCAGCCGACCGGCCTCCGTCCGAAGTTCACGGAGCACCTCTCCGAGCGAGGGGTCTCGGTGCCGGCCGAGGTCTTCCAGCCAGGTGGAGGACGTCGATGATCATCGACGAGATCCAGAAGCTGTTCGGAACCGACGCCTGGCTCATGATCATCGTCGGCAGCGCCTTCGCGGCGACCTTCCTGCTGGCGGTGCTCATCCTGTCGGTGGGGGCGAAGGGCCGGCAGCGACGGACCCTGGCCACCCTGATGGGGCGAGGCAAGAGGAGCACGGCCGAGACAACGTGGATGCCCGCGGGACTGGCCGAGGCGGGAGAGCGGCTGGCCGAGGCGAGCGGGTTCAGCGGCCGACTCGACGCGAAGCTCGAGCAGGCCGGCGTGCCCATGAAGGCCGGCGAGTTCATCGCGCTCACCGCTGTGTGCGCCATCGCCGGCGGCATCCTGGGAGCCTTCCTGCTGCCGAACATCATCTTCGTCCTGATGATCGCCGGTGCCGCGAGCCTGATCCCGTACGTGTGGTTGGCGCGCGCACGGAGCCAGCGGCAGAAGGCGATGTCCGAGCAGCTCGCCGACGTCCTGTCGATCTTGGCGAGCTCCCTGCGAGCCGGGCACAGCTTCCTTCAGGCGCTCGACCAGGTCGCCAGCGAGATCAAGGACCCGTCGGCCACCGAGTTCCACCGGGTGGTGTCGGAGATCCGACTGGGTCGGCCGGTCGACGAGGCGATGATCGACATGGCCGACCGCATCGGCAGCGAGGACATGCGGTGGGCGGTCATGGCCGTGAACATCCAGCGGCAGGTCGGTGGAAACCTGGCCGAGGTGCTCG
Organism: Actinomycetota bacterium; assembly: GCA_046729855.1. Taxonomy (GTDB): domain Bacteria; phylum Actinomycetota; class UBA4738; order UBA4738; family HRBIN12; genus DATHSY01. The sequence continues at coordinate 34,183 of JBKPHM010000020.1, read as the reverse complement.
ACATCGTGGCCAACACGGTCCGCGAGCGGGCGTACGTCCATCGCCAGGTGAGGGTCCTGTCGGCGGAAGGGCGACTCTCGATCACGATCCTGTCCGTGCTGCCCTTCGGCATCTTCGCGTACCTCGCGCTCGTGAACCCCGAGTACGTCGGGCTGCTGTTCACCCATTTCCTGGGACGCATCTTCTTGATCGTAGGCGGGGCCCTCATGGCCCTGGGCATCTACGTCATGACAAGGATCGTGAGGATCGATGTTTAGCAATCAGGTATGGCTCGCGGTCGCACTCATCGGTACGTTCCTGACGATCTTCATGCTCGGCCTCGTGGTCGACATGATGCTCAGCACGCGACGCCGCTACGTGTCGGTGCTGCGTGGGCAGGTCGGGGACATGGCGGGATCCATCGCGAACCTCCGGGAGGACCAGCTCAAGCGGTCGGCTCTGGAGCGGATCGTGCTTCCGTTCGCCGGCAAGCTGGTCTCCTCGATCATCCGCGTCACGCCCCTAGACCTGTATCGACGCGTGAACCGGCTGATCGTGCTGGCGGGGAACCCTCCGTCGATGACGGCCGAGCGGATCGTGGCGTTCAAGATCGTTTTCGCCATCGTCGGCTTGGTGGCTGGCATCCTCGTGGCGCCGTTGCTGCCGTTCGGCGGCTGGGTGCTGGGGACGGTCGTGGTCGTCCTGTTCACGCTCACCGGGTACACGTTCCCGAGCGCGGGACTCGCGGCACGTGCAACGAAGCGCCAGAAGGAGATCCGCAAGGCGATGTCGGACACGATGGACCTCCTGACGATCAGCGTCGAGGCCGGTCTCGGATTCGATGCCGCGCTCGCGCAGGTCGTCAAGAACGTCCCCGGTCCGCTCTCTGAGGAGATCGCCCGGATGCTCCAGGAGATGCAGATCGGCGTGAGCAGGGCCGAGGCGCTCCGCCACATCAGCGACCGGACCGACGTCCAGGAGCTGGACGGGTTCGTGCTGTCGATGATCCAGGCAGAGCGGTACGGCGTCGGGATCGCGAAGGTGCTTCGGGCTCAGTCGACGGAGCTTCGCCAGAAGCGCCGCCAGCGGGCAGAGGAGGTCGCCCAGAAGGTGCCGCTGAAGCTCCTGTTCCCGATGATCTTCATGATCCTGCCGGCGCTGTTCATCGTGATCCTGGGTCCGGGAGCCATCAAGGTCTGGCAGCAGTTCGTCGGGCCCTAGCGCGTCCGGGGGAAGCCAAGATCGACGGCGCTCGTCGCCGGATCGGGCCAGCGCGCCGTGACGACCTTGCCCTTGGTGTAGAAGCGCACGCCCTCCGGCCCGTACATGTGCGCGTCGCCGAAGAGAGAGTCCTTCCACCCGCCGAACGAGTACCAGCCGACCGGCACCGGGATCGGGACGTTGATCCCGACCATCCCGGCGTCCACGTCGAACTGGAACTGTCGGGCGGCGCCGCCGTCGCGCGTGAAGATCGCCGCGCCGTTGCCCCACGGGTTGCGGTGGATTAGCTCGACGGCGTCGCCATACGTCGGCATCCGCACCGACGTCAGCACGGGGCCAAAGATCTCGTCGCGGTAGGCGTCCATCTCGGGCGTGACCTCGTCCAGGAGGGACGGCCCGAGGAAGAAGCCCGTGCCCCACAGCTCGTGCGTCCGCCCGTCTGCCACGAGCGTGGCGCCCTGCGCCGGACCGCTGTCCAGGTAGGACGCGACCCTGTCGCGGTGCTCCCGCGTGACGAGCGGCCCCATCTCGGACTCCGGGTCGACCCCCGGCCCGACCCTGACCCTCGGGATCCGTTCCAGGATCGCCTCGATTAAAGAGTCGGCGACCCTGCCGACCGGGACGATGCTCGCGATCGCCATGCACCGCTCGCCGGCGGATCCGTACCCCGCGGACACTGCGGCGTCGGCGGCCATGTCGATGTCGGCGTCGGGCAGCACCACCATGTGGTTCTTGGCGCCGGCGAGCGCCTGCACGCGCTTGCCGTGCGTCGTGCCGGTCTCGTACACGTACCTCGCGATCGGTGTCGAACCGACGAAGCTGACGGCCTGGATCCCCGGATGCTCGAGGATCCGGTCGACGGCCGCCTTGTCGCCCTGCACCACGTTGAACACGCCGCCGGGGAGCCCGGCCTCCTGGAAGACCTCGGCGAGCAGCAGGGACGCGCCCGGGTCCTTCTCTGAGGGCTTGAGGATGAAGGTGTTGCCGCACGCGATCGCGTTCGCGCTCATCCACAGCGGCACCATCGCCGGGAAGTTGAACGGCGTGAGCCCGGCGACGACGCCGAGCGGCTGGCGGATCGAGTACACGTCGATTCCGGTCGAGACCTGCTCGCTGAACCCGCCCTTCAGGATGTTCGGGATTCCGCACGCGTACTCGACGTTCTCGAGCCCGCGCCCGACCTCGCCGATCGCGTCGGACAGCACCTTGCCGTGCTGCGCCGTGATCACCTTCGCGATGTCGGTCTTGCGCTCCTCGAGGAGCTCGCGGATCCGGAACATGATCTCGGCGCGCTTGGACAGCGACGTGGCGCGCCACGCGGGGAAGGCATCGGCGGCGGTCGCGACGGCGGCGTCGACCTCGTCGGTCGATGCGAAGTCGACCTCGTGGGACTGCTCGCCGGTCGCGGGGTCGTACACGGGGCCGCTGCGACCGGACTCGCCGGCGACGAGCTTGCCCCCGATCCACTGGCTGATGCGGTCCATCGTCGGCTCCTCCCAAGCGGCGACCGCCGGTCCGTGCGTGCGGACCCGTGCGTCCGATGCTACCGCCCGTGCCGATAGACTCCGCCTCGCGGAAGGAGGCGTCCATGGGAGAGCTCACCAGCCAGCAGATCGTCGACCTGTCCCTGCGGTACACGCTGTACGACTGGCAGGCGCAGAAGGCGGCCAAACCGATCCCGGTCGCCACAGCCAAGGGTTCGACGTTCACGACGCCGGACGGCAAGCGGTACCTGGACTTCAACAGCCAGCTGATGGGCGTCAACATCGGGCACGGCGACCCGCGAGTCGTCGACGCGATCAAGCGGCAGGCCGAGGAGCTCGCCTACGTCAGCCCGTTCATGGCGACCGAGGTCCGCGCGAAGCTGGGACAGAAGCTCGCCGAGCTGATGCCGGGCGACCTCGACAAGTCGTTCTTCACGCTCGGCGGCGCCGAGGCGAACGAGAACGCGATCCGGATGGCGCGGATGGTCACCGGGCGGCACAAGATCGTCTCGCGGTACCGCTCGTACCACGGCGCGACGTACGCGACGATCTCGCTCACCGGCGACCCCCGCCGGTGGGCGAACGAGCCCGGCATGCCAGGCGTGGTCCACGTCCTCGACCCGTACCACGGCCCGCAGCGGGGGACCGACGACGCCGAGACCGCGCTCGCATACCTGGAGGAGACGTTTCAGCTCGAGGGTCCCGAGACGATCGCCGCCTTCATCCTCGAGCCGGTCACCGGGACGAACGGGATCCTGATCCCGCCGGACGGCTACCTGCAGGGCGTCCGCGAGCTGTGCACGCGGTACGGGATCCTGCTGATCGCCGACGAGGTGATGAGCGGGTTCGCCCGCACGGGCGAGTGGTTCGCCGTGAACCACTGGGGCGTGGTGCCCGACCTCATCACGATGGCCAAGGGCCTGACGTCGTGCTACCTGCCGCTCGGCGCCGTCGGGATGAGCCCGAAGGTCTACGAGCCGTTCGACGAGCGCGTGTACCACGGCGGCCTCACCTACAACTCGCACCCGCTCGCGCTGGCCGCCTCGATCGCCGCGATCCGCGTGATCGAGGAGGACGGGTTGGTCGAGCGTTCGCGCAAGCTCGGCGAGGTGATGCGCCGTCACCACGAGGAGCTTTCGGACAAGCACCCGTCGGTCGGGCTCGCGCGCAACATCGGCCTGTTCGGGATCCTCGAGCTGGTCCGCGATCGAGACACGATGGAGCCGATGGCGCCGTTCAACGGCACGAGCGACGAGATTAAGGCGATCGCGAAGGCGCTCGACGAACGCGGCATCTACACGTTCGTCCGATGGCACACGATCATGACGAACCCGCCACTGTGCATCACGGAGGAGGAGCTCGCCGAGGGGTTCGCGATCATCGACGACGCGCTCGAGATCGCGGACCGCGCGATCGGCTGACGAGACGTCGAGGCCCGATGCGCGTCGCGCTGTGCCAGATGAACTCCGGCGACGCCCCGGAGACCAACCGGAAGCAGGCCGGGGAGCTGCTCGACGAGGCAGGTGAAGGTGGCGCGGACCTGGCGGCGCTCCCTGAGGTCTGGACGTACCTGGGCTCGGCCAGCCGACACCGCGAGGTCGCCGAGCGCGTCCCCGGCCCGACGAGCGACCGGCTGGGCGAGACGGCGCGGCGCCACGGGATGTGGGTCCTCGGCGGGTCGATCCTGGAGGCCGGCGACGACGGCGCCGTCTACAACACGAGCCTGCTGTTCGACCGGTCCGGCGAGCTCGTCGCCCGGTACCGCAAGATTCACCTGTTCGACGTGCAGCTCCCCGGCCAGCCGCCGATCAAGGAGTCGTTCAGCTACACGGCCGGCGACCAGGTCGTCACGGCCGAGACCGAGTTCGGGCGGGTCGGAATGTCGATCTGCTACGACCTGCGGTTCCCCGAGCTCTACCGATCGCTCGTCACGAGCGGTGCGACGATTGTGTCCGTCCCCGCGGCGTTCACGTACGAGACGGGCAAGGTCCACTGGGACGTGCTGATTCGGGCTCGGGCGATCGAGGACCAGGTCTTCGTCCTGGCGCCCGCGCAGTGGGGAACCTGGGGGCCGCCGGAGCAGCACCGACGGTGCTACGGGAACTCCCTCGCCGTCGACCCGTGGGGTCGCGTGATCGCCCGCGCGCCCGAAGGGGTCGGCGTGACGTTCGCGGACCTCGATCTCGACGAGCTGCGGCGCGTCCGCGAGATCCTCCCGGCGCTTCGGCACCGCCGTCTGCCTCCGACGTGCTGAGCGCGCCGTTCATGTGACCTAGGTCCTTCGAACGCTTTCCATCCTCAGGCCTCATCGCTCAACTGCCCCACGCCGATACCTGCGCTGAGCGGATCGCCCGGCGCCTACGTGGCGATCGTCGTCGTCGACGCTGACGGCAGCTCCGGGTGACGGTCATTTTCTACGGCTAGCCCCTCCCGACCTAGCTGTAGGCGAGGAACCCCCGCCGGCAAGGGCGGGGGTTCTTCGTGTCTCCACTCGGGTCGGCCGATTACCCGTCGAGGCGCCGCAGATCCTCGGGCGTGTCGACGTCGCGGGGCGCGGGCTCGGCGATCGGCGCCTCGAATACCAGGTCCGGCCGCCGCTCGGCGAGCGTTCGCGCGCCGACATCGCCCGTCAGCGCGCGGACCTCCTCCCAGATGGCCGGGCGGAGGAGCGTCGGACCTCGTCCGTCAACGAACACGAGTCGCACGATCGGTTCGGCGCGAACGGTCGTCGCATCGATCAGGGCTCGCACGTGTTCGGCCGTGATCCCGGGCTGATCGGCCAGGAGGACGACGACGGCGTCCGCGTCCGCGCCGACCGCGTCGATCCCGGCGACCAACGAGGTGGACTGCCCCTCGGCGTACCGCTCGTTCAGGACGGTCCGCGCGTCGGTCACGGCGGCGGCGACGCGCTCGGCGTCGTGACCGACCACCACCACGACGTCCTCGATCCCCGCCCCACGAGCTGCGTCCACCGCACGCTGCACGAGCGGCTTGCCTCGGTACCGTTCGAGCTGCTTCGTCGCCCCGAACCGGGTCGCCTCTCCGGCGGCCAGGACGACGGCCGCGATCACGACCGGCGGGCCCCGAACAGGCGCGAGAAGAACCGCACGATCGCACGCCAGACGGCCCAGAGCCCGAGCCGGAGCCCGCCGATCGCCTCGGGGCGCGGTCCGGGCGCGGGGCTCCCGGGCGGGACCGCCTCGGCCGAGACCGCGGCCTCGGCCGGCCCCTCAGCGGTGATCCGTGTCCGGAGGCACTCGGCGAACTCGTTCGTGAGCTTGGCCGACACGTCCGGCAGGAGCCCGCGCGAGAGCTGCGCGACCGAACCGCTGAGCGCGATGTCGGCCTGCATCTTCACCAGCGTCGAGCCCGCGCCGAGCTGCAGCCAGGACGTGACGGTCGCGGTGGCGGCGCCCCTGCCCCTGGTCTCCAGTCCCTTGGCGACGAGCTGCACGCGGTGGGCCTGGTCGTCTCGCTCCTGCATCGCGACGGTTCCCGCGAACGACAGCGAGACAGGCCCGAACTTCATGTTGATCCTCCCCTTCCAGGTCGTCTCGTCGACCGTCTCGGTCAGCTCGGCTCCGGGCGCGCATGCGGCGACCTTCTCGACGTCGAGCAGGTAGGCCCACGTTCGTTCCACGTCGGCCGGCACCTCGAACTCGTTCTCGATCAGCACGGCATCTCCCTCGTCGCGCAGGAGGGTACCCGTGGCGGTGTGCCGAGCGCCAGCGCATCCGGTAGCGTTCGCGCCGCTCGATCGGTGGAGGTGTAATGGCGAAGCTCGATGCGCGGGTCGCGCTCGTGACGGGTGCGGGCAGCGAGACCGGCATCGGGTTCGCCGCCGCGCGCGCGCTCGGGCGCGAGGGCGCGATGCTCGGGATCACGTCCACGACCGCTCGGATCCGCGACCGCGAGGCGGAGCTGCGGAGCGAGGGGATGACCGTGGCCGGGTTCGTGGCCGATCTGACGGTCTTCGACGAGGCGCTGAGGCTCGTGGAGGGCGTTGTCGAGCTCTACGAGCGGATCGACGTCCTCGTGAACAACGCCGGGATGGTACAGACCGGCGTCGACGCCTCGTCGTTCTCCCCGCGGTTCCACGAGCTGACCGAGGAGCAATGGGACCGGGCGATCGACCTCAACCTGAAGACCGCCTTCAACGTGACACGGCACGTCGTGCCGCACATGGTCCGCCGCGGCTACGGACGCATCGTCAACGTGTCGTCGGTCACGGGCCCGGTCACGGCAATCGTCGAGAGCGTCGGGTACGGCGCCGCCAAGGCCGGCGTGGACGGCCTTACGCGAGGCCTCGCGCTCGAGCTGGGCCCGCACGGGATCACGGTGAACTCCGTCGCGCCCGGCTGGATCCAGACCGGCTCGTCCGAGCCGGAGGAGTTGATGGCCGGTATGCACACGCCGGTCGGCCGGCCCGGTCGGCCCGACGAGGTGGCAGCCCTGATCGCCTTCCTCGCGAGCGAGGAGGCGAGCTACATCACCGGGCGTTCGATCGCCGTCGACGGCGGCAACACGATCCAGGAGATGAAGGTGGCGCTCGAGTGAGCGTGGGCGCGGTGCTCAGCGGGCCGGAGCGTGGCGCTCGTGGATCGGCCCGGGGCGGTCCCTGAGGAAACCGGCGCCGCGGCGGCGCTTGAACGCGACGATCTCGGCGACGATCGCCGCGGCGATCTCCTCGGGCCCCTCGGCGCCGAGGTCCAGCCCGGCCGGCGCGTGGATTCGCTCGTGATCGTCGTCGGTGAGCTCCACGCCCTCGTCGTTGAGCTCGTGCAGCAGCCGCGTCGTCCGCGCCCCCGGGCCGAGCATGGCGATGTACCTGGCAGGGGTGCCGAGGAGCGAGCGCACGTAGTCCTTGTCGCGCAGGAAGTTGTGCGTCATCACGGCGACGAACGTCCGCGCGTCGATCGATACGCGCTTCGCGATCTGTTCGGGACGTTCGACGAAGACCAGGTCGGCGGCGTGCGGGAACCGCTCCGTCGTGAGGAACGCCTTGCGGTCGTCGACGACGACGGGCCGCCATCCGAGCCCGGCGGCTGCGGTTACGAGGGGCGCGACGTCGTGCCCGGCGCCGCAGATCACCAGTGGCAGCGGCGGCTCCAACACCTCGACGAACGCACGGATGCCCTGGGCGAGCTCGCGGACGTCGCTCTTCTCGAGCGTGAGCAGATGGAGCGCCGCTTCCTGCGCGGCCACGTCGACCGCCGCGTCGCCGAGCCACCCCTCGGTCGAGCCGTCCGGCCGGACGAGTAGGCGGTTGCCCTGATCGACCCCGTCCGATTCGGACGAGAGCACCGTCACCATCGCGATCGGTCGCTCCTCATCGAGCGCCATCCGGAGCGCGCCCGCCACCTCGGCCGCCTTGTCGGCCGGCTCGACGAACAGGTCGATCGCCCCGTTGCAGCCGAGCCCCCAGCCCCAGACCGCCTCGTCGTCGGCCGTGAGGTCGAACGAGACGATGCGCGCGCGGCCCTCGTCCATTACGACCCGGGCGACGTCGGCGACATCGTTCTCCAGGCAGCCACCGCTGATGTTGCCGATCAGCTCCCCCTCCTCGGGGACGAGCAACCGGGCGCCAGGCCGGCGGTAGGTCGAGCCGCGCACTGCCACGATCGTGGCCAGCGCGAGCTTCCGCCCATCGGCCGACAGGGACTCGATCGCCGAGAGGACGTCGGTGAGCTCGCTCACGGGCTCGATGCTACGCCCGCCTCGCGGAAGCGTTCGACGAGGTCAAGCCGGGTGCCCGCTCTGCCGAGACCCTTGGGGATGGATTCGTTCTCGTACGGAGCGGCCCCCAGGGGCAGGCGGGCCAGGCGCGGGATCGGGCGTTCGATCCTGATCGTGCTGGGGCTGGTCGTGGCGGGCGGTGCCGCCGCGGCATGGTTCTCCGTCACGCGGAGCGGGGGGGAGGCCGTCGTTCAGCACGCCCGCGACACGACGGTCGAGATCACACATGCGAGCGACACCCAGGCGCAGGCAGCGTTGCAGGCCTCCCTGATGTCGGCCAAGACCGCGTTCGTCGAGGACGCGACGTTCGAGGTGGCCGACGCCGAGCACCTGTCCGCGCTCTCGCCGGACGTTACATTCGTCGACGGCGCGACCGTCTCGTCCGGTCCGGGCGTCGTCAGCGTCCAGGGCTCGCCCCAGGCGTGGGGCGCCGCCGTCATGTCCGACTCGGGGACGTGCTTCTGGATCCGCGAGACCGTCGCCGGCGGCACGGCGTACGGGTCGGGCGACCCATGCACCGGCGCCGCCGCGATGAGCTCGACCGCGGCCGCGTTCTGACGCACCGGCTCCGGTCCGGGCCAGCCCGGCCCGATCCGTGACGTCGGCGATAGGGTTCGGACGATGTCGGACCGCACCGCCTTCGCGCCGTCCAACCGGCGCTTCTGGATCGCGATGGCGCCGACGGTCGTGCTCGGCGCGCTGCTGCTGACACTGATCCTTGCCTCGCGGCCCGCCGCCGAACGCGCGTCGGAGTTCACGGCGCGCGACAATCTCCGAAGGGCCGTCGAGGCAGCTCGCCACGTCGCCGAACGAGAGGGGACGTTCGCGGACGCCATCCCGCTGGTGCTCGAGAGCGAAGCGGCCGCCGATGACCTCCTGTTCATCGATCCGGACCTTGCGTCCAACGATCCCGACGTCGTGAGCGTGTTCGCCACCGAGGAGCTGTGGGCCGGCGCGGCGCGGGCCGACACCGGCACCTGCTACTGGATCCGCGTGACGCCGAACGAAGAGCAGGCCGTCGGGATCGGAACCGATTGCAGCGGAGAGGCCGCGGCAACGGCACGCCCCGACGCCTGGCCGTCGCCCTAGCGGCCGTCCCGTCGGTCGATTCGCGTGAAGCACCCGGTCGGGATTACGCTCGGGTCGCTCATCGTCGGCGGAAAGGGGGCCGCATGACGCGCGTCCAGGTGACCGTCAACGGGATGCCGCGCGAGGCCGACGTCGAACCTCGCACGCTCCTCGTGTACTTCCTCCGGGAGAACCTCGGGCTCACCGGAACGAACGTCGGTTGCGACACGTCCTCGTGCGGCGCATGCACCGTGCTGGTCGACGGCGAATCGGTCAAGTCGTGCACGATGCTCGCCGTCCAGGCGGACGGCCGTGAGATCACGACGATCGAGGGGATGGCGACCGACGGTGAGTTGCACCCGCTCCAAGAGGCGTTCCACCGCAACCACGGCCTGCAGTGCGGGTACTGCACGCCGGGCATGATCATGGCGGCTGAGAGCTACCTGAGGGAGAACCCGAGCCCGACCGAGGAGGAGGTCCGGTTGGCGCTCGAGGGGAACCTGTGCCGCTGCACCGGCTACCACAACATCGTGAAGTCGATCCTCGACGCCGCCGGGCAGATCGGCGGCGTCACGGCGTAGGGGAGGTCGAGATGGCAGTCACGGAGAAGGCCGTCGGGCGTCCTGTCCTGCGCAAGGAGGATCCCGAGTTCCTGACGGGAAGGGCCCGGTACACCGACGATCTCTCGGTTCCCGGGATGCTCTGGATGGCGGTCGTCCGCAGCCCGTTCGCGCACGCGAGGATCAGGTCGGTCGACCTCTCGAAGGCCACCGCCATGGACGGCGTCGTCGCGGCGTTCGCGGGTCGCGACTTGGAGTGGGCGGGCCCGTTGCTGATGGCGTGGCCGGTAACGGAGGACATCAACAGCCCTCCCCACCACCCGCTGGCGACGGACAAGGCCCGGTACGTGGGCGACGGCGTCGCCGTCGTGGTGGCCGAGTCCCGGGCCATCGCGGCCGACGCGGCCGAGGCCGTCGAGGTCGACTACGAGCCGCTGCCGGCCGTCGCGGACGTCGAGGTGGCGCTGGCTGAAGGCGCTCCGCAGGTGCACGAGGAGTTCGACACCAACCGCTGCTACACGTGGAGGCTCACGAACGGCGACGTCGAGAAAGTCTTCGCAGAGGCCCCCGTCGTCGTCAGGGAGCGGTACCGCGTCCAGCGCCAGGTCCCGAACGCCATGGAACCGCGTGCGATCCTGGTGGACCCCAACCCCGCATCCGGGCAGTTCACGATGTGGACGTCCACCCAGATCCCGCACATCGTCCGCACGGCGATGGCGATCGCGACCGGGATCCCGGAGTCGAAGCTCAGGATCATCGCGCCGCGCGTCGGGGGAGGGTTCGGCTCCAAGCTCCAGGTGTACCCGGAGGAGGCGCTCGCGCTCGAGCTCGCCCGGCGGCTCGGTCGCCCGATCAAGTGGACGGAGTCTCGATCGGAGGGGTACCTCGCGACGCACCACGGACGCGATCAGGTCCAGGTGATGGAGATCGCCGCCGATCAAGACGGGAAGATCCGGGGCTACCGCGCCCACGTCCTGGCCAACATGGGCGCCTACCTGCGGATCATCGCGCCCGGGACGCCGGTGCTCGGCGGCTTCCTGTACTGCGGATGTTACGGAGGCCAGGCGTACCACATCGAGATCACCGGCGTCTTCACCAACACGACCCCGGTGGACGCGTACCGTGGCGCGGGTCGGCCCGAGGCGACCAACGCGATCGAACGGGCGATCGACGCACTGGCCAGACGGGTTGGCAAGGATCCCGTCGAGGTCCGGCGGCTCAACTTCGTGCCTCCCTTTTCTGAGCCGACCGCCTCGATCGGTGGCCTGATGATCGACTCCGGCAATTACGCTGCGACGCTCGACAGGGCGCTGGAGTTGTTCGACTACGAACAGGCCCGCAAGGAGCAGCAGGCCCGTCGCGAGAGCGGCGAGGCGAAGCAGCTGGGGATCGGCTTCTCCACCTACCTCGAGAACTGCGGGTGGGGCCCGTCCAAGGTCATCGGCGGTGTGCTCAAGTACGCGGGGGGTGGTTGGGAGGCCGCGACGATCCGTTGCCATCCCACGGGCAAGGTCGTCGTCGTCGTGGGCACGACGCCCCACGGGCAGGGCAACGAGACGACGTATGCGCAGGTCGTCTCCGATGCCCTTGGCGTTGCCCTGGATGATGTAGAGGTCCTGTTCGGCGACACCGACATCGCCCCCAGCGGCTGGGACACGTACGGCAGTCGGAGCGCCGCTGTCGGCACGCCGGCCGTCCACCGGGCCGCAGGGAAGGTGATCGACAAGGCGAGGAAGATCGCGGCGCACGAGCTCGAGGTAGCGGCGAGCGACCTGGCGTACGAGGCGGGCGCGTTCTTCGTACGCGGGGCCCCGGCTGTGAGCAAGACGATCCCGCAGCTGGCCTTCTCGGCTTGGCGGGGCCACAACCTGCCCGAAGGCATGGAGCCCGGACTAGAGGAGTCCGCGTTCTTCGACCCGCAGAATCTCGTCTTCCCGTTCGGGACGCACATCTGCGCCGTCGAGGTCGATACCGAGACCGGCGACGTCGAGGTGGTCAGGTACATCGCCGTCGACGACGTGGGGCCCATCGTCAACCCCCAGATCGTCGAGGGGCAGGTGGTCGGAGGGGTCGTGCAGGGGATCGCCGAAGCCCTGTTCGAGGAGGCGGTCTACGACGAGAACGCTCAGCTGCTGAGCTCGAACATGAGCTCCTACGCGGTCCCGGCGGCGTCGGAGGTCCCCTCGATCGTCACCGGGAGTCACGTCACCCCCTCGACGACGACCGAGCTCGGGATCAAGGGCGTAGGGGAGACGGGAACGATCGCGTCTCCGCCGGCCGTCCTGAACGCCGTCGTTGACGCGCTGTCACACCTCGGCGTGAAGCAGGTCGAGCGACCGGCCACACCCGAGAACGTCTGGAGAGCGATCCGTCGGGCGAAGGGAGGTGCGGCATGATCCCGGCGCCGTTCGACTACGCGAGGGCGGAGACGGTCGATCAGGCGATCGAGCTGCTCTCCGCGAATGACGAAGCGAAGATCCTCGCGGGCGGGCATTCGCTGCTCCCCCTGATGCGTCTGCGCCTCGCGCGTCCGTCGATGCTGGTCGACATCGGGAGGATCCGCGATCTCTCGTACATTCGCCAGGACGACGACGAGGTGGCGATCGGCGCGCTGACGCGGCATCACGACGTCGCGAACAGCGAGGTGTTGCAGGACCTGTGCCCGATCGTCCCGTTTGCCGCGGTGCAGATCGGCGATCCACAGGTCCGGCACGTGGGCACGATCGGTGGTTCGGTCGCGCACGCGGACCCGGCGTCTGACATGCCGGCCGTGCTGCTGGCGCTGGGCGCCACGATGACGGTCCGTGGACCGGGTGGGTCGTCGCGCGTCGTCCCGGCGACCGACTTCTTCAAGGGACTGTTCGAGCCGGATCTCGCTCCGGACGAGGTCCTGGCCGAGATCCGTGTGCCGGTGACCAAGGGGCGCGGCTGGAGCTTCATCAAGTTCGCGAGGCGCGCACAGGACTGGGCGCTCGTCGGCGTCGCAGCGCTGGCGGCGAACGGCACCGGCCCGGCGATCGCGCTCGCCAACATGGGCGACCGGCCGCTCCGGGCGTCGGCCGTCGAGCAGGCCCTGGCCGGCGGGGCTGACCCGCCGACGGCCGCGCAACGTGCGGACGAGGGCACCAGCCCGCCGACCGACACGTTCGGCAGCGGGGAATACCGTCGTGAGCTCGCCAAGGTGCTCGTCCGGCGAGCGATCGAGGAGGCGATGCGCCGCTAGCAGGGTCGTTGACGATGTGCGTGTCGGGCCTATTGACTGAAGGCCCGATGCTCACCGTCCTTGCACAGCTCGATCCCAAGAAGTTCGAGTGGAAGATCGAGGACACGGTTTTCGTCATCGCGGTCGTCGTCGCCGCGGTCGTCGTCACGATGCTCTCCCGCGTGTTCGTCCGCCGCTTCGAACGGAAGCTATCGGGATCACCGAGCCTGACGCAGGACGCCAACCTCCAACGTGCCGCGACGCTGACGCGCGCCGTGTCGACGGCGGTCGTCGTCGTCATTTGGACGATCGCGGTTCTGCTGTTGCTCGCCAATATCGGCGTCGACCTGGGACCGCTGCTCGCGAGCGCTGGCGTGGCGGGCGTGGCGCTCGGGTTCGGCGCACAGTCCCTCGTTCGAGACGGGCTTTCGGGGTTCTTCATTCTGCTAGAGAACCAGTTCGGCGTGGGTGACATCGTCGACGTCCAGACGAGCGGAGGTCAGGTCGGCGGGAAGGTCGAGGCGCTCTCGTTTCGCGTGACGATGCTTCGCGCGTTCGACGGAACGCTCAACGTCGTGCCCAACGGCAACATCCTGTTCGTCAGCAACAAGTCGCGAGGGTGGGCGCGCGCGATCGTCGACGTGCGCGTCGCGTACGGCGAGGACCTGGAGCGCGTTCGCTCGATCCTGGAAGACACATTCGAGGACTTTCGGATGAACTCAGAGATGCGTGACTGGATCATGGAGGGGCCGTCGATCCTGGGTGTCGAGACCCCGGCGGAGTACGCGCAGGTGCTTCGTGTGGTCGCGGAAACGCGGCCCTCGAAGCGATGGGACACCGAGCGTAGGCTTCGCGAGCGGATCTCTGCGGCGCTGAGCAGCAACGGCATCCGAGTCCCCCTGCCGCCGACGATGGTGCAGCAGCCGTCGCAGGGCCTGTAGCCCGTTTCCGGTCGGCTGCGCCGGGTACGTACGCGGGCTGACGCGATCGCTCCTCGATCGGAGGTGGTCTCGATGGCGTTCGGCCTGCTGATCCTCCGCCTGGTGATCGGCGTGATCTTCATCGGACATGGGGCGCAGAAACTCTTCGGGCTGTTCGGCGGCGGTGGCCGCCGCGGAACCGAGCGGATGGTCGCCTCGCTCGGCTTCCGGGGCGCCGGGGCGCTGGCCGTGCTCGCCGGCGTCGCCGAGTTCTTCGGCGGGCTGCTCGTCCTGCTGGGCCTGGTAACCCCGTTCGGCGCCGCGGCGATCATCGGGATGATGACCGCCGCGATCGTGACGGTCCACGTTCCGAGGGGCTTCTGGAACACGAACGGCGGGATCGAGTTCCCGCTGGCGCTGATGGCGGCGGCCGCCTGCCTGAGCTTCACCGGACCCGGCCGGATCTCGCTCGACGCCGTCGCGGGGCTCGACTGGCGCGGCCTCGCCACCGGGTTCTTCGTGGTTGCGGTCGGCGTGGGCGCCGGCGCCATCGTCTCGTTCCTCGGACGCGAGCGACCGACTGCGCTGGGGTTCGGCGAGGGCGAGGAGGAACACCGGGGCGGCCTAGAGAACCGGCCCAGAGAACCGGCCCAGAGAACCGGCCTAGAGAACCGGCCTAGAGAACCGGAGGGTCGCCCGCCGGGTACGCTGACGGCGTGTCTCGGCTTCCGTTCGCGACCGTCGACGAGCTTCAGGGGGCGCTCCGCGGTCACCGGTACCTGGCGGACCGTGGGCTCGCAACCGCGATCTACCTCGCGGTGTCGCTAGACAAGCCGCTGCTCCTCGAGGGCGAGGCCGGCGTGGGCAAGACCGAGGTCGCGAAGGTGCTGGCCGAGCTCCTCGGTCGTGACCTCATCCGGCTTCAGTGCTACGAGGGCATCGACGCGTCGCAGGCGCTGTACGAGTGGAACTACTCGCGCCAGCTGATCGCGGTGCGCGCGATGCAGGACGTGACGGCGGAGACGCACGTCGAGGACCTCTTCGGCCCCGAGTACCTGGTCGAGCGGCCGCTGCTCGAGGCGATCCGCGCCGGGGCAAGGGCTGTCCTGCTGGTCGACGAGCTCGATCGCGCCGACGACGAGTTCGAGGCGTTCCTGTTGGAGATCCTCTCGGAGTTCGCGGTGACGATCCCGGAGATCGGCCGCGTCGCGGCCGAGGAGCCGCCGGTCGTCGTCGTGACGTCCAACCGCACCCGCGAGCTCCACGACGCCCTGAAGCGGCGGTGCCTGTACCACTGGATCGATCACCCGTCGCTCGAACGGGAGGTCGACATCGTCCGCGCTCGCGCGCCGGAGGTGTCGGAGGCGCTGGCGCGCGACGTCGCGAGCGCGGTCATGCGCCTGCGGTCGTTCGACATCGCGAAGCGGCCGGGGGTCGCCGAGACGATCGACTGGGCCAACGCCGCCTCGTTCCTGGGCGTCGAGCGTCTGGACGAGGCGACGGCGGCGGCGACGCTCGGCGCGGTCCTGAAGGACCACGAGGACCAGCAGCTCGCGACCGCCAGGCTCGCCGAGGTCGTCGGCGATGGAGACGAGTGAGCCGGACGGCGTCGCCCGCCTGACCGGCTTCGGGCGCGAGCTGCGCGCCCGCGGTCTCGCGGTCGGAACGGGGCGGATCGTGACCTTCACGCGTGCGGTCGCGACGCTCGGGCCGGTGACGCGCGACGACCTGTACTGGGCGGGGCGCGCGACGCTGCTCTCTCGTCCCGAGGACGTCGAGGCGTTTGACGACGCGTTCGACGCGTACTTCCGCACCGGCATCCGGATCGAGCTGGAGCTTCCGGCGACGCTGGGGGACGAGGCTCGTGGGTCAGAGGTGGAGGCGGACGCCTACGGCGTGGATGCGCGCGACAGCGGGCGGGTGGCCAAGTGGCGCGGCGCCGACGAGGGCGAGGCGTCCGAGGGAGACGCGTCGATCAGGATCGTGGCGAGCGCCGTCGAGGTGCTCCGCGCGAAGTCGTTCGCCGATCTGTCCCTCGAGGAGCGGGCGCGCGTGGAACGGCTCGTGCGCGAGCTCGCCGTGCGTGTGCCGAGGCGGCGCACGCGGCGGCTGCGGCCGTCGCCGACCGGCGGCCGCTTCGATGTGAAGCGAACGCTCCGGCGCTCCATCCGCACCCACGGCGAGCCGTTCCACCGGGCCTGGCGCGAGCGCGCGACGAAGTCGCGGCCGCTCGTGCTGATCCTCGACGTGTCGGGGTCGATGGCGCCGTACGCGCGCGCGCTGATGCAGTTCGCATACGCCGCGATGGCGGCGGGGAGGAAGGTCGAGGTCTTCTGCTTCGGGACGCGGCTCACGCACGTCACCCGCACCCTTCGCACGAAGGACCCGGACCGGGCGCTCCACGAGGTCGGGCGGCTCGTCGCCGACTGGGAGGGCGGCACGCGGATCGGCGCCTCACTGAAGGAGCTGCTCGACGGATGGAGTCAACGAGCGGCGGTCCGAGGCGCGGTCGTCGTGCTCTGCTCCGATGGCCTCGAACGTGGCGATCCGGCCCTTCTCCAGGCGCAGATGCGCCGGCTCCGGCGCCTCGCCCACCGTGTCGTCTGGGTCAACCCGCTCAAGGGAAGCCCTCGTTACGAGCCGCTCGCGCGCGGCATGGCGGCCGCGTTGCCCTCGATCGACGACTTCCTCCCCGGCCACAACCTCGAGAGCCTCGAAGACCTCGCCCGCGTCCTCGGCGGCTGAAGCTGCCCGGCCTCCTCCTCGCCCGGTCGCTCGGCCTCAGCCGCGGCGCGACAGGTATTCGTCGAGCGACGTCGCGCCGTTCGAACCAGCGATCGGCGACGCGCAATGCCTTCAGTCCGCGATCTCGAACGTGGAGAGGATCAGATCGCATCCGTCGGTGATCTGGCGCTCGCCGGCGTCGTCGTACTGACAGTTGACGAAGTACTCGATCGTCCCGTCGAACGCGAGGACCAGCCGGCTCCCAACGTCCTCGCCGCTCGGGTTCACGGCGGTGCCGACGAACGTGAGCGCCGGAAGTCCGGCCACCGTCGTGATGTCCGGGCCGCTCACGAGTTCGCCCCCCGCCTGCGCGAACACGGATCCCATCTGCCGGCCGACCGGGTCGGCCTGCTCGTCGATGTTGTCCTGCGTGACGTCGAGCTCGATCTCGTAGCCCGACACCGAGACGAAGTTGACGTCGTCGATGCCGATCGTCTGGTTCCACAGCTCGTTGCCGGAAGAGGCGGACGTCTCCGTGACCGTGAACTCGTCCCAGCGTTTCGGGTACGTGAACCTCACGCCGTTGTCGCGGTACGTCTGGCCCGGCGGCGTCTCGGTTGCGGATGCCGTCTCGCGGGGCGTGACCGCATCGCGGGCGCGTCCGACATCGGCGGCACCGTCGCCCTCGCAGTCGACGAGCGTCGCCGCGAGTGCCAGACCGACCATCATCCGGGGGAGGAACCTCATCGGACGTTCGTTCCCTTCGACGGGCGGAGCGAAGCATCGTGCATGGGCCTCAACGCCCCTGTGCGCAGGTAGGCGCGGTCGAGGAGCTGGACCGGGTGGACGACCTCGACGTTCGCGCCGGCGGTACGGATCGCGGCGGCGAGCTGCATCGCGCACCCGGGGTTCGCGGTCGCGACCGTGGTCACCTCCGTCGCGAGGATCGCCTCCACTTTTGCTGCCCCGAGTTGATCTGCCATCTCGGGCTGCAGGACGTTGTACAACCCGGCCGCGCCGCAGCAGCGGTCGCCCTCCGCGATATCGAGGACCTGGAGCGCAGGGATCGACCGGAGCACGGCGCGGGGCTGTTCCCGGATGTGCTGCACGCGGAGCGCGTGGCACGCGTCGTGGTACGCCACGGTGGGCACGCCGGCGTCCTCGCCCGGCGGCTCGACCCGCTGCTCCGCCAGGAACTCCATCAGATCGACGACCTTGGTCGAGAACGCTCGGGCCTCGTCGCTGCCGACGAGCTCGCCGTACTCCTTCGTCTGCGCGCCGCACGCGGCCGCGTTGACGATCACGTGGTCGACGCCCGCGAATGCGCCCAGATTGCGGCGCGCGAGCACACGCGCCGTCTCGAGGTGGCCGTTGTGGGCCGAGAGGGCGCCGCAGCAGACCTGACGGCGCGGGGCGAGGACGCGCCAGCCGTTTCGAGCGAGCACACGCACCGTGGCGCGGTTCACCTCGCGGTACCACTGGTCCTGCACGCAGCCCGTTAGGATCGCGACCGTCCCCTTCGCGGTGCCCACCGGCTCCGTGACCGCGGAGACGCGCGGACCCGGCCGCCCGCGTGGGATCAGCCGGCGGACCCGACCGGGGAGGAACGGGCGAGCGACGGGCGTGAGCCGGCGGACGAGCGAGAGGAGCCATCGCCTGCGGATCGCGACGTCGAGGCCGATCCATCTCGCGAGGCGGGTGCCGGCGGGCCGGTGCGGCTCGATCTGCACGCGCGCCGGTTCGATCAGCCGTCCGAACGGCACGTGCGACGGGCAGACGTCCTCGCACGCCCGGCACGCGAGGCAGAGATCCATGTAGGAGGCGAACGTCGCGTCGACCTGCGCGCGGCCCTCCGCGACGGCGCGCATCGCCGCGATCCTGCCGCGCGGCGATGCGGACTCCTCGCCGGTCAGACGGTACGTGGGGCAATGCGGCAGGCAGAGGCCGCACGCGACGCACGAGGCCAGGTCGGCGTCGGACGGGTGATCGGCCGGTCCCCACGACGGCAGCGCGCCCGGTTCGGGACCCAGGAACCGGGTGCCGGCCGGCAGGTCGCTCCCGAGCATCTCGCTCACGCCCACCCCCGTTCGGGCGCCAGGATGCCGGCCGGGTCGAAGGCGCGCTTGATCCGCCGCTGGACCTCGACCGCGGGCACGCGAGCGGTCCCGAGCCCGCCCGGTCCCCTGATCGCGGGGGCGATCCCCCCGAACGACGATGCGCGGGCCCGGAGCTCCGACAGCTCGCCGTCGACGGAGCCGACGCCGACCCAGGCGATGCCCGCGCCGGCCAGCGCGCCCCAGTCGTCGAACGGGGCGGCGAGCACCTCCGGCAGCCGCGAGGGGGGGACCGCGACCTCCGCGACGACGGGCGCCCGCTCCCACGGACGCTCGGCCGGGAACGCCTCGGCGTCGACGGCGCCGACGACGTCGACGGCCTGCCGCAGCCTCGTCTCGGCGTCGTCGACCTCCTCGGGCCATCCCTCGAGCCGGAGGTCGGTCGTCGAGGGTGTCGCCAAGGCCGCGGCGGCGCCCGGGACGGCCTCGAGCCCGCGGCCGGCGGCCTCGAGCCCGCCCGCCACGCGGATGGTGCGCCGAGCCGCCGGCAGGGGCCGCAGCTTCAGCGCGACCTGGACGATGACCCCGAGCGTCCCGAGCGACCCGATGAGCAGCTTGTGCACGTCATATCCGGTCACGTTCTTTACGGTACGAGCTCCACTGCGGACGAACCGGCCGTCGCCGGTGACGATCTCCATCTCCACGACCGTGTCGCGGACGACGCCGACCCGCAGCCGCCGCGGCGATGACGCGCCGGCCGCGATGACGCCACCGACCGTCGCGTCGCGTGGCGCGTCGACCGGCCACTCCTGCCCGCCGGCCGCCAGGACGTCGGCGAGGGCGCCGAGCCGGACGCCCGCCTCGACCACGGCGATCATCTCGGCGGGCTCGTACGAGACGATGCGGTCGAGCTGGGTGGTCCACAGCTCCGCGTCGACCTCGGATGGGTTGCCCTTGTCGAGGTGCTGCCGGCCCGCGGCGACGAGGATCCGCACCCCCCCGCGCGACGCGTCCCGGATCGCCTCGACGACGTCGCCCTTCGAGCGGGGATGGATCAGATCCACGATCCCTCCGGCAGCGACGCCGCGGCGACGGCCGCGTCCATCCCGCGCGCCACGGCGAAGTCGCCGCACCGGGAGCCATCGGGCAATACCTTCTGGGGGTTCATGCGGCCGGCCGGGTCGAAGCTCGCCCGCACGCACGCCTGTGCCTGGAGGTCGTGCTCGGAGAACACGAGCGACATGAAGTCGCGCTTCTCGATGCCGATCCCGTGCTCGCCCGACAGCGCGCCGCCCGCATCGACGCACAGGCGCACGATCTCATCGCTGGCGGCCAGTACGCGCTCGAGCGTGCCCGGTTCGCGGAGGTCGAAGGAGATCAGCGGGTGCAGGTTCCCGTCGCCGGCGTGGAAGACGTTCGTGACGATGAGCTCGTGACGCCGGCAGATCTCGTAGACGCCGCCGAGGACCTCGACCAGCCGCGTGCGCGGCACGACACAATCGTGCAGGTGGTAGTGCGGCGCGATCTGTGCGACGGCGCCGAACGCGTTCTTGCGCCCCTTCCACAGCAGCGCGCGTTCGGCGTCATCCCTCGCGACGCGGACCGAGCGGACGCCGTTCGCGCGAGCCGCGCGTTCGACCGCGCGCGCCTGCGCCTCGGCCGCGGCCGGCTCGCCGTCCACCTCGACGATCAGGATCGCCGCCGCGTCGACGGGATAGCCGGCGTGTGCGAAGTTCTCGGCCGCGATCACGATCCCCTGATCCATCATCTCGACCGCGGCCGGGACCACGCCGCTCGCGATGATGGCGGAGACCGTCGCCGCGCAGTCCTCGACCGTGGTGAAGTCGAACAGCATGGTGCGGATGTCGGCCGGGAGCGGCGTGAGGCGGACGCAGATCGCCGCCACGACGCCGAGCGTCCCCTCCGCGCCCACGACGACGCCGCGAAGGTCATACCCGGCGGCCTCGGGCGCCTCGGAGCCGAGCCGCTCGAGCGAGCCGTCCGGCAGGACGACGTCGAGCGCCAGGACGTGGTTCGAGGTGACGCCGTAGGCCAGGCAGTGCGGACCGCCCGCGTTCGTGCTCACGTTGCCGCCGATCGACGACGTCTGCTGCGACGACGGATCCGGCGCGTACGTGAACCCGTACGGGCGGAGCACGTTCGCCAGGTCGAGGTTGATCACGCCGGGCTCGACCCACGCCAGACGGTCTTCCGCGCGGATCTCGAGGATGCGGTTCATCTTCGTCGTGGCGACGACGAGCGCGTCGGCGACGGGCGTCGCGCCGCCGGCGAGCCCGGTGCCGGAGCCGCGCGGGACCACCGACATGCCGTGCCGCGTGGCGATCCGGACGCAGGCGCGCAGCTCGGTGACGTCGGTGGGAAGCGCGACGATCGCCGCCGACCCCTGCACGATCGACCCGTCACGCGCGTACAGCGCCAGCGTCAGCGGGTCGGTCAGGATCCGCTCCGGCCCCACGGCCTCCAGGAGGGCCTTGCGAGCGCCATCGACGTCTGCCATGGACACTCGAAGGCTACCGCCGCTTCGGTCGGCCGGGTACCGTCGAGGGATCGGTCGACACCGGGGCGCTCGGGATCTGCTTCGCCGGCGGCGTCGTATCTTGGCGGCCGCCGCGGTAGCGACCGTCGCGGTCGCCGGTGCGGGCGTGCTGGCGTTCGTCGAGCGTTCGCCGATCGTGATCCCGGACGATCCGTGCGCCGAGCGGCCGCCGCTGCGCACCGTCGACGGCGTTAAGCTGCAGCCCGCTGCGATGCAGGCGTTCCTGGCGGCCGAACGCGGCGCCGGTACGGACATCCCGGTTGTGTGGTCGTTCCGCAGCTGCCGGCAGCAGCGGATCGCGTGCAAGAACATCTGCGGCAACCCCGAGGGCTGCCCGGGGCTGTGTGCGCCGCCCGGCCTTTCCTGGCACCAGCTCGGTGCGGCGATCGACACGACCGAGGAAGCGCTCGGCGACCCCGCGATCGTCGCGGCGTTGGAGGCGAACGGATGGTGCCAGTCCGTACCGGTGAACGACCCTGGGCACTTCTCGTTCGGTGGCTGTCACTAGCTTCGCCGCGGCCTAGGGCAGGCGGCCGCGATGCGGAAGATCGTCGTGATGACCGCCACGAGCGCCCGCGCTGACCGGATCCGCGAGCGGTTCGGCTCAGGCGACGCGCCCGGGCGCGCCCTCGGGCGTCGAGAACGGGAGGCCCTCGCGCTCCCAGTCCTCCATGCCGCCCTCGAGGTTGTAGGCCTCGAACCCGCGTGCACGCAGCATCAGCGTGGCCAGCTCGCTGCGGTTGCCCGACCGGCAAACGACCACGACCGGCCGGAACGGCTGGAGATCACCGGTGACGCCGGCCATGATCGAATTGAGCGGGATGTGGACCGCGCCCTCGATGCGTCCGGCCGACCACTCGTACGGCTCCCGGCAGTCGACGAGCTGCACCTCGTCCAGGTGCTCGTGGACGCCGCGGACCGTCGTCAGCTCCGTGCGCTCGTTCCCTGCAGGCTGGCTCATTGGACAGGAATCCTACCAACGCGGTCGGCTTCGGCTTCGGCGCCTACGAGGTCACGGGTTCTGGAGCTCGGCGAGCGCTCGCTCGAAGGCGCCGAACGCGTCCTCGCCGAACAGGACGAACCGCACCTCCTCGACGTCGGTCGCCGCGTCCGCGACCGCCCGCAGCGCGACCGGCGCGGCGAGGTCGAGCGGATACCCGTACACCCCCGTGGAGATCGCCGGGAACGCCACGGTCCGCGCGCCAAGCTCGTCCGCCACCCGCAACGACGACGAGTGGCACCCGGCGAGCAGCTCGGATCGGTCCTCCCGCTTCGAAAACACCGGACCCACGGTGTGGATCACCCACCGTGCCGGCAGATTCCCGGCGGTCGTGGCGACCGCCTCACCGGTGGGCAGCCCGTCGGGGTAGCGGGTCTCGCGGATCGCGCTGCACTCCTCGAGGACCGCCGGCCCACCCGCCCGGTGGATCGCGCCGTCGACGCCTCCCCCGCCCATAAGGGACGAGTTCGCCGCATTCACGATCGCGTCGACCTGCTGCGCGGTGATGTCTCCCCGGACGAGCTCGATCCCAGGCACCTCCGCATCGTACGCCCGGCATCGGCGGGCGCCGTTGCGGTATGGCGCGGCCCTGTGGTTGTGTATCGGCACGTTCAGCGGGAGGTCGCGCCGTGGCGGAGATCGATCTCGACAAGATCAGCAAGGTCTATCCGGACGGCACGCGGGCCGTCGACCAGCTCGACATCGACATCGCGGACGGGGAGTTCATCGTGCTCGTCGGTCCCTCGGGATGCGGCAAGACGACCGCGCTCCGGATGGTTGCCGGCCTCGAGACGATCACCGAGGGCAGCGTCCGGATCGGGGAGCGCGTCGTCAACAACGTGCCGCCCAAGGAGCGGGACATCGCGATGGTGTTTCAGAACTACGCGCTGTACCCGCACATGACCGTGTACGACAACATGGCGTTCGGGTTGAAGCTCCGCAAGCTCGACAAGGGCGAGATCGACCGGCGCGTCCGGCAGGCCGCCGGCATCCTCGGCCTCGAGGAGTTCCTGGAGCGCAAGCCGAAGGCCCTCTCGGGCGGCCAGCGGCAGCGCGTGGCGATGGGCCGCGCGATCGTCCGCGAGCCCAAGGCCTTCCTGATGGACGAGCCGCTGTCGAACCTCGATGCCAAGCTCCGCGTCCAGATGCGTTCGGAGATCGCGCGGATCCAGGACGAGCTCGGCACGACGACGATCTACGTGACACACGATCAGACCGAGGCGATGACGATGGGGGACCGCGTCGCGATCATCCGCCGCGGCATCCTGCAGCAGGTCGACAACCCGCAGGTGTTGTACGACCACCCCGTCAACCTGTTCGCAGCCGGCTTCATCGGTTCGCCGGCGATGAACATGGTCGAGGCGACGCTCAGCCGGACGAACGGGTCGGCGGCCGTCGAGTTCGGCGGTTTCTCGTTGCGCGTGGCCGATTACGTGCTCAACGCGCGTCCGGCGCTGAAGCGGTTCGAGGGCAGGCGGATCATCCTCGGCGTGCGCCCCGAGGACATGGAGGACGCCTCGCTCGTCGCTGCGGCTCCCGCCGATCAACGGATCCGTTCCACGGTGCTGTTGCGCGAGGCGCTCGGCTCCGACGTCGTCGTGCACTTCCCCATCGATGCTGCGAGTGCCTCCACCGACGATGCGAGGGAGCTGGCCGCCGATGCCGGTCACGATGCGGTCGAGATCGAGCGCAGAACCGGCACGGCGACAACCACGTTCCTCGCTCGCCTGAACCCGCGGACGCGTGCTGCCGAACGCGAGCCGATTGAGCTGGTAGTCGACACGCGGCGGATCCACTTCTTCGACCCGGACACCGGCCTAGGCATCTACGGGGACTGACCGACGGCGTCGTTGCAGTCGCGGTTCCCGGACGGGTTCCTCTGGGGTGCCGCGACGTCCGCGTACCAGGTGGAGGGCGCCGCGCGGGAGGACGGGCGCGGGCGGTCTATCTGGGACACGTTCTGCCGCCAGCCGGGCCGCGTCAAGAACGGCGATACGGGCGACGTGGCGTGCGACCAGTACCACCGGTTCCCCAAGGACATCGCGCTGATGGCCGACCTGGGGATCCAGGCGTACCGGTTCTCGATCGCGTGGCCCCGGATCCAGCCGGACGGACGTGGACCCGCGAACCGGCGCGGCCTCGACCACTATCGGCACTTGGTCGATGCGCTGAACTCGGCCGGCGTCCGGCCCGTCGTGACGCTCTACCACTGGGATCTCCCGCAGGCGCTCGAGGAGGCGGGGGGCTGGCCGAACCGCGACACCGCCTCGCGCTTCGCCGAGCACGCGGAGATCGTCCACGACGCGCTCGCGGGCGAGGTGTCTTACTGGATCACGTTGAACGAGCCGTGGGTCGCCGCGTGGCTCGGATACTCGGCCGGCATCCACGCACCCGGCCGCACCGACGACGCCGCCGCCCTCGCCGCCACGCACCATCAGCTCCTCGGCCACGGACTCGCGCTCGACGCGATGCGGGACAACGCCGGGATCGCGTTGAACCTCGAGCCGCATGAGCCCGTGTCCGACGATGCCGACGACGAACGCGCCGCGCGGTTGGCCGGTCTGCAGATGAACCAGCTGTTCCTCGATCCGCTGTTCGGTCGCGGCTATCCGCGCGAGCTCATGGAGCACTACGGGCGGTTCGTCGACCTCGAGTTCATCCGGGATGGCGACCTCGACGTCATCGCCGCGCCGCTGGCGTTCCTGGGCGTGAACTACTACCGGCGACAGACGATCGCCGCCGACGCGTCGCGCGGGGCGAGACCGATCGAGGTACCCGGGTCGCTCGGCGCGTGGGCCGTGCTCCCGGCGGATGCGGACGTCACCGCGATGGAGTGGCCAATCGACGCGAGCGGGCTCAGCGAGCTGCTTGCCTGGGTGCACGCCGAGTACGAGCCCGCGCGGATGCTCGTCACGGAGAACGGCGCGGCGTTCGACGAAGCGCCGGACGCGAACGGCGAGGTGCGGGACCAGCGCCGGATCGCGTACTTGCACGACCACATCGCGGCAGCGCACGAGGCGGTGTCCGCGGGCGTGCCGCTCGAGGGGTACCTGGTGTGGTCGCTGCTCGACAACTTCGAGTGGGTCGAGGGGTACGGCAAGCGCTTCGGGCTCGTCTATGTCGACTTCGCGACGCAACGCCGCCTGCCGAAGGCCAGCGCCCGCTGGTACGCGGAGGTGATCGACCGCAACGGCCTGTGATGCCGGGACACCTGCCCGGCCCGGAGGGACGGTTTGACCGTATACCCCCGGTGGGAGAAATTGTCTTCGAGGCAACGAGGGTTCGACGAGGGAAGGGAGTAGTGATGCGCCGATCCAGGTACCTGGCTTTGGTCGCCATCCTCGTACTTGTAGCCGCGGGATGTCGCGAGGAAGAAGGCGACGGCGGCGGTGGTGGCGGCGGCCAGCTCGAGAACAAGGGCACGATCAACATCCTGTCGGGGGGTGACCCCGGCGAGGTGGAGATCTACAACGGAATCATCGACGAGCTGATCAATTCCAAGGTCGACTACAAGGCCGAGATCGAGGCCTCCGGCGAAGAGGTGACGCAGGCACAGATCCGCGCCGACGCCGGGACCTTGGATGTCTTCCTTGCGCCGCAGCCGGGTGTTGTGGCCGACCTCGCTCAGGCAGGGAACCTCGTTTCCCTCGAGGACATGGGCTTCGACATCGCGGAGCTGGAGAGCCTCTTCGGCGAGTACTTCGTCTCGCTCGGCGAGGTCGACGGCGCGCATTACGGCGTCCCGACGAACATCGCCCTGAAGAGCATGGTTTGGTACCCGAAGGACGACTTCGACAAGGCGGGGTACGAGATTCCGGAGACGTGGGATGATCTCATGGCCCTGTCGGATCAGATCGTCGCCGACGGCGGGACGCCATGGTGCGTCGGGTTCCAGAGCGAGGGCTCGACGGGATGGCCGGCGACCGACTGGATCGAAGACATCATGCTGCGCACGGCCGGGCTGGAGACGTATCAGCAGTGGTACACGCACGGGATCCCGTTCAACGACCCCGCGGTTCTCAACGCGACCGAGATGTTCGGCGACGTGATGTTCCACCCCGATTACGTCCTCGGGGGTGCGGCGGACTCGACCAACATCCCGTTCGGCGAGGCACCGCTGCCAATGTTCGACGACCCGCCCGGATGCTGGCTGCACCGTCAGGCGAGTTTCATCAACGCGTTCTTCCCGGAGGGGACCGAGGCGGGCGTCGACTACGACTGGTTCCCGCTCCCACCGATCGACCAGGAGGGGACGCTGTTCGCCGGCGAGCTCGCCATCGTCGGGACGGCCGGCAACCGTCCCGAGGTCGTCGACTTCCTCGAGCGCTTCATGGGTGAAGAGGTACAGTGCGCTCTCGGCGGTGACCCGGGGTCGTCGCGAGTCTCGCCGAACATCAACGTCGGGGAGGAGTGTTACGCAAACGACATCCTCGCGCAGGCGTCGGTCGTCCTTACAGAGGCCCTTGCAGCAGGGACCGCCGGGTTCGACGCGTCGGACCTAATGCCCTCGGCGGTCGGCTCCGGCAGCTTCTGGTCAGGCATGGTGGATTACCTGCGGCAGGGGCCGAACTCGGCGAAAGGGGTCCTCGACGACATCGAGGCGAGCTGGCCCGCCGAGTAGGCGCGCTGCTCGCGGACGGCGATCCGGGGCCGGTCGCGGACCGCCGCTCACCTCGGCTTGCGTCGAGGCGCGTCGGCAGTGGAGGATGACGTGACGTGAGCACGCAGACGCGGCCGCCCCGCGTGGAACCTGGTGACGTAGCCGTCGCGCCGACGGAGCCTGCCGCCCGGGCGATCGGCGTCTTCATCCTCCGTCTCCTGGCGGCGTTCGCGATCCCGATAGGCGCGTTCGCCGTGCTGTGGCTCACGTTCGATCTCCTCCGCGACGAGAACGCGAACCGGATCATCGTGGTGGGCGTCGCGATCGTGGTCGGCGTGTTGGGCGTCTTCTTCCTGTACTGGGCGATGAACCGGCTGGTCGATTACCTGCCGGCGCGGTTCCGTGAGAGCGTCCGCCCGTACGTCTTCGTCGGACCGTGCCTCGTCGTGCTGGGCGTGTTTCTCGTGTACCCGGTCCTCAACACGCTCGTGATCTCCTTCATGGACGCGTCGTCGCAGACCTTCGTCGGGCTCGACAACTTCCGGTTCGTATTCACCGATCACGACATGTTGCTGTCGATCCGGAACACGGTCGGCTGGGTCGTGATCGTGCCGCTCTTCGGCGTCTCGATCGGACTCGCGTTCGCGACGCTGGCCGACCGGCTGCGGCGCGGCGAGGCGTTCTCTAAGTCGATGATCTTCCTGCCCATGGCCATCTCGTTCGCGGGAGCGTCGATCACGTGGCGCCTGATCTACAGCTACCGCCCACAGGGGTTCGGCAGCAACATCGGGCTGCTCAACGGGGGCATGTTGGGACTCGGGCAGGAGCCCGTCGCCTGGCTCCAGATCCAGCCGTGGAACAACCTCATGCTCATGGTGATCATGATCTGGATGCAGACCGGCTTCGCGATGGTCGTGCTCTCCGCCGCGATCAAGGCGATCCCCGACGAGATCATCGAGGCGGCCCGGATTGACGGCGCATCCGAGCTCCAGGTGTTCTGGCGGATCATGCTGCCGACGATCCTTCCCACCGTCGTCGTCGTGACGACCTACATGGTGATCAACGCGCTCAAGGTTTTCGACATCGTCTTCGTGATGGGCAACCCGGAAGGGGACGGGACCGTCGTGATCGCCGAGCGCATGATCACCTGGTTCTTCACGCGACTGGACGGCGGACGCGGCGCCGCGATCGCCGTCATGCTGTTCGCCGTGATCGTCCCGGTTATGGTCTGGAACATCCGCCGGTTCCGCGAGGAGGAGATGACCCGATAGGCTCGCCGACGATCCCACCCGCCGTCGCCACGGAGCCCCAGAAGGGTGAGGTCGCCCTTCGCGACACGGGCCGATCGGGCTCCGTCGGTGAGGTCCGGACCGGTGGATGGGTGGTGAACGTCGTCGTCGCCCTCATCGTCCTGATCTGGATCATCCCCACGCTCGGCGTCCTGATCACGTCGTTCCGTCCCGAGAACCTCGTCGTCACGACGGGCTGGTGGACCGTGTTCGCGCATCCGTTCCGGGCCGCCGGGTGGACGATCGAGAACTACCGAACGGCGTTGGACGCCGCGGGGTTCGGCAACGCCTTCCTGAACAGCCTGGCGGTGACGCTGCCCTCGACCGTCATCCCGATCACGATCGCCGCGTTCGCTGCGTACGCCTTCTCGTGGATGGAGTTCCGTGGGCGGTACGTGCTGTTTGTGGCAGTCGTCGGCCTGTTGGTCGTGCCGCTCCAGATGGCTCTGATCCCGATCCTGAGGCTGTACGCCGACGGTCTCGTGGTCTCCGGCTGGCGGCTCTTCCCGGACCTCGATCTCAACGGGACCTTCCTCGGCGTCTGGCTGGCGCATGCCGGGTTCGGCCTCCCGCTCGCCACGTACCTGCTGCGCAACTACATCGGCTCGCTGCCGTCGTCGATCATCGAATCGGCGAAGATCGACGGTGCCGACCACTTCACGATCTTTTGGCGGCTGATCATCCCGTTGTCTGTGCCCGCCCTTGCGGCGTTCACGATCTTCCAGTTCCTGTGGGTCTGGAACGACCTGCTCGTCGCGTACGTGTTCCTCGGAGGCTCCAGTCAGAACCAGGTACTGACGATCGCACTCAAGAACCTCCTCGGCGGACGAGGCGAGGACTGGCACATCCTGACCGCCGCCGCGTTCATATCGATGGCTTTGCCGCTCATCGTGTTCTTCTCGCTCCAGAAGTACTTCGTCCGCGGGCTGACAGCGGGGGCGGTCAAGGGCTGATGGCGGTCCGGGGGCGCGGGAACGCCAGGCTCGCGGGCGCCGAGCCGCTGCCACCGCGGACGAAATGGCGGGCGATCTTACTCTCGACGCTCCTGCTCGCTCCGGCCCTGTGGGCGATCCTGGCCGGTGTGGTCTCGGCGACGCTGGACGAACCGGGCTCACCGCCGGCGGGGCCCTTCATCGCGTTCGGGCTCGCGTTGATCCCGTTCGCCTTCATCGCCCTGGCGTTCCTGTCGCAGCACCCGCGCGCGCCGGGCGCGGTGCTCCGGGCGATGGGCCTCTCGCTGGTGGTCGGAATCCCGGTGTCCGCGGTCGCCGTGGACGCCGTCACCGGACTCGTCGCGGGCGCCGCCGCCGGCGGTGCCGTGGCGTTGCGCCGTGAGGTGCATCACTCGTGGAAGGCTCGCGCAGTCGCGGTCCTCGCCGTGACCGTGTACATGTTCCTCACCGTCCGTATCCTGCCCGAGGCGGCGTTGCTGGCGGCGCCGATCCTGCCGTTCACCGCCATCGGGCTGGCGGACCACGTGGACGATCGCAAGCTCGAGCGCGCTTCCGCCTGAGCTACGCTCGCTGGCGCCGCAGGACGATCACGCCGAGAGCGACCGTCGCGAACGCGAACGCGATCAGCGCAGCGAGACGCGGCCAGACGTCCTGGATCCCGGCGCCCGCCAGCATGACCTGCCGCAGGATCGCGGTCGCGTGCGTGAGCGGGAAGAGCAGCGACAGCCACCGCAGCGGCGTCCACAACGTCTCGACCGGCCAGACCAGGCCGCCGAGGAAGATCTGGGGCAACAGCACGAGCGGGATGAACTGCACGACCTGGAGCTCGTTGCGGGCGTAGAACGACAGGGGGATCCCGAGGTTGACGGAGCCGACGACGAGCAACACGAGGACGAGCAGCACCAGCCACAGCGGGCCGGCGATCTCGACGTGGAGCACGACGATCGCGTACCCGAGGACGATCAAGGTCTGCAGCATCGCGAACCCGATGAACCCCAGGAGGTAGCCGAGTTCGACGTCTAGCCGGCTGGCCGGCGAGGCCATCAACCGGTCCAGCGTCCCCGACGCACGCTCGCGCAAGAATGACACGCTCGTCAGCAGGAAGGTGAAGAAGAACGTGAACACGGCGACCAGGACTGGGGCGTAGTAGTCGATCGTCGTGAGTCCCGGGACCCCTTCGAGGGAGACGGTCCGTATCGTCACGCCGCCCGCCGCCGCGACCTTGTCGGCCGGCACGGAGGCCGCCATCTCGCGGATCGCCGTCTGTACGCCGGTCACGACGGGTCCGGCCAGGCTCGGGTTGGTGCCCGCGACGGCGATCCGGAGGTCGACGCCTTCGCCCGCCGCTAGGCGGGCCGAGAGGTCCGCCGGCAACTCGATCGCACCGGCGACCTCGCCCTCCTCGACCGCATCCTCGGCGGCCGCCGGCGAGGTGGATGCCCTGACCTCGAGGCCCGGCTGATCGTCCAGCGTCCGCGCGAACTCCTCGCCGAGGTCGACCGTGCCGAGCGGGGTGGTCCCCCCCTCGTCGAGGTTGACGACCGCGACGGGCAGGGGCTCCTTTCCCGAGTCGCCGACGAGGTACCCGATCAGGGCCATGACCGCCAGCGGGACGATGATGATCAGCGCGACGGTGCGGCGGTCGTGACGGAACTGACGCACGATTCGGCCCGCGATCGCGGCCACGCGCGATCCGCTCATCGTTCACCCTCTCGGCGGGCCGCGTCCCGGAGCGAGATGTACGCCTCGTCCAGGTTCCTGCGGTCCGCGCGGGCCCGCAGCTCGTCCGAGGTCCCGAGCGCGATCACGCGGCCCGAGCCGATCATCGCGATCCGGTCGCACCGTTCGGCCTCCGGGATCACATGCGTCGTCACGACGATCGTCGTGCCACCCGCGTTGAGGTCGGCGAAATGCCGCCAGAGGTCCATCCGGAGCACCGGGTCGATCCCCACCGTGGGCTCGTCGAGCAGGAGCAGCCTGGGCCCGTGCACCATCGCGCACCCGAGGCTCGCGAGCTGCCGCATCCCGCCCGAGAGGTCGCGCACGAGCGAGCGCGCCTTCCGCCCGAGCGCGACGACCTCGAGGATCTCGTCCGCTCGCCGCCGTGCCTCGTCCCGCGGCAGGCCGAACAGCCGTCCGAAGAAGACCAGGTTGTCGACCACGGGCAGGTCGTCATAGAGCGCGGGGGTCTGCGGCATGTACCCGATCCGGTCGGCGACGTCAACGCCCGGCCGGAGGCCGAGCACTCGGATCTCGCCACCGGTCGGCCGCAGCAACCCCGCGACGACTCGGATGAACGTCGTCTTCCCCGCCCCGTTGGGGCCGACCAGGCCAAGGATCTCCCCGCGGCGGACCGTGAGGTTCATGTCGTCGAGCGCCCGGAACGACCCGAAGCTCTTGACGAGCTGGCGCGCCTGGATCGCCGCGCCGTCTGCCTCTGCTTGCGCCGTCGTGACCACCAGGGCGCATGCTCCCACGGGCGGCTGGTAGCGTCCTGTGCCGATGAGCACTCCGCGCGACGTCCGTCCGGCCGTCGCGATCCAGGTGCTCTTCGTGCTGTTCGGGATCGTCGTCGCGGCGTTCTTTCCGTTCGCCACGCTGTTCCTGTCGGACAAGGGCCTGTCGGCGGGCGACATCGGGGTGGTTCTCGCGCTGATGGCCGTCGCGCGGATCGTCGTCAACCCGGTCTGGGGGCACCTCGCCGACACGACGCTCGGGCGGCGCCGAACGCTTCGAGTCGGCTCGTTCGGCGCCGCCCTGGCGGCGCTCGCGCTCGTCGCGACCGGCGAACTCGTCGGGATCGCCGTCGCGGCGGCCGCGTTCGCCGCGTTTCAGGCGGCCACCGGGCCGAACATCGACGCGATCGTGCTCGCGCATCTCGGTGACGGGCGGATGCACGACTACGGCCGGATCCGTGCGTGGGAGAGCCTGAGCTATGCGGCGACATGCTTGGTGCTCGGCCTGCTGCTCGAGCAGGTCGGGGTGCGATGGTCGATGGTCGCGTTCGCCATCGCGAGTCTCGCCGTCGTCGTGTGGGCGAGCTTCGTTCCCCGTGACCGACCGCAGCGGACGCACGAGAGCGGCCGCCTCGGCACGGTCGGCGCGCTGTTCCGCGAGGCGCCACGCTTCTGGATCTTCCTGCTCGCGCAGGTCCTGCTGTGGACTGGGTTCAACGCCGCGTGGAACTTCATCGCGCTCAAGATCAAGAGCGGCGGGGGAGGGCCGCTCCTCGTCGGGATGGGAATGGCGCTCGGCGGGCTGATCGAGGTGCCGACGATGCGGCTCTCGTCGCCGCTGTCGCAAAAGGTCGGTCTGCGCGGCGCGTTCCTGCTCGGGTCGACGTTCTACGCGGTCGGGTTCCTGCTGTGGGGCCTGATCGAGAGCCCGCGCGTCGTGTCGGTGCTGACGGTGTTCGAGGGCCTCGGGTTCGCGCTCCTGTTCACGACGAGCGTGGTCGCGATCGGGCGGATGGTGCCGCCGTCGCTGTACTCGACCGGACAGTCCGTAACCATGATGGTCGGCTTCGGGCTGGGCCCGATCATCGGCGCCGGGATCGGCGGCTTCGTGTACGACTCGTTCGGTCCCGTGATCCTCTACTCGGCAGCATCGGCGCTGGCGCTGTCCGGCGGCCTCGTGGCCTGGGTGGCGTTGCACGAGCGCTCGTTCCGCCGCGCCGAGCCGACCGAACCCGAACCCGGCGCGCCGCCCCTTGGCAGCGATGCGGGGCTCGCGCCGGCGGAGCCGTGAGCCCCGTGCGCGTCGACCGGGCGGTTCGCGGGTCGTCGGGAGGTTCGCGTACGATAGCCGCGTCCGTCGAAAGGGGATCCCGTGGTCAGCGCGTACATCCTGATCCAGACCGAGGTGGGCCGGGCCAGCCACGTCACCAGGGAGATCGGACAGATCAAGGGGATCGCGGCCGTCGACGGCGTTACCGGGCCGTATGACGTGATCGCTCGGGGCGATGCCAACGACCTCGACGAGCTGGCCAAGTCGATCGTCATGCCGATCCAGGCCGTCGAGGGCGTAACGCGAACGCTCACCTGCCCCGTCCTTCAGCTGTAGCCGCCGACACGGGCCGGACCGTCCGCGCGTCACATCGAACGGGGGCGTCGTGATCAAGATCCGGCGAGACGACCAGATCTCCGACGTCGAGGGGGGATGGTTCCGCGCGCGCTGGCACTACTCGTTCGACACGTACTACGACCCCGAGTACGTGCAGTTCGGGACGCTCCGCGTCTTCAACGACGACCGCCTGATCCCGGGCGCGATCTGGCCGATGCACCCCCACCGCGACATCGAGGGGCTCACGTACGTCGTCGAGGGCTCGTTTCGTCACCAGGACGACGTCGGCGGAGCGCCCGGCCCGCTCCCCGCCGGATCGGTGCAGCGCATGACGCTCGGCGCCGGCGCCTGGCACAGCGAGCAGAACGCGTCCGAGACCGAGCCGATGCGGTTCATCCAGATGTGGATCATGCCGAACGAGCGCGGCCTGTCGCCCGGCGTCGAGCAGAAGGTCCTCACGAAGGAGGACCGGACCGGTCGCCTGCTGAAGGTGATCAGCGGCGACGGTGGTGATGCGGTGCTCGTCCATCAGGACGCGCACGTGTTCGTCTCGCACCTCACGCGCGGCACGCGCGTGGAACACGCACTTGGCGACGGCCGCGGCGTGTACCTGTACGTGATCGAGGGCGACGTCGACGTCAATGGTGAACGCATGGAGGCCGGGGCCGGCGCGCAGATCGCCGACGAATCCTCGATCGCGATCACGGCGAACGCCGACAGCGAGCTGATCCTGGTCGACGTTTCGCTTCGGTGACATCGGTCCGCGTTGCCGGG